>JBBSCB010000009.1:0-102546 GCA_038250675.1 Gemmatimonadales bacterium
CTCCCCGCGGCGGAGTTCGGTCTCGCGCGCCTCCTGCAGCTCCTGCTGTGCCCCGAGCCGCGCTGCGAGCAGGTCCGCGTCCGCCGCCCGCTCGTCGAGCTCTCCGGTGCGCTCGGCCAGCTCGCGGCGGCGCGCTTCCACCGCGGCGAGCAGCGCGTCGAGATTGCGTTCGGCGTCCGGCACCCGTCCTTCCGCGTCGGCCACCACGTCGGCCGGCAGACCGAGACGCCGCGCAATCGCGAGCCCATAGGAGCGGCCGGGCACGCCCTTCAGAAACCGGTAGGTGGGCGTGAGCGTGGCCGCGTCGAACTGCAGCGACGCGTTCACGATCCCGGGCACCGACGTCGCGAGATTCTTGAGCGTGCCGAGGTGCGTAGTGGCGAGCGTGACCGTGCTGCGCGCCGTCAGGGCGACGAGCGTGGCGGCCGCGAGCGCCGCACCCTCCGCCGGATCGGTGCCGCTCCCCACCTCGTCCAGCAGGACGAGCGTCGCATCGTCGGCGCCGGCGAGAATGCGACCGAGGATCCGGACGTGGGCGCTGAAGGTGGAGAGACTCGCGGCGATCGACTGCCGGTCGCCGATGTCGGCAAAGTACCGGCGGAACATTACGAGCGAGGTGCCCGCGCTCACCGGCGGCACGATGCCGCTCTGCGCCATGACGCACGCGATGGCGACCGCCTTGAGCAGGACGGTCTTGCCGCCGGTGTTGGGGCCGCTGATCAGGAGCGTCCGCTCGCCCGAATCGAGCGCCAGATCGAACGGCACCACCGGCGATGCGCCGTCGAGGAGCAGCGGATGGCGGCCGTTGCAGATGACCAGCGGCGCGGGCGCGGCGACGACGTCCGGCACGTCGCCCCCCGCGGCCACCGCATACCGCGCCCGGGCGACGAGATCGTCCACCACGATCGTCAGCTCGAACGCCGCGCAGAGCGCGGGCAGCTCCGGCCGCAGCAACTCGCTCAGCTCACGGAGGACGCGGAGCGTCTCGCGCTCCTCCTCGACCTCCGCCTCGCGCAGCGCGTTGCCCGCGTCCACTGCCTCTGACGGCTCGATGAACAGCGTACCCTGGCTGCCCGATTCGTCATGGATGATGCCGCCGGGACGGGTTCGCGAATCCCGGCGGACCGGAATGACGTAGCGGCCGTTGCGGATCGTCACGGTCGCATCGCCCGCGGTGGCGGATGCATCCAGGCCGCGCAGAATCGAATCGAGCTTCCGGAGCAGCCGCTGCCGCGCTGATTGTACTTCGCGACGCGCGGCGGCCAGTCGCGGGCTCGCGCCGTCGAGCAGATTCCCGTCCTCGTCCACCGATTGCTCCAGCCGCCGTTCCAGGGCGCGCGGTGGCGGCGCTGGCCCGAGCGCCGCCGTCAGCGGAGCCGACTCCGCCAAGCGACGAAGGTCCTCCTGGATGCGGCGGGCGCTGCCGAGCACTGAGCGGATCGCCGCGAGCTCGACGGCGTCGAGGACGCTGCCCTCGATCCGCAGCCGTGCGAGCGCCCGGTCCACATCCGGCACTGCCTCCGCCAGCAGCGTGTCGCCCCGGCGGAAGACGGCGGCGACCTCGCCCACCATGGCCAGCTCGTCGCGGATCCAGGTGAGGTCCGCCACCGGACGCCGCGCGCGAACCCGGGCGGCGCCCAGGGGACCCGCAGCGTGGGCCGCGACGCGATCGAGGACCGCGGGAAACTCGATCGTCTCGAGCGCCTCTGCCGCGTGTTCATCGGTCAGCGCGGGCGCGGGGATCCGCGAATCAAACGGGGTGCCGACCGTCTGGGCGGCCGGCACCCCGTGCGGGGACGAAACTGCGCGCGACGTCATCCCGCCTGCAGCTCCTCGCGCACGATCTGGTTGATCACCTTGCCGTCGGCCTTGCCCTTGAACCGCGGCAGGACCTGGCCCATCACCTTCCCGATGTCGCGCGCGCCGCCGTCGATGGCCGCGCGGACCGCCGCGCGGATCTCGGCCGGATCAGCGGCGGGCGGCAGAAACTCCTCGAGCACCAGGATCTGGGCCGATTCAATGGCCGCGAGATTGCCGCGGTTGGCGGCGGTGTACTGCTCCACCGACTCGCGCCGGGTCCGGATCCCCTTCCGCAGCACATCGACGGTCTCGTCGTCGGTGAGCGGACGGCGCAGTTCGATCTGGCGGTTCTTGATCCCGGCGAGGATGGTGCCGAGCACCAGCAGCCGATCCTTGTCCTGCGCCTTCCGGGCGGCGTTGAGCGCCGCCTGAAGCGACTCGGCGAGACTGGCGTCAGGCATGTGGTGGATTTCCCCTCGTGGGCCGGGCAGTGACAACGGTGTTCAATCGAGATCGAAAATTACCGGCGGCGCGCACCCGCAGCAAGCCGATGGCGGCCGAAGGCGCCCGCCATCATCCCGGCGGCCACGTCATCCGGCGCCCGCCCAGCAGATGCACGTGGAGATGATCGACGCTCTGGCCGGCGTCAGGCCCGGTGTTGGCCACCAACCGGTAGCCGCCGGGATCAAGTCCCAGCTCGGTGGCCACCTCCGCAGCCACCGCCAGCACACGGCCGAGTAGCCGCTCGCCCTCGGCCCCCGTGGCATCACGCACCGCAGCCAGATGCCGCGTGGAGATCACCAGCACATGGGTGGGCGACTTGGGATCGAGATCGCGGAACGCGACCACGTCGTCCGTCCGCTTCACGATGGTGGCCGGGATTTCGCCCGCCGCAATCCGGCAGAAAATGCAGTCAGTCATGATCACCTCGTCCACGGGCCAGACCGATGGCAGCGGCCGCAACGATTGCGGCGGTCTCGAATCTGAGCACCGATCCGCTCAGCCGCACGGGAGTCCAGCCGGCCTCGAGCAGACCGGCCCGCTCCTGGTCGGTGAGCCCGCCTTCCGGCCCGACGAGGACGGTGGCTGGCCGCTCCGGCGCCAGCGACGACGGCCAGACGCCGTCCACATCGGCCAGCCACCGGCACTCAGCGGCGCCCACGGTGAGCTCCCCGAGCTCGCAGACGGGCTCGATCGCCGGCGCCCACGCCGCGCCGCTCTGCTTGGTGGCCTCGAGCGCACGGCGCGCCAGTTTCTCCAGGTGTGCCGCGCCGGTGCGCGTGGCAACGCCGCGTGAGCGCGCGGTCTCCACCGGCTGGATGGATGTGACGGCGAGTTCCGCGGCCTTCTCCGCCAGCCAGCCGAACCGCTCCCGGTCACCGGTCGCCACGGCGAGCCGCAGCGACGGCGGCGGCGGGACCTGCCGCGCCTGGTCAACGCGCACGCTGACGCGCTTGCCGCTGGTGAGCAGCTCACCCGAACCGATCAGCCCCTCCCCGTTCCGGATGTCCACTGGTTCCGCGGGTCCCGCCCGGCGCACCCGCAGGTGGTGCACCTCACCAGAGTCGAGCTCGATGATGTGGCCGGCCGCGTACGCGCCCCGCGGCAGCAGCACGATCACGCGCGGCGCGCCGCCACCGCCCACCAGCCCGCATCGGTCGTTTCGTCCACGATGGTGAAGCCCGCGCCGCCGAGCGCAGGGCGGAACAGCGGCGCTTCGACCGCTTCCATGCCGGAGAAGATGGCCAGTCCGCCGGCACCGAGTCCGGCGTGGATGGCCGGCAGCAGGATCGTGTTGACCGTGCGGAGGATGTTGGAGAGCAGAAGGTCGGCGGGACCCAGGAGCGGCGCCAGTTCAGCGGCGTCGCCGTCGAGAAGCGCCACGCGACCGGTGACCTGATTGGCGGCGGAGTTCCGCCGCGCCACGACGTTGGATTCCTCGTCGATCTCGACGCCGACGGCCCGCGCCGCGCCGAGCTTGACCGCGGCGATCGCCAGGATGCCGCTGCCGCTGCCGAGGTCGATGACGCGATCGCCGGCGCACAGGTGACGTTCCAGGAGCGTGAGCGCGGCACGGGTGGACCCGTGCTCGCCGCTGCCAAATGCCGTCTCGGGATCGAGGACCACGGTGAGCGCATCGGCGGAGTCATGCGGCACCCAGGAGGGAACCAGCGTGAGCCGCCCGAATGCGCGCGCCCCCAGTCCGTCGCGCCAGCGCGTGCTCCAGTCCACATCATCCAGGGCGCGCCGCGAGGCCACCACGCCGCCGTCGGGGCGGGCGGCCAGCTCCGCGAGGAGCGCGTCCGCCCCCGCCTCATCCGCGGCGAAGGTGACGAGCGTCCCGTCATCCCGCTCCTCGATGGCCTGCCCCGTGCGCCCCACGAGCCACGCGCCGACCGCAGCGCACTGCTCGACCTGCGGCCGAACGTCGATGGCCCACCAGGTCATGCGCCGAGCGCTTCCTTGAGCCGCGTCCAGAAACCGGAGCCGCGCCGGGGCGGCTCGCCTTCGAGCTTGGCGAGCTCGCGGAACAGCACTTCCTGCTCGGTCGACAGCGTCTCCGGCGTCCAGATGTGCACCCGGACGAGGAGGTCGCCGCGGCCGCTCTGCCCCAGGCGGCCCAACCCCTTGCCACGCAGCTTTACGATGGTGCCGGTCTGGGTGCCCGGGACCACCTCGACCGTTTCGTCACCGTATGGCGTGGGCACGATGAAGCGCCCACCCAGCGCCGCCTGCGAGAACGACAGCGCCATGTCGTAGATGAGGTTGTCGCCCTGGCGCTCGAACCGGTCGTCCTCCTTGACATCCAGCATCACGATCAGATCGCCGGGGGGGCCGTTGCGCGGTCCCGCGGCGCCCAGCCCGCGCAGCGTGAGGTAGTTGTTGGCCGACACGCCCGCGGGAATCTCCACGGGCACGACGCGCTCGGCCCGCACGCGGCCCTCGCCGCGGCAGACCTCGCAGGTCTCCAGCACCACGCTGCCTTCACCGGCGCAGGTTGGGCACGGCGAGACCGATACGAACTGGCCAAAGACGCTCCGCGCGGTGCGCCGCACTTCACCGGTGCCGGCGCAGCTGCTGCAGCCGGTGGCGTGGGTGCCGGGCTTGGCACCGGTGCCGCCGCAGTGCTCGCACCGGTCGAGCGTCTTGAGCTTGACGTTCTTCTTGACGCCGGCGGCAACTTCCTGGAGTGTCAGCTTGACGGTGACCCGGATGTCCTGGCCTCGGCGCGCGTCGGTCTGCGCCCGCGCCGCACCGCCGAAGATTGACTCGAAGCCGCCGAAATCCCGCATGAAGATGTTGAGCGCCTCGCTCAGATCCACATGGTGGAACCCGCCTCCGCCGGCGTTGCCGAGTCCCGCCTTGCCGTACCGGTCGTACGCCGCGCGCTTCTCGGCGTGACAGAGGACTTCGTAGGCCTCGGTGATCTCCTTGAACCGCACCTCGGCGTCCGGCTCGGGGTTCCGGTCCGGGTGGTACTGCATCGCCAGCTTGCGATACGACTTCTTGATCTCCTGCTCGGAAGCGTCCCGTGAGACACAGAGCAGCTCGTAGTAGTCGTTCACTCCAGCAGTCCCTCCACCAGTCGGCTCGTGTGTTCCACCAGCCCGATGATCTTGTCGTACGGCATGCGCGTCGGGCCGATCACGCCGATTACGCCCATGAGGTCGCCGGAACGGTACGATGACGTCACCAGCGTGAGATCGGTGAGGTGCGGATCATCGTTCTCGCCGCCGATCGTGATCGACAGCCCCGACCGACGCCGCGACTCCAGCGCCTGCTTGAGGATGTCGCGCCGCTCGGTCAGATCGAGCAGCTCGCGCATGCGGGTGTTGGAGGCAAACTCCGGCTGCTCCGCCAGCATCTGCGCGCTGCCCAGCAGCACCGCATCGGCGTCGCCGGACAGATCGAAGATCTCCTCGCCCTCAGCAATGAAGATGTTGAGCAGTTCGCGCCCGTCCGGCGATCCGTCGACATCACGCAGCCGGTCGGTCAGCGTCAGCCGGATTTCCTGCAGCGTGTGCCCGGCCAGCCGCTCGTTCAGCAGCTGGGCCACCCGCTGCACGGCGTCGGGCGCAACGGTGCCAGGCACCTGCACAAAGATCGTGCGAACGACCCCGCTGCGGAGATTGAACACCAGCAGCAGCCGGTCTGACGTGACCCGCACCAGCTCCATGCGCTCCAGCACCACGCGGTCGAGCGCCGGCCCCACCGCCAGCCCGAGCTCCTGCGTGAGCACGCCAAGCACCTGGGCGGCGCGCCGGAGCACTTCCTCGACCGCGCTGCGCGGGCCGTCAAGCTCGGCCTTGAGCGCAATCTGCTCGTGATCGCTGAGCGGCGACCGGCGCATCACCTGGTCCACATAGGCACGATAGGCCCGGTCCGTCGGGACCCGGCCGGCCGAGGTGTGCGGGTGGAACAGGTACCCCTGCTCCTCGAGCTCGCTCATGATGTTCCGGATGGTCGCGGGCGACACGCCGAGCCCAAACCGGCGGGCGATGGTCTGACTCCCCGCGGGCTCGGCTGTCTCGACGTACGTCTGCACCACCGCTTCGAGGACTCGAAGCTGGCGATCATTCAGGTATTCGCTGGTCGGCATCATGCAAATTTACGCCGGACAAGGTGTTACGGCAAACGCGGACTCCGCCGCTGCCACCCTGGCGGGGGCCGGTCTGCCCGGCGGGCCCACCGGCGCCAAAACTGCTATTTCGGCAGAAACACCGACCCCGCCGGCGCGACTTCTGCAAGCGAGGTGCCGTCCGGTCAGACCGAGGCCACCAGCGCGTCCAGTCGAAGCCAGCCCTCGGCGGTCAGTCGGACGCGATCGCCGGCCGTGGCCCAGCCCGCCACGACCCATCGGGCGACGGTCGCGTCCGGCAGCCACCCGGGGTCGATGCCGTCGCTGGTGCGCAGGCCGAGATAGAGATCCTCGATGCGGAGGGCGGCAGGAGCGAGCGTCTCCTCGTCGTCGAGCGCGCTGGCGCCGGCCGCGAGCGCGGCCTCGTAGGCCGCCCATTCGCGGATATTCCAGCGGCGCCGGTCAGCAAACCCGCTGTGCGCGGACGGACCGAGCCCGATGAACGGCGCGCGCGCCCAGTACGCGCTGTTGTGCCGGGCACGACGTCCCGGCCGCGCCATGTTGGACACTTCGTAGTGATCAAAGCCGGCGGCCCGCACCGCGGCGTCCGCGTGCAGGAACTCGGTGGCGTAGGTGTCATCGTCGATCGGCGTGATCTCGCGCCGCGCGGTCCACCGGCCGAGCGGCGTGTGGGGCTCGACGGTGAGGCCGTAGAGCGAGAGGTGCTCGGGCTCGAGCGCGAGGGCGCGGTTAAGATCACCGGCCCAGTCCCGGCCGAGCGACCGCGGA
This sequence comes from Gemmatimonadales bacterium, assembly GCA_038250675.1. GTDB lineage: Bacteria > Gemmatimonadota > Gemmatimonadetes > Gemmatimonadales > GWC2-71-9 > JAICUF01. Next base: position 7,169 of record JBBSCB010000009.1, read on the forward strand.
AGCGCAAAGATCAGGTCGAGCGACAGGTTGTCGAATCCCGCGCCCCGGAGCGTGGCCACCGCGGCCGGAATCCGCCCCGCGTCATGCGTACGGTGCATCCATCGGAGCACTGCCGGATCGAACGACTGCGCACCGAGCGAGATCCGGTTAATCCCGGCGGCGCGCCAGAGCGCCGCGGAGCCGGCGTTCACGTCATCCGGATTTGCCTCGAGCGTGATCTCCGCGTCGGGGGCCACCGGACGGTCAGCGCGAATCGCGGACAGGAGCCCGGCCAGCGCGGTGGGATCGAGTCGCGACGGCGTGCCGCCGCCCAGGTAGATCGTGTCGATCCACGGTGATGCCTCCCAGGCCTCATCGGCCTGCCACGCCGTCCACTCGCGCCGCACGGCAGCTACATAGGCGGCGGACGGCACCTCCCGGCGGACGGCGATCGCAAAATCGCAGTAGCTGCAGCGGCGGGCGCAGAACGGAACGTGGATGTAGAGATGCACGGACTGAATATGGACAAACCACGCCGCTCGCGTCAGCGGCCGGCCGCGGCGCGACAGAAACGGCGACCGGCTTCGTGACGCGCCACTCCCAGAATCTCCAGCGCAGACAGCACGGCCAGCACTTCCGCCACCGGCCGCGCCGCCGCACCGGCGAGTTGGTCCGCGTCGAGCGGGCTCGCACTGAGGTGACTGGCGACGTCACGCTGCGCCGGCGTCAGGTCGGCCGGGAGGGGCATGGAGTCGGTGCCGATGGCCGGGCCGCCCGACACCCGCGGGCACTCCGGGTACCAAGCGGCGAGGTCGCCCGGCTCCAGCAGCGGCGTCGCGCCGTCGCGGATGAGTCGATTGGTGCCGGCCGAGAGACGGCTGGTGATGTTGCCGGGAACGGCAGCGACATCCTTACCCTGCTCCAGTGCGGCATCGGCGGTGATGAGCGCGCCGGAGCCGAAGGCCGCTTCGATCACGACCACGACGCGCGCGAGTCCGCTGATCAGGCGGTTGCGCCGGGGAAAGCTGCCTGCGTGGGGCCGCTCACCAGGCGGGAACTCGGAGAGCAGCAGTCCCGCTTCGTGCATGCGCTCATAGAGCGCGCGGTTGGCGGCCGGATAAACGACACCGAGTCCGTTGCCGAGCACCCCGATCGACGCGCCGCCCGCATCGAGCGCAGCTTCGTGGGCGACGGCATCGAGCCCACGCGCCATCCCGCTGACCACGGCCAGGCCCGAGCGCGCGGCAAAGGCCGACAGCTCGCGGCAGACCTCGGCCCCGTACGACGAGTGATCGCGGCTGCCGACAATCGCGAGCGAGGGCGCGGCAAGCAGCGCAAGGCGACCCACTGCGAACAGCACCGGCGGCGGGTCAGGGATCTGCTGGAGCGCGGGCGGGAACCGCGGGTCTCCCGGCGCCAGCACGGTGGCGCCCAGGCGATGCGCGGCGTCCAGCGCCTGCTGACCGTGGGCGCGGCGCGCCGCGCGGATGGCGGTGGCGGCCGCGCGACTGAATCCCGGCAAGGAGCATAAAAACGCGAACGGCGCCATGTAGGCGCCGTCCGGGGTCTGACAGGCCGTGAGCAGGGTTCGGAGCCGCACGGGCCCGATACCGGGCGCCAGCGCGAGACCGAGATATCCGGCGAGATCATCCATCGGCGGGCGGCGGCCAATCGTCACGGGCCGCGCCGGCAGGCGCGCCCGGCGCATTCGCCGCTTCCTCCTCACGGGCCGTCTCGGCAAAGCGCCAGAGAAATTCCTTCAGCTCGTCGAGGCCGGTGCCGGCCACGCTCGAAACGCCAAGCACGGCAGCGGCGAGCGGCGCGTCGATCTGCGGCAGCGGATCCTGCGGCGGCTGCAGGTCGAGCTTGCTGATGACTACGACATGCGGCTTCTCATGGAGTGATTCGCTGTATGCGCGCACCTCGCGGCGAAGCCCGTCGTAGGTGGCCTGCAGGTCGGGCGAATCGAGCGGAACCAGAAACGCGAGCACCCGCGTGCGTTCGACATGCTGGAGGAACTTGAGGCCCAGTCCCTTGCCGGTGTGGGCGCCTTCGATGATGCCGGGAATATCGGCGATCACGATTGCGCGGCCGCCGCTCCGGCCCACGACGCCGAGGTTTGGCTCCAGCGTCGTGAACGGGTAGTCCGCAATCTTGGGCCGCGCGGCGGAGACGACCGAGAGTAGCGTACTCTTGCCGGCGTTGGGCTCGCCAACCAGCCCGACATCCGCGATGAGGCGGAGCACCAGTTCGATCTGCCGCTCCTCGCCCTCCTCGCCCGGCTCCCATTCGCGCGGGGCCTGGTGGGTGGAGGTGGTGAACCGGGAATTGCCCCGCCCGCCCTTCCCGCCGAGGGCCACGAGAATCGTGTCGCCGGGCTGGAGCACCTCGCCCAGGGAGACGCCGGTAGCCGCGTCACGGACGTCGGTACCGGGCGGCACCGGGAGGAAGACGTCGTCGGTCGAGCGGCCGGTCATGTTCTTGCCCTTGCCATGCTCGCCGCGTTCCGCCTTCCACACGGTGCGATAGCGGTAGTCGAGCAGCGTGGTCAGGTTGGTCTCCGCCCGGACGTAGATGCTGCCGCCGTTCCCGCCATCGCCGCCGTCCGGGCCGCCCTTGGGCTTGAACTTGAACCGGGCAAAGGAGCAGGCGCCGGAGCCGCCGGTCCCCGCCGCCACCCGCACCACGGCCCGATCGATGAACATCAGTCGCTCGGCCCCCACCCCTCGCGCACGCTGCGCCAGAGCTCCTTGACCTTCTTCCACTGGTCAAACGAAAGCAGCGGGTTGACGATCGAGAGCACGCCTTCGATCTGGCCAAAGCTGGCGCCGGCGTTGAGCGCCCCGCGCAGATGCGAATGGAGCTGGCGCGGTGCCTCGAGTACCGCTGTCTGCGCCACCGTGCAGAGCTCGCGCACCATGAGATCCAGGCCGGGACGCGCCAGGGTGCGGCCGTACCCCTCCGTGATCATCCACGCATCGATGGCGGGGTGCAGCCCCTGAGTATTGTCGCGGAGCTTGCGGTAATTGTCGCCGTAGACCATCCGGCAGGTCTCCTCGCCGCGGCGAGCCCATTCGGGCCAGCGCTCGTAATTGGTGTCCTCGTCCGCGCCCGGCGCCGGCACTCCGGAAAACTTTCGCCACACGCCGAAGGCGATCAGTGCCCGCGGATACCCCACCATGAGCACCGATTGGAGCAGGAGCTCTTCCACCCATTCGACGGGAACCTCCGAGCTTCGAAGCGGAGTGACCCGCTCGCGGAGCTCCGGCTCGTAACCCTGCGCGATGGCCGCCGCAAAGCGGACCAGATCACGCAGCTGGGGGTCGAGACTGTCCTGTTTCGCCATCACTCTACCTCGTGGAAGTTCAGCGTCGGGACCACTTCCCCGCGACGCTCAATCATGAAACCGCAGCCGGCCGGCGGCGCGCAGCTCGCCGGTGGGTTCGCCGCGGGTGTTGCGGATTGGGAGCGTGCCGAGAGGCGCCAGGCGCTCCGCGATCGCCGGATCGAGGCCCAGCCGCTCCACCAGCTGGCACAACGCGGCGATGAGCGCCACGCCGGCGGCGCGCATGTCCCCGCCCTCGATCTTGAGCGTCAGGCCGAGCGCCGCATCGGGCAGGCCCGCACTGTACACCCCTTCCGCGCCGATCTTGGCGACGACGCCGCCGGGCCACGCCCGCATCAGCTCGGTACACAGTCGTCCGGTGCCGGCAACCAGCAGCGGGTGTTCCAGCATCGCGTCCCGGACGCGCCGCGCCGCCGGCTCTTCGGCGGTCGCCAGCCGCGCGTACGCGGTGGCCATCGCGGTGAGCGGCATCGCAAAGCATACCGTCGTGCACCCATCCACGCCGAAGACCATCTGATCGGCCGGGATGCCGCTCCAGCGGGCGACTTCCGCCGCGATCCGTGCCTGCACCGGATGGCCCCGCCGCTCGTAGCCCGCGATCGGCCATCCGTGCACCCGTGCCAGCGACAGCATGCCGGCGTGCTTGCCCGAGCAGTTGCTCCAGCGCGGCGTGAGCGGCGTGCCATCGCGGGCGACGCGCGCCGCCACGGCCGGACCCAGCGGCGCATGCGGCCCGCAGGCGAGGTCCGCTTCGCGGCAACCGATCCGGGCCAGCAGGCGGTCGACCACCTCGAGATGGATCGGCTCGCTCGAATGGGATGCGCACGCGAGCGCGATCTCTTCACCGGAGAGACCGAACCGATCGGCGGCGCCGTCGGCGACCAGCGGAATCGCCTGAAACGGCTTGGCCGCCGAACGCCAGAAGGTGACCAGGCCGGGGTCGCCGGCCTCCGCCCGCAGCCGTCCGTCCGCGTCCACCACGGCGAGCGACACGCGATGGGCCGACTCGACGATGCCGCCACGCGTCGCCTCGACACGGAAGTCGCTCATGTCGCGGAAGATAAGGGGGGCACCATCACTTCTCACCCCTCCGCTTCACGCCGAGCCGCCGCCGCAGTAGCTTTGGGCCCCATGCGACTGCTCCCCCGTGCGGTGTCCATCGCCGCCCTCCTCGCCGTGATCGCCACCGCCAGACTCGCCGCCCAGGCCACGCCGTACGTCTCGCTCGACGATCCGGAGCTGCCGCTGTTCGAGCACCTCATCTCGCGCGGTGACGTCGCCGATCCGACGCCGTTCGTGCGCCCGTTCCTCCGTGCCGACGCGATCCGGGTGCTCGCGACGGCCGACACCGCGCCCGCCACGCCGGCCGGCCGCCTGATCCACCGGCTTCGAGAGCGATGGACACCGCCCGACGCCGAAAGCTGGTATGCGGTACGGGCGCGGGCCGGCTTCCAGGCGTACAGCCATGCGCGGCGGGACCCGCTGCACCCGGCGGGGGCGCGGGGCGCCAAGCCCTACGGCGACCTCCTGCTCGAGGCGGCGTACGGGAACGTCATTCTGGTGACCCGGCCGGCCATCGAGCCGCGGCTCCCGCAGGACCCCGACTGGCCGGGCCGCCACGACGTGAGCGTGTCGGGGCACCTGATTGACGGATATGTCAGCGCGCAGTTCAAGTTTGCCCGCCTGATGTACGGACAGCTCGACCAGAACTGGGGGCCGGTGGGGGTGCCCGGCATTCCGCTGAGCAACTACGGCTACGAGCGCCAGGGGATCGGGTTCGAGGTGGGATCACGCACGCTCCGTCTGAGCGCGCTCGCGGTCGAGCTGCGTGACGGGCCCGACAGCAGCGGCCAGATCGTGCATCGCTATTACTTCGTGCACCGGCTGTCGGCGCGGCTGTCGAGCCGGATGCAGCTGGCGCTGTGGGAGACGAACGTCATTGCGGGCGCCGGGCGCAATTTCGAGACCCGGTATCGCAATCCACTCGCGCTGGGCTACCTCACCAACACGATCGGGCTGGGCGACGATCGCGGCAACGAGATGCTGGGACTCGATTTTCACTGGCGGGCATTCGGCCGGACCAGCGTCGAGGCACAGCTCGCGCTTGACGATTTCTACTATCAGCGCCGCTATGAGAACCGGGACCGCTACGCGTTCACGCTCGCGGCGTTTGGCCCGGTGGGACGCACCGCGAGCTGGCGCGCGTTCTACACCCAGGTCTCGAGTCTCGCGCTCCGGACGTTCAACAACGCGGAGAATTTCACCGACGCCGGCGTGGGACTGGGGCGGAACTTCAGCGACAACGACCAGGCCACCGTGCGGGTCGCGTTCCCGGTGGCCGACCACTGGCTGGTGACGCCGGAACTCACGATCCTGCGCCAGGGCGAGGGCGCGATCAACGCACCATATCCGGCGTTCGGTTCCCCCGAATTGCAGGCCACGCCGACCCTCTTCATCGGCACAGTGGAGCGGACCTACCGGGCCGCCGTGGCGGTCAGCGGGCGCGAGGGCCCGATCGACATCTCGGCCAATGCCGGGCTGCATCATATCGTCAACAATGCTCACGTCGCCGGTGCGACGCTCAACCGGTTCGAGGGGCGGATTCAGTTTACCGTGGGGCTGGCGCGAAGCGGCCGCCTGGCCAGCGGCGATTGACGTCGGGCTACTTGTCCCGGTGCGCTCGATGACTTACACTCCCGCTCCCGGAATTCAGGGCGATTAGCTCAGCTGGTTAGAGCGCGCGCCTCACATGCGCGAGGTCGGGGGTTCGATCCCCTCATCGCCCACTGGACACGTCAAACGCCTCTTCGACGATGCTGTCGGAGAGGCGTTGCGCATCCACCGTGTCTGCCGCACGATCAGCCGCCTATCAGGCTCCGCAGCAGCGCGGTCAGCACCCTCGGCAGGTGCTCCGCGCGCGACAATACCGTAAAATCCCGCCCGAAGATCCGGTTCGCATACCTCGGCCCCTGGCGGTCCACCGTGAGGCAGAACACGTGGACGTCCTGCATCCGGGCCTCCGCCACGGCCATACGCGTGTCCTCGATTCCGTAGCGTCCTTCGTACTCATCAACGTCGTTGGGCCGGCCGTCGGAGAGCAGGAGCAGCAGCCGGTGCCGGGCGGGCTGGCGCGCCAGTCCCGCGGTGGCGTGCCGGAGCGCCGCGCCGGTGCGGGTGTATCCCTCGGGCTCCAGCCCGGCAATGCGTCGGCGAACCGTGCCGCCCCCTGCGGGCTCATCAAATTGCTTGAGGACGTGAACCGTGACGCGGGATGGCCCCGCGCTCGCAAATGCCAGCACCGCGTATGGATCGCCCAGCGTTGCCAGCGCCTCCCCGACGATCAGCAACGCCTCCTTCTCCACATCGATGATCCGCCGATGCCCCGTGACCCACCCATCCGTCGAGGCACTCGTGTCCACCAGCAGCGTGATCGCGGCATCTCGCCGGACCGGCCGGCTGTCGATGTAGAGTCGGTCATCGACGACGCTTCCGGCCCGGCGATCGGCGTGCGCCGCAACGAGTGCGTCCACGTCGAGCTCCGCGCCGTCCCGCTGCTGCCGGAGCGAGGTCCGCCGAGGACGAAGCCGCTCGAAGTCACGGCGGACCGTACGAATCATGGCCGCATCCTGGCGCAGCATGGCGGTCACCCAGGCTTCGTCCCCCTCGGCGGCCGCTCGCTCACGAACGACACACGCGTGCGCCCGGTACGCCCCCGCGCGCCAGTCCCACTCGGGATAGACCAGGCCATGGCCGCCGGTTTCTCCGGGGGGTCCCAGCGCCCGCTCGAGCGGGTTCTCGCCGGCCAGGACCTCGGATACCGATCCCGGCCGGCGGACCAGGCGCGCCTCGGGCAGCTCCGCCAGCGCATCCGCCAGCGCTCCCGGATCGGCCTGCTGGTCCTGATCCGTCGGGCGCTGCAGGCCGGCGGGGTCTTCCACCTTTTCCTGCACGTCGTCGGCACGCACCATCCAGGTGCCGGGATCGGCATCGTCCTCATCGGCGGTGCCCTCGCGAATGCGGGGCCGTCTGAGGAGGGTGCGGCTGCGGCCCGGGGCGGGCGATGGATCGTCCATCTCGCCCGGCATGGCCGGCGGCCCCAGCTCGGGGACGTCGTGCATCGCCCCCCAGAGGAAAACCGGCGCCATCCCGCGGTAGCGACCGGCCAGCGCCGACATCGCCAGCCATTGTTCCCCCGCCCATCGCCCCGAGTCCTCGGGAGTCGCCGCGTGGATGAATGGCGCCGGCGGCAGCCCCGGTTCCGCGTCGAGCAGACGTCGCACCAGACGTTCGACCCCCGCGTCCGCCGCGGAGATGCGGCGTGGAGCGGGCCGGCCGGCGGTCGCCTCCGCTCTGGCCGCGCAGATCTGCGTGGCAAGGCGGGGAAACATCCGGACCAGCGTCGCATCGACCGCGGCGGCCTCGGCCAGGAAATAGAGGTCCCGCAGCAGCGCGTCGCCTTCGGGCGTGCGCTCGCGCGTGCCCCGGTGCACGCGCGCCGCCTGCTCCAGGGCCAGGAGCCGATAGCGGTCGACGATCTGGTCCGGTGGCAACGACTCGAGGCGGGCCGGGAGTCGAATCTGACCTCCCACCACGGACCCGAGCGCGCTCGCGCTGAAGATGTGGGACGTGCGATGGCGGGCCAGACGCGCGAGGAAACTCGGCGGGGCGGGCGGCTCTGCGACCCCGATGTCCGGCGCGTCCCGAAACACCGCGGCGATGAAGAGCTCCAGTCGGCGGCGCAGCTCCCGCAGTCCCGGAGGCGGCTCCGCGGTGCCGGCCGGGCGCCGGGCCCACAGCTCGCGGGCCAGCCGCGTAGCATGCAGGGCGGCCTCGGTGAGAACGTCTTCGGGCTCGGCCACCGCTTAAAACGTGGCGGCGATCAGGTCGCCAATAGCGGCGAGCAGGTCGGGATCGTCGGTCAGCGGCCCCATCAGCGCCACGCGTGCGGCCTGCGCCGGGCCGATCCCCCCGGCGATGAGGCGCGCGGTGGCCACGAGCAATCGACTGCTGGGCACCTCGACCAGCCCGCGATCGCGGAGCCGGCGGACGCGGCCGGCCAGCTCGACCAGCGCCGCGGCCGTCGCGTCGTCCACGCCGCCCTCATGACTGACGACTTTGCGCTCCAGCTCTGCCGGGGGGAAGCCGAACTCCATCGCCACAAACCGCTGCCGGGTGCTCGGCTTGAGGTCCTTGAGCACATGCTGATAGCCGGGATTGTAGGAGACCACCAGTTGGAACCCCGGTGCCGCCTCGATCAATTCCGCCGTCTTCTCGATTGGCAACATACGGCGGTCATCGGTCAGCGGATGGATGACCACGATCACATCCTGCCGCGCCTCGACCACCTCATCCAGATAGCAAATGGCACCGAGCCGGGCCGCGCGCGCGAGGGGGCCGTCCTGCCAGACAGTTTCCCCGCCCCGGACCAGCCAGCGGCCGGTGAGATCGCTGGCTGAGAGATCATCGTGACAGGCCACGGTGACGAGCGGCCGCCTGAGCCGCCACGCCATGTGCTCGACGAACCGGGTCTTGCCGCACCCGGTCGGCCCCTTGAGCATGACCGCCAGTCCCCGACGGTGACATTCCCCGAACACCGTGACTTCATCCCCAACCGGCAGGTAGTACGGCTCCTCCCCGCCGGGATGGCGGAGCCCGTCCGGCGGATTCCGCGCGAGCGCCGGCAATCCGCCGGTGGTCACGCCGTCATCGCTGACCGTCGTCCGAGACTGGCCACGCCGGAGAGGTCCCATGCCGCCGTGGCGCCAGGAAGAAGAAATCATACAGGAAAAGGCCGACACCAAGCGTGAAGATCAGGCCGGTCGCGAGCACCATCAGGAAGTGGACCTGGATCTTTTGCTGGGTCTCCAGATACCCGAGGCCAAGAATGCGCTCAAGATAGGTCTGACCGATCCCAGCCGCGGCGAAGGCCATGGTCATGCCGAACATGCCGGCCATCTGGAGCCAGAACGCCCACAGCCCGATCGGCGAGTCGCCGCTTTCCTGGTCGTGGCCGAACAGCCCCGGCGCCGCGTAGGTGATCATCGCGAGCACAATCATCACATAGGCCCCGAAGAATGCCATGTGGGCGTGCATGGCGGTGACCATCGTGCCGTGCGTCCACTGGTTCACCGATGGCCACGTGTGAGCGAGGCCCAGGATCCCCGCGCCGAGCGCGGAGAAGACGGCGCTTCCGATCGTCCAGTGGAGCGCCAGGCGATTTGGATGGGCAAGGCCGGAGCGTCGCATGGCCATGTACGCGTAGACGGCCATGCCGAGGAAGGCCAGTGGCTCGAGCGCACTGAAGAAACCACCAAACGCCACCCAGTAGCTGGGTACGCCGATCCAGAAGTAGTGATGGGCGGTCCCGAGGATGCCGGCGATGAAGGTGAGGCCGACGATCACATAGAGCCACTTCTCCATCACCTCCCGGTCGGCGCCGGACAGGCGGATCAGGAGGTAGGCGAGGAGGCCACCCTGCACCATTTCCCACACGCCTTCGACCCACAGGTGCACCGTCCACCAGCGGTAGTAGATGCTGACGGTGTAATTGTTGAACGTCAGCAGCGCCGGAAGATAGAGCAGAGCCGTGAGCGCCAGGCCCGCGACGAGGACGCCCTCCGTGGTCGTGAGCTTCTTTGCCCGCCAGATCGTCATGCCGATGTTGTACAGAAACATGAGCATCACGACGACGATCGCGAGCTTCACCGGCATCGGTTGCTCCAGCAGCTTGTTGCCCTCGGTCCAGCCGAAGAGGTACCCGACCACCGCCGTCACCCCGGCGAGCGTCCAGAGACCAAGCTGCCAGTAGGCGAGACGCGGCGAATAGAGCTCGGTGCGCGATTCCTCCGGCACCAGCCAGTAGGTCGCCCCCATAAAGCCGGTCAGCACCCATACAAGCAGCAGGTTGGTGTGAATCTCCTTGGTGACGTCGAAGGGAAGCCATGCCTTGATCGGGTCCGGTCCCAGGTACTTGACGATGGACAGCAGGCCGAACACCATCTGCAGCCCGTAGAGGAGGAGGGCCACGACGAAGTAGGCGTAGGCGACGCCCTGCGTGCGATAGCGCATGTCCGCTCCGGGCTACTTGAGAGTCATGAGGTAGGCCACCACCGCATCCACCTGCTCCGGCCGGAGCGTCTGCCCGAATGACGGCGGCATGAGCGACTGTCCGCCGCTGGAAAACGTCGCTCCGGACACGAGGTACGCGCTCGGCTCGAGGATCGATTCGCGAATGTAGCCGGCCGCATCCGTGGCCTTTCCGTGATAGTCCGCAGCCGCGACGCGAGAGGCCGCCCTCGTGGCGATTCCGGCCAGCGATGGCCCCACCAGATTCACGCCGGGTGAGACGGAGTGGCAGGCAAAGCAGGCGGGCGGTGACCCGCCAAAGAGGGCCTGGCCAATGGCGACCGGATCGGTCGAGGCCGCGCGGGGCGTGGCGCCACCGACGTTGGTTCCGGGAATTGCCGCGCCCGACACAAGAATCGGCCGTGGAGGCCAGCCATGGGTGTTGATCTTGCCCACCCACGTCAGGAACGCGATCAACTCGGTGATTTCCTGCCCCGACAGCTTCTGGTTGGGCATGAGCCGGCGATCCCGCTCCTCGTTGTAGAACTTCGATGGATCCGCCAGGAACGAGGCCAGATACGGCGCCCCGCGCTGCGCCGCGATCTTGGTGAGGTCAGGGGCGTAGTAGGCGCCCTCACCCAGAAGAGTGTGGCAGTTGATGCAGTTCTTCCGGTGCCAGACGTGCTTGCCCGCGATGACTGCGGGCGTGATCTGGTCGCTGTGGGTGAGGGCGGGGAACTGCCGGTGGCTGTCGACCGTGAGGGCCAGGAAGATCAACGAGAACAGGCCGGTCGAACCGAGGAAGAACGCCCGGGTTTGTCGCTTGGTCATGGTTCCTCCGGCGTCAGACGCCGATCTGGCGGAAATACCGGAGCGCCATCACCGAGCCGTACACCGCTGCCCCGGCCATCAGAACCAGCATCAGCAGACAGAGCGCGCGTGTCAGCGTGCCCACGCCGTCGCCGGCGGTTGATCCCGGTGGATGCGCCATGGCCAGGCCTCCGGTCCAGTCGAATGGGTAGGGGCGTGAATTGTGCAAAAAAGATGTCACGAGTTGTACCGGGTCACCGAGAAATGCGCAAGTAGGGGCGCCGGCCGGTCGATCGACGACTGCACGCGCGCAAAGCCCACGCCCCTCGTCGCCCACCGAGCTCGACCAGCACCCCGCACGGTGGCCCGGCCCTGCAGCTTCCGCAGCCCCCGCTGCCGACTTCGCAGAAAACCCCCGCGCGACCACCGCGTAACGCACTGTTTTTCAATGACATACCGTTCGGCACGGAGCGTGCCTTCCCTTGCGCTCACCCCTACCAGGGAGTGACCAATGTTTGCTCGGATCCTCCGCCGCCTCGCTGCACTGGCCGTCGTTCCGGCCATCGTGCTTGCGGCTCGCCATGCCGCACCTGCCCCGCGCGCCGCGTCGGCATCGGTCGTCGCGCCGTCTCCCCTTGGCAACGCCGCATACCGCGACGGGCGTTACCAGGCCCGGCTGGGGAACACGAACGACACTGGCCTCGGACGCTGGGCCAGGTCCGACGACCGGGCGAACTTTGCCCTCGGGTACACCGCCGCCCGCTGACGCCGGCGTGCGAGGCGGGTGCCGAGTGGGCCGTCGACGATCTCTGGCGCCGGCCCCCGCCGCAACTAAGTTGGGCTGATGAGGGTCACGCGCGTATCCCGGTTTGAGGACGTGCCGCGGCGGGCATGGCTCCGGCTCGGCTGGCTGCTCACGACGGTCGCACTGGGCGGCGTGGTGGTGGCAACGGCATGGGCGAATTATCAGAGCGCACTCGTCGTGGCGGACGGCCTGATTCACGGTGAGGCGCAGCGCTTCCACGATGCGGTGCTCGACGCCAATCGCGACGGCGTCCGGGGCATGGAAAGCGTCGTGGTGGCCCACCGGAGCGGCGGCCTCCGCTATGTCGCGTGGGTCGACACCACGGGACGGATCGTCGGGTCCGGCGGCAAGCCCATGCCGGACCCCCTGCAGTTGCCCGCCAACACCGCAGCGCCGACCTTCGAGCGGATCGGGTCACGGGTCCGTGTCTATTTCCCACCTCCCGTCGGCGGGCCGCCGGCGCCGCCACGCGTAGCCGCCGCCAGCACGCCGGGCGGGCCCGCAGTCCCGCGGCCCCAGACACTGGTCATGGAGTTCGAGCCCTTCATGGTCGCCGAGATGCTTCGGCACGCGCAGCGCGCGCTCGTGATCGGGGGGTTCGTCGCTGTCGTGCTCGTCGCCGGCGGGCTTGCCTTCTCCCGGATGTCGCAACGCATCGAGGACGGTGAGCGCCGGATGGGAGAGCAGCGGCGACTGACCGAGCTGGGCACGATGTCAGCCGTCCTGGCCCACGAGATCCGCAATCCGCTGGCATCGCTGAAAGGCCATGCCCAGCTCCTGGTGGAGCGCCTCCCGGCCGACACGGGCGAGCGCCGCGGCGCCAGACGCGTCGTGGAGGAAGCGGCGCGGATCGAGGCGCTCGCGTCCGACCTGCTCGACTTTTCGCGAGCCGGCCCGCTGGCGCGCCACCCGGTGGATCCCGCCGCGCTGCTCCGGACCACGGCGACCGAGTTGTCCCCATCGATTGAGATCGACACGGCAGGTGCGCCGGACCGCTGGCCGCTCGATGCGCGGCGCTTCGGACATTCGGTGCTGACCAACCTGATCCGCAATGCGCTGCAGGCATCCCCCGCCCCGCGTCCGCCGCAGGTCGGCGTCCGCCTCGATGCGGGACAGCTCCTTTTCACTGTGCGCGACTTCGGGCCCGGCCTGCCGGTGGCGGATCGGGACCGCCTCTTCGAGCCGTTCTTCACTACACGGACTAACGGAACCGGGCTCGGGCTGGCCGTGGCGCGGCGGATCGTGGAGCTGCACGGCGGCTGGCTGGAAGCCGCGGACGCCGAAGGCGGTGGAGCGCGGTTTACCGTCATTCTTCCTCCCGACGAGGCCTGACGCATGGCACTGATCCTGGTGCTCGACGACGAGGAGGGCATCCGCGACTTCCTCGCCCAGACGCTGGCCGATGACGGTCACACGGTGGCCCAGGCGGCCGATGGCGCCGAGGCGCTGAAGGAGCTGAACGGGCGCGCGTTCGACCTGATGATCACCGACCTCCGGCTGCCCGGCACCATGGGGGGCATGGACGTGCTGCGGTGGGCGCGACGCGAGCAGCCTGAGATGGAGGTTGTCGTCATGACCGCGCACGGGTCGGTCGAGACGGCGGTCGAGGCGATGAAGCTCGGCGCGTTCGACTACCTGGAGAAGCCGCTGGAGAGCCCGGGAGAGCTGCGCCTGCTTGCCGGCCGGGCACTCGAGCGTCGGCGCCTGCTGATCCGCGATACCGCCCACCGCACGATCCACGCGGTGCCGCCGCTGACCTACGGCGACCCCGTCATGGATCCGGTCATCCACGCGCTCCAGCGTGTGGCGCCCACCAACGCCACCGTGCTGCTGCTGGGCGAAAGCGGCACCGGCAAGGAGGTGGCGGCCTGCACCATTCACGAACTGAGCCCACGCGCGCAGTATCCGTTCATCCCCGTCAACTGCGCCGCCATCTCGGAGACGCTGATGGAGAGTGAGATCTTCGGGCACGAAAAGGGCGCCTTCACCGGCGCATCGGCGGCGCGGCGCGGCCGGCTGGAGCTGGCGGAAGGCGGGACGCTGTTCCTGGATGAGATCGGCGAACTGAAGCTCGAGTTGCAGACCAAGCTGCTCCGCGTGCTGCAGGAACGGAGCTTCGAGCGCGTGGGCGGGAGTCGTACCATGCGCGCCGATGTCCGCTGGATCGCGGCGACCAATCGGAACCTCGAGGAGATGGTGGCACGGGGGGAGTTCCGGGAAGACCTGTACCATCGTCTCGCGGTCTTCCCGGTACATCTCCCGCCGCTGCGGGACCGTCGCCACGACCTGCTGCCGTTGGCGGAAATGCTGCTCGGGCGCATCTCCGCGTCGCTTCGGCGGCCGCCGCTCAAGCTCGACGCCCTGGCGCGGCAGCGCGTCCTCGACGGCGTGTGGTCCGGCAATGTCCGTGAGTTGAGCAACGCGTTGGAGCGTGCTGCGATTCTCGCGGAAGGGGAGTTCATCCGGGGCGACGACATCCGGGCCACATTCAGTGTCGGCGGAACGCAGCAGCCCCGCACCATGCCGGAGATCGAGCGCGATGCCATCCGCCGCGCGCTGGAGGAAGTGGGCGGCAACCGCCGGCGCGCAGCGGAACAGCTCGGCATGGGCGAGCGAACGCTGTACGACAAGCTCAGGCGCTACGGCATGTCCTGAGGCCGGGATCCGGCGCTACCGAGTCCAGCGCACCGACTGCCGGCAGCTCACCGATGCCGGACGGAACCCCGCGATGATTGTGACGCACTGCCCTTCGGTCTGATCATAGGTCCAGGCGACGAGCTGATCGGTGGGATTGGCCGCCGGCGGCACGACCTCGCCCCCGGCCGAAAGCCCGAAGATCGAATCATGGAGCACGACGATGGTGCTCACCGCCGTGTAGTTCTGCGGCGTGCGCCGCGCCGGCTGCCCCGCGGTCGAGTCGGTGTACGTGATCGTCACATTCAACTGGGAAGCATAGGAGCCGGTGTCGCCGCGGACGACGGTGGCGCTTCCGGTTACGACGTACGAGCCGATGTGGCGCAACCCGTCGGAATTCACCGTGGTGTTGGTGATGTCGTACAGCGTCGAATCGGCCACGCGCCACTGACCGGAGAGGTCGAGCCCCGCACCGAAATCGGTGGGGTTGGCGGATGATCCGCTGCAGGCGACCAAGACGCCGGCGCACACAATAACGAGCAGGGTGCTGCGCATTGCGGGCCTCGGCGCGGGTGATGTGACCGGTCTCTTGATGCAGGACGACCGGGCGCCGGCGACGAGCACATCTCAGCCGCGCGGCCCGCCGGGCTGCGGCTCGAGCCGACGGTACATCACGACCGCAGTGTCCGGGCAGGCACCGCGAAACTCCACCGATGCGCGCACCGCCACGGGCACAGTGTCCCGGTTGACGGTCTCGAACCCCAGTCGGTGAAAGTACGCTTCCGCCGTGAGCGTGAGGAGGTAGAGCGCGCAAGTCCCCTCACGGCCGGCGGTCTCCTCCAGCATCTGCACCATGCGCCGCGCGACGTGCGCTCCCCGCATGGCCGGTGCGACGGCCACCGAGCGAAGCAGGGCCGCGTCACCGTACCGCTCGAGCCCGGCCACCCCGACGACGTCCCCCGCCTCCGCCACCACGAAACCGGCGAGATCGCCCGGCACTCCTTCGGCGGTGAGGTCTGTCGTCGCCAGGAGCGAGAGTACGGCAGGCAGATCGGCCGGGGTCGCCGGCCGGATCTCAGTGATAGGTTGCAGGTGACCAAGCTCCGGTCCGGCAGCGTGGATCGGGGGTTTCGTCGGCAGTGGGCCCTCTTGGAGTCGAACCAAGCTTCTCCCGATTATGAGTCGGACGCATTCACCACATATGCTAAGGGCCCGGCACACTGCTGCGCGGTAACGACACCTTACCTTGTACCCTGCCACCGGCACCGCCCTAATCTCGCGCTCGACGCCCACCGTGACAAGCCGGGCTGGTCTACCCGCTCGACGCGTTGGGCAGATCAAGGCCGAGATATTCCGCTACCAGATTGGCAATCTCCAGGCAGCAGGTCAGGCCGGGAGATTCGATGCCGACGAGGTTGATCCAGCCCGGGAGGCCGTGACCCGACTCCTCAGCGATGATGAAGTCGGGCGACACCGCCGGGTCCGCCAGGATGCGGCGGGCGCGGATGCCGGCGAGGTCGGGGCGCAGCTCGGCGGCTGTGACGTCCGGAAGATAGTGCTGGACTGCTGCCGCAAACCGGTCCGCTCGGTCGGCGGGCACCCCGTATGCCGCGACGCGGTCGGGCAGGAACTCAACGTCGGGGCCCAGGCGAATGCCGCCGGCGAGATCGAGCGTCACATGACAGCCCAGTCCGGTCAGGCCGGCGCGCGGCACGGGATAGATGAGGTGCCGCAGGCGCCCGTGCCATGCATCGCTCAGGCGAAAATAGTGACCCTTCACGTACCGCACGCGGTAGCCCAGCGCATCGATGTCGAGCCCCATCGAGGCGGCGACCGTGTCGGCCTCGAGTCCGGCCGCGTTGACGACCCGTGCGCACTCCAGCGAGGCCAGCTCGCCGTCCGGCTGATGGAAGTGCACCCGGTAGCCCGCGCCGGCTGGCTCCGCGCCGGCATACCGGTGCGCCCAGGCGAGATCGGCACCATGACGCCCGGCGTCATCCGCGAGACTCTGCATCAGCCCGTGCGAGTCCACGATGCCGGTATCCGGCGAAAACAGGGCCGCGACGGCACGCACCGAGGGTTCGGCGGCGGTGAGCTCGGCCGTGGTGGCCCACCGAAGGCCGGCGACGCCGTTGGCCCCCGCGCGTTCCATGATCCCGGCAAGCACCGTGGCCTCGGCGTCCGTTGTCGCCACGATGTACTTGCCGATGCGCGCCACACCGACGTGATGGGCACCACACCATTCGTACATGCTGCGATTGCCGGCCACGCAGAGGCGGGCCTTGAGCGAGCCGGTGGGATAGTACATGCCGGCGTGGACCACCTCGCTGTTGCGGCTGCTCGTCTCCCGTCCGAATGATTCATGGCGTTCGAGGAGCACGACCGACAGCCCGGCGCGGGCGAGCCGCGCGGTGACGGCGAGCCCGACGACACCGCCGCCGATGACCGCGGCATCCAGCCGCATTGCGAGCGCAGACCCGCTCATCCGCCGGTTTGCACCGGTGGACCACCCGGGATCACCGGGCGCAAATGCGGCAACGGAACGGCGGATGGGGCGATGCGACACCTCACGGTGAGTAACGATGACTACATGAACTTGCGGAGCCAGACCTCGAAACAGAGCAGCGACCAGATCAAGAGCCGGTGATTCCGCCTGGCCGACGTATGCTCCTCGATCACCCCGGCAACGAACGCGGGATCGATGTACTCCCGATACCGGCTGCGCGGGCTGCCGAGAATGCGGCGGATGTATTCCAGACTCTCCCCACGGTACCACGAATCATAGGGACCGCTGAATCCCTGCTTCTTGCGGTCGGTGATCTCCTGCGGAATCAGCCGCGTCATGGCCTTGCGCAGCACGGTCTTGCCTTCGGACGAGCTGCGCCAGCGCTGGCGCTTCACGATGTCGTCCTCGTCGATGGCCCCGAGCATCAGCGTCGGCTCGACCTTGTAGCGCACCGGGACCCGCATGGCCAAGTCCACGATCTCGTTGTCGAGGAAGGGCACCCGGCTCTCCAGCCCGTGCGCCATGCTCACCTTGTCCTCGACGACGAGCAGGCCGTGCAGAAACGTCTTCGCTTCGAAGTAAAGCGAGTGGTTGATGTAGTCCTCGGTGGACTCCAGCGCCAGCGGATGGCGGTCGAAAACCCCGCGGAAGACATCGAACGTCGAGTGCCCGTCGAGCGCACGCGCCACGTCAGGGCGGAAGAGGCGCGCCTTGTCCTCATCCGGCACGAGCCGCTGCCAGAACGCATAGTAGTTGCGGAAGTACTCCTCCGGCGACCGGCTGCCCGCCACCCGAAAATACCGCCACGGGTAGCCGCCGAAGAGCTCGTCGCCCCCCGCCCCGGACAGCACCACCTTCACGAACCGGCTCGCCAGGCGAGCCACGTAGTAATTGGGGTACGACTGCCCGACACGCAGGTCCTCGAGATGCCAGATCAGGTCACCCATGACCTGCTCCATGTCACCGGCATGCAGCACGACCTCGTAGTGCTCGGTCTGAAAGCGGTTCGCCATCATCTCGGCCGGGAGGCGCTCGTCAAAGCCGAGCTCGATCCCGGAGGCCGAAGTGAGGTCGAAGCCCGCGGTGAATGAGTGGATGCGCCCCAGGTGGCGCGACGCGATCGCGGTCAGCGATCCCGAATCCATGCCGCCGCTCAGGTAGCTGCCGATCGGAACGTCGCTGACCAGTTGCCGGACGGCCGCGCTGCTGAAGCTGCCGAACAGCTCCTCCACGCACTCGTCCTCCGTCAGCTCGAGCGGCGCGATCCCGAACCGGTAGTCCCAGTACGGCGCCGGCTTCCCGACCGCGCCCTCCTCGATCACCAGCGTATGGGCCGGCGGGAGCAGGCGAACGCCCTCGAACAGCGTCTCGTCGGTGAACACGTTCTGGAAGGTGAAGTACTGGTGGAGCGCGGGGAGGCAGACGGCACGCCGGCAGCCCGGCAGCGTCAGCAGTGCCTTGATCTCCGAGGCGAAGGCGAGTCGATGCCCGTCGGTCCAGTAGTACAGCGGCTTGATGCCGTAGCGATCGCGTGCGAGCACCAGGCGGCGGCACCGGCGGTCCCACACGGCAAACGCAAACATCCCGTTGAGCCGGTCGAGGCAGCCGGGCCCCCAGGCCTCCCAGGCATGCAGCAGCACCTCCGTGTCCGAGCTCGACACGAACCGGTGCCCCAGCGCCTGCAGCTCGGCGCGCAGCTCCTGGTAGTTGTAGATCTCGCCGTTGTAGACGATGGCCAGCTGGCCGTCCGGCGAGAGCATTGGCTGGCGGCCGCCGGGGGAGAGGTCGATGATGGCCAGCCGCCGATGGCCGAGCCCGACCCCATCGCCCACCCAGTGGCCCTCGCCGTCGGGGCCGCGGTGGGCGATCGTGTCCGTCATGCGCCTCAGTGTCTCATGCGCAACCGGCTCGCCGCGCAGGTCGACGATGCCGACGAGGCCGCACATCAGGCGGTGCGAGCCTCCGCGGCCCGAATGCGGGCGGCCACCGCCTCCTTGTGCCCGTTCCGCCACTCGATGAGGCGGCGCAACCCTTCCTCGACCGGCGTGCTGGCCCGGAAGCCGAAGTCGCGCGCCGCCGCCTCCGTCGACCCGACGCGGCGCGTCACGAACGTCTGCCCGGCGGGCTCGTACTGGATGCCGAGGTGTTCGCTGCCGGTGAGACGGAGCAGCAGCTCGCAGATTTCCCTGATCGTGGTCTCCACGCCGCCGCCGACGTTGTAGAACCGGTCGGTGGCGGTGCCGGCGGCGGCCAGCACGTTGCACTCCGCCGCGTCCTCGACGTAGATGAAGTCGTAGGACTGCGACCCGTCCCCGTAGACTATAGGCGGCTCACCGCGGTCGATCCGGTCCAGGATCTTCATCACGACGGCGACGTAGGCACCCATGTAGTCCTGGCGGGGGCCGTAGATGTTCATGTACCGCAGGGCGACGTAGTCGAGTCCGTACCGGTGGTGGTGGGCCCGTGCCATGTGTTCGCCGGCGATCTTGGTGGCGCCGTAGAACGTGCTGTTGTTGTACGGGTGGTCCTCCACCATGGGGACCTCGACCGCGTCACCGTACACCGACGCCGACGAGGAGTACACCAGCCGCTTCACCCCGCGGAGCCGGCACGCCTCCAGCACGTTGAAGGTCCCGCGGATGTTCACCTCGAACGCGGACTGCGGAAACTCGTGGCAATGCAGGAGCCAGAGGGCGGCCAGGTGGAAGACGACGTCCGTCTTCTCGAACGCCTTCTGAAGGATATCGGTGTGGAGGATGTCCCCGCCCAGCTCGAACACTTTGACGCGACGGTCGGTGAGCGCCTGCTCCAGGTTGCCTATCGTGCCGCGGGTGAAGTTGTCGTAGATGACGATTTCCTTGACGTCCTCGCGCGTCAGGCGATCGACTACGTGGGAGCCGATGAGTCCGGCTCCTCCCACCACGACGACGCGCGTGCCTCGCAGATCCATGATCACTTGCTCCGTTCGTGTTGCGCATGGTGATCCCGCACGGTGGCGGCGAGCCCGTCGCACAAGCTGCGGCGCCGGACGCCGGGCAGGAGCTCAGCGAGCAAGGCCGTGTCAGCCGCCAGGTGCGGAGCCGTACCCGCCGTCGGCAGGATTTCCGGCGCTCGGCCCGAAAGCCGGCCGGCGTGTGCCGCCACATCGGCCAACGTCACAATCTCCGGCCCAGCCACATTGATGACGCAGGAATGCGCCAGAAGAGTGACCTCCGTCAGCGCCGAGAACACGGCGGCGGCATCATCAACGAAGATGGGCGTAAACGTCATTCCGAGCCCATCGGTCAATGCGACCGGCCGATGGGCGAGGACAGCGTCCACCACGTTGGCGACGGCCATCCCGGTTTGGCCCGGCCCATACACCGCGAACACCCGGGCAGTGATGACTTCGAGCACGCCGGCGTACTGCGCGAGCAGCTGTTCGGCACACAGCTTCGTGGCCGCATACATCGTCGTGGCCGCCGTCCGGCCGCTCTCTGACAGCAATCCTCCGGTGCGGACGTACACGCTGCCGGACGACGCGTAGACGATCCGGCGAACCCCGGATCGAGTCGCCCAGTCAATCAACTCGAAGAACGCCGCAAGGTTGACGGCAAACATATCCGCCGCGCCGGCCGGAAAGTCTCGGTACCGGCGGGACTGCGCCAGCCAGACGACGATGTCCGCCGGCGGCAATGTGCGGGTCCACCCCGCCTCCATCCCGCTCAGCACAGTGACTCGTTCACCGGCGCCTGGCAGCGCCTCTCGCCGGATCGTGATCACATCTGCCTCGGCGCTCAGCAGCGGCACCAGTCGCCGGCCGACGAAGCCTGACGCGCCGGCAACCAGAACGCGGGTTCTGGTCACGGCGACTTGGTCAGCGCAAAATAGAACGCCGCGCGGTGCGAATCATCCTTCCAGTCATAGCGCGCCGTGCTGTTGACGTCGAAGCGCGCCAGCGCCCCCATCAGCTCAAATTCGCGGAAGTGATGGAAGTGAACATGGTCGCGGTAGAGCTCAGCGTGGTCGCTCCAGACGAGCGAGGCGAGGTACAACCGGCCACCCGGCCGCAACACCCGCCATGCCTCATCGAGCGCCGCGTGGTGGTCGAGCACGTGGTCGAGGCTCGTCAACAGGCAGACGTTGTCCACCGCGCCGCTCTTCACGGGCAGCCGCTCCGCCAGCCCGATCAGGCGAAAGTGTGCCGTATCCGCGAAGAGCGGATCGAGGCCCAGGTAGTTCACGCCCGCCGGGAAGACCGACGCGCTCGTTTCGGGCACGTCGCAGCCAATATCGAGCACGATGCCGCTTGCGTCCGCCACGAGCAGACGAGTCCGCTCGAGGTGACGATGGTACCACACGTTGCCATGGTCGGAATTGTGGTTGCCGTGTTTTTGCTTGATGGAATTCAGCAGCGCGTACTGCACCATCGCGTCATCGTAGCGGGCGAACGGCACGTCGACCAGCCCGTCGCCGGCGTACGGGCCGAGGACGGCGGGAAACAGCAACGGCACGTTGTCCCGTAAGGGGAATTGCTCGGCACCGTCTGGAGTGCGCAGGAAACCAGCATCGCGCACGAGGGAATTCCCCGTATCCGGCGACGCCAGAAGAACGAGCGAGTCATTCAGCGTGAGGACTCGAGGATGCGTTGCGTCGCGCCCGGTTGCCGATGGTGCAGCGAAAGTCATCGCGTCCGTCGAATCGGAGAGGGAGCGCCGCTAGCCGGAGCGGCGCATGGCACGGAGCGCCCGCCGCTCCGCAGGACGCAAAATAGCGAACCAGGCGGCGACACCAAAGGCCGTGAGCGTGACGGCGACGGCGCCCGCCAGGGACGCCGTCGTCATCCTGGGGGCCAAGGAGCCCCCAGCCACGGCGGCCGCCCCTCCGACCAGCAACACCAGCGTCGCTCGCCCAACCGGAAAACCGAGGGGATGCACCCGCTCGGACAGGATGGTCATGGAGATGACCGCCGCCGCCTGGCCGGCACAATTTGCCCACGCCACACCGATCGCCGGCGCGTGCGTGCTAACGAGGGCAATATTGATGAGCACTGTCACGACGAGTCCGGTCGCATACGCGAGCAGATTCAGGAGTGAACGGCCCTCCAGGAATGCCCCGATGCACACGACGAAATAGACCGCGCCAAGGGTCGCGGACAACGCCAGCGGTGGCACGAATCCGCTGCCACCAATGTACGCCGGACTAGCCGCCAGCAGCGCCAGACGTGGTGCCGCCAGCGCGAGGAGCGTCGCGAGCAGCACCCCAATCGCAGCGACGAGCAGCAACACGCGCCCAAAGACGGCCCCCTTGCGCGACGAGTCCCGCTGGCTCACCGCGAAGGGGCCCCACGCCGCCTGAAATCCGCTGAGCACGAGTGCCAGGAGCGCGGCAATCTTCTGGCCGATCCCGTAGAGCCCCACTTCGCGCAGGCTATGAAATCGCGCCAGGAAAAACCGATCGAGCGATGGCGCGAATGCTGCGGCCACGCCGATGAGGGCGAACGGCAGTCCGATGGCCAGCATTCTCCGCGCCAGCGAACGATCGAAGCTAAACTCAAACAGATCGCGACACCCGATCAGGGCCACGACGGCCCCCGCGGCCTGGCCGCTGAGCGACGCGATGAAAAGCCCCGGCAATCCCCACGTCGTGTGGTACGCGACAAAATAGGTGAGCACCACGCTCGCAGTGGCTGATCCGAGGGATGCGGCCAGATACCATCGCCTGCGAAACTCCCATTTGAGGAGGCTCAGGGCGTACATGAGGACGGCCGCGCACGGCACGGTCAGGCCGGCCCAGAAAAACGCCGGGGCGTACTGCGGGTCATCCAGCAGCAACTGACTCCACCGACCTCCGCCAAGCGCCATCACCGCGCCGAGCGCCGAGGCGGCCAGAAGCACCAGGAACAACCCCTGCGACGCCGATCGCCGCTGGGCCTCCCCCCGGGCCGCAGCGGTCGGCCGGGCAAAGAGGATCACCGCACTATCGAGGCCGAGGAGGCCAAGTGCCGCGAGGAGGAACCCATAGACACCGACCGAATCGAACACGCCGTAGGTCGCCGCGGGGAACGCTTTGGCCACGATGGGAACGAGCAGCACCTTGACGAACCGCGCAACGCCGCCCGCCACGCCGTACACGACGGAGTCCCGGAACAACAGGCCGAGCGCTCGCTTCATCCCGGCGCCCGCTCTGGAGCGGCCGTCCGCAGCAGCGCGATGTAGCGCTCCATGACGACCGGCCAGTCGATGTGCGCACGCGCCCATCGCCGGTTCGCGGCCGCGCCACCCTGTCGCTCATCCGATGGCATGAGCGCGGCTGCGCGCAGTGCCGCTTCGATCTCGCCCTCGGAGCAGGCATTCCAGACGAGCGGCGGGCGCATTTCGAGTATCCACTCGGTTCCGACGTTGCTGATCAGCGGGCACCCCATGCACATCGCCTCGGCGAAGATGCTGCCTCGGCCGCCTCGTCGGCGCAGCGCCGCGTGGAGCTCGGGTGACAATGTTGTCTCATTGGGGAACTGGTCGAGGACGACCACATTCGGGAGTGAGTACCACGCTTTCAGCGCATCCTTCGTCAGCTGGGGAATCCAGTCTACATGGTCGGAAAGATTCAGGGCGCGCACCGCGTCCTTGCTCTCCTGAAGCCGCTCTCCCTTTTCGACGAGCACCAGTCGGGTCCGCGGCGGCAGTGCCCTCCGCGCCCTCGCATAGGCCCGGATGACCTTGTCGGACCCCTTATCATTGCTGGTGCCGGATCCATACGAATGACGGGTCGGCAGCAGGAACACGCAGTCCTCGGCGGCGTATCGCGCGACGAGTGCTGGGTCCGGCGCCGGTTCGTACCGATCGCAATCGTACGGCATCGGCACCGGATGCGCCGACGTATCGACGCCGGCCCATCGCAGGAACGTCGGGATCTGAAAATCCATGACGGTCATCAGAAAGGCCGCCTTCTGCAGGCATGCTTGGACGTGTCGGCGATTGAGCGAGCGCTGCAGCCGCACCGAACCCGGCCCCCCCCGCACCTTGTCGAGGATGTTCCGCCACGATACCGTCGTCGGGGCCGCCCACTCCACGTCGAACCCGCATGACCACAGGACGTAGGGGCGCCGGTAGTGTTGCGCGAGAAAAAGGCCCTCGCCCACTACCAGAAGCACATCCGCGTCACGGTTGAAATCGGCGACAAACTGCCGGCCCACCCGGGAGAGCGGGAGGCCGAAAAGGTAGGGAAGCCGAAACGGGTAGTAGTGACACCAATCGGGCATGGCATCCCGATCGAACGTGCGATCCTCCCACCACGGGTAATCGGCTTCCACGTGCTTGATGTTGAAGTAGTAATGGGCGTCGATCCCGCTGGCACGGAGCCACACGGTGAGAAGATAGTCGTACGCCAGCACGCCACCGAATACATTGACCCGCATGGATTCCGCTCTGGTGCTGAAGGGAACGAAACTTTTCGCCGGGGTACGGCGCCGGCCCTAGGATAATGGCGCCGGGCCCCGGCCTGAAGGGGGCGCTTGACGCGCTTCCCCGGCGCCGCGACGTTTCATCGCGACATGACTCAGCCTCCAGCCGCCAGCACCGCGCCCGAGTCCCCCGAGCCGTCCCCGACGCTGCTGTCCCTGATCGGGACGGTGGCCGCACGATGGCGACTGATCGTCCTGATGGCCGTGACCGGCGCGGTGGTCGCAGCCGCCTGGGCGCTGCTCGCGACGCCGCGCTTCCGCGCCACGGGACGCTACGCGCTCGAAGAGCGAAACCCGCTCGCGATGTCGGCCGGGATTGCCGCGCTCGCCGGGCAGCTCGGCGCGGGCTCGCTGACCGGCGCACGGTCCCTCCAGTTCTACGCCGAGGTGCTCGTGGGCCGCGATCTGCTCGAGGAGATTGCGCTCGACACGTTTCCCGATCCGGCGCGGGCCGGCGCGCGGGCGCCGCTCATCGACATCCTTCGTGTCGGGCCCGACAGCCCACGGAAACGACTCAGTGCGGCGGTGCTCCGGCTCGGACGGCTGATCACGACCAGCACAAACGACCGCACCGGCACGATCACGCTGGACGTGGTGATGCCGGATGCCGAGCTCGCCGCAGACGTGGGCTCGCGCCTGTACCAGGAACTCGAGCATTTCAACGCGGAAACGCGCGGCAGCGCCGCGCGCCGGCGCCGGGAGTTTGCGGACCGGGAACTCACCCGCGCCCGGGGCGAGCTGGCCGGTGCCGAGGGAGGCATGCGCCAGTTTCTCGAGGCCAACCGCGACGGGCTGAACACCCCGCGGCTCGCGTTCCTCCGCCAGCAGCTCCAGCGCAAGATCGAACTGGCGACCGAGCTGTACAGCCAGTTCGCCCGCGAGCTGGAGGAGGCGCGCATCGATGAGGTGCGGGACACGCCAGTGTTCACGATCGTCGAGCGCCCCGAGGCGCCGGCCTACCGCGAGTTCCCGCGGCGCGTCCGCATGGTGCTTCTGGGTGGCTTCCTGGGCGCCGCGCTGGCGATGGCCTGGGTCATCGCCGGGTTCATCGGCTGGTCGGCGCGGGTGCTCGGTCCCTCCGGGCTCGCGGCACTGCGCGGCGGCTCCCGCCACCGCGCGCCTGGGACCACCTAAGCGCCGAGCGTCCCGCCTCGGGGCTGGTCCAGCCCCGCCAGAACCACGATCGCCAGCACCGCCAGCGCCCCGGTCAGGTCCGGCTGCTCGAAGTAGCTGTCGAACACTCCCAGGAACACCATCAGGGGCATCGCGAACCCGAGCGTGGCCCCAGCCGCGCGGAGGCCCGGCGCCGCATCCACGCGCCGCCAGAGACGGTAGCCCGCCCGCGTCAGCGCCCCGACGAACGCCAGCACGACAATCGCCCCCAGCACACCGAACTCCGCGACGATTCCGACGAGACTGCTGAACGGGTTGGTCAGCACGCCGCTCCGGAACTTGGCCTGGTCGGCGATGGCGCTGGTATAGAGGTCATAGGCCACCGAGCGGTAGGCCTGACCGGTGTGCGGTGGGATGAACGATGGAAGCTGGTTGCCCTCCTTGAAGAGCACGTCGGTTGCGCGGATCGTGGCGGCGCGGGTTGCGTAGCTCCCGGGCCCAAACCCGATCCACGTGTTGAGGTCGTTCCGACCCAGGAGCCGTGAGGTGCGCAGCACGAGCTGCACCTTGGGGTTGATCGTCGCCAGTGCGACGTACGGCTTCCAGATGCCGTTGACCACGATGCGCGCCACCGCGCCGGCGACCACCGGCGCCACGACGAGGACGAGCGCCGTGATCGCCACCCGGCTCGCACGGCGCTGGGCCAGGCTCAGCACCGGCCAGATCACCACGGCGGCATATCCGATGGCCGGCAGCGCCGCCGCGAGCAGTACGTGCTTGGAGTCGGTCATCAGGAATACGTACGCCACGATCGCGACGAACGGCGTCAGGATCCGGCGGCGCGATGCGATCGCCAGCGACGCCAGCAGCACCAGCAGGAGCAGGAGCACGATGCCGAGGTGATGCGCGCTCTGGGTCGTGCCGGTGGTGAGGTCAGCACTGACGTCGCCCACCAGCGTGCTGATGAGCGGCACCTGCAGCACCTGCAGCAGGTCCAGCGGCACGGCGTAGGCGCTCCGCGCGCCGATCACAAGCGGCTTCAGCAGCGCGGGGGCGATCTGACTCGCCGCCAGCGCCACCCAGAGGCCCAGCACCAACCGCAGGTCGTCCCGCGTCCACGCTACAGCGCGCGCCACGAAGACCAGCAGCCATGGTGAAAGGAACGTCAGCCCAAAGACCGGCAGTGACCACAGGTCGGTCTGTATCCCCAGATTCATGACCCAGGAGCCGACGGCCCAGCCAACCACCGCTAGCAGGAGCCAGTCCACGGCGTCGAGCGGCCGGCGCAGGCGCTGGCCGCCGTACAGCGCGGTGAAATACGCCAGCGTGAGCAACTCGGCGGCAAAGCCCGCCTGGAGCGATGGAAGGAATGCGGCGACCACTGGCAGAAGCACCAGCCGGCGCTGGCCCGACACCGCAAGCACCGCAGCGGCGGCGAGAATGACGAGCACCGCGATCGGCAGCGACATGTACGCAAGCGGGACTGCCGCGTAGAGCACCGTGCCCATCAGGGCCATCGGCACGGCAAGCCACGCGGCCCAGCGACGCCATGGCACGCCCAGCGCATCGCGAACCCCGTGAACCCGATCCAGCGGCGCCTCGGGCGTTGCGCCGACCGTCGCCTCCGTCATGCCGCGCCGCTCATAACCGCCGGCCCCGCCCCTCGATGCCATTGTATCCGATGTGCACGTCGACCTCCTCGAGCCCCGCCGTCGCGAACCACGCCCGGACCGTCTCGAGGTCCTGCGGCGTATCGTAGGCCGGCGCCAGCATGTCGTAGGTGTCGAGCACCGCCCACTCGCGGAGCTCGGCGTCGGTCAGGGGCAGCACCCCCTGATAGTCGCCGATGAGCAGCATCCAGTTAAGGCGCCGTCCCAGGACCGGGACCCGGGCGAGCAGCCGCGCCACCGGCCACATCGTGTGCACATAGCGGGACGTCAGCCGGTAGAGCCGCTCGGGCGGCACTCGCCTGGTGAGGGGACGCACCATGTATTTGGTGTTGAACAGCCGGCGGATCCCGCGAGGCCGGCGATAGACGTCGATCGCGAGCTGTCCGCCGGGACGGAGGTAGGTCGGCAGCACCGCGAAACTCCGCGCCACGTCCGGCGTGTGCTGGAGCACACCGATGCAGACCACGCGGTCGAACGTCCCCTCGCGGAGCGGCATGGCGTACAGGTCGCCCTGGACGATCATGACGTTGTCCCGCTCGCCGTTCGACGCGTAGTTGGCGTCCACGGCGGAACTGTATTCCAGTGACACGACCGTGGCGCCGGTGGATGCCGCCTGCTCGGTGAATCGCCCCGAACCGCTGCCCACCTCGAGCACGCACTCTCCGTCCAGCCGGCGCGGCCACCGCGTCTGGCCAAAGAACCGGGTCGCCGAGATCGTGGTGCCGTTATGGCTGTCGTACTGGGTGCGGGCGTGCGTGTTCCACTGGAAGCCAAAGCCGGTTGCGTAGTTGGCGGTGGGCACGAACCTCGGCACGCCGCCGCGGATGGGATACTCCGCGGCGCAGGCGCCGCAGCGGAGCGCGCCCTCGATGATGCGGCCGGCACGCTCCGAGACCGCGCACGCGATGGTGATCTCGCCCTTGCAGACCGGACAGACCAGGAGCGTGAGATGGGTTGTCAGCATGGGCCCGGAAGATACGGCGCTGATCGCACGAGGAGAACGGTGCTCACGCCGCCGTGCCGCCGAGCAGCGTGTCGGGCGTGATGCTGCCATCCAGCGCCATTGCCGCCCAGACGCCGAGCGTGAGCAGGAGCCAGACGCGGTCCGCGCGATGCGACCCGGCCTCGAGCTCGTGATATGCGGCCTCGGCGGCGGCCGGGTCGATCCACTCGTGAAGCGCCAGCCCCGGCCGGGTGACGTAGCGCGCGTATTCTCCCCGCAGAGGCCCCAGCAGCCAGTCCCTGATCGGGATCCCAAACCCGGACTTGGGTCGCGCCAGGATCGAGGCCGGCAGGAGGCGGCCGGCCAGCGGCCGGAGCAGCGCCTTGGGGCGCCCGCCGGGAAAGGCCATGCGAGCCGGTACCCGCAGCAGGAGATCCACCAGGTCCACATCGAGAAACGGCGACCGTGCCTCGAGCGCGACCGACATCGTGGCCACGTCAACCTTGACGAGATAGTCGTTGGCGAGCCAGGTACCCAGCAGCGTGCGACGGAGCGCATCGGCGTCATCCAGTCCGGCGTACCGGGCCAGCCGACGACGATAGATCCCCTCGGCCGGCGCGGTCTCTCCCTGGCGAAGCAGGCGCGCCCGCGCAGCAGGACCCCAGCCCATCCGATTCCGGAACGACTGGGCCAGCGGCGCGGAGGCGTATTCCAGCAGTGCGTCGAGCTTGTTGCGGGGGCCGCCCGTGCGCTCATCACCCAGCAGCGCGCGCGCCCGGCGGATCAGGCCGGCGGGCGCGACCCGCCGCAGCGCCGCCGCCATCCGCACGCCCGCAAAGACCGAGTAGCCAAAGAATAATTCGTCTCCGCCGTCGCCGGTCAGGACCACGCTGACCGCATCGCGCGTGGCCGCAGCTACTCGCGCACTCGGCAGCAGCGAGGCGTCGCCGAATGGCTCGCCCACCTGCGCCAGCAGCCGCGGCAACTCCGCCGCGGAGAGCGGCGGCACTTCCACCTCGGTGTGGCGGGTGCCGTACCGCTGGGCCACCGCGCGCGCGGCCGGTCGCTCGTCGTTGGAATCGCCCGTCGTGCCCGCGCTGAACGTCAGGACCGGTCCGCCGGTCTCCTGCGCCATGAGCGCCACCACCATGCCCGAATCCAGCCCCGCGCTGAGGAACGCGCCGACCGGCACATCGGACACCAGTCGCCGGCGCACCGCCTGCCGGAGCTGCGCCTCGATCCGCTCCTCCAGCTCCCCCACGTCGCCCGCCCAGTCCGCAACGACGCTCGGCTCCCAGAACCGCCCGCGCGCCTCCTCGCGGGTGCCGTCGAAGCGGATCCAGGTGCCCGCGGGGACCCGATGAATTCCTTCGTAGATGACGTGCTCTTCCGCCACCACCGTGTGCGCCAGGTACTGCGCGAGCGCCGCAGCGGAAAGCGGCGGCGTCCGGCCCAGCGCGATGAGAACCGAGGCGATCGTGGAGCCGAAGACCAGCGCGCCGTCCTGCCGCCACGCGTAGAACAGCGGCTTCTTGCCGAGCGGATCACGAGCCAGGAGCAGTCGCCGGGGCCCCGGCCGCCAGAGCGCGAGCGCGAACATCCCGCGGAGCGCGCTCAGCGCCTCGGGCCCGCGCTTCACGAGCGATGCGAGCAGGACCTCGCTGTCGGACTGGGTATCGAAGGCCAGCCCGTCACGCTCCAGGTCGCGGCGCAGCTCGCGAAAGTTGTAGATCTCGCCGTTGAAGGCGAGCAGGCCGTCGAGGTCGGGCCGCGAGAAGGGCTGGTCGGCTCGGGCCGAGAGGTCGATGATGGCGAGGCGGCAGTGGACCAGGCCGATGCCGGGTGGCGTCGCGAAGTGCGTCCCGTCCGGACCACGATGCTCGATGGCGGTGGCCATGCGCCGCAGCACGTCGGTGCCGACCGTCCCGTCGCCCGAAAGCACGATGCCGCCGAATCCACACATGGATCAGTGCCGCCAGTCAGGCGGTTCCGGCGCCGGCCTGGCCGGCGCGGGACGATAGCACGTCGCGGTAGAGGGCAATCAGCCGCTCCGCGACCGACTCATCGGTCAGGTGGGCCGGCAAGAGCGACGCAGGCACGTCGGGCCGCGGGTCGAGTGCCATGACGGCGTCGGCCAGCCGCTCGGGATCGGGCGGTACGATGCGGCCCATCTCCGGCCTCGTGAGCAGCTCTGGCAGATCCCCCACGGGCACGCCCACCACCGGCACGCCGCAGGCCAGCGCCTCCTTCACGCAATTGGGCGCCCCCTCGCGCTCCGAGGTCATCAGCAGGCAGTCCGCCGCGCGGTAGTGCCAGACCATCTCGGCCGGCGCCACCCGCTCGGCCACCAGGAGGCGGGCGGACACGCCGCGCGCCACCAGCACGTCGCAGGTGGCCTGCGCGAGGTCGAGCCGCTTGGTGGGCTGTCCGATGCTGTTGACGAAGCCAAGCACCAGCGCATCATCCGCCACGCCGAGACGCGCGCGCGCGGCGGCGCGGGAACCGGGCCGGAAGAGCTCGGTGGACACCCCGTTCGGCAGCAGCGCCGACTTGCGTCGCGCGGCCGGCCAGAGACGCCGGCGCATCGCGTCACTCTTGACGATGACGCGGGCAGCGCCGCGAGCGCCGAGCTGCGTCACCAGCACCCCGGCGCGGCTCTTGAGCGTGACCCCGCCGCGGCCGTTCGATGCGCCGTTGAGATCGTCGCCGCAGAGTGTCAGCACGACGGGCACGTCGGAGGAAGGCGCCGCGAGGGCGGTGTAGCCGTAATGGCAGTGAACGATGTCGGGCTGGAACTGGCGCACCGCGCGGCGGATCCGGGGCCGGGCCAGGAAATAGTCCTGCTCACCCCGCCCGCCCGCCACCGGCTCGACGCTGACGTCTACGCCAAGGCGGCGCAACGCCTCTACCTGGCGGGCGACGAAGATACCGAAGTAGGGCCGCTCCGGCGTGGGATACATGTTGGTGACGACGAGAATGCGGAGCCGGGCGGCAGCGCCGGTGTCGCCGGCTGCCGGCGCCGGGGTGCCGGCACCGGCGCTGGTTGCGGTGGCTTCCGGCGGACGGATGCCGACCGCCCTCAGGCGGCGCCGGTCGAGGCGAGGTGCGGGGAGAGCGCGAGCCGCATCGAACGCGCCACCGCGTCGATCTGCTCCTCGGCGATATGCGGGAACATGGGCAGCGACAGCCCGTGCGAGGCCACCCGCTCCGAAATCGGAAAGGCACCGGCGGCAAAGCCGAGGTCGCGATAGCCCTCCTGCAGGTGCAGCGGCACCGGATAGTGCAGCCCGGTGCCGATGCCGTCGGCATTCATCGCGGCCGCGACGCCGTCGCGATCTTCCACCTGGACCACGAACAGGTGGTAGACATGCTCGCGGCCGGCGTCCTCGGCCGGCACGACGAGCGGGAGGCCATGCAGTCGCTGCCGGTACCACGCCGCCGCCTGGCGGCGGCGCGCGGTCCAGTCGGCCATGCACGGGAGCTTGGCGGAGAGGACGACGGCCTGCACGGTGTCGAGTCGGGCATTGCTGCCGGCGGCGGATACGTGGATGTAGCGCTCCCGCTGGCCATGCTCGCGGAGCATGCGGCACCGCGCGGCGATGTCGGCATCGCCCGTGGTGACCGCGCCGCCCTCGCCCATAGCACCGAGATTCTTGCCCGGGTAGAAGCTGAATGCGGCGGCGTCACCCATGCTGCCGCAAACCCGGCCCCGGTAGGTGGCGCCGTGCGCCTGTGCCGCGTCCTCAACCACCTTGAGCCCGTGACGCCGGGCCAGCGCCAGCAACGGATCCATGTCGGCGGATTGCCCGTACAGATGCACCGGAAGCAGTGCGGCGACGCGGCGCCCGCTGGCACGCTCGATCAACTGGCCGTCGCGATCCTCGCAGCGCTCGTTGATGTAGCGCTCCACCTGAGCCGGATCCATCGTGTAGGTGACCGGATCCACGTCCACAAACACTGGAGCCGCGCCGGCCTGCGTGATCCCCTCGACCGTGGCGATGAACGTGTGCGGCACGGACACGACCAGGTCACCCTGCTCCACGCCGACCGCCTGCAGCGCGACGCGAAGCGCATCGGTCCCAGTGCCCACGCCGACAGCGTGCGCGGCACCGCAGTAACGCGCGAACGCCTGCTCGAATTCGGCCACGAGCGGACCGCCGACGAACGACGACGTATCGATGATCCGGCTCCACCCCTGCTCGATGGTTCCGCGCACTTCCTCGTGCATGGCCCGCAGGTCGGTGAATGGCACGTTCATGGCATCCGTCTCTGTCGAAAAATGGGCGGGCGCGCCGGGTGCGCGTCCCCGGCCCGGA
This sequence comes from Gemmatimonadales bacterium, assembly GCA_038250675.1. Taxonomy (GTDB): domain Bacteria; phylum Gemmatimonadota; class Gemmatimonadetes; order Gemmatimonadales; family GWC2-71-9; genus JAICUF01. Next base: position 39,797 of record JBBSCB010000009.1, read on the forward strand.
AAGTAATCAGGCGGGCGGGCGGGCTGAAAGGCGCCGCGCATCGGCCGCGGCCTGCGCCACCAGGGCGATGAAATCGGGCTCCGAGACATCCTGCCAGGCCTGCGCAACCGGGATTGACTGGGCCCGGACCGCGCGCGCGCGCGCGCCTTCGGGGTCGGCCAGCACGCCGCGGATCACCCCGGCCCAGGCGGTGGGCGTCATCGCGTCGACATAGGCGACGGTATCGTCCGGGAAATAGTGGGCCAGCGTGGGCGTCCGGATGGCCAGCACCGGAATGCCCAGCCGAACGTATTCGAGCAGCTTCATGGACAGGAGGAGATCGGTGAACGCATCACGCCGGAACGGCACCAGTCCGATGCCCACCTCCGCGAGGCGCTCGGACAGCTCCTCGATCCGGAACCGCTCACCGGTGACCACGACGTCCGCCTGCAGGCCCAGTCGCTCGCGCTCCCGCTGGAGGCCGGGCACCGCATCGCCGTCACCGAGAATCAGCATGCGCGTCGCAAGTCCGGTGCGCTTGAGCTCCGCCATCGCCTCGAGCACGACGTCAATGCCCATTCGCGCGGCGACGGTGCCGCTGTACGTCATAATCAGACCAGCGGGCCGCGGCGGCGTCATCGGAAAGAATCGGGCGTCGGCGGTATTCAGGACCACCCGAAGCTTGGCCGGATCCACCCCATGCTCGGCGGTGATCCGCAGATGCGGCTCGTTGGCAGTGACCACGATGTCCGCGCCCCACGACGCAATCTGTTCCTCCAGCCGGGCGCACCAGGCGCCGAATGCGCCAAAAAACCGGTCACCAAACTTGCACTGGAAGAACTCCGGTACCGGGTCGCGGATGTCGAGCAGCACCGCGGCGCCGCGGCGACGGGCGGGGCGCGCCGCCCACACGAGTGAGTTGGGGAGGTTGGTGACCTGCACCGCATCCACCGGCCCGTGCTCCATGATCCGGCGGAGCAGGCGGCGGGCGCGAAAGAAGAATTCAGTGTACGACCGGACGTACGCGCGGAGCGACGGCCCCCGATAGCGGGTCTGCGGCGTGCGCAGCATCACGACGCCGTTGAGCCGGCCCACGGCCGGCTCGCCGCGGGCCCGAAGTCCGATCTGGTAGACGGTCCAGCCGGCGCGCACCAGCGACTCGCACTGGCGGCGAACCCGGGGGTCGCCGGATGCGGGAGCGTACGCGATGGAGACGAACGTCCGGCGGGGCCGGAGGGGTGGGTTCACGAGCGCCCGGCGCCGACGGGCCGCAGCACGCGGGCGGGGTTCCCGGCGACGATCATGCGGTCCGGCACGTCGCGCGTGACCACGGCACCGGCGCCCACGATGGCGCCCGCGCCGATGGTCACCCCCCCCAGCACCGTGGCGCCGGTGCCGATCGACGCCCCACGGCGCACCAGGGTGGGCACGACGGACCAGTCCTGCCCGGTCTGCGGCGTGCCGCCCTCGGCGGTGGCCCGCGGGTAGATGTCGTTGATGAAACTCACATTGTGGCCCACGAACACCTCATCCTCGATGACCACGCCCTCGCAGATGAATGTGTGGCTCTGGATCTTGCAGCGGGCGCCGATCCGGGCCCCCTTCTGGATCTCGACGAAGGTCCCGATCGACGTGCCGTCACCGATGCTGCATCCGTACAGGTTGACGAAGGCGTAGACCCGGACGCCCTCGCCCAGCCGGACGTCGGGTCCGATGCGGCGGAGCAGCGCATCGCGCTCGGCCGACGTCAGCTCCATCAGGCGCCGCCCACCGCCGCCACCGCGCCGAGCGGAATGACGGCCCCTGCCTGGTCGATCGACCGCTGCGCGGCCTCGAGGATCCGCACCACCCGCTCGCCGGCGAGCCCGTCGCACGCCAGCGTGTCGGTCCCATTGAGCGCGGCGACGATGTTCTCGACCTCGGTCGCCAGCGCCTCGCGGGTATCGAGGTTGGGGGCGTGCATGTCGCCGGCGCGATACGAGATCATGTACTGATACTCGTTGTCCGAGTTCAGGTCGCCCGAAATCGACACCCCCTTGTCGTACACCTTGAGCTTCTCGCTCGGCTCCATGTCGTCGTAGATCATCATCTGCCGGGAACCGCCGACGATGGTCCGCCGCACCTTGGCCGGCGCCAGCCAGTTGACGTGCACGTGCCCCAGCAGCGAATTGCCGAACCGGACGGTGAGGTAGGCGATGTTCTCGGTCGGGCTCGCCCCATGGCTCGCCGCCTGCGCCGAAACCGCGGTCGGCTCCTGGCTGATGAGATAGTCCATGATCGAGACGTCGTGCGGCGCCAAATCCCAGACCACGTTGACGTCGGTCTGGATCAGCCCGAGGTTGATCCGCACCGAGTCGAAGTAGTAGAGCTCGCCAATGGTGCCGGCATCGATGAGCTGCTTCATCCGGCGCACCGCCCCGGTGAACACGAACGTGTGGTCCACCGCCAGCAGCAGCCCCTTCCGCTCGGCCAGCGCCACCAGTTCCTCGGCGTGCGCGGTCGTCGTCGTCAGCGGCTTCATGACGAGCACGTGCTTGCCCGCCTCCAGCGCGGCGCGGGCGAGTTCGAAGTGCGTAAACGACGGCGTGGCGACGACCACAAGGTCGATGCCCCGCGTCGCCAGCAGCGCGTCCACGTTGTCGACGACCGTCGTGACGCCATACTCGCGCCCCACCCGCTCGGCGCGGCTCCGCTGCGTATCACACACACCGATGACGGCGCACTGCGGGTGCCGCGCGAAGTTCCGGATCAGATTGGGGCCCCAGTAGCCGCAGCCGATGACGCCGATCCCGTAGGTACGCATGCTGGACCGATTCGTGAAAAGGAGCAGCCGTGCCTAGGCGGCGCGGCCCGAGTTGAACAGGACGACGGGAATCGTCTTGAGCAGGATCTTGACGTCGAGCAGGATGGACCAGCGCCGCACGTACTCCACGTCCAGCTCACAGCGCTGGCGGAACGGAATCAGACTGCGGCCCGACACCTGCCACAGCCCGGTCATTCCCGGCCGCACGGAGAGCCGGTCGAACTGCCAGTGGTCGTACGCCTCAAACTCATAGGGAATGGGGGGACGGGGGCCAACCAGACTCATGTCGCCCTTCAGCACGTTGAAGAACTGGGGCAGCTCATCGAGCGAGGAGCGCCGCAGGTAAGTGCCGATCCGCGTGATCCGCGGATCGTCGATCATCTTGAACACGCCGCGGCCGTCGGCCGACTGCTGCCGCGTTCCGGCCTCGTCACCGTGGGCCATGCGCGTCATGTACTCGCGGTGGACGGTATCCGGCACCCGGTGCGTCATGGTCCGGAACTTCCAGAACCGGAACCGCCGGCCGCCGACGCCGATCCGCGCCTGGCTGAACAGCACCGGACCCGGGCCGTCGAGTCGCACCGCGACGGCGATCACGAGCATCAGCGGCAGCGTGAGGCAGATCCCCAGGAGCGACCCGAGGATATCCATCGAGCGCTTCAGCACCAGCTGCTGACCGTGCAGCGCCGGTGCCGTCAGCTGCATGAGCGGGCTTCCGCCCATCCAGAACAGCGACGGCTGCACCGCCGCCACCTCGATGGAGCGCGGCACCGCCAGCAACTGACAGCCGGCGGCCAGCGAGATGTTCACCAGGTCCTGGAACTCGCGGTCGGGGATGTAGCCGCAGGCCACGACGGTCTCGATGTCGGCGTCGTGCAGGACATGCGGCAAGTCGGCGATCGTCCCCAGCGCGTCCGCGGCCGCCGGCGACCGGAGGTCGAGAAATCCCTTGCGGACGTATTGGCCGCCCGCGCGGAAGGCGGGAATCGAGGACGCCTCGCGGCAATCCTCAGCCGGCCCCACGAACACGGTGCGGGCCGAATGGGACTCCTGGGGCGAGAGCCACGCCACGATCCGGTCCACCATCTTGCGGTCGAACCAGAGCGCCACCCAGACCAGCAGTGCGGTGGAGAGATACTGCAGCACACCGACGTCGAGCCCGCGGGTCCAGATCGCCGTCCACACCTGCAGCAGTGCGGCCAGCCACACGGCGCCGAAGAGCCGGCGCGGGCTCCGCCGCTGGTCGCCTTCACCGTAGCTGCCCGCCATGTAGAGCCCGATGAAGAGCGCCACGAGGTACTGCGCCGTCGCCAGCGTGCCGGCCGGGAAGATGGCCGAGACCACGCGCGCAATGCCGCCGCCCAGCCAGGCGCCCTGGCGCAGCGAACGGAGTAGCCCCTCGGCAGCCAGGACCGCGGTGAGATCGGCAAGAAAGAGGACGGTGAGACGGCGGGCCGCCCGGATGACGTGACGACGGACGGTGGCGGAGGCGCGCCGCTGCAGCCCCAGCCGGACCTGCAGATGATCGTCGGTGCCCGGCAGCGCCGCGACCGGAGCCGGCGACGTCAGCGGTTCGATCCGCGGCGCGGGGTCAGCCACGGCCGGACCGCCGCGCCGGGTCTCGCCGCCACCGATCGTGACCGGTCCGTCGATCACGGATTCCCCGGTTCACGTTGGCCCGTCTGCCGCCAGATTCCAAACAACGCTCTCCTCGCTCAGTCACCTGCGTACCGAATGATGGAGGCCCTCCGGCAACCATCCGGCCTCCGCCCGCCGCGGACGCTATCTCCGCCTACAGTCAGCGAATATAGCCATTCATGGAATTGAATGGTACGCAACAGCTTCCGACCCGGCCGCCGGGTCAGGCCGCGCCGTAGGGCGCGCCTCCCGACAGCACCCGCTGGTAGAGCGCGATATGTCGCTCTGCCATGAGCGTGCGGGTGAACTGCTCGCGCACCCGCGCGCGACCCTTTTCCCCCATCGCGTGGCGGCGTGCCGGGTCGTGCGTCAGCGTGTCGAGCGCACCGGCCAGCGCTGCCACGTCGCGCAGCGGCACCTCGAGTCCGGTCACGCCCGGGAGGTTGACTTCCCGCACCGCGCTGGGCACGGCCGTCGTGATGACCGGTCGCCCCGCGGCCATCGCCTCCAGCACGACGAGCCCGAACATCTCCTCCACCGTGACCGAGGGCAGCACCAGGAAATCCGCATCGGCCATCCGGCGTGTCAGATCCTCATCCGGGTATTCGCCGTACCATCGGACCCGGTCGGCGACGGCGAGCGCCTGCGCCAGTGTGCGCAACCGGGGACCCTCCGGCCCGCTGCCGACGATGTCGAGCCGAAGCCCGGGGACGCGCTCCAGTGCGCGCAGCAACACATCCACGCCCTTGAACGCCACGAGCCGGCCGATGAACAGCGCCCGCGGCGGCGCGCCCGGCGGTGGTGGCGGCACCACGCTCCACCGCTCTTCGTCGATGCCGAACGGTATGACTTCGACCTTGGTCTCGAACCCACGCAGCTCGCTGGACAGGGCCAGGTGCGCGCGGCTGGGCACCACGATCGCGCGCGCCCGCCGGAGCACGAGGCGCGCAATCGGTCGATAGATCGACCGCTTGGCGTCGGCGTGCTGGGTGACCACCACCGGTGTGCGCCCGGCGCGGAGGAGGCAGGCGACGTCGGCCAGCGAATGGGGATGGTGCACGTGGATCACGTCCGCCCGTTTCCAGGCGGCCGCGATGTAGCCGGGCGCGATCTCCTGCGACCCCAGCGCGCCGAACGAGAACGCGCGCGTCACCAGCGAGCGCTGGCGCGCGCTCGCGGAACGCCGACCGAGACCCTGGACGGCGACGACCTCCACCTGGTGGCCCAGCATGGACGCGCCTTCGGCCAGGTCCTGGACCACCCGCTCCATGCCGCCCGAGCGCGGCCAGTAGTACTTCGCCAGGTGGAGGATGCGCATGAGACCCGATCGTCGAGAGAAGTGCCGCCAAGTTGGGCTGGACCCGGGAACGCTGTCAACCGCACCAGACCGGTCGGTGCGCGGGGCTTGGACTGGGCGACGCCCCGGGCGATGTTTCGCGCACGCCATGCGCGCCATCATCCTCTCCCACGCGTACGTCTCGCCGCCCGCCCGCGGGAAGCTCCGCGCCCTCGCCGGCCTCGGGTGCGCCGTCGCCGTCGCCGTTCCCGATCGCTGGATCGATCCGCGCGGTGGCTCGATGACATCGGCCGAGTGGGACGACGACGGCGGCGTGCGCGTGGTGCCGATCGCCGTGCGCGGCGATGCGGGGCGCGCCGACCTGGCGCAGTGGGACCGGCGCGCGCTGCAGCGGCTCATGCGGGATTTCCGACCCGATCTCATTCAGATCGAGGAGGAACCGCGCTCCCGCGTCGCCGCCATGGCCACGGGCCAGGCCCGCCGGCTGCGCATCCCGTCAGTGGTCCTCACGTGGGCCAGTCTCCGCCGGCCGGCCACGATCGCGGAGCGCCTCCGGCGACGGCGTGTGTTCCGCAACATCGCCGGCATCGTCGCCGGCAATCCGCTGGCCGAACGGCTGGTGGCAGCCGCACACCCCGAGGCGCGGCGCATCATGATCCCCCAGATCGGCATCGCGCTGCCGCCCGCCGCCAGTCCGGCGGGCGGCCCGCTGGCCATCGGCTTCGTTGGTCGCCTCGTCCCGGAAAAAGGGCTGGACCTGCTTCTCCGCGCTTGTGTGCGGCTCCTCGGCGATTGGACGTTGGAGGTGGTGGGCACCGGGCCGGCGCAGGTCGAGCTCGAGGCGCTGACCGAGCGGCTTGGCATCGCGGCGCGGGTCACGTGGCACGGCGCACTCCCCGCCGCGGAGCTGGCCGCCGTGTGGGACCGGCTCAGCTGCGTGGTGATGCCCTCCCGGACGACGCGCGAGTGGGTCGAGACCTCAGGCCAGCCGGCGATTCAGGCGATGGGCCACGGCATTCCCACCGTCGTGACCCAGACCGGTGCGCTGCCGGCCACGGTTGACGACGGCGGAATCGTGGTGCCCGAGGATGACGTTCCCGGGCTGGCGGCCGCGCTGCAGCGACTGGTGGATGACCCGGCCGACCGGGCCGCGATCGGCGCCGCCGGCCGGCGGCGCGCCATGGCGTGGTTCAGCAACGAATCACTGGCTCGTCGCCAGCTCGAATTCTGGCGCGGACTCGTGCCGGGAACACCGGCATGACGCGCTGCGCCGCGAGGCCGCAAACGATTGACTTCGACGCAGTTGCGAGCGATCTTCGGCCCTCATGCCGCTCCCGATGATTTCCCGCGCCCGCCTCGCCGCACTCGCGCTCGTGCTGCTTGTCCCGGGCACCGGTGCGCTCTGGGCGCAGAGCCAGACGCAGCTGCCCTCACCCCAGGTGATGCAGCAGCTCCTGAACTCCAGCCCCGATCTGCAGCGCCAGCTCCGCGACCGCATCATGCAGTCGGGACTCACGCCGGAGCAGATTCGCGCGCGGCTCGCCGCCGCCGGGCTGCCCGAGGGCGAGTTCGATCAGTACCTCAACGGTGCCGACTCCGGCGGCAACGCCGTGCTCCCCTCGGGCTACGGCGACGCCCGTGACATTGAGGCCGCACGGGCGCTCGGGCTGGTGAGCGACGCCGAGGCCGACAGTCTCCGCACCCAGACCAGCACCGGAACCGGAAGGAGTCTGGAGCTGGTCGACCCCCTCGTCCGTGACTCGCTGCGAGCCGATTCGCTCGGCATCCCCTGGATGCGCCCGCTGCAGCTCTTTGGTCTCGACGTCTTCCGGCGGCGCGGCAGCCAGTTCGAGGCGGCGTCGAGCGGCCCGGTCGATCGCGACTATCGGCTCGGCACCGGCGATCGCCTGGCCCTGATCCTGACCGGGGACGTCCAGCACGTTTACTCGCTCGACGTCAGCCGCGACGGATTCGTGCTCGTGCCCGAGGTGGGCCAGCTCTACGTCGCCAATCTCAGCCTCGCCCAGGTCGACGAGCTGCTCTACGAACGCCTGGGTCGCATCTATTCCGGCATCCGCCGCGGCGGCGGCGGCACGACCCGCTTCGAGACCACCGTCACCAAGCTTCGGAACATCCAGATCTTCGTCACCGGCGACGTAGCGCGCCCCGGCTCCTATCAGGTGTCGGGCGCCGGCACGGTGCTCACCGCTCTGTACGCCGCGGGCGGCCCCACCGCCAACGCCAACTTCCGCACAGTCGAGGTGCGGCGCGGCGCGATACTGGTGGACACGGTCGACCTGTACGGGTACCTGCTCAGCGGGCTCAACCGCAATGACATCCGGCTCCAGAGCGGCGACGTGGTCTTCGTGCCAGTGCATGGCCCGCGCATCAAGATCGTGGGCGAAGTGACCCGGCCGGCCATCTACGAGATCAAGCCGGGCGCGACCCTCCGCGAGGCGCTGCAGCACGCCGGCGGCTTCACGCCCGAAGCGCTACGCCAGCGGGTCCAGATTCACCGGATCCTGCCGGCCGAGTCCCAGAGCAACGGTCGCGCGCGCGTGGTGGTGGACGTGGGCCCGGAGCAGTTCGCGGGGGGCGTCGTCCCCGCCGTCCCGCTCGTGGCGGGCGACTCGATCACGGTCTTCGGCGTGGCCGACCGGGTCCGCAGCTTCGTGACCGTCACCGGCGACGTCTGGGTCGAGGGTCAGGTCGGTTGGACCGCCGGACTGCGGCTGAGCGACGCCATCCGGCTCGCCGGCGGGGTCAAGCCCGACGTCTATCTCGATCAGATTCTGATCGCGCGGCTCCGCAGCGACTCCACCCGTGTCCAGCTTCGCTCGGCGTTCGCGGACTCCGCCGGGGAAGTCACCAACGACATCCCGCTGGACGAGGAAGACGTCATCACGATCTTTTCCATGACCACCTTCCGGCCGGAACGGTACGTCGCCGTCACCGGCGCGGTGCGCAAGCCGGGACGGATCCGCTACCACGAGGGCATGACCGCCCGCGACGCCATCCTGCTGGCGGACGGGCTCAGCGAGGATGCGTACCTCAAGGAAGCCGAGATCGCTCGCGTCCCGGAGGACCGCTCGCAGGGGACGCTCGCCACCACCATTCACGTGCCGCTGGATTCGACGTATCTGTTTGCCCGCGGCCCGGCCGGTGAGTATGCGGGACCTCCGGGCGTGCCCGCGCCGGCATCCGGCGCACCCGATGTGCTCCTGCAGCCGTACGACAACCTCCTGATTCTGCGCCAGCCCAACTGGGAGCTCCCGCGCATCGTCAAGATTACCGGCCAGGTGAAATACCCCGGCCCGTACACGCTGCGCACCAAGACCGAGCGCCTGCTGGACATCATTCAGCGGGCGGGCGGCCTCACCAAGGAAGCGTATCCCAACGGGATCGAGTTCTACCGCTCACAGGACAGCACGGGACGGGTCGGACTCGACCTGCCCCGCGTGCTGCGCGACGCACACGCGCGCGACAACGTGATCCTCGCCGCGGGCGACTCGATCAACATCCCGGAGTTCGATCCGGTCGTCGTCGTGCGCGGCGCCGTCAATTCGCCCGGCGCCGTGGCGTTCCAGCCCGGCCGGAGCATCGACTGGTATGTGGGCGGCGCCGGCGGCTACGCCAAGAACGGCGACCGCAACCGCGCCTACGTCACCCAACCCAACGGCCGCAAGGAAGCGGTGAATCGTCGCTTCCTGCTCCCGGACGCCAATCCCTATCCGCTGCCGGGCGCGGTGGTCGAGGTGCCGGTCCGCGATCCGTCGCAGGGCGGCAGCCAGGCCGTGGCGATCCTCGGCGCCGCCGCCCAGGTGATCGCCAGCATCGTCACGATTCTGGTGGTGGTGAAGAAGTAGCGGCCGGCCCTCAGCCGGTCGCCAGGTGGCGCACCGGCTGCACCGCGGCGCCCACATCCACGCCCTCCGCCTTCAGCCGCTCCACCTGCCAGTCGTCCAGCCGCACCGTCAGCTCGTACCCCGCAGTCCCCTGCTCCCGTGTGACGACCTCGCCCAGGCGATAGAGCGACGCGGCGCGTGCCCCCTCACTGAGCGGCAGCCGCACGATCACCGTGGTCCGGTCCGCCCGCTCGCGGGCCCGCAGCGCGGCCTTGAGCGCGGTCAGACCGTCCGTCCGCATCGTACTGCCCATGACCGCGCCGGGATACAACTGGCCCACGCGTGCCGCGAGCGCCGTCGGGTCCGCCACGGCGTCCATCTTGTTGAACAAGACGATGGTCGGCCGGTCGGCGAGATCGAGTTCGGCCAGTACCTTGTCCACTACCCGCATCTGGCCTTCCCAGTCGGGATGGCTGGCATCCACGACGTGAATCAGCACATCGCCCTCGCGGGCCTCCTCGAGCGTCGCCCGGAAACTCGCCACCAGGTGGTGGGGCAGCTTGCGGATGAAGCCGACCGTGTCGGTCACCCGGGCCCGCATCCCCTCGCCCAGGTCCACTTCGCGCGTCAGCGTGTCGAGCGTAGCGAAGAGCCGGTCCTCCACCACGATCTCGTGCTCGGCCGACATCGCCCTGAGCACGCTCGACTTGCCCGCATTCGTGTACCCCACCAGCGCCACGCTGAGCATGCGGTCCCGTCCCGCGCGCAGATTCTCGCGATGCCGCTCCACGCCGGCCAGTTTGCGGCGCAGTGCCTGGATCCGCTGGCGGATGATGCGGCGATCGGTTTCGAGCTGGGTTTCGCCGGGGCCCCGCAGGCCGATGCCGCCCCGGATACGGGAAAGGTGGGTCCACATCCGCGTCAGGCGCGGCAGCAGATACTCGAGCTGGGCCAGCTCGACCTGAAGCTTGGCTTCGTGCGAGCGGGCGCGGGTGGAGAAGATGTCGAGGATGACCTCCGCGCGGTCCATGACACGGACCTTCAGCTCACGCTCGAGGTTGGAACCCTGGGCCGGCGACAGCTCCTCGTCGAAGATCACCAGGGTGGCGCCCGCCTCCTCGACCGCCTGCCGGACCTCCTCAACCTTGCCTTCGCCGATCAGCGTCGACGCATTGGCCGACACGATCTGCTGGGTCACCCGGCCGATCACCTCGGCGCCGGCCGTATCCACCAGTCGGGTCAGCTCTTCGAGGTGCTCCGCGACGTGGCGGCCATCGGGCGATCCCTTGCGCGGGGCGGCGACGAGGATGGCGCGCTCGATCGGATCCCGGACCGGTATGGGCTCTCTGATAGTCGATTGTCCCGGCTAGCGTGACGGCGACGGCGCGATGGCGCCGCCACGGGTGAGCGGCGCGCGACCCTCGCGGGTGAACGCGACCACGCGGTCGCCCCAGGGTGTGTGCACTTTGACCTGCCCGCGCATCGTGTACGGAATGTCGCCATAGCCCATGGCGGAGCGGGCCGCGGCCCCCACACCGGACCAGTTGAAGCGCACCGGCAGCGTCACGCGCGTGACGTCGTTCTTGCGCACCTGGAACTCGTTGCGGTAGGTGACATCGCCCACATGCGAGCTATCGACGTCGAACCCCACCTGGAGTTCGGTCCCGCGCAGGTCGAAGCTGTTGGGGTTATGGACGTCGACCACGAGCTCCATGCTGCCGCCGGTCACGCCGACACCGCGCATGTCGACCTGCACCAACTGCACGTCGGGATCCCGGAACGTCTGGGGAATGCCGCTGCACCCGGCCAGCAACGCGGGCACCAGCAGGAGGGTGGCGTATCGGGCCTTCATCAGGGACTCCTTGAACGCTGAGTGGGTCACCCGGGAATATACTCCGGGGCACCGGGGCCGTGCGGCGGATCTGCCGCGGGGGATACCGGAGCCCGATGATGCCGCATTTGGCCGTGCAACACCGTGCCGCGCGTCACACCCCCTCGCCACCGCGCTCATCGCCGCTCCCCTCGGTTGCCCCCGTGCCCTCGGCCCGCGCCTTGAGCCGCGCCCACCACTCCAGCCGCTCGGCCACGCGCTTCTCATACCCGAACGCGCCGGGCGTGTACAGCGCCCGTCCGCGCAGCTCATCCGGGAGATATTCCTGCGGGAGGTACGCTTCGGGCGCATCGTGCGCGTAGCGGTAGCCGGCGTGATAGCCCAGGTCCTTCATGAGCGCCGTGGGTGCGTTGCGGATGTGCAGCGGCACCGGCGCGGCGGGCGTCTCCCTGGCGGCCGCCATCGCCGCATCGAGCGCGCGCTTGGTGCTGTTCGACTTGGCCGCCGTGGCCAGGTAGATGGTCATCTCGGCCAGCGGCAGGTACCCCTCGGGCGGGCCCAGCATATGGAAGGCGTCCCGCGCGGCCACCGCCATCGTCAGCGCGTTCGGGTCGGCCAGCCCGATGTCCTCGGCCGCCATCGCGATGGCCCGGCGGAACAGCGTCATTGGATCCTCGCCGCCGTCGATCATGCGCGCCATCCAGTATAGCGCGCCCTGCGGATCGCTCCCTCGCAACGACTTGTGATAGGCCGAGAGCAGGTTGAAATGCTCCTCGCCGGCCTTGTCATACCGCGCGAATCGCCGCTGCATCGCCTCGCGAGCGACGTCCGCGGTGATGGCGCCGCGTGGCCCGACGTGCACGGCGGCCGCCTCGAGCACGGTCAGGGCCCGGCGCGCGTCTCCGTCCGCCTCAGCGGCGAGCATGGCGACCGCAGCGTCGTCGATGGCAAGCTGCAGGGCTCCCAGGCCGCGCTCAGGGTCCGCCACCGCCCGGCGGACCAGCACGGCGATATCCTCCGCCGAGAGGGGGTTGAGGACGAACACCCGGGTGCGCGAGAGCAGCGCCCCGTTGATCTCGAAGCTGGGGTTCTCGGTGGTGGCGCCGATCAGCGTCACGACGCCCTGCTCGGTCGGCGGAAGCAGGCTGTCCTGCTGGGCCTTGTTGAGGCGGTGGATCTCGTCGATGAAGAGAATCGTCTGGCGGCCGCCCGAGGCGAGGCGGGCCCGGGCCTCGCCGACGATCTCGCGGATGCGAGGCACGCCCTCGGTCACCGCGCTGAACGGCACGAACACCCGGCCGGTGCGCGCCGCGATCAGGTGACCGAGCGTCGTCTTGCCGGACCCGGGCGGCCCCCAGAAGATGATCGACCCCGTTGTGCCCTTCTCCACCGCCTCCCGCAGCGGCTTGCCCGTCGCCAGCAGGTGCTGCTGCCCCACGTACTCGTCGAGGGTGGCGGGACGCATACGTGCGGCCAGCGGCTGCGCCGCCGCCGCGGTGCTGAACAGCGATTCCTCCTCGGGGCCACCGGCGCCTCGTCTGGGTGCCACGACCCCTCCGTCCCTAGCCAAGCCAGCGCGCCAGCACGAGCTGGGTGCCGAGGAACGCCGCCGAGCCGCCAAAGAAGGCCGCCGATGTCCGCCAGCCACGCTTGGCCTGGAACTCGGGGACCAGATCCGAAGCGGCGACGTACAGCGTCACGCCGGCGGACAGCGCGAGGCCGTGATGGATGAGCGCGGGCGACACTTCGGTGAGTGACGCGCCCAGGATCGTCGCGACGCCGAGCACCGCCGCCGCGGCCACCGCCACCGCGCGTCGCTGGCCGCCCGCCACCATCAGACTCGCGATCGTTACGCCCTCGGGCAGCTTGTGCAGCAGGACCGCGACGAACAGCAGCACGCCGAGCCGTCCCGACACGAGAAAGCCGCTGGCGATCGCCACGCCGTCGAAGAACGTGTGCAGCGAGAGGCCCGCGAGGGCGGAGAGACCGGCGGTGCGGCTGACGCGGTGCGTCTCCTCGCCAAAATGGAAATGCGGCGTGAACACGTGCTGCGCCAGATGCACGGCCAGGTATCCGGCAATGACGTAATATCCGGCTCCGCCGACGGCAAACACCTCGGGGAGCATACCCAGCACCACTGTCGTCACCATGAAGCCGGCACCGAACGCGATGAACAGCTCGATCAGCCGCATCTCGCGCCGGAGGTGGCGGACCACGGCCAGTGCGCCGACGAGATTGGCGGCGGCGGCGATGAACGCAAAGCCGAGCGGGGTCACGGCGTCTCTCCGGCGAGCTCGAGCAGCGATTCGCGGGTGTTGAGCGACGGATCCTCGAGCACCCGCTGCAGCAGCCGATCGAGGACCTCACCCACCGCGGTGCCGCGAAGCCCCATCGCGAGCAGATCGCGGCCGTTCACCGCGAGATCCTGACGGGCCACGGGATCCTGCCGGGCACGCGCCGCCTCCACCTCGGCCGCCCACACGGGGGCGGCGCCTTCCGCCAGCTCCCATCGGCGTATCAGGTCATCGGCCGCAGCACCAGTGCCGGCCAGCCATCGCCGGATGTCGGGCGCGGCCGCGCTGGCGGGGCGGACCGGGCCGGCGCCAATTGCGGTCGCCCGCGCAATCTCGGCATTCGAGGCCTTGAGCCGGCGCAGCACCGCCACGGCATCGCGAGTCGTGACGACCGTGAGGAGCACCGGGTCCCGTGGTTGAGCGGAGAGTGACGGCGACAGCGCGACCGGGTCGCGGAGTTCGGGCAGCCACACGTCGGCCGCGCCCGCCTCGCGCCACCGGGCCACCAGCACGGTCACGTCGCGCGCCGTCCGGAGTCCCTTGAACCATTCATCGCGCACCCGTTCGGCGGAGAGGCCGGCGAGCCCGCCCGACAGCTGGCGTGCCGCATCCCACGTCGCGGGATCGATCGTGAGCCCAAACCGCGCGGCAAAGCGCAGCGCGCGCAGAATCCGGAGGTAGTCCTCCCGGAATCGCTCGGCCGGCTCGCCCACCGCGCGGAGCACCCGCGCCCGCAGGTCGGCCTCACCGCCGAACGGGTCGGCCCAGTCGCCCGTGACCGGCTGAAACGCGATCGCATTGATCGTGAAGTCGCGGCGGGCCAGATCATCCTGCAGCGACACGCCGAACGCGACCACGGCGCGGCGCCCGTCGGTCGTCACATCCCGGCGGAAGGTCGTCACCTCGTGCAGCACCCGGTCGCGGTCCATCACGCCAATGGTGCCGTACTGCTCACCCACGGCGATCGTATGCGCGAACAGGCGGCGGACCACGGTCGGCTCGGCCGACGTCGCGACGTCAAAATCGGATTGCGGCTCACCCAGGAGCGCATCCCGCAGTGCGCCGCCGACACACCAGGCCTCATGCCCCGCGTCCATGAGCGTGCGCACGATCTGGATCACCGTCTCGGGAACCGCGACCGGTGGCGGCCCGCTCACGCGCCCGCCCCGTACGGCACGCCGGCGGACAGCGCGATCATCAGCTCCATGCGCGCGTGCGAGAGCGAGCGCGGGCCGGCCGGCACGGCGCCCAGGCGGACCAGTTGCGCCCCGCCCCCGTCGAAGGCGTACGACGGCTCGACCTCGCCGCGGAGACACCGGGTGGCGAGCACGACGGGCTTGCCCCCGTCGAGCCAGCGCCGGATGGCCGGCACCGCACCCGGCGGAACATTGCCGCTGCCAAAGGCGGCGATCACCACGCCGTCATGCGTCCGGCGCAGAGCATCCAGCATCGCGCCGTCGTCACCCACGACCATCGGGACCACCGCCACGCGCCGGTCCAGCACCGGCGGTGCAACCGGCCTACGCGGCGGGCCGATCGGCGTGTCGTAGCGGACCACGCCATTGGCCACCCGGCCGACCGGTCCGGCATGCGGTGCCTCGAACGCGTCCGGCGCCGTCGCATGCGTCTTGACGGCGTCCCGGCCATCGAGGATCCGGCCCGCGAATACGACCATGGCACCGCGGCCCGCGCTCGCGGAATCAGCGGCGACAACCATCGCGTCACGCAGATTGGCGGCGCCGTCCCATCCCGGCTGGCCCGGCGTGAGCATCGCGCCCGTCACCACCACCGGCACCGTTGGGGCGAGCGTGCGCGCCAGCAGGTATGCCGTCTCCTCCAGAATGTCGGTCCCATGGGTGACGACGACACCGTGCACTCCGCCTCCCGCGATCAGCTCCGCTACCCGCCCGCGCAGGGCCCACAGGCGCGCGACGTCGAAGTGGCATGCGGGCGACCGAGCCCAGTCCTCGCTCCGGTACCGGAGTCCCGGGGGCGGCGCGGCGAGCGCGAGCAGGTCGGCGGCGCCGTGCTGAGGCACGTTGCCGCCGAGGGAGTCGTCGCGGCGCATCGAGATCGTGCCGCCGGTGAACAGAAGGTGAATCATCTCACCCGCACAGGACGCTGCCGCCGTTCACGTTCAGCACCTCGCCCGTGATGTGCCGCGCCAGCGGACTGCAGAGGAACACGATCGGCCCGGCAACGTCATCCGCGGACGCGACGCGACCGAGCGGTATGGTGCGCGCGACCGCGTCGTGCGCTTCGCCGGCAAGCACCGCCGCGGTCATCTCCGTATCGATCCAGCCGGGCGCCACGCAGTTGACGGTGATGTCCGGCGCACATTCGACCGCCAGCGACTTGGTGAGCGCGATGATCGCGCCCTTGCTGGCCGCGTAGTCGGCATGGCCCGCCTCGCCCCGCTGCCCGGCGGTGCTCGAAACCAGCACGATGGTCCCCCCGGGACCGATCAGCTCCAGGGCGGCGCGGACGGTGTTGAAGACCGCATCCAGATTGGCCGCCAGTGTGCTCCGCCACCGTGCCGCCGACAGCCGTCGGAGCGGCACGTCGTCCGCGGGCCACACACCGGCGTTGGCCACGACGATGTCCAGTCTGCCGTATTCGCGGCGGACGCCGTCGAACATTCGGGCCACCACCGCCGCATCCGCCAGATCACCGCCGGCGACCCAGGCCCGGCGTCCCATGCTCCGCGCCGTAGCGGCAACCGCCTCGGCGTCGGCCGCGCGGGTGTGAAACGTCAGCGCCACGTCGGCACCGGCACGAGCCAGCAACAGCGTGGTGGCGCGGCCGACGCCGCGTGATCCGCCGGTCACCAGCGCCACCCGCCCGGCGAGGTCGATCACACGCCGTCGCCCGGCTCGAACAGCCGCCGGAGTCGCCGCGACCAGGTCAGCTTGATCGTCGCCGGCTCGACCAGCTCGAGCGATCGGTCCTCCAGAATGGCGCGGGGGTTCGTCTCGGTGAGGAGCGCCGCCTGCTCCGGTGCGCCCTGCTCCACCAATGCGTCCCGGGCCCGGGCGAGCGTCCGCGAATCCCCGTGATTGTCGGCGGCGAGAATGTCGGCGAGCCCCGCGGCCACCAGCGCGCGGGCGCGCTCGCCGCGCGACTGCGCGGCCAGCAGGGTGTTGGCGTCCACCTGCAGTCTGGCTCCGGCCGCGCGCCACCGCCGCGCCGCGCTGACCGAACAGGAGCTGTAGCGCTCCGGGTGCGCCAGCAGCGGCACCAGGCCGAGCTCCGCCACGAGCGCCAGCGCCCGCTCGGCGGTTTCCACCGGCACGATTCTCGGAAACTCCACGAGTATGTACCGGCTGGAAGCGATTCTGATTCCGGGTATCGTGGCGGCTCCCGCCGGGAGCGGGCGATCGAGCATGACCTCGGCGCCGCGATGGAGCCGGATCTCGTCGGGTGCGGCCGGCATCAGCGCGGCAAACGCGCGTTCGTGCGCGGCGGGCACGCCGTGGCCGGCCTCGCTGGCCAGGAGGTGCGGCGTCAGGCAGACGTCGGTCACGCCCAGCCGGACAAGCTCCAAGAGTACGCCCACTGACTGCTCGACCGAACGCGACCCGTCGTCCACTCCCGGCAGCAGGTGCGAATGCAGGTCGATCACGGGCCGGCCGGCCCCGAGACCAGCAGCCCCGCGGCAAACGCGGCCAGCTCGGCCGGTGCGGCCTCCGCCTGCGCCAGCAGCGCGAGCGTGATCAGACCGTCGGCGGCCAGGAGGTCGAGTGCGACCGAACGGTCACCCGGATGCGCCAGGACATGGTCCAGCGCCCGGCAGCCGGCACTCGCGAGTCGAGCGGGCCATGGTGCCGCGTCACCGGCGGCATAGGGGCGCACGCGCTCGGCGAGCGCCGGCGGTGCCGCCGCCGTATGGCGGTCAAGCCAGCCGGCATCCGCGCTCAGGGTGAGGTCTCCAGCCACTGCGCTACCAGGCTCGGCGTCGCGGCACGGGCCGCATCGAGTCGCCCGGAATCGCCGGCGCCGGCGGACGCGAAGTGGGAGCGGCCTCCGCCCTTGCCCCCGCTGACCGCGGCGATCCGGTTGACCAGATCTCCGGCGCGGAGCCCACGGCGCACCAGATCATCGGTGAGCGCCACGTGCACTGCGCCCCGGCCGGCGGCGCCGAACAGCACCAGCGCCCCACGCTCGTTGCCGCTGCGGAACGCGTCCGCCACCTGGCCGAGCTCGTCCCGATCGTCGGTGGGGGTGTCGGCGATGGTCAGGTCGATGTCGGCGATGCGCTGGGTTTCGCCGCGCGGCCGCGCACCGCCGCCATCGCGCAGCGCATCCTGCAGCCGCTGCTCGAGGCGGGCGCGCTCCTCCACGAGCTGCTCGACCCGGCGTACCAGGTGCTCCGGCTGGGTCCGCAGCACGTCGGCCATGCCGGCCAGCCGCGCCTCGATCTCATGCACCGCCGCGAGCGCCGCATCACCGGTGATGGCCTCGATGCGTCGCACACCGGCAGCCACCCCGCCCTGTCCACTGAACCGGAAGGAGCCGAGCTGGCCCGTGGTCCGGACGTGCGTCCCGCCGCAGAGCTCGATCGAGTCGCCCATGCGCACCACCCGCACCCGGTCGCCGTACTTTTCGGAGAAGAAGGCCAGGGCGCCGAGCGCGAGCGCGTCGGGATATGCCATCTCCGTGGTGATCACGGGCGCATTGGCCAGGATCTGCTCGTTGACATCGGCCTCGATCGCGGCAAGCGCCGACGGATCGATGGGCCCGTGGTGCGAAAAATCGAAGCGGAGCCGCCCGGGCTCGACCAGCGAGCCCTGCTGGCGCACGTGGGGACCGAGGTGACGCCGGAGCGCCAGGTGGACCAGATGCGTTGCACTGTGGTTGCGCTCGATCCTCCGCCGGCGCGCCGCATCGACCCCGGCGTGCACTGGTGTGGGCTCAAAGGGCTCCGCCAGCGGGCCACCCACGACGGTCCCCTTCTCCGACTTCCGGACTCGCTCGACGCCGAGCGCCCAGCCCTCGCCGCCCACCGCGCCGGTATCGCTCACCTGGCCGCCGGACTCGACGTAGAACGGGTTCTCCCGCAGCAGGAGCTCCAGCTGCCCCGCGTCCTGCCGAAAGGCGAGGATCTCGCTCTCGGCCTCGGTCCGGTCGTAGCCGACGAACTTCTGCTTGCCGCGCCGGACCGTGCGCCACCCGCCAGCCTTCTCGGTGCGGACGGCCGGCCCGGCACTCGCACCGCCCCGCGCCGCGCGCGAGCGGCGGCGCTGGGCGTCGAGCGCCCGCTCAAATCCCGCGAGATCCACCGTCATTTCCCGCTCGCCCGCCATGATCTCGGTCAGGTCGATCGGGAAGCCATAGGTGTCGTAGAGCTTGAACGCGTCCGCACCGCTGATCGTCGTGGCCCCCGAGGTCGCGAGCTCCTCGAGACGCTCCATGCCGTCCGCGATGGTGCTCAGGAACTGTTCCTCCTCGCGCTGCGTCACATCGCGAATGAACCCGGCTTTCTCGCGGAGCGCCGGATAGGCGTCGCCCATCCCCCGCACGACGACTTCAGTGAGCGCGGCCAGCGTCGGCTCACGGCGCCCCAGCAGCCACGCATGCCGAACGGCGCGGCGGAGGATCCGGCGCAGGACGTAACCCCGGCCGTCGTTGCTGGGATAGACGCCGTCGACCAGCAGGAAACTCACGGCGCGCGCGTGGTCGGCCAGCACACGGAATGATGCGCGGTCGGCATCGGTGCGCTCGTAGGCGCGCCCCACCAGCTCGCCTACCCGATCCAGAAGGGGCTGGAAGATGTCGGTGTGGAAGTTGTCGTCCTCGCCCTGCATGACCGCCGCGATCCGCTCGAGTCCCGCGCCGGTGTCGACGGAGGGCCGGGGCAACGGCGAGAGGGTGCCGTCCGCCGCACGGTCGAATTGCATGAAGACCAGATTCCAGATCTCGAGGAAGCGCCCTTCCTCGGCCAGGCGCTCGAACTCGGCGACGGGCAGCGCGGCCGGCGAGTCCCCCGCGCGCCACGCGAGATCGACGTAGATCTCGGAGTTGTAGCCGCAGGGGCCGGTATCGGCCATCTGCCAGAAGTTGTCCTTGTCTCCCAATCCGTAGATCCGCTCGTCGGGGAGCCCCGCGATCTCGCGCCAGAGCGCGCGCGCCTGATCGTCGGTGTGGTGGACGCTGACGCTCAGCCGGTCGGCCGGAATCCCGAGAAAACCGGGATCGGTCAGAAACTCCCAGGCGTAGGCAATGGCTTCGCGTTTGAAGTAGTCGCCGAACGAGAAGTTGCCGAGCATCTCGAAAAAGGTGTGGTGCCGGCGCGTGTGGCCCACCTGTTCGAGATCGTTGTGCTTGCCGCCGGCCCGGACGCATTTCTGACAGGTGACGGCGCGGGCATAGTCGCGCTGCTCCTGGCCCAGAAAGACGCGCTTGAACTGCACCATGCCGGCATTGGTGAACAGCAGGGTGGGATCATCCGCCGGGACCAGCGACGACGAAGGCACCTCGCGGTGCCCACGCGCGGCGAAGTAGTCAAGGAAAAGACGCCGGATTGTCGCGGATTTCATGGGCCAAATATACGCGGCCCCGGGGGAAGGATGAAAGGACGAGCACCCGACCGGGCGCGCGCGTCCCAGGCACGCGCGTCCCTAGGCGCGCGCCGAGAGCACGCGCGAGACCACCGTACTGACCGTGTGGCCGGTGTACCCGCGGCGGGCGAGGAAAGCGAGCAGACGGCGGCGCTGGACCGGCCGCGGGAGATCACCCAGCTGGGCCAGGCGGCGGGTGGCCAGCGCGAGCGGCACGTCGGAATCCTCGGTGCCATCCGGCCAGTGTGCGGCGATGGCGCCGTCCACCACCGCGCGCGCCACGCCCATGGCCATCAGATCGCGAACCAGGCGGGCGGGGCCCCGGCCGCGGGCGGCGCGGGTCTGCACGTAGTTGACGGCGAAAGCGCCGTCGTCCGCGAGCCCCAGCTCCGCGATCCGCTCGACGGCCGCACTGGCGGCATCGCGGGGATGCCCCTTCCTCACCAGCCGCCGGGCCAGATCGGTTCGCGCAAACGAGCGGCGCTCGAGCGACCGCAGCGCCGCACGGAACGCCCCCTCGGCGTCGGCCGCACGGGAGAGGCGCTCATGCAGCGCCTCGTCGATCTCCCGGCCGACGCTCAGTTCCTCCGCACGGGCGACGTCCAGCGGCACGGTGCAATACGGCCGGCCCCCGACGTGCACTCGGACGCTGGCGCCGCGCCGGGAGTCGGTGTCGAGGGCCGTGATCCGCCCCTCGGGCCGCGCGAGCGGCGGACTATTCGTCGCCATCCTCGTCGCCGGCCGCGGCCCCCACGGGGACCGCCGCCTTCATGCCCAGCAGCTCCTTGACCTTCTCCTCCACCTCCAGCATCAGCGCCGGGTTGTCCTTGAGGAACAACTTGGCGTTCTCGCGCCCCTGGCCGATGCGCTGGTCGCCGTAGGAATACCAGGCGCCGGACTTCTGGATGATGTTGGCTTCGGACGCGAGGTCCACCAGCAGCGACGAGTGGCTGATCCCTTCATCGAACATGATGTCGAACTCGGCTTGGCGGAACGGCGGCGCCACCTTGTTCTTGACGACCTTGACCCGCACGTGGTTGCCCACGACCGCTTCCTTGTCCTTGACCGGGCCGATGCGCCGGATGTCCAGCCGGAGCGACGCATAGAACTTGAGGGCCTTGCCGCCCGTGGTGGTCTCCGGATTGCCAAACATCACGCCGATCTTTTCGCGCAGCTGGTTGATGAATACCACGGAGCAATTGGAGCGGTTGATGGCGCCGGCCAGCTTGCGGAGCGCCTGGCTCATGAGCCGGGCCTGGAGCCCGACGTGACTGTCGCCCATTTCGCCTTCGATCTCCGCCTTGGGCACCAGGGCGGCCACCGAGTCGATGACGACCAGGTCCACGGCGCCGGAGCGCACCAGGATCTCCACGATTTCGAGGGCCTGCTCGCCGGTGTCGGGCTGCGACACGAGGAGGTCCTCGACGTTGACGCCGAGCTTCTTGGCATACTCGATGTCGAGGGCGTGCTCCGCATCCACGTAGGCGGCGACGCCGCCCTGGCGCTGCACGTTGGCGGCGAGGTGAAGGGTGAGGGTCGTCTTGCCCGAGGACTCGGGGCCGTAGATCTCGGTGATCCGCCCCCGCGGCACGCCGCCGATGCCGATGGCGGCATCGAGATTGATGGCGCCGGTGGGAATGCAGCCGACCTTGACCCGCGGTGTATCGGCGCCCATTCGCATGATGGAACCCTTGCCCAGCTGCTTTTCGATCTGGGAAATGGCCAGACCCAGTGCCTTGCGGCGATCGGCTTCGAGACGGCTTTCGTCAGCCATGAGACCCTCTGAAGTAAGTGACCGATTTTGCTACACTTTGTGACACCGGCCAATGTAATACCGAAACATACCCGAAGCAATAGGCAGTATTGTGACTCATTTCACTCCACACTGCACCGTTCACTGGCGCCACGCATCCGGTACATGCTCGATCAGATCCGCCCGCCCCGCCGTCTCATGGACCGCGACCAGGTCAAACCGGTATTCGTCTGCCGGCCGGCCAAACCGGAGCCGCCACACTTCGGCCACCTTCCCGATCGCGCGCCGCTTGCGCCAGCCCACCGCCTCCAGCGCCGAGCCGAACAGCGCGCTGGCCCGAGTCTTCACCTCCACGAACGCCACCACGCTGCCGCGGCGGATGATGAGATCCACGTCGTGCCGCCCCAAACGGAACCGATGCGCCTCTACCTGCCAGCCGCAGGCCGTGAGGTAGGCGAATGCCGCCAGCTCCCCCCGGAGGCCCCGCCGGTGGCGGGCATCTTCCCAGTCCTTCGTCGGAATGAATTCGCGCGGCCGAGGCATGGGCTACGCTAGTGGTGCGGCGGGGGCGCGCGGTATCGGGGGAGTGCGCGGTGGAGCGCGAAACTGCGGCAAACGGGCGGACTAGCGGATGTATTCGTCCAGCATGTCGAGGCCGACGCGGACGTCGCGCGGCTTGCTGCCGTGCGGCGGGCCCAGGATGCCGGCATCCTCGAGCTGGTCGATGATGCGCGCGGCGCGGCCGTACCCCACGCCCAGTTTCCGCTGGAGCAGTGAGGTCGAACCGCCCTGATTCTGGATGCACACTTCCGCCGCCTCGCGAAGCTTCTCGTCGCGGTCGGCGGCGGCGCCACTGCCGCCCGGCGCGCCGTCGCTGTCATCCGGCATCTCCTGCACCTCCAGCAGGATGTCCTTTTCCGCGTCCGCCGCCAGCCCCTCGCGCTCCAGCCGCTCGCGCCGCAGCCGGTACAGCTCCATGATCGCCTCGGTCTCCTCGGTCGAGATGTAGGCGCCCTGCAGCCGCATCGGCTCGCTCTTCCCCGGCTCGAGGAACAGCATGTCGCCCTTGCCGAGCAGCGCCTCGGCGCCGTTCCCGTCCAGGATCGTGCGGCTGTCCACCTTGGACGCGACGCGGAAGGCGATCCGGCTGGGGAAGTTGGCCTTGATGAGACCGGTGATGACGTTCACCGAGGGTCGCTGCGTGGCGAGAATCAGATGGATGCCGATGGCGCGCGCCTTCTGCGCCAGCCGGGCCAGCGGCGTCTCGACTTCCGCCTGCACCGTCATCATGAGATCCGCCAGTTCATCGACCACGACGACGATCAGCGGGAGCCGCCCGCCGACGTACTGCTCCTCCGGTATGCCCGCCGCCGCGCTGTTGCTTTCCTCCGCCGCGATCTCGGTCAGCGTCACCCTGCGGGGCCCCGGATTTCGAAGCGTCTTGCCTTCGGTGAGTTTGCGGTTGAAATCCGCCAGGTTGCGCGCCCCGTTTGCCTCGAGGAGCCCGTAGCGGCGGTCCATTTCGCCCACGGCCCACTTGAGGACCTTGGCCGCTTCCTTGTTGTTGGTCACCACCGGATGCCGCAGGTGGGGAAGGTCCTTGTACATCGAGAGCTCGACCATCTTGGGGTCGATCATCAGGAACCGCAGGTCTTCCTTGTGCTGGTAGCGGTAGATGAGGGACGTGATGATCGCATTGATGCCGACCGACTTGCCGGTGCCCGTGGCGCCGGCGATCAGCAGGTGCGGCATCCGGGCCAGATCGGCGACGATAGGATGCCCCTCGAGGTCGAGCCCGAGCGCCACCGGCAGCAGGCGCTCCTCGCCATCCCAGTCGGGCGCCTCCAGCAGCTCGCGCAGGACGACGATGCGCGCCTTGGGATTGGGCACCTCCACGCCCACCATGTCCCGCCCGGGAATCCGCGCGACCCGGATCGAGCGGGCCGCCATCTTGAGCGCAAGATCGTCGGCCAGCGCCACCAGGCGATTCATCTTGACGCCCGGCTTGAGCCGCACGCCGTACTGGGTGACCACGGGGCCGGTGGTGCGGCCCGCGATGTCACCTTCCACCTTGAACTCACTCAGCGTGGCTTCCAGGCGGCTCTGCAGCGCATTCAGTTCGGCCTCGCCCGCGTCCACGCCGCGCACGTTGGGCGGCTCCAGCAGGTCCACCGTCCAGACGGCCTCGCGGTCGGGCTCGGCGGACCCGCGCCGGGCGTCTCGCCGGCTCTTCCGCGACGGCCTGGCGGATCGCTCCGCGGGCGATTCAGCCGGTGCCGGCTCGGGCTCGGTGAGCGCCTCCAGCAGCGGAATTCGCTGCGCGCGCCGCGGCCGGCCGGCCGGCGGCTCCTCAGCCGGCGCATCCGGCGCGGGCTCCGCGCGCTCGAGCCGCTGGAGCGGATGCCATGCGAAGGTCAGCAGGGTGACAGCGGACAGCGCGAGAAACCAGACGAGCACCCCGCCGGCGACGCCGATGTGGGCGTAGAGCGTGTGACTGATTGCGCCGGGAATCACGCCGACCGCGCGGGTTCCGACGCCGCCTTCGGCCATCGCGCGGGGCAGGTTGTGATCGGGTCGCTGCGCAATGAGCAGGAGGCCCAGCAGCGTCGGGACCAGGAGGCTGAGCGCACCCACCAGTGCCCCGGCCCGCTTCATGTCGAGCCGGAGGAGCCGATCGAACCCGGCGAGTCCCACGCCAAGCCCGATCAGCGGAAAGCCCAGCGCGCCGACGCCGAGCCCGGTCTTGAGGAGTCGGCCGATCGACGCGCCAAAGGGCCCGGTGAATCCGCCGGGCACGAGCGTGAGGCCAAGAAAGAGTCCCCCAACGAGCGCGGTGATCGCACCCAGGCGGCGGCGGGAATCGTCGCTCATGTCAGCGGCGGCGCGATGGTCACGCGCCGGTCGTGGAGATGGGGCAGCACAGGGTAGGCGTCGGCCCGGGCGGCGTCCTCGATGTCGGCCGCGAATCCCAGCCGGGTGAGCTCGCGGCCCGCGGCGCTGTACGCGAGCGGCCGGTGCCAGGCGTCGCCGTAGCGACGGACCAGGTCGAGCGCGGCGAGCGCCGCGTCGTTGAGACCGCGCCGGCGTTTGCGCCCGCCGAGGGCGCCCGCGGCCAGCCGGCCGGCGGCGTAGGCATCGTCGAGCGAGAAGGCACCATCGCGGCCGGCACAGAGGATCAGCACGTCGCGCCGCGCCTCGAGCGTGGCGCGCGCGCGCTCCGCCGCCACGGTGAGATTGGCGGCGCACGCCGCATAGACGGCGGCCGCGCCCTGCGTGGCCAGCATGGCCTTCGTGCCGTTAGTGGTGGTCATGATGATGGACTTGCCGCGCACGGCCGCCTCAGTCATCTCGAGCGGGCTGTTGCCGAGCGCAAAGCCGGGGATGCGGACGCAGTTGCGCTCGCCGGCCAGCAGGACGTCCGCACTGCCGATCGTCTGGCCCAGGCGGACGGCCTCCTCGCCCGACGCCACCGGGATCACCGCCTTGGCGCCGTGCGCCAGCGCGGCGCACATCGCCGTCGTGGCGCGCAGAATGTCGATCACGAACACGGTGCGGCCGGCGACCTCGGCCGGGGGCAGGCCGAGCGGGGTAAAGACGACGTCGAGCCTCATGCCTCGGGCTTGAGCAGCTGCGATTCGCGCTCGAGGAAACGGGTGTCGATGTCGCCGGCCACGAACGCGGGGTGGCGGATGACGCGCGCGAGGAACGAGATGGTGGTCGTCACGCCCTCGAGGATGAAGCTGTCGAGCGCCTGTCCCATGCGGCTCAGCGCTTCCGCGCGGTCGTTGCCGTGGACGATGACCTTGGCCAGCAGCGAGTCGTAATACGGCGGCACGGTGTAGCCGGCGTAGACGTGCGTGTCCACCCTCACGCCGGGCCCGCCGGGCGGATGGTACGCGGTGATCAGCCCCGGGGACGGCTGGAAATTCCGGTAGGGATCCTCGGCGTTGATGCGGCACTCGATGGCATGCCCGCGCAGCCGGCGCCCGTCGCCCTGAAAGCTGAGCGGCTCGCCGGCGGCCACCCGGATCTGGTCCTTGACCAGGTCGAAGCTGGTCACCATCTCGGTGACCGGATGCTCCACCTGGATCCGGGTGTTCATCTCCATAAAATAGAAGCTGCCGTCGCGGTCGAGCAGGAACTCGAGAGTGCCGGCGCCCACGTACCCGATGTTGGACGCGAGCGCCACCGCGGCGTTGCCCATCTGCTCCCGGAGCGCCACGTCGAGCGCGGGACTCGGGCTCTCCTCGATCAGCTTCTGATGGCGGCGCTGCACCGAGCAGTCGCGCTCGCCGAGGTGCACCACCCTGCCGTGCTCGTCGCCCAGCACCTGAATCTCGACGTGGCGCGGGTGCTCCAGATACTTCTCGACGTAGACGGCGCCGTTGCCGAAGGCGCTGAGCGCTTCGTTCTGCGCCAGCCCGAACAGCTGGGCAAACTGATCGGGCAGGGAGCAGATCCGCATCCCCTTCCCGCCCCCGCCCGCCGTCGCTTTGATGATGACCGGAAACCCGATCGTCTCGGCAAAGGCGAGCGCCTCGTCCACGTCCTCGATCGTGCCCGGAGACCCCGGGACCGTGGGCACGCCGGCCTCCTGCGCCAGGCGCCGCGCGGTGGCCTTGTCGCCCATCTGGCGGATCTGGTCGCCAGTGGGCCCGATGAAGGTGATATTCGACGCCTTGCAGGTGTCGGCGAACTCGGCGTTCTCCGCCAGGAAGCCGTAGCCCGGATGGATGGCGTCCGCGCCGGTGATTTCCGCCGCGGCGATGAGCGCGGGAATCTTGAGGTAGGAGAGCCGGCTGGGCGGGGGTCCGATGCAGACATCGTCATCGGCAAAGCGGACGTGCAGCGATTCGCGGTCGGCCTCGCTGTACACGGCGACGGTTTCGATGCCCAGCTCGCGGCAGGCCCGGATGACCCGGAGCGCGATCTCCCCGCGATTGGCGATGAGGACCTTACGAAACATGCGTCGGCATCAGGGCGTGAAGTCGCGCGGCGCGTCCGAGCCGTGTCCGGTGATCTCGGCAAACGTGCGGTCGGAGGCGGAATTGATCCCCGACGCGCGCAGCGCGAATTCGCTCGGATTGCTGGAGTAGAAGATGGCGCTCTCGTACGAGACAATGCCGTCCTTGTACCACTTCATCAGCGACTGGTCGAACGACTGCATGCCGTACGACACCGTGCCTTCGGAGATCAGGTCCGGAATGTTGAGCGCCTTCTCGATGTCCCGGATGTTGTCCGCGACCGCTGCCGTGTTGATCAGGATCTCGACGGCCGGCACCCGCCCGTCGCCGTCCTTGCGGGGCACGAGGCGGAGCGACACCACCGCCTGGAGCGCCGTCGACAGCAGCGCCCGGATCTCCTGGTGCTGGTGCGGCGGATAGAATGAGATGATGCGATTGATGGTCTGCGTCGCGTCGGTCGTGTGCAGCGTGGAGAAGACCAGGTGACCGGTGTCCGCCGCCTTGAGCGCGGTATCCAGCGTCTCCATGTCCCGGATCTCGCCCAGCAGGATTACATCGGGATCCTGCCGCAGGACGTGGCGCAGCGCCGCGCCGAACGAGAGCGTATCGCTCCCCACCTCGCGCTGCGAGATGTTGGCCATGACGTCGCGGTGCAGGAACTCGATCGGGTCCTCGATCGTGATCACGTTGACCCGACGATGATGATTGATGTGGTTGATCAGTGCCGCCAGCGCCGTGGACTTGCCCGAACCGGTGATGCCGGTGACGAGCACCAGGCCGCGGGGGCGCAGCGCGATCTCCTCGAGCACGCCGGGCAGCTGCAACTCCCGCACAGTCTTCACTTCATAGGGAATGGCGCGGAAGGCAAACGCCAGCGTGCCCCGCTGCTGGTAGATGTTGGTCCGGAAGCGGCCGACGCCGGGGACGCCGATGGCAAAGTCCGCCTCCTTCTTTTCGGCAAACTCCTTGACCTGGCGCGGCGTCATGATCTGCTCCGCCAGGAGCTTCAGATCTTCCGGCTTGAGCGGCTGCATGTCGAGCGCCGCGAGCTCGCCGTTGAGCCGCACCGTCGGCGCGCGACCCACCTTGAGCAGCAGGTCGGACCCGCTGCGTTGCACCATCTGCGAGATGGCCTGCTTGAAGTTGAACGGTTGCCCGCCCGCGGCCGGTGCCGCCGCGGCCGGCCCGGTCGGCTCAGCCATGGGGATCGACCCGATAGAGCACCTGGCCAAACTCCACCGGCTGGGCGTCGTCCACCAGCACTTCGCGGACGACGCCGGCGATCTCGGCTTCGATCTCGTTCATGATCTTCATCGCCTCGATGATGCAGACCGTCTGTCCCGGCGAGACGCGGCTGCCCACCTTCACGTAGGCATCCGCCCCCGGTTCGGGCGACTTGTAGAACGTGCCCACCATGGGAGACTTGATCTCCTTGAGGTGCGCCGGCGGCGGGGCGGCAGGCGCCGCCGGCGGGCCCGATGCCGGGGCCGCGGAGGTTGCCGGGGCCAGGTGCGAAATGCCGGCGCCGGCCGCGGCGGTGCGCGTGATGACCACGCCGGTGCCGAACCATCCCGTGATCTCGATCGAGCCGATCTCGGGGGATTCGCGCAGCAGCTCCGCCAAGCGCTTCACGTCCTTCATCTCCACGGACTTGATGCCGGGCATGGCCTGAAGCAGCTCGGCGAGCTGGCGCATCTCGTCGGGATTCATACGCGCGTCAGGTACTTGTCTTCACGGCGATCGATCCGGATCACGTCACCCTCCTCGATGAACAGCGGGACCTGCACCGTTGCACCCGTCTCGAGCCCCGCCGGCTTGGTGCCGCCGGTCGCGGTATCCCCGCGCACGCCCGGATCGGTCCGCGTGACGGTCAGCTCGACGAAGACCGGGAGCTCGACCAGAATGACGGTATCATCGTGCAGCAGACCCTCGCATTCCATGCCTTCCTTGAGGTACTTGAGCTGGTCAGTGCCGATGACCTCGTCCGTCAGCATGATGTCGTCGAACGTCTGCTGGTCCATGAAGTGATGGAAGTGGCCGTCCGCATAGGAGAACTGGATCTTGCGCCGCTCCAGCCGCACGTCCTGCACCTTCTCGCCGGCATTGAACGTCCGGTCGATGACCGCGCCGGTCCGGATGTTCTTGAGCTTGGTGCGCACGAAGGCGCCGCCCTTGCCCGGCTTGACGTGCTGGAAGTACACCATCTGGTAGAGTGCACCCTCGAAGTCCACCACCAGGCCGTTCCGAAAATCCGCCGTAGACGCCACAGATTCTCCTACAAGAGTTCGATCAGCTCCGTCCGGTTGTCGGACAGACACTCGGTACCATCCGGCCCGACGTACACATCATCCTCCAGCCGCACACCGCCCCAGCCCGGAAGATAGATGCCCGGCTCCACCGTCACCACCGCATGGAGCGGCAGCGGGGCATGGCCGGTCTGCGACAGACGGGGCGCCTCGTGCACTTCGAGTCCCAGTCCGTGACCCAGCGAGTGCCCAAAGGCGTCGCCAAAACCGCGGGCGGCGACCAGATCGCGCGCCAAGGCATCGGCCTCGCGGCCGCTCATCCCCGCGTGCATGCCCGAGATGGCGCGGCTCTGGGCGGCGCGAACGGTTTCATAGACGGTGCGCTGGCGGTCGTCCGCCCGGGCGCCCGCCATCACGGTGCGGGTGAGATCCGCGCAGTATCCGTCCACCTGCGCACCGAAGTCAAGCAGCAGCCAGTCGCCGGCACCGAGCTCCCGGCGGCTGGTCCGCGCGTGCGGCAGCGCGGACCGCGGGCCCGATGCGACGATCGTGGGAAACGGGTGCCACTCGCTCCCCCGGCGGCGGAGCGCCGCCTCCAGCGACGCGGCGATCGCGAGCTCCGACTGCCCCACGCGGATCTGCGGCAGCACCTCCGCGAGCGCCGCCTGGCCCAGCTCCGCCGCCGCCCGGATGGCAGCGACTTCCGCCGGATCCTTGATGGCGCGGAGCCGCTCGACGATGTCGGTCGTCGGGACGCAGCGCACTCGCGGCAGCGCCGACAGCCGCTCGGCATCCCGCAGCGTGAGGACCGCGGCCTCAACGCCGAGCGTCGCGGCCGGCGTCGCGGCCAGCACCCGTGCCAGGCGGTCCCAGACGCTGATGCCGTCGATCTCGACCGAGGCGGCGTCGCCTACTTCCTGCATCGCCTGCGTCTCGTAGCGAAAATCCGAGATCAGCACGGCGGCGTCGGGCCGAACAAGCAGGAGCGCGGCGGTGCCGGTGAAGCCCGTCAGGTACCGGATGTTGGGCAGATGGGTGACGAGCAGCGCGTCCAGCCCCTCCCGCTCCAGCGCGACGCGTACCGCCGCCTGCCGGTCGGCCCGCCGGTCAGCCGTCACGCAGCGCGCCGACCAGCGCGTCCAGCGCAAGCGCATAGCTTCGCGCCCCGAATCCGCACACGACGCCCAGCGCCAGGTCCGCGAGCACCGAATGACGACGCTCGGCCTCGCGGGCGAAGATGTTGGTCAGATGCACTTCGACGAAGGGGACGCGCACCGCCAGGCAGGCGTCACGCAGGGCAAGACTGGTATGGGTGAGCGCCGCCGCGTTGATCAGCGCGCCGTCGGCGCGGCCCTGCAGCGCCTGCACCGCGTCCACCAGTGCACCCTCGTGATTCGACTGCACCCACTCGATGGCCGCACCGTACGTGGCGGCGTGGGCCCGCACCGCCGCTTCGATGTCCTTGAGCGTGGCTCGCCCGTAGAGCGCGGGCTCGCGGTCGCCGAGCAGATTGAGGTTGGGGCCGTTCAGCACGGCGATCTGCATTCAGCGCTTCAGATTCTGCAGCCAGGCGTGGAACTGGTCGAGGTCGTCGTCGCCGCGCGCCGCCGATCGCCGGCCGCCGGGATCGTCCGGCGACGGCGCGTCGAAGAATGCGTCGAACGACATGCCATCAGACGCCTGGTCCTCCGCGGCGCGGACGGCCGGCGGCACCGGCGAGCTGTCATCGCCGAAGACGGCGCTGAGCGACAGCCGATCATCGGCCGGGCGCGTGGGCTCGCCGCTCCGTGACGCCTCCCTGGCCGAGCCGGTCACCGGTGTCGACACTCCCGGCGGCGCCCACAGCGCGACCGGCGCCGGCCGCGCCGCGAGCACGCGACGAAACAGCGAGGACACCGGCTGCCCGCCCGTCGCCTGGGCGGAATACGCGACCGGCTCGACCTCGCCGGACTCCTGAGCCGCCTCGGCGGTCTCCAGCTCGTCGACCTTTTCGCGGAGCCGCAGGTTGTCCGGGCTGCGCTGGTAGAGCTCGCGATAGATCGTCAGCGCTTCGGTGAGGTGTCCCTGGCGCAGATAGATCCCGGCCATCGATTCGGTCACGACGA
Source organism: Gemmatimonadales bacterium (assembly GCA_038250675.1). Lineage (GTDB taxonomy): Bacteria > Gemmatimonadota > Gemmatimonadetes > Gemmatimonadales > GWC2-71-9 > JAICUF01. The sequence continues at coordinate 71,109 of JBBSCB010000009.1, forward strand.
GACCCTCGTGCGCATCCGCGACCCCAGCTGCCTCCGGCTCCGCTCCGCCCGGCGCGGCCATCGTCTTGGCGAGTTCGTCGTCGAACCCGGCGCCGACGTCCGCATCGGCGGAATCGGGCGCCATCTCCACCTCAGAGCCCCAGCTGCTCTCATCGGACCGGGCCCACCGATCGTCGACCGGCTCCTCTTCGCGCTCCCACGCCGCGCCGGCCACGATCATCTCGCCGGACGGCTCATCCGCGCCGGCGAGATCGTCCGCGGCCGCCGCGGCCGCCGGTTCGGCGGGGGCATCATCCATGGCGGGCGCCGGCGCGGGAGCCGGCTCGTCCGCGGAGTCCGGCGCCAGTTCGGCATGCATGCTGGCCTGCAGCGGCTCGTCCTCGGTGCTGAAATCGTAGCTGCCGGCCAGGTCCGCCGCCGCATCCGGCGCCTGGAACTCCGCCCCGCCGGCACCGGCACCAAACGAAGGAAGCGCCAGCTCATCTGCGGCGCTGCCGAGCTGGAACTCGCTCGCGCCGGAGGAATGCAACTCCAGCGGATCGGGTTCCTCGATCGCCGACACGACCGGCTCGAAGCCGGTCAGCAGCTCCGGCATCGCGCCGGCGTCCTCGGGAAGAGCGAATTCGGCGGTGTCGAGGCCCTCGGGAGGATTGACGACGTCGTCGCTGCCCCAGTCATCAGCACCGTCGTCGCTGACGACGTCGACCACGGCATCATCGAAGCCCGATCCGGTTTCGGCCCGCTCGAACGCGATCGGTTCAAACGGCGCCGGCTCCGGCGGCTCCGCGCTGGATTCTACCGACGGGGAACACGGCGTGGCCCGATATGCCGACGGCTCGTCGTCCACATCGGCCGCGGCCGGCATCCAGGCGGGCCCCTCGGTGGCACGGGCGGTGTCGGCGGCGCTCACCCCGGCGTCGGCCTCAGCGGCCGGATCGGTGGCGGTGCTGTCCTCGTCGCGGACGACGCCCTCGGAGTTGCGCCGGCTGGTCTGCACCCGCTCGAGCTGACCGCGCGCCTCGTCATTGCTTCGATCAATCAGCAGCAGCGCTTCGAGGTGCTGCTCCGCATCCACGAAGCGGAGTTGGCGCTCGCAGATGTCCGCCACCGCCTTGAGCGCAATCACGTTTTCCGCGTCGAGTTCGAGCACGCGGGTAAAGGCGCACTCGGCCTCGGCATCCGCCGCCAGATCGAGCTGACAGCGGCCGAGTACGATGCTCGCCGGGATGTAGTCGGGGTGCTGCGCGAGCCCGTCCGCCAGGATGTCGAGCGCGCGTTGCGGCTCCTTCATCTTGCGGTACGCCTCGGCCAGTGGGGCAAAGGTCAGCCCCTGCGGGTTTTCCCGCCAACGTGTCTCGAGCTTGGCGATCTCGCTGGTGGACATCCGGATCCCGGGGCTGGTCTGGACGGTTATGGAGAAATGGGGTCTAAGTCGTTGCGGCGTCTGCACTCAGACTAGCGAAACGGCGCCGCGATGTCAACTCTGGCGGCCATCGGCGGGCTTGAGGTTGCCCGTTGTCCCGCTTAAGCTTACGGCTCTCATTCTCCCCCGTTCCGGAGTGTCGGGTCCCGCTTATGATGCAAGCCTTCCGCAACAGCGGCAAAGTCGTAGCCGTGTTCTTCGCCGCCATGCTCCTTCTCTGGCTCGTGGACCTCAGCGGCATCAGCCAGGGCACCGGCTTGTTCAGCAGCACCGCGGTCGGCAAGATCAATGGGCGCGCCATCGATACCCGCGCCTTCGAGACGCGGGTGCGGCAGGTGACCGACAACCAGCAGCGGCAGTCGGCGGCGCCGCTGTCGCTCGAGGACCAGAAGCAGATCGAGGACCAGGTCTGGGAGGAATTCCTCTCCACCGCCATCCTCAAGAACCAGTACCGCAAGCACAATCTCTCGGTGAGCGACGATGAGGTGCTCGAGGCGGTGCGGAACAATCCGCCCGACGAGTTCCTGAAGGCGCCCGAGTTCCAGACTGACGGCAAGTTCGACATGGGCAAGTATCAGCAGTGGCTCACGTCGAGCGCCGCCACCCCGTACGTGGACGGGATCGCCGCCCAGTACCGCGACATACTGCTCCGCAACAAGCTGCTCCGCATCGTCACCGCCGACATCGTGCCCTCGGACGCGGCGCTCTGGGAGCGCTATCGCGACGAACACGAGCAGGTCAGGATCGCGCTCACGGCGATCGTGCCGCGCAACGTCGTGTCGGACAGCGCGGTCACCGTCTCGCCGGCCGACGTCAGCGCCTACTACCGGGCCCACGAGAGCGACTTCGGGCGGCCCGCCACCGCGTACCTCAGCTTCGTGTCGCTCAGCCGGGTGCCGACGGCCGCGGACACCGCGGCGGCGCTTGAGCGGGCCCGGAAGATCCACGCCGAGATCGCCGGCGGGGCGCCGTTCGCGGAAGTGGCGCAACGAGAGTCGTCCGACACCGTGTCCGGCAAGAACGGCGGCGATCTCGGGGAATGGACCCGGGGTCAGTTCGACCCGGCGTTCGACTCGGTGTCCTTCTCGATGCCGCTGAACACTCTGTCGCAGCCGGTACTCTCATCCTTTGGCTACCACCTCATCGAGGTGACGAGCCGCAAGGGCGCCAAGGCCACCGGCCGCCACATCCTGATTCCCATCGAGGTGCACGGCGCGCATCGCGACCTGCTCGACGCGCAGGCGGACACGCTCGATCGGCTCACGGGGAATCAGGCGGACGGCACGTTGCTGGACACTGTGGCGCGCACGCTCAAGCTGCCAATCGGCCACACGATGCCGATCCAGCAGGGATCGCGCGCGCAAGCCGGGCGCATGGTGGTGCCGGACGCAGGTGTCTGGGCCTTCCAGGGAGCCAAGCCGGGCCAGCTGAGCAGCGTCATCGAGACGCCGGACGCCTTTTACGTCTTCCGGCTGGACAGTTTGCAGCCGGCCGGCGTGCCGCCGCTCGAGCAGATCCGGCCGAGCGTTGAATTCGCCGTGCGCGACGAGAAGAAGCGGGTGCAGGCACGGCAGATCGCCGCCGACTTCATGAAGCGGTTGTCCGAGGGGAGCACCGGCGAGCAGGCAGCGGCGGCCCTGAATCTGGCGCACAAGGAGTTCGGCCCGTTCACGCGCATCTCGCCGCCGCTGGACATTCCGCAGCTCGTCGGTGTCTCATTCGGGCTCGATTCGGGTCAGCGGAGCGGCGTCATCGACGTCAAGGACGGCCTGTATGTGATTCGCAACCTGCAGCACATCAAGCCCGATTCCGCCGCCTTCGCAAAGGAACTTGACGACTTCCGCGCGCAGGCGATCCGGGACGAGCGCGAGCAGCGGGTCCGCAATTTCCTCTCCGCGCTGCGCAAGCAGGCCACCGTGGTGGACAACCGCACCCGGGTCCTCCACCAGGGTGCGGCGCAGGGTCAGCAGCCGCTGCCGGGCTGACCTGCCGGCTGGCGGGCTGAACGCGAACGGGGCGCCCACTCGGGCGCCCCGTTCTGCATGGCGGTCCTTCCGCCAGCCGAGCGTCGGCGCCCTACTGAGACAGCCGCTTCGGCTCGCCGGAACTGGGCGGAGGCGCCGACTGCGTGGTGCCGTCCATCTGGCGCGGCGGCAGGTTGGAACGCTGCTGATCGTCCGGCCCCATGATGGCGTCGGAGGTATCGGTGACGCTGCGCTTGAACTCCCGGATCCCCTTGCCGATCGACGAGCCCACCTCCGGCAGCCGCTTCGCGCCGAAGACCAGCAGCACGACGACCATGATAAGCAGGATTTCCCACACGCCGAGGTTGCCCACAATGCCTCCTAGAAGAGCGATCGCGCGATCAGGTACGCCAGCACGACACCGATCAGACTGAGCAGCGAGACGTGCAGCCCAATCGGGCCCAGCGTGAAGTTTAGCACCAGAAGGTCGGCGGAGACAGGCCCGAACGTCGGGGTCCACGAGCTGGTGAAGAAAGTCTTGGCGGCGCTGTCGGGCAGCCACTGCCGCAGGAAGAAGGTCAGGAAGCCGCCCGAGATGAACCCGGCGATGAGCACGCCCGCGTAAAAGCCGGGCCGGTGGGGTCCGCTGGCCATCAGCGTCGGCGCTCCAGAACGTAGGTGATGCTCGCGCGGAGCGCATCGCGCGCGGGCGTGGGGGGCAGGCAGTCGAGCTCCGATTCGGCACGCTGGGCAAAGCCGTGGGCCCGCTCCCGGGCATAGGCCAGGCCCCCGGCGTCGGCCACCAGGGCCACGACCCGGGCAATCTGGGCGTCGTCGGGCGTCTCGGTGCGCATCAGGCGAGCAACCTCCCGGCGGCCCGCCTCGCCCATGCGCGGCAGCGCAGCGATGAGCGGCAGCGTCACCTTGTGCTCCCGGAGGTCCAGCCCCGACGGCTTGCCGGTGACCGCTTCATCCTCCGTGTAGTCCAGCAGGTCGTCGACGATCTGAAAGACCATGCCGAGGGCATCGCCAAACCGCCGGATCGCGCCGCGCGCTCCGGGTTCGGCCCGGAGGGCGCCCACCTCGCACGCCCCCGACAGGAGCGACGCGGTCTTGGAGCGGATCAGCAGGTCGTACTGGTCCTCGGTGAACGCCAGCGGGTCGTGCGAGAGGAGTTGCCGCATTTCGCCGACCGTCATCTCGTTGGTGACGCGGCTCAGGACGCGGAGCGGCTCCAGATCATCCAGCCGCACGAGCTCGATCACCGCACGCGAGTACAGGTAGTCGCCCATGATGACCGACACCTGGTGACTGAACAGCGCGTTGATGGTGGGCATACCGCGGCGCAGCACCGAATGGTCGACCGAGTCATCGTGCACCAGCGTGGCCAGGTGGATCAGCTCGACCACCGCGGCGAGCGTGACCGCCCGCCCGTCGGGGCCGCCGCTCGCCTCATCGGCCAGCAGCACCAGCGTGGGCCGGAACATCTTGCCCTGCATCTGGAAGAGGTGGGCATTGACCTCGGCGATGAGCCCGAAGTCCGCCTCGACGATCCGCCGCAGCTCCTTCTGCGCCCGCTCGAGGCGCAGCTGCAGCGGGCCCTGGAGATCGGCCAGCGTCACGGGGGCGAGTTGCGAGCTCACTGGGGGCGCGCCGCCGAGAGGCGATGGATCCGCTCACCCAGATCGCGAAAGCGGATGTCGACCGCGAGCGCCCGCTCGTAGCTGGCGATCGCATCTTCCCGCTTGTCCTGGGCCTCGCAGGAGCGGCCCAGCCAGTAGAGCGCGCCGATCTTATCGTCATCGCCACCCTCGATCCCCGCGACGGCGCGCCGCAGGATCGTCTCCGCGATGGCGAACTGACCCTTGTCGAAGAAGGTGAGCCCCAGTGCCTCGGAGGTCCGCAGCCGGCCCTCCGGCGCGCGGAGCGCCTTCTGGAATTCGGCGATCGCCTCGTCGAGGAGGCCCATCTCGCGGAAGGCGACGCCGAGGTCATAGTGGGCCTCGAAGTCGTCGGAGCCGAGGTTCTGCTCGATCCCGCGCTTGAACTGGGCGAGGGTCTCCTGGAAGTCGCGCTGCTCATCGCCGGTGGGCCGCTCGCCCTCGACCCGCATGCGAGTGTCGCGCGGGGCTTCCCGATCGATGATCATGGAGCCCAAATCGACGAACCCCGCCCCGGACGGCCGTGCGGATGGCGCGTCGGCGGGCGCGGCCGGGCGGACCGGCGCCGCGCCGGCCGGCATCGCTGGCGGCGCCGGCACCGGTCCCGATGGGCCCCCGGGCGCGGTGGGGGCGACCGCATCGTGTGGCGGCTCGGCGGCTAGCGACTGCAGCGCGGCGATGGCCTGCCGGGCGCGCGCATTCAGCGGCTCGTGCTCGACCACCCGCCCGTACACGGCCAGGGCCTTGTCGGTTGCGCCTTCGCGGGCCAGCGTCTCGCCCAGGTCCAGATAGGCGTCGATGAGCCGGGCCCGATCGCCGCTCCGGAACGCGAGCTCGACCCGCTTCTGCTGATAGCGGATGCTGTCGGGGTCGAGCCAGATAAGGGCGTCCGCTGCGTCGAGCCCGTCGGCCCACGCCTCCTGCAGGGCAAACCCCTCGAGCGCCAGCTCGTATTCCTCGCGGGCCCGCTCGGCCTCGTCGTTGGTGAGCAGCGCATCGGCAAGGGCGCGGTGATGCTGCGGGTTGTGCGGGTCGTCCAGCACCGCCTCCTCGAGGTCCACGATGCTGGGCGCCGAGGCGGCGCCCTCAGCGGCGGCATGGCGCTCATCGGCCGGCTCCCCGGCATCGCGGCGGGCGCCACTGTCCAGGTAGGGCAACTCCGGCGCCGCCGGCTCGCGCCCGATCTCGCCATCGACATCGGCACCGTCGGCGTCGCGGTGCCAGAGCGCGTCGCCGGTGTCCGCGTCGGCGAAGGCGCGATCCATCGGCTCGTCACCGGCATGTGCGCCACCCGGCCCGCTGTCCGGCACATAGTCGAGACTCATCGCGCCATCGGCGGCAAAGTCGGCGGCGCTGAGCGCTTCGCCGGCGGGCTCGTCCAGGTCGAGCAATTCCGCATCGCCATCGAACGCCAGGTCCACCGGCATCGCTCGATCGATGCCGTACCCCTCCCCGGCCTCGAGCCCGTCGCTCGGCTGGATTTCGCTGACATCGAGTTCGGCGGCGCTGTCGAGCACCAGGCCGTCCATTGGGGGAATCGCCCCGGCCGCCGCCCGCTCGGCGAGTGCTGACTCGAGGTCGCTCAGCGCCATGAGATCACTGGCGTCGAACTCCTCCTCACCCCGCTCGGGCATCAGGTCGAGCGGCGCCACCGGCTGGTCCAGCTGCAGCGGCTCCGGCGCGACGAACCCGTCGGCCAGCTCTACGTCGACGTCGTCAGCGGAGAGCGGCTGTTCAAGGCCGGCGGCCGGCAGGACGTTGCGGGCGGGCGCGCCGATCCCGGTGTCGAGAAAGATCAGGTCGTTCTTTGACGGCGGCGGCGGCGCGCCCTCCGGCAGCTCGATGTCGATGGCGTTGAGCCGCTCGCGGGTGGCGCGGGCGCCGTCGCGGTCCCCTCGCGCCTCGAGGTCGGCGGCCATCTTTTCCAGCTGCTCGCGGGCCTCGTCGTCGCGCGATGCGGCGCGAAGCAGCTCCACGAGCATCAGGCGGATGTCCTGATTTCCCGAGAATTGATCGGCAAAACTCTTGACCGAGCGGAAGGCGTCATCGAGCTGATTGAGTGCGTTCATCCGCTCGATGTACTCGATCAGATGCCGCTTGGCTTCGATGACGACGTTCTTCCGGGCGTGGAGCTGGGCCAGCTTGAGGTAGGTCTGCACCCGGCCGGGATTGACCCGGAGGATCTTCCCGCACAGCGCGATGGCGTTGTTGAGGAAGCCCTGGTCGGCATAGAGATCCGCCGCGCGTTCGTAGGAGCGAACGGCCGATGCGGGGTCATTGAGCTTGAGGTGGAGATCGCCGACGCGGTTGTACAGCGACAGGTCCGGGGCAGACTCGCGACCCGACTCAAACTCCTGGATCGCCTTGTTGTACACCTCGATAGCCCGGCGCCAGTCCTCCTTCTGCTCGAACTTGCGCGCCGTGTCCTTGAGCTTTTCGAGATTCATTGGGCTCGGCGATGCGAAGGGGAAAGAAGCGGCGGCACTTGGGTTTACGAAAGATAGGGAGCCCGCCGGACGCGAGCAAGGCGAGCGTCAGACGCCCCCGGCGTCCCCCGGATCGAGGAGGCCTGCGGCAATCGCCGCGGCCAGCCGTTCGAGATCGGGCGCCGGCGACCGGTCGGGCCCCAGCGCGGCGACCCCGATGGGCGCCTCGCGAACCCGCCGGAAGAGGTCCCCCACGCCGGCGCCGGGTGCGAGGGGGCGCAGCAGCTCCAGCCCCTGGGCGGCGCAGAGCACCTCCGCAGCCACCACCCGCTGGGCGTTGGCCAGAATGCGGCGGGCTTTGAACGCGGCCGCCATGCCCATGGGGACAAAGTCCTCCTGGTTGGCGTCGGTGGGGATCGAGCCGATGCTGGCCGGCGCGGCCAGCGTCCGCGATTCCGCCACGAGCGACGCCGCCGTGATCTGCACCATCATGTAGCCCGACGAGAGCCCGGGATCGGCGGTGAGGAATGCGGGCAGTCCCTGCGACAGGTCCGGGTTCACCAGCCGCTCGACCCGTCGTTCGGCGATGGCTTGGAGCGTCGTGAGCGTCATGGCCAGCACGTCGAGCGCCTGCGCCACCGGCTGCCCGTGGAAGTTGCCGCCGGACACCACGTCCCCATTGTCGAACACGAGCGGGTTGTCGGTCGAGGCGTTGAGCTCGACGCCCACCGTCTGTTCCGCGAACGCGATCGCGTCCGCGACGGCGCCGAGCACCTGCGGCGTGCACCGCAAACTGTATGCGTCCTGTACCCGCGGATCGTTGTCGCGATGGGACTCGCGGATCTGGCTCTCGGCGACGAGGGCGCGCATGAGCTGTGCAGTCCGCACCTGGCCGGCATGCGGCCGCGCGGCATGGATGCGCGCGTCCAGCGGTGCCGGCGTGCCGCGGAGTGCCTCGAGACTCATCGCGGCGACGCCGACGGCGGTCCGCCACAGCACCTGTGCATCGTGCACCAGCAGCGCCAGGATCGTGGTCTGCGCCTGGGTGCCGTTGATGAACGAGATCCCCTCCTTGGGGGCAAACCGGAACGGCGTGAGGCCCGCGCGGGCCAGCGCGGACTCGGCGGGGGCGGCGCAGCCGGCGTCATCGACCACCTCGCCCTCCCCCATCAGCACCATGGCGACATGGCTGAGCGGTGCCAGATCGCCGCTGGCGCCGACGCTGCCTTGTTCCGGTACCCACGGCACGAGCCCGGTGTTGAGCAACGCCACCAGCGCGTCCACCAGCTCGGGGCGCACGCCGCTGGTGGGCCGCAGCAGCACGTTGGCGCGGAGCAGCATGATGCCGCGCACCACGTCGGCCGGGAGCGGCACCCCCACGCCGGCCGCGTGACTCCGGATGAGATTGACCTGCAGCTGCTCGAGCTGAGCGGCGGCGATCCGGACGTTGGCCAGCTTGCCAAAGCCGGTGTTGACGCCGTAGATCGTCTGGCCGCGGGCCACCGCCAGCTCCACCTGTACCCGGCTGGCGGCGAGCGCCGCGCGGGCCGCAGGTGCGACGCCGATGTGGCGCACCGCGTGGCGGCCGACGGCGACGACGTCGGCGACGCTCAGGGAGCAACCATCGAGGATGAGCTCAGAGGCAGGCATGAGCACCCAATATAGCGGTGGCTACTGGCCGATCGTGGTCTGATCGTAGTCGAACTTGAGCTGCGGCAGGTCGGTGAGGAAGATCGAGAAATAGAACGCGACGTTGCCGTTGGCGTTGCGCACGAAGTTGAACGCGGCCCGCCAGCGATGGAGGTCGCGCTCCAGCCGCACCACGTGCGATTCGAACTTCTTGTCGGTGACGTTGTACTGCGTCTGCCAGGAGACGGCCCAGAACGGGGTGGGCGAAAACATCGTGCTGAGCCCGACGCTCTGCTGGCTGGGCACCGGCGGCAGCGTGCCGGTGGGATCCGGCCGCACTCGCGAGAGCGAGTAATTCACGTTGGCGGAGAAGCCGCGTCCCTGGGTCGAGAGCGGGATCTGGTCGGTGTTGTAGAAGGCACCGGGGCTCCCGGGACGCGTACGCTGCGGCCCGTAGCTCGGGATGCGGGCGTCGTCGGGCTCGCCCGGCTCGCGCTCGCGGCGGCCGAGCAGGCCGAAAAACGTTCCGATCGAGCGAAACGTCCGCGATGAGAGCGAAAAGCTCGCGTTGGCCCGGGACAGAAACGGCTCGAAGTGCGACGTGTCGCTGCCGACGGTTCCCCGCCAGAGGTCGTGGGTCACGCTCAGATTGAATCCGGGCAGCAGGTCGCTGAGCAGCGAATTGGTGACCGCCGGGGTGGTCCAGCCGGTGCGACCGGCCTTCTTGGCCTGCTCGAAATCGTAGGTCACCGCACTGGTCGCAATGCTGAGCAGCCGGAACTTGCGGGCCTCAAAGCCCTCGGCGGTATCGCCCGGCGCCCGCCGGGCCTTCCCCTCGAACGTCTGGGTCAGCCCCACCGACAGCGTCTGCAACGGATCGCTCCGGGTCGGCACCGTGAAGCCCGGCCCCGACACCGCCCGCGCGTAGTCGCCGGAGATCGTCGCCGCCGGCTGGTAGTTGAATACGACCAACGGCGAGATGCTGTGACGCACCGCGGAGAAGACGCCGAGCGTCGGGAACCGCCGGTTGTACAGCGTCGGACTGATGGACAGACTCAGCGACGGCCGCTTGCCCTGGAACACGAACTGACCGTTCGTATTCCGGTTGCGGACAGCGAACGGCCCCAGGGTGCTCGCGTTCTGGATCCCGATCGTCGGCTGGAGCTTCCAGCTGCTGCGGAACAGCAGCGGCAGGTTGATGCCGGTATCCCAGTCCACCGAGCTGGCAAAGCCACCCGCCACCGTCCGCGTGACGGTGACCGAGTCGCTGGGGTCGGGCGTCGACAGGTCCGGCTCGCGAAAGGTCAGCGTTCGGCGGCCGGTCGAATCGGTATCGACCACCCGCAGACTGTTGCGCCAGTTGAACGAGCCGAACCGCAGCGGCGTGTCGAAGTTGAGCGCACTCACCCGGCTGCCGCCGCTCTGCGCCAGACTGTCCAGCGTGCCGTCCGGCCTCGTGAAGTACAGCTTGGGCAGCACCACACCGGAAGCCAGGTCGTTGGTCAGGCTCAGGCCCGGCGACCAGGTCACGCTGCGGCCGATGTCGAGCGGCTTGGGCGAGATCGTGAGCGAGGGAAGCTGCGTGGTCGAGCTGTTGTCCGACAGACTCTGCCGCCGGTTGCCGCCGAGCGCGATGGACCCCCATCCGTAGCGCTTGGTGAGGTTGAGCGAGCTCGTGATCTGCTGCGTATTCAGCAGGGGGTCAAGCGCGTTCTGCCGGACGATCGTCGAGTTGCTGAGGTAGTTGATGTCGAAGTTGAGGCTGGTGCTGAGGCTGAAGCTCTGCTGGTGGGTCCATCGCACGGCATTGGCCGATCCCCCACCGCTCTGCCATTGTCGGCTCAGACTGAGCGCGCCGTTCATGAAGCGGCGCAGCCATCGGTAATTACCTGCCACCCCGAGCTGGAGATAGCGGCCGGAGTACCAGTCAACCCGGCCGGTGACGTCGATGTAGTCGTTGGGCGCCCAGTAGTAGCCGAGGTTGGTCAGCTGCCGGTTGTACGTCCGTGAGGTGCGCACGATGTCGTTGAGGCCGAACTGCGGCGTGAGAATCCCCGAGTGGCGGCCCGGCCGGGTATCCTGAAAAATGAACGGGAGCCAGATGATCGGGACATCGCGGACGTAGAGCACCACCCGGCGCGCCACGATCACGCTCTGCGACACCCACTTCACCTCGCCAGCGGAGAAGTGATAGTGGGGGATCGGGTCCTCGCAGCTGGTGATCTCGCTGGAGGCGGCGTAGAGGCGGGTCGAGCTCGAATCCGACGCCACGTTGCCCCGCAGGAACCAGACCACGCCCTGCTCGTTGAAGTTGGTGAACGCGCCCCGGATGACGCCGCGGTGCTCGCAGGTGTTGTAGCTGATCCCCTCACCCAGCAGCACCTGCTTCTTGTCGAACAGCCGTGGCCTGCCGCTGGCCTCGATCAGGCAGTCGGTTTCAGCATAGTGGATCGTGCCCGCCTCCAGCGTGACGCCCTGCCGCTCGGTGAGGGCGGACCCGCCGAGCCGCACCCGCTTGTCCGCGGCAAAGAGCGACACGGAATCCGCCATGAACCGGGTCGTGGTGTAGCCGGGGAGGCTCATCAGCGATCGGAGCGCGGAATCCGCCTCGGGGAAGGACAGACTGGGCGCGGTCGGCAGCCCGGCGCGCCGCGCCAGCGTGGTGTCGAGCGGCGCGCCGGGCTGAAGCCGCGCCGAGGTGTCCCGCCGCGCCGCGAAGGGATTGGCGGCCGCCGGCCGCACCGGCCGTCCGGGGACCTGGGCGCGTGCGGACGGCGCCGCGCAGAGGCAGAGCAGCAGCGCCGCGCCGGCGGCCACCGCCGCATCCCCTTTGCGCTTGCGCCGGTAAATGATGCGCGCGCCCGCGACGCCCACCTCGTACAGCACGAGGAGCGGCAGGGTCATCATGATCATCGACAGGACGTCGGTGCCCGGCGAGAGGAACGCGCCGGCGACGCACGCGATCACGACCGCGTAGCGCCGGAAGCGTCCCAGCCACTGGGGTGTGACGATGCCGATCCACGCCAGGATCATCATGATCAACGGCAGTTCGAACGAGATGCCGAGGGCCAGTACGATCTGGACGACGAAGTCGAAATACGCATCGTACGTGATCATCGGCGCGATCGCTTCCGACTGGAAGCTGAAGAGCACGCGGAGCGTCTGCGGCACCACGAACACCCAGGCCAGCACGCCGCCGACCATGAAGAGCCCGGCGCCCACGAACAGTGCCGGGACCAGCATGCGCTTCTCCCGGGAATACAGCGCCGGCGCCAGGAACGCCCAAAGCTGCCAGAAGAGCACCGGCGATGCCAGCACCAGCCCTACGACGAGACTGAGCTTGAAGACGATCATCACCGGCTCGGTGGGACTCAGCACAGTGAGCTTGCCGCCGTTGGCCAGGTACGGCGCGATCGGCGTCTTGAGGACGGAGACGAGCTGGTAGTGCTGCACCACCCAGAACCCGACGCCAATCCCGACGACGAGCGCCACCAGCGACCAGATGATGCGCATGCGCAATTCCTCGAGGTGATCGAGGAACGGCATTTCTCCGGCGGGACCGGTCATTGGCGGGAGTGCGCCCGGGCGGCTAGCGCCCGAGCGCCTTCAAACGCTCGCGGGCCAGCGCCGCTTCGTCGGACGTGGGGTAGGCCTGTATGACGCGCTGGTACGCGTCCCGGGCGGCGGCCGTCTTCCTGGCCCGCTCACTGAGCAACCCGAGATTGTAAAGGGCCGACGCTGCCCGCGGCGACTGCGCATAACTGCCGGCCACCCGCTCATAGTAGGCGGCGGCGGAATCGGCGTTCTCGGTCCGGAAGCTCTCGCCGATGTAGTAGAGCGCGTCCGGAATCTTGTCGCTGGTGGGATAGGCCCGGAGCAACTCCCGGAACCCGGACCGCGCGGTGGAGGCGCTCCCGCGACGAAGCTGGGCCAGCGACGCCTCGTACATCTGGTCCGCCGACGGGTTGCTGCCGGCCGGCGCCGGCGCGCCGGCGCTGTCGACGCGGCGCGCGGGCACGCCGGTCGGCGGCGTGGTCGCGGCCAACTGCTCCGCGCGCGCCTCCAGCTGCGTCCGGAGCTCCGTCAGGCGCCGCTGGCTCTGGCCGGTCAACTCCTGGAGCTGGACCAGCTGCTGCTGCACGCCGTACAGATCGTTGGCCACATCACCGCGCAGCGTCTTCACCGCCTGCTGCGTGCTGGCCAGCGAATCGAACATCCGCTGCTGGAGCCGGATGACCTCGCCGAGCTGCCTGGCGCGCGCCGAGTCCTGGCGCGCATTCAACTCCCGGAGCTGGACGACCTCGTCCCGCACCCGGACGACGTCGCCCTTCATGGCGCAGCCGCCCAGCAGGGCGGCTGCACCGACGGCAAGTACGCGGCGGATCACTGCGGGGCGACGAGGTTCGTGCCGCCCTCGGTCACGTCGAACTCGTCACGCCGGTTCTGCGCGTACGCGTCCTCGGTGCCCGCGGTGTCGAGCGGCCGCTCCTCGCCGTACGAGATGACGTCGATCCGCGACGCGTCGATGCCCTTGTTCTGGAGATACCGCTGGGCCGCGGTGGCGCGCCGGTTGCCCAGCGCCAGGTTGTACTCGTCCGAGCCGCGCTCGTCGGCGTTGCCGGCGATGCGGACGCGGAGCGACGGATTGGCCTGCATGATGGCGGCCTTGCGGTCGAGCACCGCCTGATCGGCGGGCCGCACCGTCGCCTCGTTGTAGTCGAAGTGGATCATCGCCTTGAAATCGGTCATCACCGCGCCGGCCCGGTCCGCCGCCATCCGCGCCGAGTCGGCCGCCGCCCGCCGCCGGTTTTCCGCGTCGATCGAGTCCTGCCGCGCCCGCGCGCGAGCTGCCGCGTCGTCGTTCGAGGCCGTCGGTGTCGGTGTCGGCGCCGGCTGTTCGGCCGCCGGCTTGCCGCCGCACGCCGCGATCGCCATCGCTGCCGTCAGCGCCACCAGATAGGAAACACGCATGGGAACTCCAGGGATCAGGGATTGCTACCTGCCCCGCGAAATCGGCGGGACCACGAGGGCAGGCGTGCCGCGCCTGCCGTACTGAGTTGGCGCACCCGCCCGGTCTCGGTATCCACCACCCAGATCTGGCGGCGGCCGGTGCGATCGGAAATGAACGCCGCATGCCGCCCGTCCGGTGCCCAGGTCGGATCTTCGTTCCGGCCCGCTGACGTCAGCTGCTTGACCCGCTGGCTCGCGATGTCCACGAGAAAGATCTGCGGACTGCGTGAGACCTCGCGGTGAAACACCACGCTGGCGCCGTCCGGCGACCATTCGGGCGCGTTCGACGGACCCGTGCTCCCGAAGTCGAACGACGCCAACAGCTCCTGGTCGGTGCCGTCGGCGCCCATGACGTAGATCTGCGGCGGACCGGCGCGCGTCGAGACGAACGCGATCCGCCGTCCATCCGGCGAAAACGTTGGGCTTAAGTTGTCGGCGAAGCGCCCCACGGTCAAGCGCTGCACGCAGCAGCGCTGCGCCACGTCCGCCGTCGAGATGTTGGTACCGCCGGCATCCATGTGCGCGTAGGCCACCGTACGGCCGTCCGGCGCAAAGGCCGGCGTGATGTTCTGACCCCCGTCGGTCCCCGGCACCGTGACGGCCGACCGGGTGGCGAGATCGAGCACTTCGACGGTCCAGCGGTCGAGGCGGGTGTAGGCGATGCGGCGCCCGTCCGGGGACCACGCGGGCGAAAAGACCGGCACGCCGCCGGGCGTCACCGCCGACGCCGCATCGCCATCGCTATCCACTTCGTAGATGCGGCCACCCGACAGATAGAGCAGCCGGCTCGCCGCGTAGCCCTCCGAGCCGGAGGCCCAGCGCGTCACCTCGTCGGCGATGTGGTGGACCTGCATCCGGAAGCCGGCATCGCCCGGGGCCGGCAGCGCATAGGCCTGCTGGGTGCGCACCTTCGACGCGGTCAGGTCGTGCAGCCGCACGATGACGCCGCCGCCCGTGGCGCTGATCTCGACCCCGTACGCCGCACCATAGGTGCGGTACAGCCCATAATTGACCGGCCCGCCCCGGCCCGCCGCCGCGCCGGCGTCGGGTCCGACCTCGACCAGTTGGAACCGGTCGCTGTAGTCCAGGTCCCGCGCGATGATCGCGCGCACCGAGTCGAGACCGGGTCCGGGAATGACCACCAGCCCCGGACGCGTGCCCGGCCGGTACGTGATCCCGATGCGGATCGCGTCGCTGGCCTTGCCGGCGTCCTGCGCCGCCAGGGCGCCGGCACCGACCGCGGCACCGACCGCGATCGCAAGCAGACTGAAACAGGCGCGTCGCATCACTGTGACCTTGGTTCGAAGTAGAAGCTGATCGGCAGCACGTCCGCCGGCCAGCCGTCCGGCAACGGGCCGAAGGCGTGGGCATTGCCCGCGGCCTCGATGGCGCCCTGTGCCTCGAGATCGTACGAGAAGACGCCCGAGCGCGTGACGAACTGAATCGACTCCACGCTCCCGTCCCGCGCAATGATGAAGCTGATCTCGGCCCGGAGCGCCGCATTCCCCGCCGGCCGGGCCCAGCGCCGGTAGATCTGGTTCTCGACATTCCGCAGGTACTCCGGATACGGAAATGCCAGTCCCGGCGTCTTGACGGTCGTCGCGTCCCGTCCCGTGCTCGGCGTCTCACCCGGCGCCGGTGTTTCCGGCGCCGACGTCTTGGGCGCCGGGTCGTGGCGGGGACGCGGCTCGATCGTTTCCTTCGGCGGTGGCCTGGGCACCGGCTTCTTCACCGGAACCGTGGGCGTCGTCTTGGCCGGTGCCGGCGGCTCCGGCGGCGGCGGTGTGGGCGTGGCCTCCGGCGCCAGCCGCTGCTTGGGCGCCGGTGCCGGCGCCGCCACCAGATTGACCTCGTAGACCGGCGGCGAGGGCACCGGTGTCCGCACCATCGCGAAGAGGAAAATCCCCGCGGCGGCGTGCACCACGACCGTGCCGGCCATTCCGGCGGCCGTCGCCGTTCCCGATCGATCGCTCCGTCGCTCGCGCACTAGTGCTGCTGCTCCTCCTCCGCCACGAGCCCCACATTCTGGACGCCGGCCGCCCGGATGACCGCCAGCGTGCGCACCACGTCGCCGTACGCTACCCGGCTGTCGGCCCGCAGGTAGACGCCGGTGGGCCGCCGCGTCGCCACGAGCGACTTGAACGTGACCCGAAAATCGTTGTAGGTGATCGCTGTCTCGTCCACAAAGATGCGGCCGCTCCGGTCCACGCTCACTACCATCCCCTCCTTGGCGGTCAGCGGCCGCGCCTCGGCCCGCGGGAGTTGCACGTCCACCCCACCCTGCATGATCGGCGCGGTGATCATGAAGATGACCAGCAGCACAAACGCCACGTCCACCAGCGAGGTAACGTTGATGTCCGCGTTCAGCGGCAGCTCCCCGCGATCGCCGCCCAGCCCGCCGAGTCCGCCGGCCATCTTACAGCAGCCCTTCGCGGGCCATCGTGCCCACCAGCTCGTTGGCGAATCCCTCGAGCTCGCCGGCAAAGAGCCGCACGCGATTGACGAAGATGTTGTAGCCGATCACCGCGGGGATGGCCGCCGCGAGGCCGGCGACGGTGGTGACGAGGGCCTCCGCCACGCCCGGCGCCACCGCGCCGATGTTGCCGGACCCGTGCGACGCGATCCCGATGAACGCATCCATCACGCCCAGCACTGTGCCCAGCAGCCCGAGCAGCGGGCTCACCGAGCCGATCGTCGCCAGCCACGGGATGTAGTGGCCCAGCAGGTCGCGCTCCGCGCCGACCTCCTTCCCCAGGACCATCTTGAACGCTTCGAGCTGCGTGGGTGCGAGCATCTCGCGCTGGCCGACGAACGAATCGTGCAGCGCACCCGGGCGCAGCTCGTTGTAGAAGTTGATGGCCTCGCGGAAGAGCCGGTTGTACGGCGAGGGGGGCTGCTTCATCACCGCCTGGTACGCCTGCTCCAGCCGGGTGGATTCCTCCATCCGCTCAAAGAAGCGGTTGGCCTGGCGGTTGAGCCGGCGGAACTGCCACCACTTGAGCACGATGATGAACCACGACACGATCGAGAACACCGTGATCACCACCAGCACCACCTTGGTCTCGGCGCTCGACGTGGTGACCAGCTCCCAGGAGGAGGTTGGGATTGCCCGCCCGACCTGCATCATGGGGCACCTCCCGCGAACCACGCGACCAGCTCCGCCAGTCCGTCCTCGAAGGCCACCCGGGGAGACCAGTCGAACACCCGCCCCGCCTTGGACGCGTCCAGCGCGCTACGCGAGAGCTCACCCGCGCGCGCCGGGGCAAAGGTGATCTCCGGTGTCCGGCCCACCACCCGGCCCACCGCCTCGGCGAGCTCAACTACGCTGAGCTGCCGTGATGTGCCCACATTGAACCCGCGGCTGTCGTGGTCGGTCAGGTCCGGCAGCGGTGCCGTGCTCGCGAGCACGTTGGCCCGCGCCACGTCCTTCACGAAGGTGTAGTCCCGCGTCTGGCGTCCGTCGCCAAAGATCGTCAGCGGCTGCCCGGCGAGCAGCCGGGAGGCGAAGATCGAGACCACGCCCGCTTCCGACTTGGGGTCCTGCCGCGGGCCGAACACGTTGGCGTAGCGCATGGCCACGCCCTCGAAGCCGTGCAGCATGCCCAGTGCCCGCAGATAGTGCTCGCCCGCGAGCTTGCTCACTCCGTAGGGCGAGACCGGCATCTTGGGCGCCGTCTCGGGCGTGGGCACCGTCTCGGCCTCGCCGTATAGCACCCCGCCGCTGCTGGCGAACACCACCCGCCGCACGCCTCCCTCGGCGGCACCCTGCAGCATGTTGAGCAGGCCGAGCAGATTGATGTCGGCATCGCAGCGGGGATCCTCCACCGAGTGCCGCACGTCGATCTGCGCCGCCTGGTGGTTCAGGACGTCGAAGCCGCCGGTCGCGACGACCCGGTGGGCGTCCGGCGAGCGGACATCGGCCCGGATGAGCTCGACGCCGGCCGGGAGGTTGGAGGCCTTGCCCCGCGAAAGGTCGTCGAGCGCCACCACGTCCCAGCCCGCGGCCAGGTACGCCTCGGCGATGTGCGAACCGATGAAGCCCGCTCCTCCTGCCACCAGCACGCGTCCGCTCATGCGCCTCGCCTCTCCATTGCGGTCATGCCGCTCACGAGTCAGTGTCGCCGTCCCGGCACCGGGAGGCCTCGACGCAATATAGAAGCGACTGGGGCGGAAGGAACCGCGCGGGACCCCGCGATACAAACACGCGGCGCCCCGGCGAGGATCGCCGGGGCGCCGCAGACGAGCGTGGGACCGTTACGACGGCAGCTTGGCGATTTGGCGGACGTCGCTCCCGATCGGCAGATCGGGCGAGCTGATGGAGATGACGCGCGTGGTGGCGCTGTGGTCACCGACGTGCACCACCTGCAGCGTGGCCATAACTTCCGGAATCGGCGTCGACCCGCCGTCGAGGCGGGTGCGGCGGACTTCGAAGATGTCGCCCTGGGCCACGCCGTCCTTGGCGCCCTTGTCGATGAAGAGCACGTCCAGCGGCTTGTTGAGCGAGCGGTCGTGCACGCCGCCCAGCAGGCGCGCCTGCACCCCATCGGCCACCGCGACCGCGCGGGCGGTCCCTGCGTCGGTGAAGTGCTCCGCCGGCAACAGCATCTGGTTGTTGCGGATCGGGCCGTACACCGCGATCACCGACGCGACGTAGCGTCCATTGGCGACGTCGGTGACGCGAACCAGTCCCGTGGGCACCGCGATGCGGCCAAAGTCGGCAACATCGGCGCCGAGCATCACGATGAGGAGTGAGTCGCCGATCCGGTAGGTAGCGCCGGACGGCGGCGTGATGGTCACGTCGGTGAAGAGATTGGCGCTGACGCGATCGCTGACGACGTTGATCTGCGGCGGCGTCACCCGGCCCGTGAGGTGGCCAAACGGCAGACTGCGCCCCTCAGTCAGAAAGCCCGACGAATAGAACTCGCTGCGCCGCAGCGGCCGGTAGGGCTGCTCGCTGTACGAGCGGAGGGTCTCCCGCATCGTCTCGTTGCGCCGGTTCTGCGAGAACAGCGCGCTCATGTCGGTCGAATCATCGGCGCTGGGCCGGGGCGACGACGCCACCGCGACGGGGGCGGCCGAGGTCATCGGCGCCGGTGCCGCGACCAGCGCCACGGTGTCCGGCCGGCCCGGCAGCGGCGTATCGACGGCCGGGACCGCGGAGACGGCGTCGGACGACGCCAGCCGCAGGACCTCACCGGGATAGATCCAGTGGGGATCTTCGACCACCATCGTGTTCAGACGATAGATCTCGGGCCACAGGAACGGATCACCCAGGAACTGGCGCGACAGGCTCCAGAGCGTATCACCCGCTTTGACCGTGTAGGACTCGGGCTTGGCCGCCTGCGCCGGAGCGGCGATGGGCAGCACGGTAGCGAGCAGAAGCGCCACCGCGGCCGTACGCCGGGCAAGGCGGACGTGGAGCGGAGCGGCTGGCTGCGTGGACGTCGAACGGACCATGGGAGTCTCCCGCCGGCAGAGCGTGGTGGATCCGGGATGGTGCTGGTGGTGCGAGCGGAACATGAGCCCTGCCGGGCAGAGCAAGTTTCTCGCCAGCCGCAGGCCGCCCCGTCAGGCGAACCTAACACGCTGTCATCTCGTCACTTCTGCGTCAGGAGCGGGAAGAGCCGCCGTCCGCGCTTGACTCGCGATCGGCGGGAACCATGGCGGGGTGCGGCTGGTGAGGCCGGGTCGCGGCCGACGAACGCCCCCGGGCGACCCCACGCAGGGGCAGCCCGGGGGCACCGATCAGAACGGCAGGTCGTCGTCCTCGGCGTCGAGGGCGTCGGGGAAGTCCTCGACCGACTCGTCCTTCGGGGCCGAACCGCCGCCCGCTCCCGCACCGACCTTGGACGGCGTGAACGACTCCGAGCTATCGCTCTTGCCGGAGAGGAGAATGAGCTCGCGACCGTTGATTTCGGTCGTGTACCGCGTCTGCCCCTCGCGGTCCTGCCAGGTGCGGTACTCGATGCTGCCTTCGACGTACAGCTTGTCGCCCTTCTTGCAGAAGCGCTCGGCGATATCGGCCAGCGTCGAGTTCTTGTTGTTCCAGAGCACCACGCGGTGCCATTCGGTCTTTTCCTGCTTTTCACCGCCCTGGTTTTTCCACTGGCGGCTGGTGGCAAGCGACAGCGTGGCGACCCGGGAGCCATTGGCGGTGCTCCGCACTTCGGGGTCGGCGCCGAGATTGCCGATGAGAGTGACTTTGTTCAGGCTGCGGCTCACAGGTACCTCCGGGGTTCGTCGGGTCGCGCCAGATGGTGGACCCGCGCAGAATATAGGTCTGGTCCGTCCTTCGTTCAACCAAATCGCCGCCGTGGTTACCGGTTTGCGCCGGCAGCCAGCTCGCAGCGCAGCACCAGGGCATCCTCTCTGGGATTGCGATAGTAGCCGACGCGCAGTCCCACCGCACGGAACCCGGCGGCGCCGTACAGCGCCCGCGCCGCCGCGTTCGATTCCCGCACCTCGAGAAACACCTCGGTCACGCCCCGCGCGGCCAACCGATCCAGCCCGGCATCGAGCAGCGTGCGGGCCAGCCCGCGACGGCGGCGCTCGGGAGCGACCGCCAGGTTGAGCACCTCGCCGGTGTCGCCGGCTTCCCGGGCAATCACATACCCGGCGACCGACTCATCCGCCTCCGCCAGGAGCCCAAAGGTCACGCCCGCATCCACCGCCTCGCGAAAGCTGGTCTCGCTCCACGGATCGGCGAAGCAGCGACGCTCGAGCGTCACCAGCGCCGCGACATCAGCCGCCTGCGCCGGCCGCACCCGGAAGGGCGCGCCCATGGTCCCGCTCCCATCGGGCCTGCGCTTCAGCCGGCCGGCCATAGACGGGCTCCCAGTTCTGAACGTCCCAGATGGCGACGGTGCCTCCGTCGCGCCGCAGCAGCTCCAGCAGCCACGTGGCATCGGCCGGAGCCGCGCCGAGCCAGCGGATGCCGTCGGCAGCCGGCGCGGCCGGCAGATCGCCCGCGACGGCGTCGGCCCGCACCGCCAGCGCGGCGAGGCGGTCGGCGTCGACCACCCGCGCCGGCTCCACCACGGTCGCGCTGCCGGGCGAGAACCGGTAGATGCCGGCGTAAAACTCACCCCGGAGCGCATCCGCGACGGCGAGCACCGTCATGTCGTCCACCGCCACCGATCCGGCCCGTGCCATCAGCGACGGCGCGGCGTGCAGCCGGATGCCGCGCGCGTCGACGAGGGCCTTGGCAAACGCCGCGGCGACCCTGAGTCCGGTGAAGCTGCCCGGTCCGTCAGCCACGATGACCGCGCTCACGTCGTCGAGTGTCTGACCGGCACGCGCCAGCAGCCGTTGCACCGCCGGAATCAGCGTGCGCGCATGGGCCCGCGCACCCACGACCGATTCCGCCACCGCGTCCGCCGTGCCGGAGCCGAGCGCGATCGAGGCCGTCCCCGTTGCGGTGTCGACCGCCAGCCAACTCACAGGAGCTCCACCCCGCGACGCTCCGGATCGTCGCCATGGGTCAGCCGATAGCGGCGGGTAGACGGCGGCACCCACGCGCCGGCCCGCTCGGGCCACTCGATCAGCAACGCATCACCGTCGCGGAGCAGCGTCTCCCAGTCCAGATCCGCCGCCTCGTCGGGAGCGCGGAGCCGGTAGCAGTCAAGGTGGTACACCGCCCCGCGCCGGCCCTCGTAGTGATGCACCAGCGCGTAGGTCGGACTCGTCGCCGGGTCGGAAACGCCCAGCCCGCGCGCAATGGCCTTGACCAGCGTCGTCTTGCCCGCTCCCAGCTCTCCTTCGAGGAGCACGACCGCTCCGCTGGGGAGCTCCCGCCCGACTGCCTCCCCCTCCGCCACCAGCTCCGCCTCGGTGAGCAACCGCATCAGACCGGGTGCATCAATGGTGGCACGTCACGCGTGGCGGCGGACCCGGCCGCCGCCACGCTGGACATCGGGCGCGGCCACCGCCTTCAGCTCGGTGAGCTGGTCGCGCAGGAGCGCCGCCGCCTCGAACTCCAGGTTGGCGGCTGCCTCGCGCATCTGCCGCTCGAGCCTGGCGATGGCGGCGGCGCGCTTGGCTGGATCGCGCAGGTCCGGCGCCCGGGCCGCCGGCTTCTCCCGCTTTTCGGTCCGCGCATCGGCGACGTGGGTCGAGAGCCGCACCTGCTCCAGCGATTTCACGATGGACATCGGCGTGATGCCGTGCTCGGCGTTGTGCGCCTGCTGAATCGTGCGGCGGCGGTCCATTTCGTCGATCGCACGCTGCATCGATCCGGTGACGCGGTCGGCGTACAGGATGGCCCGGCCGTTGACGTGGCGGGCCGCGCGGCCGATCGTCTGCACCAGCGAACGGTCCGAGCGGAGAAACCCCTCCTGGTCGGCGTCGAGGATCGCCACCAGCGACACCTCGGGCAGGTCGAGCCCCTCACGCAGGAGATTAATGCCCACCAGCACGTCGAAATCGCCGACCCTGAGCCCGCGGAGAATTTCCATCCGCTCGATCGCGTCGATGTCCGAGTGGAGGTACCGCACGCGCACGCCGGCCTGCTGGAGATAGTCGGTCAGGTCCTCCGACATCCGCTTGGTTAGCGTGGTCACCAGCACCCGCTCCTTCCGTCGCTCGCGCTCGCGGATCTCGGCCAGGAGATCGTCCACCTGGCCCTTCACCGGGCGGATGTCCACCTCCGGATCCACCAGTCCCGTGGGCCGGATGATCTGCTCGACGATGACACCGCCCGAGAGCCCCAGCTCGAAGTCGCCCGGCGTCGCTGACACGTTGATCATCTGCGGCGCCAGCGCCATGAACTCGTCGAACTGGAGCGGCCGGTTATCGAGCGCGGACGGGAGCCGGAACCCGTACTCCACCAGCGTCAGCTTCCGGGCGCGGTCGCCGTTGAACATCCCGCCGATCTGCGGCAGCGTGACGTGCGACTCATCTGCCACGACGAGAAAGTCGGCCGGGAAGTAGTCGAACAGGCAGGCGGGACGCTCGCCAGGCAGCCGTCCCGTGAGATGCCGCGAGTAATTCTCGATCCCGGCGCAGGTTCCCACCTCCAGCAGCATCTCGATGTCGAAGCTGGTGCGGGACTCCAGCCGCTGCGCCTCCAGCAGCTTGCCCCCATCCTTCAACTCCGCCAGCCGGACGGCCAGCTCCTCGCGGATCAGCGTCACCGCCCGCTCGATCGTGGGCCGCTGCGTCACGAAATGCTTGGCCGGGTAGATGGCGCACTGATCCAGCACGGCGATGGTGTCGCCGGTGAGCGGATGGATCTTGCTGATGCGCTCGACTTCGTCTCCCCACAACTCCACCCGGATCGCCTGCTCGGCGTAGGCCGGGAAGATCTCGATCGAGTCGCCGCGCACCCGGAAGCTCCCCTGCTCGAAGCTCGCATCGTTGCGCCCGTACTGGATCCGAACCAGCTCCGCCAGGATCGCGTCGCGGCCGCGCTGCTCGCCACGGCGGATGTGCACCATGAGCTTGCGATACTCGACGGGGTCGCCGAGGCCGTAGATGGCGCTCACCGTGGCGACGATGACGACGTCCTCCCGCTCGATCAGACTCGAGGTGGCCCGCAACCGGAGACTCTCGATATCCTGATTGATGGACGCGTCCTTCTCGATGTAGACGTCGGTGGACGGGACGTATGCCTCGGGCTGGTAGTAATCGTAGTAGGAGACGAAATACTCGACCGCGTTGCGCGGCAGAAACTGCCGCAGCTCCCCGTAGAGCTGCGCGGCCAGCGTCTTGTTGTGCGAGAGGACCAGCGTGGGCTTGCCGTACTGCGCGATGGTGTGCGCCAGCGTCATCGTCTTGCCGGAGCCAGTCACGCCCAGCAGGGTCTGGTACTTGTCACCCCGCTGGAGGCCCTCGACCAGCTCCGTGATGGCCTTGGGCTGGTCGCCCGCAGGCTCGAACGGCGCGACGACTTCAAACGAGGCGGTCATTGGGGAAATATAACGCGGTTTCGGGATTTATTCAGGTTCCGCGCCGCGACCGTCGCTTCGGCGTTCCGGCGACCGCGGCCGGGGATGCCAGCTGCAGCAGTGCGGTCCACTCCGCGGCGCTCGCCGGCATCACCGACAGCCGCCCGTGCCGGACCAGAGCCAGACCGGCCAGGGCGGGGCGGGCCTTGATCTCCGCCAGGGGGATGGGGCGCGGCAGCGCACAGACCGCCGCGAGGTCCACCGCCACCAGGCGGGGGTCGTCGGCGTCCGGATCGGGATAGGGCCCTCGTGCCACGCGCGCCAGACCCACCAGCGCCTTGTCGGCACCGGAGTGATACACCAGGACGTCGTCCCCGACGGCCACCGCCCGGAGATGGATCAGCGCCTGCGCGTTGCGCACCCCGCTCCACACCGTCCGCCCTTCGCGCAACAGATCATCGAACGCGTAGGTGGACGGCTCCGTCTTGACGATCCAGCGTCCGTGCGCCGCTCCCATCTAGCCGCCGGACGGCGCCTCGCGCCGCTCCACCTCGCTCACCCCTTTGATCTTCTTCACCGCCTTCACCACCTTGGCGAGGTGCGGCAGGTTGTCCACCTCGACGAAGATCGTGCCGAACACTGATCCATCCTTGGAATGCAGGTCGGCACCGCGAATGTTGGTGCCGGTCTGGCTGATCGCCTCCAGGATGTCCGCATAGAGCCCGCGCCGGTCCTCCGCGCTCACCACCAGCCGGACGGCAAAGGCCTCACCGGCGGTCTCCTGCCAGTCGATGTCCACTCGCCGTTCGTCGGCCGAGAGCGTGAGGAGGTTGGGGCAGTCGGCGCGATGGATCGAGATCCCGCGACCCTGGGTCACGTAGCCCACCACCGGATCGCCCGGCACCGGCTGGCAGCATTGGGCGTAGCGGACCATCAGCCCGTCGACGCCCTGGATCTTGATGCCGCGACCCAGCCGGATCCGGTCGATCACCCGGCCGAATACGGTGGGCCTGGGCTCCTGGATCTCGTCGTCCGGCAGGTCGGCGTAGAGCGCCCGGATCACCTGACCGATCGGCACGTCGCCCCGCCCCACCGCGATCTCCAGCCCGCGCCCGTCCGCCAGCGAGAGCGTCACCGAGGCGCGCTGCAGCCGCGCGTCGTCCGGCGGTTCCAGCCGCCGGCGCCGGACCTCGCGGGCGAGGATGTCGCGGCCCAGCGCCAGACTGACCGTCTCCTCCTCGTGCTTGATCCACTGCTTGATCTTGTGACGCGCCCGCGCGGTGTGGACGTGCGCGAGCCAGTCCCGGCTGGGGCGGGCGTTGGGCCCCGTCAGGATCTCGACGGCATCGCCGTTCTTGAGCTCCCGGTGGAGCGGCGCGATCCGCCCGTTGATCTTGGCGCCCTGGCACTTGAGTCCGACCTCGGTGTGCACCATGAACGCAAAGTCGATGGAGGTCGAGCCCTTGGGCAGCCGCTTCACGTCACCCTGCGGCGTGAAGACGAAGATCTCGTCCTGGTACAGGTTGATCCTGAGGAACTCGAGAAACTCCTCCGGGCTGTGGGTGTCCTGCTGCAGCTCGAGGAGCTGGCGGAACCAGCTCAGCTGCGCATCCAGCTCGTCCGGCCGGTCGCTCTTGTAGACCCAGTGCGCGGCGATGCCGTATTCCGCCGTGCGGTGCATCTCGCGGGTGCGGATCTGCACCTCGAAGAGCTGGCCGCCGGGCCCGAAGATCGTGGTATGCAGCGACTGGTACGCGTTGGACTTGGGACTCGCGATGTAGTCCTTGATGCGCTCCTGCAGCGGCGTCCAGTTGTGGTGGATGATGCCCAGAACGTGATAGCAGTCCGGGACCGATCGCACCATGACCCGGACGGCCATGAGGTCGTAGATCTCGTCGAACGCCTTCTGCCGCCGCCGCATCTTCTGGTAGATCGACCAGAGGTGCTTGGGCCGCCCCGTCACCTCGAACCAGTCGATGCCCGCCCGGCGGAGCTCCGCCTCCAGCGGCCCCTTGAGGCGCTGAATCATCTGCTCGCGCACCGCGCGCTTGGCGGCCACCTGCTGCGCCAGCTCCCGGTATTCGTCCGGCTCGAGGAACTTGAACGCCAAGTCCTCCAGCTCGGCCTTCATTCCCGCCATGCCGAAGCGGTGTGCCAGCGGCGCGTAGATCTCGCGGGTTTCGAGTGCGATCCGGGTCCGGCGGTCCGGACTCAGGTGCTCCAGCGTCCGCATGTTGTGGAGCCGGTCACCCAGCTTGATGATGATCACCCGGGCGTCGCGGGCGATCGACAGCAGCAGCTTGCGGTAGTTCTCCGCCTGTTCCTCGGCGGACGACCGGAAGGTCAGATGCGAAATCTTGGTCAGCCCGTCGACGATCCCGGCCACCTCGGGGCCGAACTCGCGCTGGATGTCGTCCATTCCGACATCGGAATCCTCGACCACGTCATGCAGGAGTGCGGCCGCGATCGAGGTGCTGTCCAGCAGCTGCTCCGCCAGGATCAGCGCCACGCCGATGCTGTGCGACACGAAGTCCTCGCCCGACATCCGCTTCTGGCCGCGGTGCGCGGACGCGCTGAAGCGGAGCGCCCGGTCGATCAGCTCGAGGTCGAGCCGGTCAGAGTGGCGCTCCAGGACGGCACGCAGATCGGGGGCGAGGTCGGCGAGGACGCCCGTCACAACAGCCCCGCGGCGGCAAAGCTCACAAAACGGTCTCCCGCAATGATGACGTGGTCGTATACCGGCAGATCGAGCAACTGGCCGGCGGACACGAGCTGCCGGGTGACAGCACGGTCCTCCGCCGACGGGGTGGGGTCCCCGCTCGGATGGTTGTGTACCACGATGATGCCGGCGGCGGCCTCGGCAATGGCCGGCCGGAACACCTCGCGCGGATGCACCAGCGAGCTGTTGAGGAGGCCGCGGGTGACCAGCACCTCCCGCAGCACCTGGCTCTGGCTGTCGAGTGCGAGCAGCCGGAACTCCTCCACCTGGAGATCACGCAACCGGCCCTCGAACAGCCGGACCACGTCCTCCGGCTCGCGGATCCTCGGCAGCGCCGGCCGGGCCTCGCGGGCCAGCCGCCCGCCAAGTTCGAAGGCGGCCACCAAGCGCGCGGCCTTGGCCGGCCCCACCCCCGCTGCCCGCTGCAGCTCTCCCGGCGGGCGGACGGCCAGGCGCCGGAGCGATCCCTCCCCCAGCTCGAGCAGGCGGGCCGCAGTCTGGAGAACGTTCTCGCCGCGCGATCCGGTTCCAAGGAGGATGGCGACAAGCTCCGCCGCCGTCAACGCGGGCGCGCCGATGGCCCAGAGCCGCTCACGGGGACGATCGCAATCGGGAGGGTCAGGACGGAACGGGGCCATCATCCCAGTCTGACGCGAAGCCGCGCTCCGCGACGGACCGGAATCGTCCGCGGAGGCGCGTGAAAACCAGCGGTGTCCGGGGCTGGA
This sequence comes from Gemmatimonadales bacterium, assembly GCA_038250675.1. Lineage (GTDB taxonomy): Bacteria > Gemmatimonadota > Gemmatimonadetes > Gemmatimonadales > GWC2-71-9 > JAICUF01. The sequence continues at coordinate 98,550 of JBBSCB010000009.1, forward strand.
CCCGCCTAGCGCCCCCCTCCGTGGCACTTCTTGTACTTCCGGCCCGAGCCGCACGGGCAGGGATCGTTCCGGCCGACTTCGGGAACCGACGCGCTGCCGGCGTCGAGCCGCCCCAGCGAACTGGCCACCGCAAGCGCGGGGCGCACGGCGGGACGCGGAGCCGGCCCGGTGAACAGATCGTCCGGTCCCGCGGGCGCGGGAGGCGGCGGCGGCATGCGCCTCGCGTCCGGCTCGGCGCTGACCTGAATTTTGAGGAACCGCTCGGTGAACGTCGACTGGATGTCGCGCATGAGATCCTCGAACATCTCGTACGCTTCCTTCTTGTACTCCACCAGCGGATCCAGTTGCCCGTACGCCCGGTACTGGATCGCGTTGCGGAGCTGGTCCAGATCGTACAGGTGGTCCTTCCACTTCTCGTCCAGCGCGTTGAGCATGACCTGCGACAGCACCTGCGTGTCCACGTCGGCGACGTGAATGGTCCGCCCGAAATCGCCGAGATACTCGATCTTGCGGCGAAACGTCGCTTCGCCCTCCGCGCGGACCGCATCCACCATGCTGTCCAGCGTCGGCGTGGCCACGGAGTCCACCAGCGTCTCGGCGCTGACCAGGTACTGCATTACGAGCGCCTCGCGCAGGCCCCCGCGATCGTACTCCGCCGGGTTGTCGGTACCGACCAGGAAGTGCTTCACCTGGCGCTCCAGCGCGCCGCCGATCATGCGCCGTGCCTCGGCCTTCAGCTCCTCGCCGCGTTCCAGCGCGAACAGCCGCAGCGAGTACACCACCTCGCGCTGCTGATTCATCACGTCGTCGTATTCCAGCAGCCGCTTGCGCGACTGGAAGTTCTGCAGCTCGACCCGCTTCTGCGCCTGCTCGATCGCACGGGTCACCAGACCACCCGTGATCACTTCCCCCTCCTCCGCCCCGCCCTTGTCCATCCATGCCGCGATCCGGTCGGAACCGAAGAGCCGCATGAGATCGTCTTCCAGCGAGAGGAAGAACACCGACTGCCCCGGATCGCCCTGCCGGCCGGAGCGACCACGTAGCTGGCGGTCGATGCGCCGCGACTCGTGGCGTTCGGTGCCTATGATCTGCAGCCCCGCCTCGGCCCGGGTGAGATCAAGGTCGCGGCCCAGTTTGATGTCGGTGCCGCGACCGGCCATGTTGGTCGCGATCACGATGGCGCCGGTCTGCCCCGCGCCCGCCACGATCTCCGCCTCCCGCTGGTGGTACTTGGCGTTCAGCACTTCGTGCGGGAGGCCCCGCCGCTTGAGCTGGCGCGACAGCGTCTCGGAGACGTCCACGTTCACCGTGCCGATGAGGACCGGCAGGCCGAGCCCGTGCAGCCGCTCGATCTCGTTGAGAATGGCGTCGTGCTTCTCCTTGCGCGTCTTGTAGATCCGGTCCGGCTGGTCCCGGCGGCAGATCGGCCGGTGGGTCGGAATCACACCCACGTCCAGCCCGTAGATCTGGTAAAACTCCGTCTCTTCGGTTTCCGCCGTGCCGGTCATGCCGGCGATCTTGTCGTACATGCGGAAGTAGTTCTGGATCGTGATCGTCGCGAAGGTCTGGGTCTCGCCCTTGACCTGCACGTTCTCCTTGGCCTCCACCGCCTGGTGCAGTCCGTCGGCCCAGCGGCGACCCGCCATGACACGGCCGGTGAACTCGTCGACGATCAGGACCTGACCCTCCTGCACCAGGTAATCCACTTCCTTTTCGTACAGCGCGTGCGCCTGGAGGAGCTTGTGGATGATGTGCAGCTTCTCGCTCTTGCTGGCGTACTCCGCCTCGACCTCACGGCGCCGGGTATTGCGCTCGGCCGGCGTGAGATCCGGATCCTGCTCCAGCCGGTGCACCTCCTCGGAGATGTCCGGGACCAGGAACAGCCCAGGGTCCTGTGGCGACATCGCCTCGGCGCCCCGGTCGGTGAGGTGCACCGAGTGGCCCTTCTCGTCGAGCACGAAGTAGAGCGTCTCCTCGATATCCCGCATCTTTTGCTGCTTCATCGGCAGCTTGCGGTCCGCGATCGAGTCGAGCTCCATCCGCTGGACCATCTGCTTCACGCCCGTCTCGTTGAGCAGCTTCAGCAGCTTCTTGTTCTTGGGCATGCCGAGCTGCGCCTGGTAGAGATTGAGCGCCGCGTCGCTGCGTGTCTTGGGCTCCTGCAGCAGCCGCTCGGCATCGCCGAGAAGCGCGTTGACCACGCTGCCCTGCTTGCGCACGAGCTCGAGCACCAGGCGATTGTACTGCTGGTACTGCTCGTCGCCGTCGTTGCCGGCGGGTCCCGAGATGATGAGCGGTGTCCGGGCCTCGTCGATGAGGATCGAGTCCACCTCGTCGATGATGGCGTAGGCATGCTCCCGCTGCACCCGCTGCTCCAGCGAGATCACCATGTTGTCGCGCAGGTAATCGAAGCCGAACTCGTTATTGGTGCCGTATGTGATGTCCGACAGGTACGCCTCGCGGCGCTCCAGCGACGACGGCTCGGTATCGTCGAGACAGGCCACCGTGAGGCCGAGAAAGCGGAACACGTGGCCCATCCACTGGGAGTCGCGCCGGGCCAGGTAGTTGTTGACCGTAACGAGGTGAGCACCCCGGCCGGCGAGCGCATTGAGGTACAGCGGCAGAGTCGCCACCAGCGTCTTGCCCTCGCCGGTGGCCATTTCGGCGATCCGCCCGCGATGCAGCACGATGCCGCCGATGAGCTGCACGTCGTACGGCACCATGTCCCAGACCAGCTCGCGTCCGGTCACGTCCACGGTGGTACCCATCAGGCGGCGGCAGGCCTCCCGCACGGTGGCGAAGGCCTCGGGCAGGAGCTCGTCGAGCCCCGCCGCGAGCTGCTTCTTGTGTTCGGCCTGGAGCGCGTGGAACCGCGCCTCCAGCCGGTCCCGCTCCACCGGGTCGGCGCAGCCGTGCTTGGCATCGCGCACCTCGGCGAGTTCCGTCGACACCTCACGGGTCCGCTCCGCCAGTCGCTCCCGGAAGCTCCGCGTCTGGTCCTTGAGCGTGGCCTCGTCGAAGCCCGTGAGCCGCGCCTCGTGCTCCCGGATCTGCTCCAGGACCGGCTGCAGCCGCTTCACTTCCCGTGCGTGCCGGTTCCCCAGCACCGTCGTCATCAATTTCTTTAGCATACGTCACTCAAATATAGGCGGTGCATGGCGATATAGTCGGCCACGGCATCCGGAACCCAGTAGCGTACCGGCCGCCCGGCGCGAACCCGCTCGCGCACGGCGGTGGCGGAAACTTCGATCGCCGGCACCGGCACCGCGCGCCAGATGGTCGGCCCCTCGATGCGCGCCGCACCGGGCCGGGCAAAGACCGCCACCCTCGCCAGCCTCAGCAGTTCCTCGGGCTCGCGCCAGAGGTGGAGCTCGGCGGCCGCGTCGGCCCCCAGCAGCACGACGAATTCGTTCCCCGGCTCGCGCGCAGTGAGCGTCCGGAGCGTCTCGACGGTATACGACGGCCCGTCCCGGTCGAGTTCGGCCGTCTCCATCGCAAAGCCGGCTGAACCCTCGATCGCCAGGCGGACCATTTCGGCTCGATGGGCCGCGGACGCCTGGTGGCGGCCCGCCTTCAACGGCTGCTCACGCGCGGGCACAACGCGAAGCTCCGCCAGGCCGAGGGCCTCGGCGGCGGTACGCGCGACGATGAGATGACCGTGGTGGATCGGGTCGAACGACCCGCCAAGGAGGCCGATCAGACTCACGTAGGGGGTGCCGGCGGTGTCTCCACCAAGGCCGCGGGCGGCGCGACGCCCGCGCAGCTCTTCAGCGCGTCCTGCGCGTCCGGGTGGTATTTGCGGAGATAGCCGCAGGCTTCCTGCATGTCCTCCTGGTAGCCGAGTGCACGGTAGGCCTGGACCAGTTTGGACAGCGCCTCGGGGACCACCTCGGCGCGGGGATAGTTGACGACCAGATCCTTGAGATACAGAATCGCCGAATCGTACGCCTTGAGCCGGAGGTAGTACTGCGCCGACTTGTACTGCTTGAATGCGAAC
>JBBSCB010000010.1:0-90955 GCA_038250675.1 Gemmatimonadales bacterium
CGCCGGCCTTCGCGTCCGCGCCCACGATCACCGATCCCTTCCAGAAGCCGAAGGCGCAATGCGCCTTGAACGCGGCCATATGGCAGAGGATGCCGTCCTTCAGGAAGAACGGCATCCCCCACTTGATCGTCTCCTCGACATCGGGGCAGGCGCCGTGCACCGCCTCGCGGAGGTGCGTGAGGACGGGCCGCGCAAACTCCGCCGACTTTGACATGTAGGCATCCACCCGCGGATCCCGCTTGCCCATCGCCGTCTCCTTTCGGGCCGTCGCCGCGTCAGTCGTCCTGGCCCGGGGCGTTGGCATCGAGCTCCTCGAGGATGATCCCCACCGCCTGCTCATACTCGTCAGGCCGGACGAGTCCGGCCTTGATCAGGGCGTCCACGATGTGGCCGGCCAGGTCTTCGCTTGTCTCGCGCGCGTTTGCCATCACGGTGCCTCGGTGCGGGTGCGGTCAGTCCAGGATCGGCGGCTCGTCGTTGGGCGGCGTGTTGGGGCCGGGGCGGTCGGTCTTGCGGCGATCGCGCCGCTGGCCCTCCTCGTACCACCGCCGGGTAATTTCACCCGCGAGCTCCCGGTTGCCCAGCCCGAACGCCAGGCCCACGCCGAGCGCCACCGCGCCCACGATGAGCGTGAAGGCGGCGGTGACGATGTCGGCGGCGACGCCCACCTGCTGGAGCGACATGAAGATCGAGATCAGCACCACGGCGCTCTTGGCCAGCTTGGCCAGCGTCGGCACGCCCGAGACCTGGCCGGCGGAGGCCAGGATCAGGCCACGCACGAACTCACCCACGATCATGCCGAGGATGACGATCACGATCGCGGCGATGAGCGTGGGGATATACGAGAGCATGGTGCCGAACATCTCGTTGATGCTCTCGAGGCCGAGTGCCGTGCTCGCCAGCAGGATCACGACCAGCATCACCAGCCAGAAGATGAGCTTGGCCATGGCGCGGATCGGGTCGAGCCGCGAGCCGGTGCGCACTACCGCCTCATCCAGCCCGCCGGCATGCGCCATCCGGTTGAAGTCCACGCGCTTGAGCGTGTCGTCCACCCAGCGCTGCATCTGTCGCGCGAGGAAGTAGCCCGCGATGAGGATGAGCCCGGCGCCCACAAGCGCGGGCAGCACCGAGCCGATCTGCTGCGCACCAATGAGAAGGCGATCCCAGAGTTCGTTCACGCTGCCACCTCGATCACGAGTTTCCCGGCCTGCTCGCCGCTCGCCAGCCGCCGGAACGCGTCCCCCCCATCGGCGAGCGGCACGACCCGATCAATCACCGGCCACAGCTCGCCCCGCCGGGCGAGCCCCACCACGGCGGCATATTCGCGATGGCTGCCCATCGTGGAGCCGAGGATGTTCCACTGATGCCAGAAGAGCTTGCGCGCGTCGAGCCCCACTATCGGTCCGGTCGTGGCGCCGCACACCACCAGGCGCCCACCCCGTGCGAGGCAGCGGAGCGAGCGGGGCCACGTCGCCTCACCCACGCTGTCCACGATCACCTGTGCCCCGCTCCGTCCGGTGAGCCGGCGAACCTCGGCCACCACATCGGAGGCGGCGTGATTGATCGTGTGGTGCGCGCCGAGGGTCCGGACGAGCGCCAGCTTCTCATCGCTGGCGCTGGCGGCAATGACGATGGCGCCTGCGAGCCGCGCCACCTGCACCGACGCCTGCGCCACCCCGCCGCCGGCACCCCACACCAGCACCGTCTCGCCCGGCCGGAGCCGGGCTCGGGTGATGAGCATGCGCCAGGCGGTGAGCGTGGCCAGCGAGAAGGCGGCGGCCTGCGGCCAGCTCATGCCGTCCGGCACCGGTGCCACGTTGCTCGCGGGTACCACGAGAAGCTCCGCCACGGTGCCCGGACGGTGCTCGCCCAGCACGCCGAATTTTTCGCATAGCGGCTGATCGCCCGCCGCGCACGCCGCGCACGCGCCGCACGAGATGCCCGGATTGACGATGACCCGGTCGCCCACCCTGACGCCGCTCACGGCGGCCCCGACCGATTCGACCACACCCGCCGCATCGGTACCGACGATGTGCGGAAAGGTGAGCGTAACGCCGGGCAACCCTTCGGTCACTAAGAGGTCGAGCCGGTTGATCGCCGCGGCGTGGACCCGGAGCCGCACGTCGTCAGGCGCGGTGATGGAAGGATCAGGTACCTCGCGGACGGCAAGCGCGTCGGGGCCGCCGGTGCTCGACAGCGTGAGTGCCCGCATCAGAACGCGGGGCTCACCGGCTGCTCGGCGGCCCCAAGCGGCATTCGCGCCGGGGTGGCCCCGGGGACCGCCGGTTGCAGGTAGAGCGTAAACTCGCTGGGCGAGCGCGAGTCGGCGGCGATGCGCCCGGCCACATAGGCCAGCCGGCTGCCGTCGCGCGCGAGGGCGTACGATACGATCGTCGCCGGCGACTCCACCAGCGCGACCGTCGCCGGATCCGCGGATGTCCGCCGGAGAATGGACGAGCCGCCTGAGCGGCCGGCACGGTCCACCAGATAGGCCAGGTCGCCGTTGGGAAAGAAGCGCGGTGCGGCCTCGCGGACCGGCGTGGTCGTCAGCCGCCGGACGTTGGCGCCGTCCGCATCCATCAGGTAGAGCTCGAAGTTGCCGTCGCGCGCGGAGGCGAACGCGATCGTCCTGCCATCGGGCGAGACGGCGGGATCGCGATTCCCGCCAGCGCCGCTGGTGAGCTGACGCTCGTCGGAGCCGTCCGCCGCGATGGAATGGATCTCTCCCGCGCCCCCCTGCGTGGCGGCAAAGATGATCCGGGCGCCATCCGGGGTCCAGGCCGGCTGGCCGTCCACGCCAGCGCCCTGCGTCAGTGCGCGCACGTTCCGGCCGTCCGCGTCCATGAGATACAGATCGAAGGTGCCGGCGCGGTTGGACGAAAACGCAATCCGCGTGCGATCGGGCGACCAGGCCGCCAGGATGTTGGTGGCGGTGTCCACCAGCACCCGCAGCAGCGAGTCGCCGGCACCGCTCCAGGTCTGGTAGATGCCGAAGCCGGGCCGCATCCGGTTGCTCGACAGCAGCATGTCGCCGGTGACGAATGCGTCGAGCGATGCGGCACCGCCCCACGGGGTGCGCGCGTGGAGCGCCGCGCGCCCGGGCATCATGCCGGTGGCGACGCCGTCCGGGTCCACCGCGATGAGATCGGGCCGGTCGCTGGCCCAGCTCACGCCCGCCACCGGCGTCGGTGCCGCCGCCGAATCGGCGAACCGCACCTGCACCGTGGCCCGGGTGCCCGCGGCGAGACCGAGTCGCGACGGCACCGCAGTGAGGTCGCCGCTCAGCACCTGAACCACCCAGACTGCTGGATCGAAGCCGGCGAGCCGCGCGGTGAGACTGGTCGTGCCCGGCCGGCGCCCGGTGAGCATGCCGCTCGCGGGGTCGAACGCCGCGAGCGTTGTGTCCGCGAGCTCCCACCGTGGGCGCGCTTCGGGAATCGCCGTCGAGTCGGCCGCCTCCGCGCGGGCCAGAATCTTCACCGCGCCGCCCACCGGCACCTGCACGGGGCCGGCCGAGGTGCGGGGCACGAGATGAAAGATCTCGGGGCGGCGATAGACGACGAGGTGAGTCCGGCGCTCCATTCCCAGGCCGGTCGCAATGACGTCGGTCTCGCCGAGGGCGAGCGTCTGGACGATGCCGGTGGGGCCGACGCGGGCCACCAGCGTATCGGCCACGCTCCAGGCGAGCCCGCCGCGCAGCTCGCGCCCGCCCTGTGACCGCACCACTGCGCGGATGGTATCGAGCACCAGTGGCGGACCCACGACCGTATCGGGCTCGAGCGCAACGTCGCCGGCGGTGACGGTCACCGGGGCGGTGGCCGCGAGTCCGCCGCGCGCGCTCGCCTGGATGACCGCCTCACCGGGTGCCACGCCGGTGACGACGCCGTCGGCGGAGATAGTGGCGACCGCAGGCCGGAGCGAGCGCCACGCCGGCGTGACGGCACCGGCGGGTGTGCCGTCGCTCCTCAGTGCCGTGGCGGACAGCGGCGCGCTTTCGCCGGCCAGGAGAACCAGACCGGGCGGATCGAGCGTGAGCGCCGATGCGCCGGTGGGCGGTGGCCCGCTCGGCGTGGGCGCCGGGTCGCGAGGCGGTGCCGCGCCTCCCGACTGCGTCACCGAAACCGCGACGGCGGCGCGATGGCCCTGTGCGCGCGCCTCAATCTTGGCGAGGCCGGCGCTGAGCCCCACGACGGTGCCGTCAGCCCCGACCCGCGCCACCGAGGAATCCGAGGAGACAAAGTCCACCTGGGCGGTGGGCAGGAGGTTGCCCTGCTTGTCGAAGGCGGCAACGAAAAGCGTCTGCTTGGCGCCCACGGCCAGCGTGAGCGTCTCCGGTGTGACCTGGACTTCGGCCACCCCCTGGGCGCGGGCGGCGCCCGGGGCGCAGATGGCCGCGACGATGGGCGCGATGATCAAGCACCGCAACCAGTTGAGGTTCATCAACGGGGACCCTGACATCGAGGAGCCGGGCCCGATCGGGCCCGATGCGGACAATTATAGTGAAGAAACGGGGTGCGTGGGGATGGCACCGCCTTGCACAACCAATCAAGAAGTGCAACTTATAACCACCACCGCGGCGCGCGCCGCGCCGCGATCCACCGGCGGCGGGCCGTGCCGCGCAACCGACGAGGAGCTGCGATGTCCCAGCGAGATGATATGGAGTCCGGTTGGCAAAGCGGTGGCTGGATGGAGGATACACCGATGTCGATGGACCCGATTCCGGCGCCCGCCCCAGCGGCGACCCCGAGTTTTGGCGGCGGGTGGATGGACGAGCCCACACCGGTGGCTCCGATGAGCCAGCCGGCGCGCAATGGCGGCAGCCGACCGGCGCCGACGAAGAAGGTCGCAGCGAAACCGAAGAAGAAGGCGGCCAAGAAGGCGGCTCCAAAGAAGGCCGCAAAGAAGAAAGCCGCGCCCAAGAAGGCGGCGAAGAAGAAGCCGGCCAGGAAGGCGGCCAGAAAGAAGCCCGCCAGAAAGAAGCCCGCCCGCAAGGCGGTGAAGAAGAAGGCCCCCGCCCGGAAGAAGGCGGCCCGGAAGAAGGCGGCGCGAAAGCGTCCAGTGAGGAAGACCGCCCGGAAGAAGGCTGCGCGGAAGCGGCCGGCAAAGAAGGCGGCACGGAAGAAGGCGGCGCGAAAGGCGCCCCGGAAGCGCGCGAAGAAGGCAGCCCGCCGGCGTCGCTGAACCGCACGGCAGCACAAGGCCGCCCACCTGGGCGGCCTTTCTTCCACCAGCCACCTTGCATGGACCGGCCGGGCGCCGCACCTTCCAGCCGAACTTCACCCGAGGGCACGATGCGCATCCTCCCGATCCTCCTCCTCAGTGTGCTCGCGGCCTGCCGCCCGACGGCGCCGACGCCCGCGCCGGCCCCGGATCGGGCCGCGCTGACGGCCCGGCTGGAGGCGCAGTTTGCGCGGTCCGCCGCCGACTGGAACCGCGGCGACCTCGACGCCTTCATGTCGGACTACGTGCACGACAGCACCACCACGTTCATGTCGCGGGGCCACCTGACGCATGGCTGGGACACGATCCGCCGCGGCTACGCCCCCCGCTTTGCGCCGGGCGCCCAGCGCGACAGCCTGCGGTTCGAGGAATTTGCCGTGCGGCCCGTCCCGCCCGACTACGCGCTCGTCACGGCCCGCTACATTCTCTATCGCGACGGCCGCACGACGGCGAGCGGCCCCTTTACCCTGCTGATGCAACGGCGGAGCGATGGCTGGAAGATTCTCCATGATCACTCCTCGAGCGACTAGCCTCGCCCTCGCGGCGCTCGTTGCCCTCGGCGGATGCCGCGATCGCGGCCCCGAGGGGCTCGCGCTGGTGGGCGCCACCGTCATCGACGGCTCGGGTGGCACGCCGCTGGCCGATGCGGTCGTCCTGGTGCGCGGCACCCATATCGAAGCGATCGCACCGCGCGAGGGATTCAAGATCCCCGGCCACACCCGCAAGGTGGATGTCGCCGGACGCTGGATCATTCCGGGGCTGATCGACGCCCATGCTCATGTGGCGCGCTGGTCGCTGCCCCGCTATCTGGCCTGGGGCGTCACCACCGTCCGCGACGCGCACGGACAGCTCGACACCATCCTCGGGCTCCGCGAAGAGGCCATCCTCAACGCCGTGGCCAGTCCGCGCATCTTCACCGCCGGCGCCATGATCGACGGCGTGCCCACCACCTACCCCGACGCGCTGCCCGCCGCCGATCCCGTGGCGGCCCGCAAGGCGGTGGACAAGCTGGCCGTTGCCGGCGTGGACTACCTCAAGGTCTACACCCGTATCACGCCCGCGCTGCTCCGCGCCGTTGTGGACGAGGCCCGCACCTTCAACCTCCGCGTGACCGCCCATCTGGGCCTCACCGACGCCGTGACCGCCGCGACGATCGGGGTCCACTCGATCGAACACCTGAGCGGTGTGCCGGAGTCCGCCGTGGCGGACCCCGCACCGTTCTATGCGGCGCACGCCCGCAGCTTTTTTGCCGGCTGGACGATGTTCGAGCAGAGCTGGGCGACGCTCGATTCGGCGGCACTCTCGCGCGTGGCCGGCGAGCTGGCCGGGCGGCACATCGTGCTGATCCCGACGCTCGTGCTGCATGAGACCTTTGCCCATCTCGACGATTCGACGCTCTATCGCGCACCGGAACTGCGCGCCGTGCCCGACAGTGAGCGCGCCCGCTGGAACGTCCCCGACATGATCCGCCGCGCCGGCTGGGGACCGGCCGACTTCGCCGCCTTCCGGGCCTCGCGTCCGGCCCAGGACCGCTTCATCCGCGAATTCCGGGCGGCGGGCGGCATCGTGGCGGCCGGCACCGACGCCGCCAACCAGATGCTCATCCCCGGATTCAGCGAGCACCAGGAACTCTCGCTGCTCGTCGATGCCGGCCTGACCCCGACGGCCGCGCTGCTGGCCGCGACCCGCGACGCCGCGCACCTCCTCGGCGCCGACTCGCTCGGCCGGATCGGGCCCGGCCGCGCCGCCGATCTCGTCGTGCTGACGGCGGATCCGCTGGCCAACATCCGCAACACCCGCGCGGTCGAATGGGTCATGGTGCGGGGCAACCTGATGCGCGCCGATTCCATTCGCAAATCGTGGTAGCGCGGTGGCACTGAGTGACATCGCGCTGTCGTGGCTGCTCGTCGCCGTGTGGTTCACCGGCTGGGAAGTCGCGGCGGCCCGGCTCGAGCGCCGCAGCAACGCCGGCGGCTGGCTCCGCGCACCGGTCCGCATCTACCTCACCGAAGCACTCCTGCTCACGCTGTTCGGCGCACTGTGGATGGGGAGTCTGGGCCGCGGCGGCTGGCCGCTCATGTTTGCCCTGCTCGGCCTCCTCATGGAATGGCCGGGCGGGCTCCGCAGCGGCCAGCGGCCTCCCGGAACGCCCGCACATGGCGCCCGGGTGACAGCGGCCGGCGTCGTCCGGGTGCTGGCCGCCGGGGCGATCATCGCCTGGCGGATGCACTAGCGGCGGTGTCGCGGGAACGCCGCAACGCTTTTCGTGGCATGGAAATACAAGTTTCCCTCCAGCCGTGTTGCTCCCCGGTCCGACGATGTAGGTTATGACCTCCATCGTCCCGCGGCCCCGCCGCCCGAGGGAGGTCCCATGGCTGACGCCGTGTCCAGCATTCGCCCTGTCCGCCTGACGTCGCTCTCCCACGGCGCCGGCTGCGCGTGCAAGCTCAGCAGCGTCGAGTTGAACGAGGTCCTGCGCCACCTGCCGGGCATCACCGATCCGGCGGTGCTGGTGGACGCCGGCACCAGGGACGACGCGGCGGTCTACCGGATTGCGCCGGACCGGGCACTCGTCGCCACCCTCGATTTCTTCACGCCCATCCTCGACGACCCCGCCTCGTGGGGTGCCGTCGCCGCCGCCAACGCGCTGAGCGATGTCTACGCCATGGGCGGCCGGCCGCTCTTTGCGCTCAACATCGTGGCGTGGCCCCGCGATACGCTCCCGTTCGAGATGTTGGGGGAGGTCCTGCGCGGCGCCGCCGGGGTGGCCACTCGCGCACGCTGCCTGGTGCTGGGCGGACATTCGATCGACGACGCCGAGCCCAAGTTCGGCATGGCGGTAGTGGGCGAGGTGCACCCCGACCGTATGCTGACCAACGCCGGCGCCTGTGCCGGCGATCTGCTGATCCTCACCAAGCCGCTCGGCACCGGCATTCTCTCGACCGCGCTCAAGCGGGACGCGCTGCTGGAGACCGGCATGCGCGAGGCGGTCGCCTCGATGACCACGCTCAACGAGGGCGCGGCGCGGGCCGCACTCAGCGTCGGCGTGAGCGCCGCGACCGACGTCACCGGTTTTGGGCTGCTGGGCCACCTGTCGCACATCCTCGAAGCCAGCCGCGTCGCGGCCGAGCTCTACGTCGACGCGCTGCCGATCCTGCCCCACGCCCGCAATCTCGTGTCACGCGGGTTCATTCCGGGCGGCACCCGCCGGAATCTGGAGGCGGCCGTCAAGGCCGAGTGGGCCGACGACATCGACGCCGCGGACCGCTACCTCTGCGCCGACGCGCAGACCTCCGGTGGCCTCCTCCTCGCCGTCCCCGCGGAGAACCACGCGGCATTGCTCGAGGCGCTGTGCGCTGAGGGGACGCCGGCGGCCGCAACGGTGGGATGCGTCGTCCACGGGCCGGCGGGCGCAATCCGCGTGCGGCAATCGGCGTGACGCGCCGGCTGATTGTCGCCGCCGCGCTGGGGCCTGCCCTGGCGGCCGCGCTCACAGTGGGCTGTGCGGCGGACAGCACGCAGGGGCCCGCCGGCGGACCGGCCAGCAGCCCCACGCTCGCGGGCGTCGCCATCTTTCCGCCCGACAACCCGTGGAACGCCCCGGTCGATACCGCGGCGGTGGACCCTCAGTCGGACGCGCTGATCGCCACCATCGGACGCAGCACGCACCTGCATCCCGACTTTGGCGCCGACTGGAACGGCGGGCCGTTCGGGATTCCCTATCTGGTGGTGGGTGCGGCAGTGGCCGCGGTGCCGGTGACGTTCGACTACGCCGGCGAGAGCGACCCGGGGCCATATCCCATCCCGTCCGACGCACCGATCGAGGGCGGCAGCGCGTCAAGCGGCGACCGGCACGTACTCGTGGTGGATCGCGACGCGCACAAGCTCTACGAGCTGTTTGATGCGCATCCCGAGGGCGGCGGGTGGCATGCGGGCTCCGGCGCCGTGTTTGATCTGTCCAGCAATGCCCTGCGGCCGGCCGGCTGGACCTCGGCCGACGCGGCCGGCCTGCCGATCCTCGCCGGGCTAGTGCGCTATGACGAGGTCGTGGACCAGGGCGAGATCCGCCACGCGCTCCGGTTTACCGTGAGCCGGACGCGTCATGCCTACATTGCCCCGGCCCGGCACTACGCCAGCAGCGCGACCGATCCGGCGCTGCCGCCGATGGGGATGCGGGTGCGGCTCAAGGCGGGGTTCGACGTCTCGACCTTTCCGCCGACGGCCCGCGTCATTCTCACCGCGCTCAAGCGCTACGGCATGATCGTGGCCGATAACGGCTCGAACTGGTACGTTTCGGGCGCGCCCGATGCGCGCTGGAGCGACACCGAACTGAACACGCTCAAGACGCTGGCGGGCGACGACTTCGAAGTCGTGAAGATGGGGCCCGTCACCACCAACTGATTCTCCCACCGCGGGACGCACGATGCGCTGGACCCCCGAACGCATGGACCGACTGGAAAGCGCCGCCCGGCGCGGGCTCCGCGTGTCGGTGAGCCGGCGCGGCAACGAGTATGTGGTCACCGCCCTCCGGGTTACGACGGTGGGGACGGCCGAGGCGTTCATAGGCCACCTGCCCATGACCGGCGAGCAGCTCACGTTCCTGCTGAACGACATCGACGACTTCCAGGTGATCGGGGACTGATCCTGGCAACGCCTCCCATCGCCATCCTGCATCTCGACGAAAGCTGCCTCGGCAACGGCCGCGAGGGCGACAACCCAGGCGGCGGCGGCGGCCTGATCGAGATCCGCACCGACACCGGCGTCCAGCGGCGCGACGTCTACGTGCACGCTCCTGCGACAACCAACAACCGGATGGCGCTCGTCGGCGCCACCGTGGCGCTCGAGCTCCTCGCCGCCAAGGGCGCGCGGCTCCGCGTGCTCATCGTCTCCGATTCCGAGTACCTGGTGAAGGGCATGCGCGAGTGGGTGTCCGGATGGGAGTCCCGCGGGTGGCGCCGCAAGGCCGGTCCGATCGAAAATCTTCCCATGTGGCAGGAGCTCGTGGCGGCGGCGCGGCGGCATGAGACCCAGCTCACGTGGGTGCGGGGCCACCGCGGTCATGCCAAGAATGAGTATGCCAACGACCTGGCCGTGGCGGCGGCCATCGACCAGCGGACCTCGGACGGTATCATCGCATCCGGCTTCTCCGAGTGGCTGGCCGCCCGGCAGGACCGCGGCCTCTTCCCGGCCTATGACCCCGATGCCGCGTTCGGCGTGCTGGAGCGGCGGCTCGCGGCCGGTGAATCATTCCCGCTCCGTGATGCCGAGCCGGGAACGGCGAGAGCCGCCCGGCGCTGAACGCCGAGCCCCAAACGCACGACGGCCCGGTCATGCGACCGGGCCGTCGTGTTTCCCTGTGTCGCCGGTTGCCCGGCGCGCCTCAGGTTGCCGGCACGAAGGTCCGCGTCGGCCGAACCCCGCACGCCGTCCACACGACATTCACATACCCGCCCGATGGCAGCGTCCAGTGGATTTCGCCCGCCTTGATCCGTGCCCGGTGCGGCCCGGTGCAGGTGGCGTCATACTGGAGTGGCGTTGCCGTGGTCACGGTGAAGGTGCGGCTCTCGCTGCCGCGCGAAAAGTTCACGGTGCCGGCTGCGGTGATGGTGCCGCTGGGCAGCGGCTGGCCGTCCACCAGCGACCCGCCGCCGTCCGGCGTGAACATGAACTGGAGATTGTGCACGACCTGAACCGACGGCCGGCCGGAGACGGTCCGCACCGTGGTGATGTTGTTGGCCAGCGTGAGGCCGGCGGTGGTGCCGGAGAGCTCGCGGGTGCCATTCCGGACGGCGGTGTACGTCTCCTGATCGGCGTTGCTCGCGGCAAAGGTGAAATCGGCCAGGGCCGCGTGATAGGCAAAATCGGGGGCCGAGGGCGTGGGGTCGCTTACCGTGATCGTGCCGGTGAGGTCCACGCTGCCGCCGCGGAACCCGGTGAAATGACAGGCGGGCAGCGCGAACGTGAACACCGCATTGTCCGGCGCGCCATCGGCGTCGGTGTCGGTGGTGGACGAGACGGTGGCGCAGCCGCGGGTGTTGGGCGGACTGCTGAAGAACGAGGCCCCGGACATTGAGGCGGACGAAAGGCTGGCGCCGGCCGGATCGATGGCGCCGTCGAGCGTGAATGACTCGGTGGCCTCCTCGGTCTCGTCCTGCGAGGCCGCGGCGGCGTCCGCCGAGGTGGCGGCACTCAGCTCGGCGCCGCCCGGCGCGGTGGTATCGGAGCTGCAGGCGGCAAACAGCAGCGCGCTCAGGCCAACGCCCGAGAGCAGGAGGGTGCGGCGGCGGGTCCAGTGCATGGGTCCGGTCTCCAGCGTCGTGGGTGGTCTCCATAGGGTCGACTGCGTGGGAGGACGCCACCGGCCATCGTTCGTTAAGGCCGCCGGCGCCGTTCCCCGGTTCGCTTGACAGCGCCAGCGGCAGCCCGTACCCTCCCCACCATCCGCGACACAAGGATCAAGGTGACCGATCTCGAGCGGTTCTTCCGGCAGCTGGTGCAGACGCTCGCGGCGACCGAGCCGATGCGCCTGCGGCAGCCGATTCCCATCGGCGAGATCCGGCTGAACCTGCTGCCCTACCGCACCAACCGCCGCGCACTCGAGCTCGATACCAGCGAGGATTACGAGCTCGTGCTGCTGCGGCTCTGTGCCGGCGAGGGCGGCTTTGCCCACGCGGAGCCGGCCGAGACGCGGACGCGCTTCATCGCCGAAGTGGCAAGTTCGCATCCCGATCTCGCGGTGCTCGACCGCGACGCCGCCTCCGAGATCACGCTGGTGCAGGAACAGGTGGCGTTTGCGCTGGTCCCGGGCGACACCCATCGCGCGTATGCGCCGCCGGGAACGGGATCTGCCACGCCGTGGTCGGCGCCGCCATTCCATGAGGCCGCCCCGCCGGCGTCGGCGCCCGATCCAGATGACGCGCTCCCGCTCGACGAAGTGCGGCTGGCTCCTGCCCCGCGGCCGGCACCGGCGGTCCCGGACGCGGATGACACCGAGGCGACCAGTTCATCGGCGCAGTGCAGCTACTGCGGCGGCGGGCTGCCGGACGGCCGCATCGTCAACTTCTGTCCCCACTGCGGCCAGAGCCAGGCGACGACCCACTGTCCCGAGTGCCGCACCGAGGTGGAGCTGGGCTGGCGCCACTGCATCACCTGCGGATTTGCCCTCGCCGGCTGAGCCCCGCGTTCGTGCAACGCATCACGACTCCGCCCTTGGCATCACCCTGCCAGGGGCGGCATCTTTCACGGCATGCCCACCGCACGCGATTCGTCGGCAACCCCGGCGCGTGATGTTGTCTTCCTGTCGGGCGTCCGCACCGGGTTCGGCAGCTTCGGCGGCTCGCTGAAGGACCTCACCGCGACCGACCTTGCCGTCCTCGCCGGCAGTGCCGCGCTCGAGCGGGCCGGCATGCCGGCCGCGGACGTGGACCATGTGATCGTGGGCAACGTGCTGCAGACCTCGGCCGACGCCGCGTATCTGGCCCGCCATGTGGCGCTCCGCGTCGGCCTCCCGATCGAGACGCCCGCCGTCACGGTCAACCGCCTCTGCGGGTCGGGGTTCGAGGCGGTGATCCAGGGCGCGCAGCAGATCCGGCTGGGCGAGTCCCGGGTGGTGCTCGCGGCCGGCACCGAGTCGATGAGCCAGGCGCCGCACGTCGTCCGCGGTGCGCGGTGGGGCCTCCGGCTGGGCCCCGCGGCGCCGCTGGAGGACACACTGTGGGAAGCGCTGCGTGATTCCCAGTGCGATCTGTCCATGGCCGAGACCGCCGAGCGGCTGGCCGAGCGCTACGGCATCAAACGCGACGCGGTGGATGCCTATGCGCTCATGAGCCAGCAGCGGGCCCGGGATGCGTGGGCCGCGGGGCGGTTTACCGACGAGATCATGCCGGTGCCGCTCCTCAACCGGAAGACCCGCGTCACCGAGCCCTGGGCCCGTGACGAGCATATGCGCCCCGACACCACCGCCGACGCACTCGGCCGCCTGCCGCCCTACTTCCGGAAGGACGGCGTGGTGACGGCCGGCAACGCGTCGGGAATCGTGGACGGCGCGGCGGCGCTGGTCCTGGCCGGTGCCGACTATGCCGCCGCCCGCGGCCTCAAACCGCTTGGCCGCCTGGTGGCATGGGGCGTCGTCGGCGTCGATCCGGCCGTGATGGGCATCGGTCCCGCGCCCGCGGCGCGGCGCGCGCTGGCGGCGGCCGGTCTCGCCCTGGCCGATATGGATCTGGTGGAAGTGAATGAGGCGTTCGCCGCCCAGTATCTGGCGGTCGAGCAGGAGCTGGGGCTCGACCGCGAACGGACCAACGTGGACGGCGGCGCCATCGCGATCGGTCATCCGCTGGGCGCCAGCGGCGCCCGCATCACCCTGCATCTGCTGCACGCGCTCCGGCGCGGTGGTGGACGCTACGGTCTCGGCAGTGCGTGCATCGGTGGCGGCCAGGGTGCCGCCGTTATCGTCGAGGCATTCCCGGTCTAAGGAGTCATCATGGAACCACTGGTCGGCGTACTCGCGCTTGCGGTCGCCTATTCATTCATGAGCCTGCGCGTGCTCAAGCAGTATGAGCGTGGGGTCGCCTTTTTCCTCGGCCGGTTCTGGGGGACCAAGGGTCCCGGTCTCGTTTTCGTGCCGGGCGGCTTCTCGACCATGCGGCGCGTGTCCATGCGCACCATGGCGTTCGACATCCCGGCGCAGGACGTGATCACGCGCGACAACGTCTCGGTGCGGGTGAACGCCGTGCTCTACATGCGGGTCAAGGACCCCCAGAAAGCCGTGATCGAGATCGAAGATTACCTCTACGCCACGAGCCAACTTTCCCAGACCACACTGCGGTCGGTCCTGGGCGAGGTCGAGCTGGACGAGCTGCTTTCGGACCGCGAAAAGATCAACGCGATCCTCCGCCGCATCATCGACGAGCGGACCGAGCCATGGGGTATCGAGGTCTCCGCCGTCGAAGTGAAGGACGTGGACCTGCCGGAGAACATGAAGCGGGCGATGGCCCGTCAGGCCGAGGCCGAGCGCGAGCGGCGCGCCAAGGTGATCAACGCGCAGGGCGAGCTGCAGGCATCGGAAACGCTGGCGCAGGCGGCGCGCATGCTGGCCACCGAGCCGACGGCGCTGCAGCTCCGCTACCTGCAGACCGTCACCGAAATTGCCGCGGAGAACAACTCGACCACGATCTTCCCGATCCCCATCGACATGATCCGGCCGTTCCTGGGCAACATGGGCAATGCTCCCGCCCCCCTCCCCCTCCCGGAGCGGCCGGCGCTGCCCTCGCCCGACCTGAATGCGGTCCTGCCGCAGTTCAAGGTGGATCCGCTCAAGGCACCGAAGCAGGAGTAGCATGACCGACCCGCGGTCCTCGATCGATCGCCCCGCGCTGGAGCGGATACTCCAGCGCGCCGCCGAGCTGCAAACGTCCGAGCGCGACATCGGCGACGCGCTCACGCCGGCGGATGTACTGGCGCTCGGCCGCGAAGTGGGCATCCCGGGCCACTACCTGCAGCAGGCCATGCTGGAGGAGCAGAACCGGGTCGCGGCGCCGGTCGCCGACGGCGTCCTGGACAAGTTGGCCGGCCCGGCGGCAACCACGGCGCAGCGTGTGGTCCTCGGCACCGTGGAGGACGTGAGTCAGGTGCTCCTCGGCTACATGGAAACGCACGAGCTGCTGTGCGTGCAGCGCCAGCAGCCGGGGCGGATCACCTGGGAGCCGCTGGGCGGGTTCCAGGCCGCGATTCGCCGCTCGTCGGCGGCGTTCGGCTCGGGCAAGCGGCCGTTCATGCTCTCGCCGGTGCGCACCGTTGCTGCGACGCTGATGCCGCTCGAGTCGGGGTACGTGCACGTAAGTCTCTCGGCCGATGTGCGGGGACTCCGGAGCCAGTTCGTGGGCGGTGCCGCAGCCATCGCGTCCGCCGGCGCCGCCGCGACCGCAATCCTGGCGGTGCTCACGCCGTTCCTGGTGGTGGCGGTCGCCCCGCTGCCGCTGGCCCTGGGCGTGGGTTACGTCGTGGTGCGGCAGTATCCCCCGCGCCTGGAGCGCGTGCAGCTCGGGCTCGAGCGCGCGCTCGATCATCTGCAGCAGGGCAGTCCCCGCAAGCGGGAGCTTCCGCCCCGGCCGTCCGGCATCGTCGGGCTCATCGCGGACGAAGTGCGCAAGGCCCTCAAGCCATGAGGCGAGGGTGACCGGCCAGCCGGACGTGCGCACCGTGGGCGTGCTCGGCTGCGGGATCATGGGCAGCGGGATCGCCCAGAGCGTCGCATCCGCCGGCTACACGGTGATCGTGTACGAGCCGGACCCGGTGGCGCGAGACACCGGCGCCCGCGCCATCGAGCGCTCGCTTGCCCGGCTCGAGGAGAAGCAGAAGGTGCCCGCCGGCACCCGGCAGGCGGCGCTGGCCCGGCTTACGCTGGCCGCCTCGCTTGACGCGCTGGCCGGCGTCGACCTGGCCATCGAGGCGGTGACCGAAGACCTGGCGATCAAGAACGGCCTCTGGCGCTCGCTCGACGCACTCTGTCCCGCGCACGCGATCTTCGCCTCCAACACGTCGAGTCTCACGATCGCGGCGATGGCCGCGGCCACATCCCGGCCGGACCAGTTCGTCGGCCTGCACTTCTTCAATCCCGTGCCCCTCATGCCGCTCGTCGAGGTGGTGCGCACCGTCACCACCTCGGCACCGACCTTTCAACGCGCGCTCGCCTTTGCCCGCAGTCTGGGCAAGGAAGCGGTGGCGGCCCGGGACACATCCGGCTTCATCGTCAACCGACTGCTGGTACCATACATGCTGGACGCGGTGCGCGCGCTCGAGGCGAACGTGGCCTCGATGACCGACATCGACACCGCCATGCGCCTCGGCTGCGGCCACCCGATGGGGCCGTTCACGCTCCTCGACTTCGTCGGGCTCGATACCGCGCACCGCATCGCGGAAATCATGTTCACGGAGTACCGGGAAACCCGCTATGCACCGCCGCCGCTCCTGACGCGCATGGTGCTCGCGGGACTCGCCGGCCGGAAATCCGGCCGCGGGTTCTACGACTACTCGACCGAGCCGCCGACCCCAGTGGATCTCGGACTCTGACTGGAGGAGAATGATGGGCTACGACTGGCCGCGCCTGCACGCCATGCTGAACGACCTGCCCGCCGCACTGCTCGTGACGGCCGTGGTTTTCGAGGCGCTGGCGCTGGCGACCCGGCGGAGCGGCTTCCGCATCGCCGGATTCTGGACGCTGATCGCTGGCGCCCTCGGCGCCGGCGTCGCCGTCATCTCGGGACTCCAGGCCGAGGGGCGGATCCAGCACAGCGAAGCGGTCCACGAGCTGATGCAAACCCATGAGAAGCTCGCGCTGGTTACCCTCAGCATCTTTGGCGTGCTGGCCATCTGGCGGGCGGTGCGCGAGGCGAAGATGGCGCACGGGGAGCGGCTGGTGGCCTTCTCGCTGGCGCTCTGCGGCACCGCGACGCTGGTGGCCACGGGGATGTACGGCGGGCGGATGGTATTCGAGCACGGCGCAGGAGTCCCCACGGCGGTGATGGAGACCGAGATCCACGAACGCGCCGAGGGGCATCATCACGGCGCCGGTGAGGCGGCCGACGATCACGATCACGCAGATGGCCACGATCATGACGCGGCCGATTCGACCCACTGACGTGACGCGGGCGACAATACTGCTGATCGTGGGCGCGCTCGCCGCCTGCGATCCGGGCAGCGCGCGCCCCACCTTTCTGCCGGTCCCCGAGGCGTCCTCCACCGAGATGGAGCTCGGCGTGCCGGACGCGACCCGGGCACTGGGGGCCGCGCTCCGCGCCGACAGCATCGCGCTCGTGCGCCTCGCGCCGCGGGACGGCTTTCTGGAGAGTCCGTGGCTCGACGCCGCCACCCTCCAGCCCACACATCGGCGGCCCCTTGGCCCCGACGTCGTTCGGCTCCGCGGCTGGGTGCAGCCCGCGGAGCACGGATTCAGCCAGATGACGGTGGAAGTCGTCTATCGCGCCAACGCCGATCCGTCGGTGCCGACGCGCGAACTCGAGCGTGAAGTGCCGTACGCCAACCCTGCGCGCGCCCGTCTGCGGGAGATTCTCACCCGGCTGGGCGGCAAGCCGGTGGATGTGGCACCGGTGGTGGTCGCCAGCGCACCGCCCGCGAAACCGGTGCCGGCGGCACGGCGGCCCGTCGGGGATTCCCTGGCGGGCACCCCGGTACCGCCACCGATGCCAAGCCCGGTGTCCGCCGATTCCGGCGCAATCACGCGCGGCGTGCGCGACAGTATCACCAGCGCCGCACCGGCCGCGGCACCCACGCAGGGCCAGCGGACGGTGCCGCCCCCGGCGGCGGCGCCCCGGGACACGACACCGCACGCCCCGGCACCGGTGCCACGGGCCACACCACCCGCGGCCGTGCGGCACTACAGCGTGCAGGTGGCGGCGGTCAAGAACCGCCCCGACGCCGATGCGATCGTGGCGGCCTACGTGGCCGATGGCTTTGGGGCGCGGGTGGATTCGATGGGGGTGTGGCTCAAGGTGCGGGTCGGTGACTACGCGACGGCGGCGGTGGCCCGGACGGCCATGGCGAAGATCACGCGGAAGCTGGGCGGCACGCCGTTCATCGTCCGGCGCTGAGCGGCGTCAGACCACCAAGCTGCGGACCCATTCGTCGAGCTGCGGCAGGTCAAGCAGCGCATCCTTGCACGGCCCTGCCGGCAGCGTCATCGTGAGCCCGAGCACCGGCACCTTGCCGGCAACATCGTGCAGTCCGCTCACCATGTCGCGCTCGCAGGCGACGGCGACGACCGCGCGCGGCCTCCGCTCGCGGATCACCCGGCGGGCCAGCTGTCCCCGCGTGGCCACGAACACCGGCACACCGTACTTCCCCGCGATCCCCAGGACGCCGTCGAGCGTGGCCTTCGAGAGGCAGCGCGGAATCAGCACGAGCAGCTCCCCGCTTCCCACCTTCCGGGCGCGGAGCAGCGCGAGCCGGTTGTAGACCTTTACGCTGGCGTTCTCCACCCAATCGCGGCGCCCGAGGCGGCCGGCGGTGCGCGAGGTGAGCCGCATCAACCGGAGGAATGGACCCCGCTCCGCCAGCCGCTCGGGCAGCAGTGACCGGCCAGTGGTGTACGACAGCGCGATCAGCGCCCACCAGACCGTGACGAGCACGGCGAGCCCCGCGAGCGAGAGCCACAGGACGCGGGGAATGACGGGACTCAGCAGGGCCAGACGGGGCGCCAGCAGAAAGAGCGCGAGGGCGGTCACGACGAGTGCGGCGGCCAGCGCGCCGGCGGACCAGGCAAAGAAGAGCCACGACGGCGAATCGTAGTTGCCGCTGTTGGGCAGCGGCCGGCCGTCCCACTCGTCCCATTCGTGGCCCAGGCGGCGGTCGACGTCGATGTGGATGAGCTGGGCTCGAGACGTGTCCGGCATGCCTTCAAGATAATGCACAGGGCGGGCGCGGCGTCACACTGATATTTTCCGCAGATGACCGCTCACCCGCCGATCCGGGGCGTCTACCGTACCGACGCCCGCGCCCGGGCCGCCTACGCCGAAGGAGCGGGGATCTACCGCATCATCCCGGCGGCCGTCTGCCTGCCAGTGGATCATGACGACCTCGCGGCGCTGATCCGCTGGGCCGGCGCCGAGCGTGTGTCGCTGGTGCTGCGGGGCGCCGGCAGCGCCATGGGCGGCGGCAACGTCGGCGACGGCGTGATCGTGGACCTCACGGCACTGCGCCAGGCGCCGCTGACGATCGACGCCGCGCGGCGGCTGGCCCATGCCGGCTCCAGCGTCACACTCGGCGCGCTCGACCAGGCGGCCGCCGGCCATGCCCTGCGGCTCCCACCCGATCCGTCGAGCGGCAGGTGGGCCACGCTGGGCGGTATGGTCTCCACCAACGCCGCCGGTGCACGCTCGGTCCGCTACGGGAGCGTGCGCCCATGGGTCCAGGCGCTGGACCTGCTGACCGCGGATGGCGAACATGTGCATCTGGCCCGCGGGGAGGCGCCGCCCGAGGTGGCCGCCCTCGCGCGGTTCCGCCGCGAGGTCGAGCCGGCGGTGCTGGCCGCCGCACCGCTGGTCCGTCAGCGGTTTCCGCATACCCGGAAGAATTCGTCGGGCTACGCGCTCGACGCCTTTCTCCGGAGCGGCGACCTGCTGGACCTGGTCATCGGCGCCGAAGGGACGCTGGGCGTGGTGACAGCGGCGGAGTGGCGGCTGGACCGGGTGCCGCGCCACCAGACGGCGCTCCGACTCGTGCTCGACTCGATGGACCACTTTGGCGAGGTCATCACCGCACTGCTCAGTCACGAACCGGCGGCGGCCGAGCTGCTGGATCGCACCTTCCTGGATCTCGTCGCCGGGCGGCTGCCGGCCGAGACGGCCGCCGCCGTGCGCGGCGCGGAAGCGGTGGTGCTGGTGGAGCTGGAGGGCGATGATCTGCCCGCGCTGCGGGAGGCGACCGCCGCCGTGCGTCGCGACATGGCTCCGTTTGCCGCCCGGGTGGACGTCGCGCTCGACGAGGCCGAAGCCACCGAGCTCTGGGCGCTGCGCCACGCCGCGAGCCCGATTCTGGCCGGACTGCCCGAGGATCGCCGCTCGCTCCAGGTGATCGAGGACGGGTGCGTGCCGGTGGCGCGCGTCGGCCGCTACATCCGGTTTGTCCGGGAGGCGGCGGCCGCGCGCGGGCTGGCGGTAGTGATGTTCGGCCACGCGGGCGACGGGCACGTGCACGTGAATCTGCTGCCGGAGCTGGCCCGCGGTGGCTGGGAGGCCCAGGTGGCCGCGCTGCTCGAGGACGTGACCGACGAAATCGTCCGGCTGGGCGGCACGCCCTCGGGTGAGCACGGCGATGGCCGGCTCCGCGCGGCGCTGCTGACGCGGGTCTACGGCGGCGAGATCGTGGAGCTCTTCCGCCGTATCAAGACGGCGTTCGACCCTCGTGGTATCTTCAACCCGGGCGTCATCGTGCCCGATGCCGGTCCGCCGCTCAGCCGGCTGAAGGCCGGTGCCGATGCGGCACCGCTCCCGGCGGACATCGCCGCCGGGCTGCGGGAGATCGAGCGCGGCGGCGGCTACGCGACGCCGCGGCTCACCCTCGCCGGCGCCGCGCCGGCCGGACCGCAGTGACGCTTTCGTCGTCGCCGACCTGCTCACCCTGATCCCGGTCCCATGGAAATCCTTCGCACCCCCCGCGTCTCGCTGCTCGCGCGCCCCCAGTTCGTCGAGCCGGCCCATCTGCCGATCCAGTGGAAGGGCGAGGCGAGCGACGGCGAGAAGATCGCCGAGTTCGCCGGCCGCCTCTGCTACATGAGCCAGCAGAACCCGGCCGGCCGCACCACCGCCGAGTATCTGCGCAACATCCTGCGCCAGGGGCACGGCTCGGTCTTCGAGCACGCCCAGTACGTGCTGCTCATCGAGGGGATCTCGCGCTCCTGCAGCCACGAGCTGGTGCGGCACCGGGCGGGGTTTGGCTATTCCCAGCTCTCGCAGCGCTACGTGGACGAGTCGCACGCCGCCTTCGTGATGCCACCGGCAATCCAGGGCGACGGGGCGCTGGAGGCGGCGTGGACCGCGCAGGTGCTCGCGGCGCAGGCAGCCTACGTCGCCGCGGTTGAGGGGCTGATGGCGAAGTACGCCTGGGTGGAGGACAAGATCCATCGGCGGAAGCTGGCCCGTGAGGCGGCGCGCAGCGTGCTGCCCAATGCCACCGAGGTGAAGATCGTGGTCAGCGCCAATGTCCGCGCGTGGCGGACGATGCTGGAGCTTCGACTGGGCGAGGGGGCGGAGCTGGAGATCCGCCGGATGGCGGTGATGGTGCTGCGGCTGCTCCAGTCGGAGGCGCCGGCGCTCTTCGGAGATTTCGAGATTTACCGGGGAGAAGACGGCAACGAATCGGGTCGCGTGGAGTATCACAAGGTCTGAGCGGCGGCCGCGAGCCGCTCGTCCGGAAGAAACTCGTTGAAGAAACTTCCCAAAATCTATTGTGCCGCTGTCGGCTTTTTCTTACTTTAGTCCGGCAGCGTCACCAACCTCCGCGGCCGGTCTCTTGTGGACGGCCTTTTTTGTAGAGGAATTCTTTTGGCAGTTCGGATCGGACTCGCCTTTAATCTCAAACCCGAGGCGCCGGCTAACCCAGCCGGGGCGGTGTCCGACTCCCTCCCCCAGACCGACGAACCTCCGAGCGGCGTGCCCGCGCCTCGCGCGCTGCGGCCCGACCTCGATCAGCCCGACCTGTACGCCGAATGGGATGAACCCGCCACGATCGACGCCGTGGAGCGGGCGCTCGCCACGCTGGGTGAGGTGATCCGCCTCGAAGCCACCGCGGACTTCCCGGCCCGCGTCGCCGCCACCCGGCCCGACTTCGTGTTCAACATCGCCGAAGGGCTCTACGGTCCCAACCGCGAGGGACACGTCCCGGCGATCTGCGAATTTCTCGGCATCCCGTGTCACGCCTCCGACCCGCTCGCGCTGGCGCTCGCCCTCCACAAGGGACGCGCCAAGGAAATCATGGCGCAGCACGGCGTGCCCACGGCGCCGTTTCTCCTGGCCCGCACGCGCGACCACGCGCGCAACGCCGCGCTGCCGTTCCCGCTCTTTGCCAAGCCGGCCTTCGAGGGATCGGGCAAGGGCGTGAGCGTGCGAAGTCTGTGCAGCAACCGGGCGGAGCTGGTGGCCCAGGTGGACTACCTCCTCGCCACCTACCGCCAGCCGGTGCTGATCGAGACCTGGTTGCCGGGCGACGAGTTCACTGTCGCGGTCATCGGCAACGGCGCTGAGGCACGGTGCTTGCCCATCGTCGGCCTGCGGTTCGACACATTGCCCGCGGGTGCGCCGCCCATCTACGGCTACGAGGCCAAATGGCTCTGGGACACGCTCAGCAATCCGCTCGAGATCTACCAGTGCCCCGCGCGCATCTCCGAGGCACAGGCGGACGCGGTCCGGGCCGCAGCGCTCGCAGCGTACCGTGCGCTGGATTGCCGTGACTGGTGCCGCATCGACGTCCGCTGTGATGCCGCCGGCAACCCGATGGTGGTCGAGCTGAACCCGCTCCCGGGCATTCTGCCCGACCCGCGGGACAACTCGTGCTTCCCCAAGGCGGCCCGCGCCGCCGGGATGGACTACGACGAGCTGATCCGCACCGTCGCCGACATCGCCTGGCGGCGCATCAGCGGCCGCTCGCTGTTCGCGGAGGTGGCGTCATGAAGGTCGCAATCATCTTCGATGCCGGCAGCGCCGAGTGGAGCGCACAGGACGTGGCGGCCGTGCTGGAGAATGTGCACGAGGTCCGTGCCGCCCTCCGCGCCCGGGGCGACGACGTCGAGCTGGTGCCGGTGCGCGCCACGGATTTCCGCTGGCTCAGCCGGGCCCGCCGCGCCGACCTGATCTTCAATCTCTGCGAGGGGATCAACGGTCACGCCCGGTTCGAGGACTACGTGGTCTCGACCCTCGAGCTGACCGGAGTGCCCTTCACCGGATGCCGCGCCTGGCCCACGACGGTTACCCACCGGAAGCACGTGGCCAATACGCTCATGGCCGCAGCCGGGTTGCCGGTGCCGGCCTTCACGCTGGCCCAGGATAACAAGATCCCCACCAGCTTTCCGCTGCCGGCCATCGTCAAGCCAGCCGCCGAGGACGCGAGTGTCGGCATCGACGCCGGCGCCGTCTGCACCACGCGCAAGGCGCTGCGTCAGCGAGTGTCCCAGATGCTCGAGCAGTTCGAGGAAGTGATCGTCCAGGAATACGTGGCCGGACGGGAGTTCAACGTCGGCTTCGTCGGCCGGCAGATGCTGCCGCTGTCCGAGATCGACTTCGCCGGCATGCCGGCGGAGAGCTGGCCCATCGTGACCTACGCCGCCAAGTGGGTGGCCGGGAGCCCGGAGGACATCGGGACGGTGCCGGTGTGCCCGGCGCGGGTCCCGGCAGACCTCGCCCGGCGGATCGGGCAGGTGGCGCGCCAGGCGTGGGAGCTGATGGCCGGCTCCGAGGGCTACGGCCGGGTGGACATGCGGCTGAGCGAGAGCGGGCAGCCGTACATCATCGAGGTGAATCCCTGTCCCGATCTCTCGAGTGACGCCGGGCTGGCCCGGATGGGCCGCGCGTTCGGCTGGGATTACGAGACGCTGGCGGCGCAGATCGCCGACGAGGCCATGAATCGCTCGCAGAGCGTGCGCGCGGCCGCCGCGCTCGCCAGCGGCGCGGTCACGGCCTGACCCGGTGACCGCCTCCGCCGTGCTCGCCCTCCGCGCGTCGCGCCCGGCCGATCGCTCCGCGATCGAGCGGATCACCCGCGCGTGCGGGCTCTTCCGCGAGGACGAGATCCCGGTGGCGCTCGAGGTGTTCGATGGCGCCCTGGCCGGGATGGGCAGCACCGAGCCGGCGTCCTACGAGGCGCTCATCGCCGAGGTGGACGGCGGCACGGCCGGATGGATCTGCTGGGGCCCGACGCCCTGCGCGCTGGGGACCTGGGACCTCTACTGGATGGCGGTGGATCCCGCGCTGCAGGGTGGCGGGATCGGCACCGCGCTGCTGCGCGAGATGGAGCGGCGCCTGGCCGGCCTCGCCCGCCTGATCGTGGTTGAGACCGCGGGCCGCGACGATTACCAGGCCACCCGCGCGTTCTACGAGGCGCGCGGCTATCGCGCCGTCGCGACGATTCCCGATTTCTATGCCCCGGGCGACGACCAGGTCGCCTATGTGAAGTACCTCACGTGTACTCCGCAATGAAGGAGGACCGGTAGCGTCATGGAGACCTGGCAGGAAGTCCTGAGAAAGAACTCGATCTCGTCCCTCGAGGTGCTCGCCGAGCGGTTCGGTGCGGAGAACTTCCCCGAGCTCGGCCGGCTTCGGCAGGCGGCGGAGAACTTCGAGTTCCGGATCTCGCCGGCAATGGTGGATCTCATCAAGTCGCCCGACGATCCGATCTGGCGCCAGTACGTCCCCAGCGTCGAGGAGCTCGACGTCGTGGACGGCGTGGTGGATTCGCTGAACGAGGACGAGGACAGCCCGGTGCCCAACATCACGCACCGCTATCCCGATCGTGCGCTCTTCCTCGTCTCGCCGGTCTGCGCCACCTATTGCCGGTTCTGCACCCGCCGGCGCAAGGTGGGCGATCCCGAGAAGATCCCGATGTCGCAATTCGAGAGCGCCTTCCAGTACCTCGAGCAGCACAGCGAAATCCGTGACGTCATCATGTCCGGCGGAGACCCGCTGCTGCTCAACGACCGGCGGCTCGAGGCGATCCTCCAGCGGCTCCGGTCCATCCCGCATATCGAGATTATCCGGATCGGGAGCCGGGTCCCGTGCCACCTGCCCGAGCGGATCACGCCCGAGCTGTGCGCCATGCTGAAGAAGTACCACCCGCTCTTCATCAACACGCACTTCAACCACCCCGACGAGCTCACGCCCGCCGCGGTCAACGGCCTGGGCATGCTCGCCGAGGCCGGCATCCCGCTCGGCTGCCAGACGGTGCTGCTCAAGGGGGTCAACGATACGCCCGAGGTGATGAAGCAGCTCATGCACAAGCTGCTCATGGCGCGGGTGCGGCCCTACTACATCTACATGGCGGACCAGGTGGCCGGCGGCGAGCACTTCCGCACCAGCGTGCAGACCGGCATCAAGATCATGGAGGCGCTCCGGGGCTGGACCAGCGGGCTCGCCATCCCGGCGTTCGTCATCGACGCACCGGGGGGTGGCGGCAAGATCCCATTGCTGCCCGAATACGTGGTCAGCATGAGCGATGAAGAGGTGGTTCTCCGGAATTTCCGGGGCGAGCGCTACGTGTACCGGCAGCCGCAGGAGGAAGTCGGCGTCGGCGGCCGGCCCAGCGACCCCGAGTATCTGTTCCAGCCGACGTTCGAGCTGAAGAAGCGGAAGCGCACCACCAAACCCAAGCGCAAGACCGCCTGACCAGAGCAGGGCGGAGGGCCGGCAGCGCTACCGGCCCTCCGCCCGTGCCAGCCCCGCCGCCGCCGCATCGAACTGCATCGCCATCAGCGCCAGGAACGGATTCGCCGCCGCGCCCCGCGCGGGCCGCGACCGCGATCCGATTCACGGCATCGTGTCGCGGGCGATGCGCATCGCCGGATCCACTGACCAGGTGGGCAGCGTGGCCAGCCAGGAGAACGGATCGATGGTGACGTTCCGGAGCCGGCGGTGCACGGCCGCGGTGTTGGTGAGCGCAAAAAGGAAGATGCCGGGCGCATCGTTGCGAAGGGTGTCCATCGCCTCGCCGTAGAGGGCCCGTGCGCCGGCCGGATCCGGGTTTCGTCCCGCCGCGGCGAGCAACGAATCGAACCCCGCGCTGCCGTAGCGGCCGAAGTTGGCGCTGCCCCAGCCGGCGCGGGTCCACTGGTCAACGAGGCCCCGGGCCGACGGCTCGTCGAGGTAGGTACCAACGTAGGCATCGAACCGCCCCTGCCCCAGCCGCTCCTGGAACACCGGAAAATCCACGGCCGTGACCGAGACATCGACACCGAGCCGGCGCCACGCCTCCTGCAGTGCCACCGCCATCTGGCGGCGCATGGTGCTCGTCGCGGGCACGAGAATGTCGAAGTGCAGCGGCCGGCCGGCGCGCATCCGCACCGGGCGGCCGGCGGGACGGAGCCAGCCGGCCGAATCGAGCATGGCGGCCGCACCCGCGGTATCGAACGTGACGTGCGGCATCGTGTCGGCGATCCAGAGCAGCTGCGACATCGGCCCGCTGGGCACCCGTGTGTCGGGGCCGATGAGCGAATGCGCCAGGGTCGTACGGTCGGTGGCGGCGGCGAGCGCGCGACGCACCTGCACGTCGGCCAGCACCGGATGGGGATGGCCCGCCGCATCGGCCAGCCGGAACGCGAGAAAGCCGAACACCGCTGATGGATACGGCAGCAGCCGGTAGGCGGTGTCCGCCGCGATCCGGCGCGCGCGATCGGGCGCACCCACCAGCTCGATGAGATCGGCTTCGTGGCTGAGGATGAGGTTGAGCGCGGCATCCGGATCGGCGGCAAAGCGCCAGACGACGCGCCGGATCGCGGGCCGCGGGGTTGTCGTCGTATCGGCGGTGAGCACCAGCAACTCGCCGCGGACCCAGCGCTGCACCCGGAATGGCCCCGAACCGACGAGATGCGCCAGCGACGTGTCCGCGGCCCAGCCCGATCGGGGGATGGCGGTCCAGATATGCCGCGGCAGGATCCGCACGTGATAGGTCGCGTCGTACAGCTGCTCCGGTGACGCCGCCGAGAAGTGGATCCGCACCGTCGCCGAATCCTCGGCGACGGCGGCCATCTGTCCGGCGACGTACGGACGCGCCGCAGCATCGAGCGCGGAGTCGGCGTAGGCATCGAACGAGAACACCACGTCTTCGGCGGTTACCGGCCGGCCATCGTGCCATCGTGCGCCCGGACGCAGATGAAAGCGGAGATCCAGCGAGTCCACCCGCTCCCAGCTCGCCGCCAGCGCTGGGCGGAACGCCCCCGTGTCGACGGGGACTCCGCCCGGCACCAGGTCGGCCAGGCGCTGATACACCAGGTCCCCGATGTCGCGGCCGACTGCATCCCAGACCAGGGGCGGAAGGATGGCGGGCGGCTCGCCGGTGGCGGCGATGACGACGGTCCCGCAGTCGGCGCAGCTCGACCGGGACCGGTCGGCGGGGGCGCAGCCGGCGAGTGCGACGGCGGCGGCCAGCACCATCGCGTGGATCGGAAGTCGCACAGTCACCTCGGGCGTGAGAAAGGAGTCCGCCGACGGCCAGCAAGACCCATTCTAATGTAAGGAGCCGGGCCGATGCGCGGCATACACACCGCTGCATCGGGATGATCCACGCATGCTCCGGGGCGGGGCCCGCCAAATCGCACAACTGTATAACAACAGGTCATCTTGGCAGGAGCCACAGCTGGTCTGGCATATGGTATCCCATTTGCACATAGTAGCTTCTGCAATTCACTGCAGCCCATCCAACATGGGATATATATGACACTCACCAAGTCTGTTCGGGCCCTGGGTGCGGCGGTCTTCGCCGCCGCGACAGTCGTCGGATGCGCCTCCGACAGCCTGTTTTCGACGTCACCGATCGGGGCCACCGAGGTCGCCGAATCGGCACTCAATGTCGTGGCAGTCGCACCCGACGTCGGCGCCCCCGAGGCGCTTGAAGCGTCGTTCTGGGCGATCCGCGGCAAGAAGAGCGTGGGCCTGCTCTACCGCGTCGACAGCACGAGCGACGGCCCGGAGAACGGACACGGCCGGGAAGTCCTGCGACTCACCGTCGACAAGAAATCGCTCCTGGCCCGCCCCGACGGCACGCCGTTCGTCGACGGCGATTCGGTGCTGATCACCCTGCGCGTCGTCGACGCGTCGCGCCTGCTCTTCGAGTTCGAGCCGGCCGGACTGACTTTCTCCGCGTCTGACCCCGCCGAGCTGCGCGTCAAGTACGACGTCGCCGACGGCGACCTCGACCACAACGGCCATCATGACGCCGCGGACGATTCACTCGAGGACCACCTCGCGATCTGGCGCCAGGGCAAGACCAACGATCCGTTTACCCGGCTGGCCTCGTTCGTCACCCACTCAGACCAGGAAGTGCGGGCCGATCTGCCGGGCTTCAGCCGCTATGCCGTGTCCTACTGACCGAGACGCAGCGACTGGAACGTACGGATACAACTGTGGCGCGACGACGCATGGGGCGAGGCGCTGGCTTGACCGGTGTCCTCGCCCCAATGTCCTGCAGGTAAATGACTTGCGCAGAGCACCCGGCGTGGTACCCGCCTTGCCTAACGCAGCACCGGGAGGTTCCCCTCCCCGGACCCGAATGAGGTGATTCATGAGCCGTGCGTTGCGTGCCGCCCTGACTCAGCTGGCCCGATGCGCTCCCGGCGCCGTGGCCCTGCTGCTTGCCACGGCCTGCACGCAGGACCTCACGCAGTCCACTCCGCTCGGCCCCAGCCAGGAGGCGGCCGAGTCGCTCTCGATCGTCGCGGCCGCAGCGGACGCACCGCCGGTCGAGGCCGTGGTCGTCAGCTTCTACGCCAAACGCGGCGCCAAGCGCGACGGACGCGTCTACCGCACCGACGGACATGGGAAGCGCGGCAAGGAATATCTGCGGCTGACCGTCGACAAGAATGCGCTGCTGGCGCGTCCTGACGGAACGCCGTTTGCCAATGGCGACTCGGTCGAGATCACCATCCGCGTCGTGGATCCGTCGCTCATGCTGTTTCAGCTCGAGCCGGCCGGTCTCGCGTTCAGTCCTACCAGTCCGGCCGAGCTTCGGATCTGGTTCGACGCGGCCAATGGCGATCTCGACCACAGCGGCCACCACGATGCGCAGGACGATTCGATCGAGGGTCATCTCGCCATCTGGCGACAACCCCGGATCGGTGACGAGTTCGTGCGGCTCACATCCGACGTGGGCCATTCCGACAAGCAGGTGCGCACCGACATCCCGGGCTTCAGCCGCTATGCCATCGCGTACTGAATGGCCATGACCTCGCCTGGCCGCGCCACTGCCGATCCGGTGCATACACTGCGCGACCTCGTGCGCGCCGGGCAGTTCCGTGAGGCGCTGGCCCTGTACGACGGCGCGGGCACGCTCGACGCGGTGCCGCGTGCGGAGGCCGACTTGCTGGCCGCCACCGCGGCCACCCGAATCGGCGCGCTGGACCGCGCCACCGAGTTGGCGAGCCGCGCGCACGCGCAATTTGCCGAGCGCCTCGATGCCGACGGCCAGATGCGGACCGTCAACCTGCTGGGCGCGATCGCCTTCGAGCGCGGCGCTCTGGACGACGCGGAGCGCCTCTTTGGCGAGGCGCACGAGCTGGCGCGACAGCTGAATGACACGCTGACCGCCGCGCGCACATCCAACAACCTCGCGTCCGTGGCCCACCTGCGCGGCCGGCCCGAAATCGCCATCGGTCTCTACCGCGCGGCACTGCTGGCCTATCAGCGACTAGGCGACCGACGCGGCGCCGCCGAGACGTGGCACAACCTGGGGCTGAGCTTCCGCCAGATGGGGGATCTGCGCGAGGCGGCCGGAGCCGCGCTCGAGGCGGTGCGCCACGCCGAGCTCACCGGCATGGCGGCGCTGCAGGCGCTCACCGTGCTGGGCCGCGCAGAAATCGACATCGAACGACGCGACTTCGATCTGGCGCACCGCGAAGTGGACCGGGCGGCCGTCCTGGCCGAAGCGGCCGCGGATCCGCTGTGTGCCGCCGAGGTGCGCCGAGTCCGTGCACTCGCGGCGCTCCGTCAGGGTGACTTCGAAAGGGCCCGCAGCGAGGCGCAGGAGGCCTTTGCCGTTGCCTGCCTCCATGACAGCGCGCTCCTCGCGGCCGAGTGCGCCGCGGTGCGCGCGCTGGCCTCGCTCGGCCTGGGCGACGGGCCGGAGGCCAAACATATGCGCGAAGAGGCCCTTGCCGGATTTGAACGGCTCCACGCCCGCCCCCTCATCCAGCGCTTCGAGGATGCCTGGCGCGCCCCCAGGTAGAGGCATCCCTCCTCCGGAACCCCGCTAGCACACCGCGTGACAACCAATCTGTAACGATGTGATATATGTCATGGCCTGCCCAGGTACCGTGGAGTAGTCTTGCGCGTGCCCCATATCCCCGGCAGGTCGCAGGAGTCGTCCGTGACGTCAGGACCAGCATCGATGAAGCACTCTACCCGGCCGGCGGCGATACCGCCGCTCGTAGTCGTGGATCTCGGCGGCACGCACGGCCCGCTGCTATTGGAGCTGGCCACCGCGGTCGGTCTCGACCTGCAGCCGTGGACGCCGGGTAGCGAGCGGGTGCCGACGGCCGCCGCCATTCTCGTCGCCGCGCCGGGCCGCGAACGGGACGCCATTGGGCTCTTGAGCGAGATCGCGGCGCAGGCAGTACCAGTGTTCGTCACCGGCGACGTGGCCGATCATCGTGTCGCGCTGGGCGCGGTGCGCCATGGCGCCGACGACTACTTCGCGTTGCCGGCTGATCTCGATCTGCTGGGCCGGGCGCTGGAGCGTCAGGTGGCCCAGCTCCGCGCCCGCACCGACGCGGCGCAGTTCGCGGCCGATGAGCGGGACTCGGCCGGCTTCGGAACGATGCTGGGACGGAGCGCGGCGCTGACGGCAACGCTCGACCACGCGGCGCGGGTGGCCCGGCGCGGCGATGTGACCGTGATGATTCAGGGGGAGACCGGGACGGGCAAGGAGCTGCTCGCTCGGGCCATTCACTATCACAGTCCCCGTGCGGCGGAACCGTTCGTGGAGATCAACTGCGCCGCGATTCCGGCGGCGCTGCTCGAAAGCGAGCTCTTTGGCCACGAGAAGGGGTCGTTCACCGGTGCCATCGCCGCCAAGGCCGGCCTGTTCGAGCTGGCGGACGGCGGCACGATCTTCCTCGACGAAATCGGCAATCTGCCGCTCGACCTGCAGCCCAAATTGCTGCGGGCGCTGGAAAGCCGGTCGATCCGCCGCGTGGGTGGCCGGGCCGAGCGGGCGGTGAACGTGCGGATCATCGGGGCCACGCATGTGGATCTCGCCGCCGCCGTGGAGCGCAAGGAGTTCCGCGAAGACCTGTACTATCGGATCAACGTGATCTCTCTCACGCTGCCGCCGCTCCGCTACCGCGACGGCGACGTCGATCTGCTGGCCGACCAGTTTGCCCAGCGGGTTGCGA
The DNA here is from genome assembly GCA_038250675.1 of Gemmatimonadales bacterium. Lineage (GTDB taxonomy): Bacteria > Gemmatimonadota > Gemmatimonadetes > Gemmatimonadales > GWC2-71-9 > JAICUF01. The sequence continues at coordinate 30,824 of JBBSCB010000010.1, forward strand.
CGAGCTACGGCCTTCCCGTGCCGGTGATCGATGCGGCGGTTCGGGCGAAGCTCCGGGCCCACCACTGGCCGGGCAACGTCCGCGAGCTCCGCAACGTGATCGAGCGCGCCATCATTCTTTCGCCCGCCGGGACCATCAGCGCCGATGAAGTGCTGGCCGAAGACGAGCGCTTCGACCAGCGCGGCGCGCTGCCGTTCCCGGCCGACCTGGCGACACTGTCGCGGGCGGCGGCGCGGGCAATGCTCGACCTCAGCGGCGGCAACAAGAGTGAAGCCGCGCGACGGCTCGGCATCTCGCGGCCGCGCCTCCAGCGATTGCTCTACGTCATGGCGCCCTGAACCTTCCCGCTGGCGCCAGACCGCAACGAACCGTTACGATTCAGCGAATCGTTACGGCATCCATACCACATCAAATCCGCAAGTAGTTCTTAATCAACATCTTGTAGAAAGCAAGTCGTGGCCCTTCCCTTGCCTTTCCTGTTGTTGGCGGACCGCGTTCGGTGACGCCCCCGAGCTGGGGCCTCGCGGTGGTACGACTCTCCGACAGCTTCGAAGTCGCAGTGCGGGCCCTGGCGGATGCCGCCGGTGCCGGGCTCCATGACTGGGAGGCGCCCGGCGCCGTCCCCGCCGTGGCCTCTGCGGTGCTGGTGCTGGCTGGCGGCGCCGAAGCCGAAGCCGCCGAGCAGCTGCCCGGGCTCGCCGATGCCGGGCTGCCGATCCTGGTCGTCGGCGCGCTGGCCGATCACCGGATGGCGACCACGCTCATTCAGCAGGGCGCCCGGGACTATTTCGTGCTGCCGGCCGAACTCGAGCCGCTGCGGCACGCACTGGAGCGCATTCGGCAGACGGCGGAAGCGGGTGTTCACGCCCGGAGCTTTGCCGCCGCCGAGCGGATCAGCACCGGCTTCGATGCAATTCTGGGCGAAAGCCGCGCGCTGCGCGACGTGCTGAACCAGGCCGCACGGGTGGCCCGCCACGGCGACGTCACGGTGTTGATCCAGGGGGAGACGGGAACCGGCAAGGAGCTGCTCGCGCGGGCCATCCACTACGACAGTCCGCGGGCAGCGCGGCCGTTCGTCGAGATCAACTGCGCGGCGATTCCGCATGCGCTGCTGGAGAGCGAGCTCTTTGGCCATGAGAAGGGGGCGTTCACCGGTGCGAGCTTTGCCAAGCCGGGGCTGTTCGAGCTGGCCGACGGCGGAACCATCTTCCTCGATGAGTTGGCAAGTCTGCCGCTGGATCTCCAGCCCAAGCTGCTGCGTGCCATCGAGAGCCGGACCATCCGGCGGGTGGGAAGCCTGGCGGAGCGTGCCGTGGATGTTCGCGTCATCGCCGCGACGCACGTGGAGATGGCGGGCGCGGTGCGCCGCGGTGAGTTCCGGGAGGATCTCTACTACCGGCTCAACGTGGTTGCGCTGACCCTGCCGCCGCTGCGCCAGCGACCCGAGGACGTCCCGCTCCTGGCGGCCGCATTCGTCTCGCGCATCGCCACCGCCTACGGGCTGCCGGCGCCCGCGCTCTCGGCCGACGTGATCGCGGCACTCCGCGCCCACCAGTGGCCCGGCAACGTGCGCGAGCTGCGCAATGCGATCGAGCGCGCCCTCGTGCTGTCGCCGCCGGGCACACTGGCGCCCGAAGAGCTGCGGCCGGGCTCGGCGCCGGCACCCGCGACGGATGGCACGCTGCCCTTTCCGGCCGAGTTGCGCGCAATCGTCGCGGCGGCCGTCCGGGCGATGCTCTCGCTCACCGGCGGCAACAAGACTGAGGCGGCGCGCCGTCTCGGCATCTCACGGCCCCGCCTGCACCGGATCCTCGACGGGTCGGGCGGCGAGGGTCCGGGTGGCGACGATGACTGACAATTCCAGCTTCAGGAGGACTGTGATGGGACGTGGACACCGATGGTGGATCGCCTGCGCTGCCGTTGCGTCGGTTGCGGCCGCAGCCCTGGCGTGCTCCGACGCCTCGGGGCCCGGCGTGCCGTCACAACCGGGTGATGAGCGAGCCAGTCTGAATGTCGTGCGGCGATCGGGCGCGGTGCCGGGCTTCGTGGACACTGTGGTGACGTTTTACGCCGTGCGGGGCACGGACCGCGAAGGCAGCATTTTCTTCAAGGCGGCCGACGGCGGGCCCGGCGAGGAATTCGTGAAGCTGTCGATCGGGTCGGCCGCACTGCTGGCGCGGCCCGACGGCACGCCGATCGCACAGGGCGACTCGGTGCTGATCACGATGCGGATCGTGGATCCGGCGCTCCTGCTCGTCGAATTCCTGCCCAGCGGGCTCCAGTTCAATCCGCAGGAGCCGGCGGAGATGGAGATGCAATACGGCGGGGGCGACGACGACTACAACGAGGACGGCCACCACGACGCGATCGACACCGCGATCGAGGCCACGCTGGGCATCTGGAAGCAGGAGGCGCCCGGACTCCCCTTCGTCCGGCTCGCCTCGACGCTGCTCCAGACCAGCCGGTCGTCCGACGCGAAGATCACCAGCTTTACCCGGTACGCGCTGGCGTACTGACATATGGCCGACGCGGGCTCACCCACCGACGCGCCCGACCCGGCAGCCGGGCTGCACGCGCTGGCCGACGCGGGCCAGTTCCAGGCCGTGCTCGAGCGGTTCGCGACGATTCCGGCCGACGCGGCAAGCGGTGAGCTCGCGCTGCTTGCGGCCACCGCCGCCACCCGGCTGGGCCACCTGCCGGCTGCGGAGTCGCACGCCGTCTCGGCGCTTGGCCACTTCCGGGCTCGCGGCGATGTCGACGGCCGCATGCGCGCGGTCAATCTCCTCGGCGTCATTCGCTTCGAGCGCGGGGCCCCCCGCGAGGCGGAAGGCGCCTTTGCCGAAGCGCTCGATCTGGCGCGGCGGCTCGACGACACGCTGATGGCCGCCCGCGCCTCCAACAACCTCGCCACCGTGCTGCACCTGCAGGGGCGGCCCCACGAGGCGCTCGGCCGCTACCGTCAGGTGCTGCTCGACTATCAGCGACTGGGCAACCGGCGCGGCACCGCCGAAACGTGGCACAACATCGGCATCGTCCAGCGCCAGCTGGGAGAGTGGGCGGAGGCGGATGCGGCGGCGAGCGAGTCGCTCCGTCACGCCGACCTGACGGGCGATCGCGGCATGATCGGCATCGCGATCGCCGGCAAGGCCGAGCTCGATCTGGAGCGGGGTGATGTGGCGCTGGCGGAGCTGGAGGTCGAGCGGGCCGGTGCGCTGGCGCGGGAAACCGGCGATGAGCTCGGCTCGGCCCAGGCCGAGCTGCTGCGCGCGACCATCGCGCTCCGGACGGACGACTTCAGCGGTGCGCTCGACGGGGCCCAGCGCACCGCGGCACTCACCCGTGCGCTCGGGGTTCCACTGCTCGAGGCCGAGGCGATGGCCGTCGCCGCGCGGGCGGCACGGGCGCTGGGACAGACCTCCGCGGCCCAACAGCACTGCGCCCAGGCGGTCGAGCTCTTCACCCGCCTGGGCGCCACCGCCTTCATCGAGCGATTCGAGGCCGACTACGGCACCTGATCGCTAGTCGTCGTCCTCGCCGTGCCCTCCCCCTCCACCACCGCCACCGCCACCGCCACCCGTTCCCGCCCCGGCACCGGCGATCATCAGCACGCCCGTTGCGGCGTCATAGCTCGTCGTCAGGGAGGTAAGACTGGATGTGGACTGGCCACCGGTCCAGGTCCCGGTCGATGAGAATCGCGCGCCGTGATTGGGACAGACAAACCCGCTGCCGCTGATGTTGATGGTGGTCCCGGCGTGCGGGCAGACCATCGAGAACGCGGCAAACGTGCTGGCGTCGATGCGGGTCACGGCCACCGGCGTGCCGACGCCCCCGTCCACCCGTGCGATTCCTCCCGCGGACGCCAGCGCGGGAAAGTTGGCGACCGTCACCGCCAGTCCGGTCGCGGGCAGGCCGGTGCCCCCGGTTCCGCCGGTGCCCTGCGTCGTGGGCGACGTGAAGTCGACGGCGCCGACGCAGGCGTTTGCCAGCGACGCAGCAACGGTGGCAAGCACCGAGCGCGAGACGAAATCACGTCGGCTCAGTCCCGGCTCGATGGCCGGCATACTTGGATGGAGCGGCAGTTCCCTTGGCATCACGTCCTCCTGGAAAGGCGGTCAGAGCGTGACGGCCGCGGCCGTCCACCCCGCAGGATCGGTGTCCTGCTTGTGCAGCGCGGCGAGGTCCACGACGACAGTCTCACCGGCCCGGCGAATCGAGAAGCGGTCCATGCCGCGCGTGGCGCGGCCCGAGATGAATTCTCCGTCCGGCTGGTACTTCGACTTGTGCTTGGGGCACTGGAAGCGGTGGTCCTCCGGATACCAGCGCAACGCGGTGTTCTGGTGCGGGCAGGAGAGCGCAAACGCGTACATGTGACCGTCGGAGCGCACCACGATCACCTCCGAATCGCGATCGATCGTGGCGCCGTCCTCGGCCGGGACCGGGTAGGTGCGCTCGTCACCGCGGGCGCGGAGCGCGGCACCGAAGCGGACGGCCAGCGGCGCGGCGTTGAGCCGGGAGCGGCCGAGCACCGTCAGCGCTCCGGCGAGCAGGACGGTCGCGTCGCGCATGAAGGCACGGCGGCCGTGCAGCGAGCAGTCCCCGCAGGCATCGGGGCCGGCGGGATCCTGGGGCAGTGCGGACATCGATGGGCTCCTGGGCCAGTCAGCCGGCATTGGTGAGAAGGGTGCCGGCGAGCGTCACGGCAAACCAGAGCGTCAGACTCGCAGCCGACCAGCGGCGCAACGCCGCCCAGTCGCGGGGAGAATTGGGATCCCGCCGCAGCTTCTGCTCGGTGCGAGTGAGGCCGAGGCCATTGGCCAGGAGCATCGCGACCAGCCCCATCTTGATCCAGAACACCGCCGACCGGGCGAGCGGCTCCAGATCCGCCGCGAGCATGAGCACGCCGCTCATCATCACGATCGTGAGGCCGATGAGCACCGGACGGTGGATCGCGGCCAGGTCGTCGAGATGCGAGCGGCGCCGGGCGGGGCTCGCGCCGTAGGCCCTGAGCGTGCCGCGATCGGCGGCCACGGCAAACCCGCCGGCAGCCAGAAGGCCGCCCAGATGCACGAACGCGACGCCGCTCTCGAGGGCCGCGTGATCGCGATAGAGCCGGGCCCATGGCTCGACCAGCGTGGCGGCAAAATGCAGGGTGAGAGACATGGTCAATCCTTCCAGATGAGCATGAGCAGGTCACCAGCGAGCGCCACGCTCATGGAGCTCACGGCGATGGTCTGATGCAGACTGCGCGCGCTGGCCGAGTTATGGGCGCGCGAGGCGACGATCCCGGTCGCGGCGAATCCCGCGTCCGCCGTCAGCATGAGGACACTGTGGATGATCCGTCGGGTCTTGCCCGCCGGATCGTGCCGGCTCTCGACCAGGTTCCACACGCCGGTGACGGTGTTCAGCACGAACAGCCCGCCGATCGCCGTGGCCAGCGGCCGATGGAAGTTGCGGGCAAAGCTGGACGCCGCCGAGTTGTTCTGGAGGAGATCACGCCCGCTGAAGTATTCGGCCACGAAGAGCGGGATCATGGCATAGCTGGCATAGCGGTGGATCGTGAGCCGGACCCCGTAGCCGTCGCTGTACTCGATCACCCGCGGCCGGCCGGTGTCGGCAGCCGCGACGGGCAGCGAGGCCGGCGCCCATGCCACATCCGCCAGCTCGGTTCGCGAGCGGGGGCCGACATCGACGGGCGGACGTTGCACGGCGGCACCGACACCGGTGGTGAGCGCAGCCGCGATCTGAAACAGGACGAACATCGAACCTCCGGAGGGGCCGGCACGCGAGATGTGCCCGCAGCGTCATTGGCAAGCGAGGGGCCACGGCGCACGGATCCGGAAGTGTTGACGTCGCAGCTACTTGAGAATCGACACGGGGGTGGCGCGCAAACGGGCGAGCATCGTTTCGTTACGCGGCGGACGAATCGTTACTGAGCGGCGGCCGGCGGGCGGCGGCCCCGCAGCACCAGTGCGTAGATCCAGAGGTTAACGGTGATGAGGACAAGCGCCAGCGCCACCTGGGCCGGCCGGGTCAGGCCGGCCGGATAGAGCACCGGCTCGAGGTAGTGGCGGATGAAGCCGCCGTCGTAGCCGGCCAGCCCGCCCCGTCGCCGGAACGCGTTCTCGAGCGGCGTGAGCGGACAGACCCGGCCGGTCAACGAGACAAAAGCTCCCCAGGCGAGTGCGGGCAGATGGAGCCACATGATCCAGCGGCGCCAGAGCACCAGGAGCCCGCCGACGATCACGAACAGCACGAATGCGAAGTGCAGCCCGACGACCGCGTCGGCGAGCGCGCCGTCGTTCACGACGCGGCGGCTCGCTCCTGCTCGCTCTCCGCCGCCACCCTGGCCGTGACGTCCGGCGGCGCCTCCGCATAGCCGTGAAATGTGAGCCGGTGGGTGCCCCGCCCGTGCGTGATCGAGTGCAGGGTCGTGGAGTACCGGTAGAGCTCGGCTTCGGGAACGATGGCGCGGACCTTGGTGAGGCGACCGTCCGCCTCGGTGCCGAGAATGTGGCCGCGCCGAGAGCTGAGATCGCCCATCACGTCCCCCAGGGCGTCCTCGGGCGCCCAGACCTGGATCTCCGTCAGCGGCTCCAGCAGCACCGGTTTGCATCGGGGTGCGACGTTCCGGAAGGCCTGGATGCCGGCCATCTTGAACGACATCTCGTTCGAGTCCACATCGTGGTACGAGCCGTCGTAGCACTCCACCGTGAAATCCACCATCGGGTAGCCCGCCACCACGCCGCGCACCGCCGCCTCCTGCACGCCCCGGTCCACTGCCGGGATGTACTTGTTGGGGATCACGCCGCCCACGATCCCGTCCTCGAAGGCGTAGCCCGCACCGCGCGGCTGCGGCGCGAGGCGCACCCAGCAATCGCCATACTGGCCCCGTCCACCGGACTGCTTCTTGTGCTTGCCCTGCCCCTCCGCGCGCGCCCGGATCGTTTCCCGATAGGCGATGCGCGGCCGGGTGAGCTCCGCGTGCACACCGTATTTCCGCTCGAGCCGGCCCAGGATCGTCTCGAGGTGGCGCTCGCCCATGCCGTGGATGAGCGTCTGCCCCAGCTCCGAGCTGTACTCGAAGTGGAAGGTCGGGTCCTCCTCGTGCAGCCTGTGCAGTCCGGCCGCGAGCTTGTCCTCCTCACCGCGCTGCTTGACCACCACGGCGGAGGTGGCCACCGCCTCGGGAAACGGCACGGGCGAGAGCCGCACCGGATGGTCGCGGCTGCAGAAAGTGTCGTTGGTGTGGGTGTCCTTGAGCTTGGCCACCGAGCCGATGTCACCGGCGCAGAGCCGCTCCACCTCGAGGCGCTCGCGTCCCTGCTGCACCGAGAGGTGGTTCAGCTTCTCCGCCACCTCGTGCTCGGCGTTCCAGATTTCGTCGCCGTTGCGGATCTCCCCGGCAAAGAGGCGGAACAGGGTGACGTCGCCCACGTGCGGCTCGGACATCGTCTTGAACACGCGGCCCAGCACCGGCGGCGCGTCGTCCACGCCGGCCGGGAGGCCGGCCTCGGCGGCGGACGGGAAGAGTTCCACCATCTTTTCGAGCAGCGCCCGCATGCCGTACGTCAGATCGGCACTGCCGCAGAACAGCGGCACGATCGCGCCCTCGCGCATGCCGTGCTTGACGGCCGCCACGAAGTCCTCCCGCGGAATCGTCTCGCCGCTGAGGTAGCGCTCAATCAGCGCGTCATCGGTCGAAGCGACCGCCTCGGTGAACTGCTCGGTATACTGGCGAACGCGCGCCTCGTACTCCGGCGGGCACGGCAGCACATCGTATTCGCCGCTCCGGGTGCCGGGCCGGTAGACGTGACAGTCGCCGCTGAAGAGGTTGATGATGCCGTGGAAGTCCTTGCCGTCGCCGATGGGGATCTCGACGGGGACGACGTTGGGCGTCAGGTGGGCCTTCACGTCCTCGTAGACGCGCTCGAAGTCGGCGTGCTCCTTGTCCATGGCGGAGACGAAGAGGATCCGTGGCAGGTGGAGCTGATCGCACAGCTCCCAGGCCTTTTCGGTTCCCACCTCGACCCCGGCCGATCCGCTGAGGACCACCACGGCCGCATCCGCGGCATAGAGCCCGCCCACCACCTCCCCGAAGAAATCGAGATAGCCGGGGGTGTCCAGCAGGTTCACCTTGGTGCCCTGCCACTCGGCAAAGGCGACACCCAGGCCGATGGAGTGCTTGCGCTCGATTTCGTCGGGGGAATAATCAGTGAGGGTGGTGCCGTCCCTGATCGAGCCGTGGCGCCGGCTGGAGCCGGACACGAAGGCCAGTGCGTCCACGAGCGTTGTCTTGCCACTGCCGCCATGCCCGACGAATGCCACGTTGCGGATGGCGTCGGAGCCATAGACCTTCATGGTCTCCACCTCCTGGGGATGGATGGATTTCCATTTTGGAGGCGGTTCACCCGGATGTCAAATCGGAGCGACGATGCCGAAGACCGGAACCGACTACGGACTCGACGCACCCGGGGTGGTGCGCAACATGTTTCTGGTGGCCACCGCGCTGCTGGCGGTGGCCGCCGTGGGGCAGTGGCGCGGCTGGCACCGGATCGAGTCGATCACCGGCGCCATGGCCGCGGGCTACCTGTTCGGCGCCGTGCTGATGGTCCTGAGCAGCCGCGTGGGCAAGCTCAAGGCGCGTGACCGGCTGCTCGACGGACTGCACCTGACCGGGGATGAGCAGGTGCTGGATGTGGGATGCGGGCACGGCCTGCTGCTGATCGGCGCCGCACTGCGGGTGCCGCGGGGCCGGGCGGTGGGTGTGGACCTCTGGTCCCAGACCGATCAGCAGGGCAACAGCGCCGCGGCGGCCCGGATCAACGCCTCGGCGGAAGGGGTGGCGGAGCGGGTGGCCGTACAGGATGGCGATATGCGGAACCTGCCGTTTCCCGACGCATCGTTCGACGTCGTGGTCTCCAGTCTGGCCATCCACAACCTGTCCAGCCGGGATGACCGGCGCCGCGCCATCGGGGAAATCGTCCGGGTGCTCAGGCCCGGCGGCCGGGTGGCGATGCTCGACATTGCCCATGTGGGCCAGTATGCCGCCGATCTGCGTGCGGCCGGGCTCGCCGATGCGCGGGCCGGCGGGTGGACACCGTGGATCTTTCCGCCGGCCCGCCTGGTGAGCGGCCGGAAGAGCAACTCGGACTGACTCGACCTGCTACGGAGCGGGCGCCGGGCCGGCCCGCTGGAACGGCTTGCCGCTGGTCGCCATCCACGCGATGAGCGCCGCTGACCCTCCCCCCAGGCCGAAGCCGAGCACCGCCCGACCAAGGCAGTTTCGATGCGCGGTGTCGCTTCCGTGGCAGAACTCGTAGCCGAGAATGGCCGAGAGCGCGCCGACCGCGAGGCCGGCGATGATCGCGGGCCGAAGACTCGTGTGACGCGTGGAGTCCGCAACCGGCGCCGTGCCCGGCCGATTGGACGCCGTGGTCTGGTTCGCGCTGGCGGGGAAGACCCCGGCCCGGGGGCCCTGCGCATGCAGCGGCCCAGGCGGGCCGGCTGCGGCCAGGAACAGGGCGAGCAGTAGAATGATGCCGCCGCGGCCGCGGCAGGTGCCGGTAGCACCGGAATCATGGATGCCTACCGGTACCCCGCCGCCTGCAGCTGAAACAGCTCCGCATACAGCCCGCCGGCGGCGGCCAGCGTATCGTGGGTGCCCTGCTCGACAACTTCGCCGCCCTTGAGCACCAGAATCCGGTCCGCCATCCGCACCGTCGAGAACCGGTGGGAAATGAGCACGGCCATCTTGCCCCTGGTGAGCTCGGAGAACCGGAGAAACACCTCGTACTCGGCGCGTGCATCGAGCGCCGCCGTCGGCTCGTCCAGGATGAGCAGCTGCGCGTCCCGCATGTAGGCCCGGGCCAGCGCCACCTTCTGCCACTCCCCGCCCGACAGGTCCACCCCGTCCTCGAAGCGGCGGCCCAGCATCTGGTCGTAACCGCCCGCCACGCGGCCCACCACGCTGTCCGCCAGACTCCGCGCCGCCGCCCCCTCGATCACCGGCGCGTTCTCCCGCTCGGCGATGTTGCCCACGGCGATGTTCTCCCGCAGCACAAAGTCGTAGCGCACGAAGTCCTGAAAGATCACGCCCACGTTGCGCCGCACGCTTTCCAGGTCGTACTCCCGAAGGTCCACGCCGTCGAGGAGGATCCGGCCCTCGGTGGGATCGTAGAGCCGCACCAGGAGCTTGGCCAGCGTAGTCTTGCCGGCGCCGTTCTCGCCCACGAGCGCCAGGCGCTCCCCCGCGGCCAGCGTGAATGTCAGCCCGCGAACCGCCCACCGCTCCGAGCCGGGATAGCGGAAGCCCACGTTCTCGAACACGAATCCGGTGGTGATCGGTGACGGGACCTGACGGGCCCCGGCCGCGCTGGTGATGCCGGGCCGGAGTGCCAGAAAGCTGAACAGGTCGTCGAGATAGAGACTCTGCTCAAAGACCTGGGCCAGCGACAGCAGCACCCGCTGGATCAGGTCCCGGCTCTGGCGGAACGACCCGGCCAGGAACGTCAGGACGCCGATAGTGAAGAGCCCGCCGCCCGGCGATCGGTAGCCGATGACCGTGAGATAGATGATGACGCCATACGCCGCGTAGTAGCCCAGCGTGCCGATGGCCGCAAGGCCGGTGGAGACGATGCTCCGGCGGATGGCCAGGTCGCGATTGGCCTCGTAGAACTCCTGGGACAGGCGGTCATACCGCCCCACCAGGAAATCCGAGAGGCCGAACAGCTTCAGCTCCTTGGCGCTCACGTCGCTGGCGCCGATGTAGCGCAGGTAGTCCAGCAGCCGGCGCTCCGGCGTCCACGAAAAGAGCAGCGAATAGCCGAGCGCCGCGTAATGGGTCTCCCCGAGGAGCGACGGCAGCACCGCGAGCGCCAGGAGGACCAGCAGCCAGGGGACGTAGATGGCGAGCGCGCCGGCGAGTGTCACCAGCGTGATGGCATCCTGGATGGTGGCCAGCAGGAGGGTGAACAATCCGATCCGGTTGACCGTCTGCCGGCGCGCCCGCTCCAGCTTGTCGTAAATCTCGGCGTTCTCGAGCTGCTCCAGGTCGAGCGTCGCGGCGTGGCGCATGAGCTCGACGCTGGTCCGGTTGGCAAAGAGATCGCCCAGCAGACTCTCCAGCAGCGCCGAGAGCCGGCTGAGCGATTCGCCCGTGAGGGCGATGAGCAGCTCGGCGATCACGAGCCAGGCGAGATGCCGCCACGGCGGCGCGGCGCCGCTGCCGGCGTCACCGGCGGCCGCGACGACGCCGTCCACGATCAGCTTGCCGATCCACAGCACGGCCAGCGGGACCACGGCACGCAGCACCCGCAGAATGACAATTCCGATCACGTACCATCGCCCGGTCTGCCAGACCAGCCGCAGCAGCTTGGGCAGGTGCTGCGCGGCGGCCAGCCGCTCCCGCCAGGACCGTGGGGGCGGTTGCGCCTTCCCGCGGCGGAAGCCGCCGCGTACAATCGTGGGTTGCTGGGGCATGCTCACGACCTGAAGCTAATCGACCGGGAAAGAGGCCTCGAATGCACGGCGTGTACCTCTCCGACCTGTTCCACAACCTGCTGCACCTGGGCACCCCCGACAGTGCGGCGTTTCCCGTCTCGGTGATCGAAAAGATCATCCGGCCGATCGTCATCTATGCGCTGCTGGTCACCGCGCTGCGGCTCTGGGGCAAGCGGATGCTGGCGCAGCTCAACCCGTTCGACCTCGTGGTCCTGCTGACTCTGGCCAACACGGTGCAGAATGCCATCATCGGCAACGACACCTCGCTGGCCGGCGGCATCGTGGGCGCGGCCACGCTGCTGGCCGTCAATCACCTGGCCGTCCGCCTCTTCTACCGCGGCCCCACCCGCGACGCCGCAGTGGAGAGCGGCGGCGCGATCTGCCTGATCAACCACGGGCAGCCAGTCGAGGCGGTCATGACGCAGCTCAGGATCAACATGGGGGAACTCACAGCCAAGGCGCATGAGCGCGGCTTCGAGTCACTCGGAGAAATCGAGGAAGCCACGCTGTACCCCAACGGCACGCTGTCGTTCGTGCCGCGGCACGCGGCCACCGCCGAACGGCGCCACGAGGAGGTGATGCGGCAACTCGGCGGGCTGCAGCGCGAGGTGGCGGCGCTCGCTAGGTTACAGGGATGAGCCACCGAACTGCGTTCGTCACCGGCGCCACCGAGGGGATCGGCCGCGCCATCGCCTTTGCGCTCGGTCGGGCCGGCTGGCAGGTCGGTGTCTGTGCGCGGACACCGGCCAGCGTCGACGCCCTGGTCGCCGCGCTCGCCGCCGAGGGGATCCGCGCCGCCGGCCATCCGGCGGACGTGGGCGACGAGCACCAGGTTCCGGCCGCAGTGCGGCACATCGAAGCCGCGCTCGGCCCGGTGGACACGCTGGTCAACAACGCCGGCATGGCCGTCGTCAAGCCGTTCGCCGACTTCTCGCTCGAGGAGTGGGACGCCACCATGCGCACCAACGTGCGGAGTCTGTTCCTGGTGACGCGCGAGGTCCTGCCCGGCATGCGCGAGCGGAAGGCCGGCACCATTGTCAACATCGCCAGTCTCGCGGCCCGAAACGGGACCGCGGATCTGGTGGCGTACTCGGCGTCGAAGCACGCGGTGCTGGGCTTCAGCCGGTCGCTCATGATGGAGGTGCGGAAGGACGGGGTCCGGGTCATCGCCATCTGCCCCGGGTCGGTGGATACCAGGATGATCCGTGAGCACAGTAACCCGTCCCGCATCCTCCAGCCCGATGACGTGGCCCAGGCGGTGCTCACCGCGGTTACCCTGCCGCCGCGCGCCCTCCTGAGCGAGCTGGATCTGCGTCCCACCAACCCGTGAGTCCCGCCACCATCCTGGTCTCGGGCTGCATCTGTCGCCGGATGCCGTTCGAGCGCCTGCTGCCGCTGGCGCGGGAGCACGGCTGGGACGTGACCGCCCTCGGTCGGGAAACCGGCTGCGGCGAGCAGTGCGGCCTCTGCAGACCGTACCTCCGCCGCATGCTGCGCACCGGCGAGACCGGCTTTTCCGAGCTGCTGCCCGCGGAGGCGGATTGACCACCCAGTCGGCCAAGCGGCCCAGTCTCCGCCTCCGGCTGCACGCGCCCAAGGCGATTTCGGCGCTGGCGCTTGTCATCGCCTGGTTCGGCATCTATTTCGCCTATCGCGACCGCTGGACCGGTGCGCTGCTGGCGCTCATTGCCAGCGTGCTTGCGTTCGTGGCGCTCCGCCGCGGCGAATCGCTCGCCGCCCAGCACAGTGAAACCCTGCGCCGCGCCCTCGAGGCGTCGGCCGCCCGCAACCGCGAGCTGGAGCGCCTCCGCCATCTGGCGGCCACGCTGCTGAGCGGCCGTGACGTCGTCGAGCTCCAGCAGGAAGTGGCGCGCGCCGCCGCCGATCTGCTGGAGGCCGAGAGCGGCGGCGTCGCCATGGTGGCGGAGGAAGGCAGGTTCATGAAAGTGGTGGCCGCCACCGGCCCGCTGACCGAGTCGCTCGGCCTCCTGCTTCCGATGGACGGCTCGCTGCTGGGGTGGGTGGTGGCCCATGACAAGCCGCTGGTTTCCGCGGACATGGATGCCGACGCCCGCAATTTCCAGCTCCCGGCCGCCGCGATCGAGCTCCGCACGACCGCCATCGCGCCGCTCCGGTCGGCCGGCATCGTGGTCGGGGCCGTCGCGGTTTACAACCGGCACGACGGCCGGCCCTTCAGCGAGCACGATCTCCAACTGCTCCAGATCCTGGGCGACCAGGTCGTGGTGGGCCTGGACCGCGCCATGGTGCTCGACGAGAGCCGGCGCAATGAGCGCGCACTGGCCGCCAAGAACGTCGAGCTGGAGCGGGCCACCCGCCTCAAGAGCGAGTTCCTGGCCAACATGTCGCACGAGCTCCGGACGCCGCTCAATGCCATCATCGGCTTCTCGGACCTGCTGCTGACCGGCGACGTCGGCGCGCTCAGCGAGATCCACCGCGACTTCCTCGAGTCGGTGCTGCGCAACGGCCGCCACCTGCTGGCGCTGATCAACAACGTGCTCGACCTGTCCAAGATCGAGGCGGGCCAGATGACGCTCTCGCTCTCGCTGACCGACCTCCGCGAGACGATCCTGGGCGCCGTGGCCGACACGGCCAGTCTGCGGGCGGCCAAGCGCCAGCCTTGCACGGTCCACCTGGATGAGAGCGAGCCGCTCGTGGTACTGGCCGACGCGTTCCGGATCCGCCAGGTCCTGTTCAATCTCCTCGCCAACGCGTCCAAGTTCACGCCGGACGGCGGCACGATCTCGCTAACCGGGGTGCGCAGCCGGACGCCGCTGCCGGTGCCGTCCGATCGCTCGGGCGAGGGGCCCCGCCTGGTCTCGCGCGACGCAGTCTGGATCTCGGTGGTGGACACCGGCATCGGCATCAAGGCCGAGGACATGTCCAAACTGTTCAACGAGTTCAGCCAGGTGGACAGCGCCTTCAACCGGCAGCAGCAGGGCACCGGCCTGGGCCTGGCGCTCTGCAAGAACTTCGTGGAGATGCACGGCGGCACGATCGGCGCCGAATCGGTGGTGGGCGCCGGCAGCAGCTTCTGGTTCATCCTGCCGGTGGACGGGCCCATCCGGCGGAGTCTGGGCTGACCGACGCCCCCGCTGGCGGCGGCCCGCCGGCCCATGTACGTTGCGCCATGGCATTTGCCACGCTCCCGCGCGGACGGTGGGGCCACCAGGTCCACCGACTGACCGCCGCTATCGCGGTGGTGCTGCAGGTCATGCTGCTGTTCGCGCCCCTGTCGGAGATCCGGGACGCGAGGGCGGCGAGCGCGGCTCGGGCGGAGTTGACGCACCGGATCGGCGGCAGCGTCGACGGCGGTTCGCGTTCGACAGCCCCGATCCATGACGAGTCCACCTGCCCCGCCTGCATTGCCCGCTCACTCCACGCACGCCTCGAATCGCTGACGCCGCTGCCGGTGCTGGCCGTCGAAGAGCGCACGCCGCCGGCGGTCGCGTCGGTCGTGCGGGCGCATGCCGATCCCCCCACCTTCCAGCTCTCCCGCGCCCCTCCTGTCGCAAGCTGACGTTCCGGCTTGACGAGGCGGGCCCATTCCGGGCCTGCCCCGCATCATTACGACAGGACAGGCATGCGACATTTCCTATGCGCCTGCGCGCTGGCTGCGTCAGCTGCGCCGGTGTACGCTCAGCAGCCGGAGTCCCCCCGGCCGGTGCCCATCGCCGTGCCGTCGGCCGACTCGCTCGCGGCCGCGCCGCGCCCCGAGTGCACCGCCCCGCCTGACACCGCGCCGCCCGGCTGGACGGCGCGGCGCGGACAGCGGGCCACCCGGCCCGACTCGCTTTGCCTCACCCGCGGCCAAGCCATCGCACAGGCGCTGCGCTACAACCCGCAGCTCGACGTCTCGGCGGCGCTCACCGAACAGGCGCGCGCCCGGAAGGTCGAGGGCACCGCGATCCCCGATCCCGACTTTGGCGTCTCGTTCGAGCAGGCGCGCGGGGTTTTTGGCGGCGGCGATCCCACAGCCCGGGCGGTGGGCGCAAGTCTGAGCCTTCCGTTCCCCGACAAGTTCCGGCTCCGCGGCAGGATCGGCAGCGCCGACGTCCACGCCGCGGAGTCTGACGCGGTGCTGACCCGCCAGCTCCTCGCCTCCCAGACCTCGCAGACGTACGACTCGCTGCTTTCGGCGCTGCGGCGGGAGCACGATCTGCACGAGGCGCTCGGACTGGCCCAGGATTTTGCCCGCAAGACCGAGGCGCGCTTCAATGCCGGCAGCGTGCCCAAGCTCGACGTGGTGCGCGCCCGCCTGGACATCGCCCAATCGGAAAACGCGCTGATCGCCAATGAGCGGGACATCGCCAATGCGCGTGCCGCGCTCAACCGTCTCATCGGGCGGCCGCTCGGCGCGCCGGTGGCCGCGGCTGATTCGCTGTCGGTGCCACCGCCGCTGCCCGATCTGGCGCTCATCGAGCCGGCCGCACTGGGCGCCCGGCCCGAGCTGGCGAGTCTTGCCGCCCAGCAGGCCGGGGCCCACGCCGCGGTGTCGCTGGCGCGGGAATACTGGCTGCCGGACATCGTGTTCGGCATCAGCCGGGACTATGCGGCCCCGGGGCCCGGCATCATCACCACCGGCATCGCCCTGCCGCTGCCGATCTTCTTCTGGCAGCACTCGAATGGCGAGATCCGCGAGGCTCGCTATCGCGAGCGCGAGCTCGCCGCGACGCTGGTGGACCTGCGTGCGCAGGTGGGCCAGGACGTGCGCGCCGCCTACGCCACCGCCGCCGCCGCGCTGCGGCAGGCGCTCTACATCCGCGACCAGCTGCTGCCCACCGCGCGCGAGGCCTATCGCATCGCATCGGTGAGCTATGGCCTGGGCGGATCGTCGGCACTCGAAGTGCTGGACGCCCGCCGCTCGCTCCTCGACGCCGAAAGCCAGTATACCGACGCGCTCGCGGCCGCCAACAGCGCCCGCGCCGACCTGGAGCGGGCGACTGCCGTGCCGCTCGCGACGCTCGCCACCGGAGACTCCCATGCCCGCTAGGATTTCCCTTCGCCCGATCGTCGTCGCCGCCGGCACCGGTCTGTTCCTCGCGGCCTGCGGCAAGCGCGACCGTCCCGCCGAGTCCATCGCTGCCGCCACGACCGGCGACACCGTGGCGCTCGACAGTACACAGCGCGGCCAGATCCGGACCGCGACGGTCGACAGCAGTCAGTA
This sequence comes from Gemmatimonadales bacterium, assembly GCA_038250675.1. Classification (GTDB taxonomy): domain Bacteria; phylum Gemmatimonadota; class Gemmatimonadetes; order Gemmatimonadales; family GWC2-71-9; genus JAICUF01. The sequence goes on from JBBSCB010000010.1 coordinate 47,508, forward strand.
TCGTCCGGTGGTCATCACCACCGGCACCGTCGCGTTCAACGGCGACCGCTCGACCCAGGTGCTCGCGCCGATCTCGGGGCCGGTCTCCCGCATCCTGGTCTCGCCCGGCGCGCTGGTCTCGCGGGGCCAGGCGCTCGCCACCGTCGCCTCGCCGGACTTTGCCACCGCCGTGGCCGACTATCGCAAGGCGGAATCGGCCGCGCGGAACGCGGAGCGGATCGCCAAGCTCGACGAGCAGCTGTTTGCCAATGACGCGCTGGCGCGGAGCGAGCTGGACCAGGCGCACACCGACCTGGCCGCCGCCGCCGCCGACCGCGATGCCGCCGTGTCGCAGCTCCGCTCCCTGGGTGTGGGCGAAAACGCCATCACAGCCATTCGCGAGGGCCGGAGCGTGGCCGGCGCGGAAGCGGCGATCCGCGCACCGATTGGCGGCACCGTGGTCGAGAAGCTGATCACGCCGGGGCAGTTGCTCCAGGCGGGCAGCACGGAGGCGTTCACCATCGCCGATCTCTCGAGCGTGTGGGTCATGGCCAACGTCTTCGAGGGTGACGTGGCGGTGGTGCGGCACGGCGAGAAGGCGTGGATCACCACCGGCGGCTCACCGGATACGCTGCCGGGCACGGTGGACTACGTGGCCGCACTGGTTGATCCGGCCACCAGGGCCACGATGGTGCGGATCGTGGTCCCTAACCGTGGTGGCCTCCTCCGCCGCGACATGCTGGTGAACGTCGAGATCCATGCCATGCGCCCTCGCTCCGGCATCCTCGTGCCGGTGGCGGCAGTCCTCCGGGACGAGGACAACCTGCCGTACGTCTACGTCGCCAACGGCACCCGCGGCTACGATCGCCGCCGCATCGGACTCGGTGCGCGCGTCGGGGATCGCTACGAAGTACGCTCCGGGCTCAAGGCCGGCGAGTCGGTGGTGACCCAGGGCGCACTGTTCCTCGCGGGCTCGGGGGCGTCATGACGGATCCCGGCGTGCACGAGGCGGTGGCCCCGCAGCGATCGCTGATTCATCGCATCGTCATCCTGTCGCTGGCGCAGCCGATCGTAGTGCTGGTGCTCAGCGTGGTGCTGGCGGGGTTTGGCGTGTGGTCATTCTCCCGGCTCCCGGTGGACGCCTACCCCGACATCTCGCCGCCGATGGTCGAGATCGTCACGCAGTGGCCCGGACAGGCAGCCGAGGAGGTCGAGCGTCTCATCACGGTGCCGATCGAGTCGGAAATGAACGGGCTCCCGAACCTCGACGTGGTTCGCTCGATCTCGCTCTACGGGCTCTCCGACGTGCGCATCGTGTTCCGGGAGGGCACGGACAACTATTTCGCACGGGAGCGAGTGTTCGAGAAGCTGCGCGGTGTCGCGGTGCCAGACGGTGTGGTGCCCGATGTGGCGCCGCTCTTCTCGCCCTCGGGCCTGGTGTACCGCTACGTGCTGCAGAGCAACGACCGCAGCCCGATGGAGCTCAAGACATTGCAGGACTGGGTGATCGAGAAGGCGTACAAGTCGGTGGCCGGCGTGGCGGACCTGTCAAGCTTCGGCGGCCAGACCATGCAGTACCAGGTGCTGCTCGATCCGACCCGCGTGGCGGGGGCAGGCCTCTCGGTGGCTGACGTGGCCACCGCCCTCGGCGCCAACAATAGCAACGCCGGCGGCGGGTTCTACTCGGAGGGTGGCCAGTTCTACTATGTCCGCGGCCTGGGCCGGCTGGAGCGGCCCGAGGACATCGAGAACGTGGTGCTGACGGTGAAGAACGGCACCCCGGTGCTGGTGCGCGACGTGGCGCAGGTGGTGATCGGGTATGCGCCCCGGCTCGGCCAGTTCGGGTTCAACGATCAGGACGATGCCGTGGAAGGGATCGTCGTGATGCGCACGGGCGAGCAGGCGCAGACGGTCCTCAAGCGGGTCGAGGCCAAGACGGCCGAGCTCAACTCGACGATCCTGCCGAAGGACGTGACAATCAAGCCGTTCTATGACCGAAGCGACCTGATCCATCTGACCACGCGCACAGTCGAGGAGAATCTGGTCCGCGGGATCGTACTGGTCGTCGCGATCCTCATCTTCTTCCTGTTCGATGTGCGCTCGGGGCTGATCGTGGCCGGCACGATCCCGCTCGCACTGCTCTTTGCCTTCATCTGCCTCGACCTCAACCACATTCCGGCCAACCTGCTGTCGATCGGCGCGATCGACTTCGGGATTCTGGTGCACGGCGCCGTCGTGATGGTGGAGAACATCCATCTGGCCCTGGCCCGACGACACGGGCGACAATTTTCCATACGCGAAGTGATCACCGAGGCCGCGGCGGAGGTGAACCGGCCGATCGTCTACGCGGTGGCGATCGTGGTGGCCGGGTTCCTGCCGATCTACGTTCTGTCCGGCCCGTCGGGCCGGCTGTTCCGCCCGATGGCCGATACGACGATTTTCGCACTGCTCGGCGCCCTCATCATCGCGCTGACGATCGTGCCGGTGGTCTGCTCGATCGTGCTCCGGAGCGGCGTCCGCGAACGCCGGAACGTGGTCTTCGAATGGATTCGCGCCGTGTATGCCACGGCGCTCGACTGGTGCTTTGCCCGGGCTCGCACGACCATCATTGCCTCGATCGTCCTCTTCGGCCTGGCCATCGCGCTCGCCACCCGCATCGGCTCCGAGTTCATGCCCCACCTCGATGAAGGCGCGCTCTGGGTCCGCGCCACGATGCCGTCGACGATCTCGCTGGAAGAGTCGAGCAAGATCGTCCCGCAGATCCGCCGAATTCTCCGGTCGTTTCCCGAAGTCACCGTCGTCGCCTCGGAGCACGGCCGGCCGGACGACGGCACCAACCCGACCGGATTCTTCAACGCCGAGTTCTACGTCGGGCTCAAGCCGTATGGCGAGTGGCACGGTTCCCACGCCAGCAAGGCCGATCTCGTCACCGCGATGAACACGCAGCTCTCCCGCTTTCCCGGCGTGAGCTTCAACTACACCCAGCCGGCCGAAGATGCGGTGGACGAGGCGGAAACCGGGCTCAAGAGCTCGCTGGCGGTCAAGATTTTCGGACCCGACCTGAGCGTGCTGGAGCAGAAGGGACATGCGATCGAGACGGTGCTCAACCGGGTCCCCGGCATCAGCCGGGTCACGGTGGTCGAGGAGCTGGGCCAGCCCAGTCTGAGCGTGCAGCTCGACCGGGCCAGGCTGGCGCGCTACGGGCTCAACGTGGCGGACGTGAACGGACTCATCGAGGCGGCGGTCGGCGGTGTCGCGGCCACGTCAGTGGTGCAGGGCGAGAGGCTCTTTGACCTCGTGGTGCGGCTGCAGCCGCAGTTCCGCGAAACGCCGGAGCAGATCGGCAACATTCTCGTGGCCACGTCCGACGGACAGCAGATTCCACTCCGCGAGCTGGCCACCATCACCGTCACGAGCGGCGCCTCGTTCGTCTACCGCGAGGCCAACTCACGCTACATCGGCGTGCAGTTCGCCGTCGAAGGGCGCCACCTGGCCGATGCGGTGCAGGACGCCCAGCGGCAGGTGAAGGCCGCGGTGAGGCTGCCGCCGGGGTATCGCGCGGAATGGGGGGGAGAATATGAGGAGTACACGGCATCGCGGGGCCAGCTCGCACTGGTATTGCCGCTGACCATCGGACTGATCTTCGCGCTGCTGTTCGCGCTCTATCGGAACGTGACGTTTCCCGTGATCACCATCATCGGCGTTGCGCTCTCGGCGCCGGTCGGAGGGCTTGTCGCGCTGGCCATCACGGGTACGCCGTTCTCGGTCTCATCGGGCATCGGGTTCCTGGCGCTCTTCGGCGTGTCGGTGCAGACGGCCGTGATTTTCATCTCCTACGCCAACGAGCTGCGCCTGGGCGGGATGGACATTGCCGGCGCGGCGCGCGAGGCGTCGCTGCACCGGCTGCGTCCCATCATGATGACGGCACTCGTGGCTGCGCTCGGGCTCCTCCCGGCGGCGCTCTCAACCGGCGTTGGCTCCGATTCGCAGCGGCCGTTCGCGATGGTGATCGTCGGGGGACTATTTTCCCGACTCCTGATCAGCGTGTTCCTGATGCCGGTGCTGTACGCGCGAACGGCGCGGGAGGGGGATCGGCTCGAGGTATGACACCCGCAACGCACACCGCGGCACTCGACGGCAGGGTCGCCATCGTCACCGGCGGCAACAGCGGCATCGGTCGCGCCATCGTTCTGGCCCTGGCCCGGCGGGGCGCCGCCGTCGTGGTGGACTACGTGGCCCATCCCGACGCGACCGATGCCGTCGAACGGGAGGTCGCGGCGCTTGGCGCCCGCGTCACCGCCGTCAAGGCGGACGTGAGCCAGGTACCCGACCTGCAGCGGCTCATTGATGCGACGGTCACGGCATTCGGCCGACTGGACATCATGGTCAACAACGCGGGCGTCGAGACCCGGACCTCCGTCCTGGAGACGACCGAGGCGGACTACGATCGCGTCCTCGCGATCAATCTCAAAAGTGCGTTCTTCGGCACCCAGCTCGCGGCCCGGCAGATGATCACACAGGGCGGCGGCGGGAGGATCCTCAACATCAGTTCGGTGCACGAGGACTGGCCGATGCCCGGCAACGCGCCGTACTGCCTGTCCAAGGGCGGCATGCGGATGCTGACGCGCACGGCGGGCGTCGAGCTGGCGCCGCACGGCATCCTGGTAGTCGGCGTCGGACCGGGCGCGGTGGCCACGCCGATCAACCGCGGCACGATGGGCGATCCGGCCCTCCTGAAGAAGCTCGACGCCGCCATCCCCCTGGGCCGGATGGCCAAGCCGGAGGAGGTGGCCGAGGTGGTGGCGTTTCTTGCCGGGGATGGCGCCGCCTACATGACGGCCACGACGGTGTTCGTCGACGGCGGCATCATGCAGGGCAGCCCGGGCCTCTGACCGGCCCCCATCATCATGTCGACACGCGCCGCTCACCCCGCACGGACCGCCCAGTTCACCTGCCGCACCTCCGCCCGCGCCACGCCGCTGCCTCACGTCTGGGAGCATACCGTCGGCAGCGGGCACGCCACACTCGGGCTGCGCGCGGACTGGCAGCAGCAACTGCGCCGCTGTCACGAGGAGCTGGGGTTCCGCCACGTGAGGTTCCACGGCATCCTCAGCGACGACATGGGGACGTTGATGGACGAGCAGGACGTCCTGCTCTACTCGTTCTTCAACGCCGACCAGATCTGCGATTTTCTCGTGTCGATCGGCATGAAGCCGTTTGTCGAGCTGAGCTTCATGCCGTCCACGCTCTCCTCCGGCGGCACCACCGTGTTCCGCTACGCCGCCAATGTGACTCCGCCAAGGAGTTACGCCGCATGGGCGGAGCTTATCACGCGGCTCCTCAGCCACTGGGTGGCCCGATACGGCGTGGAGGAGGTGCGGACCTGGTTCTTCGAGGTGTGGAACGAGCCCAACCTGAAGGCGTTCTGGACCGGCACGCAGGCCGACTACTTCCGCCTCTACCGGGTCACCGCACGGGCCATCAAACACGTCGACCGCCACCTCCGGGTGGGTGGACCCGCCACCGCGAGCAACGCATGGATACCGGCGTTCCTCGATTTCTGCCGGCGGGCGCACGTCCCGGCCGATTTCGTCAGCACCCACCACTACCCCACCGACGCGCTGGGCTCGATCGGTGAGGACACCGAAACGCAGCTCGCAGAGAGCACGCGAAGCATCCTGCGAACCTGGGCGCGAAAGACGCACCGCCAGGCGCGGGGCAAGCCGGTGTACTACACCGAATGGAGTTCCTCGTCCAACCCGCGCGACCACCTCCACGACGAGCCGTACGCGGCCGCCGTGATCATCAAGACGATGCTCGAGGCCCGCGGCCTCGTGAACGGGTACAGCTACTGGACGTTCAGTGACATCTTCGTGGAGAACTACATGCCGGGGACCGAATTCCAGGGTGGATTCGGGCTCCTGACCCTTCACGGCATCGCCAAGCCGGCCTATCGCGCCTTCGAGCTGCTGCACCGGCTCGGCGATCACGCCCTGCCCGTCCGCGGCACCCACCCAACGGTTGACGTCTGGGTCGTCCGCGGCGACGGGACCGTGACCGTTCTGGCGATGAACCACGCCCTCCCCCGGCATCCCATCAAAACCGAATCGGTCCACGTCCGCCTCACCCGCCTCGCGGCGCCGCAACGGTCCTACCTCGAGCGAATCGACGACGGTCATGCCAACGCCAAACGCCTCTGGATCGAGATGGGATCGCCCGACCTGCCGACCCCACGTGAAGTCGAGCAATTGCACGTCGCGTCCGAGCTGGTGCAGGAGCCGGCACCCTGCAGATATGCGTCCGGCACACTGGACCTGCGCGTGACGATCCCTCCGCAAGGCATCGTGGCCATCACCATTGAGCTGGCCCCGGAGCGAGCCGGGCGGACGGCTCCGTCGTGAGCAGCGCCGCGCCGGACTCGGCGCTGCTCGAAACGCTGCAACGCGAGAGCTTCGGCTACTTCCTGCACGAAGCCAATCCGGACAACGGCCTCATCCGCGACAAGACTGCGCGCGACGCGCCGGCGAGCATCGCCGCCGTCGGCCTCGCGCTCTCGGCCTACCCGGTCGGCGTCGAGCGCGGATTCATGCGCCGCGAGCATGCCGTCGAGCGTACCCTCGCGACCCTGCGATTCTTCCACCGGAGCGAGCAGGGGCCCGGTCCCGATGCCACGGGGTATCAGGGGTTCTACTACCACTTTCTCGACATGACGAGCGGACGGCGGGTCTGGAACTGCGAGCTGTCCACCGTCGACTCCGCCTTCCTCCTGGCCGGCATGCTGACCGCCGCACAGTACTTCTCGGCCGCAACGCCGGACGAGACGGAAATCCGTGCACTGGCAGATGAGCTCTACCGGCGCGCCGACTGGAACTGGGCCCGGAACGACGGCCTCACCGTCACCATGGGCTGGAAACCGGAGTCGGGGTTTCTGCCGTATCGCTGGCGGGGGTATGACGAGGCGCTGTTCCTCTACCTGCTTGGGTTGGGCTCGCCCACGTTCGCGCTTCCTGAGGCGAGCTACACCGAGTGGACCGCCACCTACGAGTGGCGCGAGCTCTATGGCCAGGCGGTGCTGCACGCCGGGCCGCTGTTCACCCACCAGATCTCGCACCTCTGGGTGGACTTCCGCGGGATCCAGGACGAATACATGCGCGGTCGCCGGAGCGACTATTTCGAGAACAGCCGTCGCGCGGCCCGGATCCAGCGCCAGTATGCGATCGAGAATCCCGCCGGATTCGCCGGCTACGGACCGACGTGCTGGGGCATCACGGCGAGCGACGGGCCGGGACCGGCCGTGCGTACGGTGGCGGGACAGGAGCGATGCTACTACGGATACGTGGCGCGCGGGGTGCCGGACGGACCCGATGACGGGAGCGTGGCGCCGTGGGCAGTGGTCGCGTCGCTCCCCTTTGCCCCGGAGATCGTGGGACCGGCACTGGTGTACTTCGAGGAACTGAAGCTCCGCGAGCGGAACCCGTACGGCTTCAAGGCGACGTTCAATCCCACCTTCCCCGATTCGGTCGACCCGTCCCACTGCTGGGTCTCCCCGTTTCACTTCGGCATCAACGAGGGTCCGGTCGTCCTGATGATCGAGAACGCGCGCTCGGGGCTGCTCTGGCGACTCATGCGGACGTGCCCCTATCTCGTCACGGGACTCCGGCGGGCGGGATTTCGCGGCGGGTGGCTCGCGCAGGCGGACTAGAACGTCTCCACCGCGTGGTGTGAGACTCCCCTAGAACTTCGGCGCCCGCTTCCAGCCTGGCACCATCGGCGGCGGTGCGACCGCCTGCCGCCGGACCAGCTCGAGGTGCGGTGCCACCAGATCGGCCAGCTGCTGCGCGATCTCGACGTCGGCCTGCCCGAACATCGTGCTGTCCCCGCCGGTCAGGATCATCGCGCCGATACCCCGGCCGCCCACCCGGAGCGCCACGATCAGATCGGCCCGCCGCTCGGCGCGGACCGTGAGGTTGGGCACCTCGCCCCGCACCACCCGGCCCAGGCCGGTCCCGGCGACCGGGGTGAGCGGCAGATCGAGCAACGCGCGGCTCTCCCCCGGCGCCATGATCGCCACCCGGTCCTCCTCGTTCAGGATCAGCGCAAAGTGCAGCCGCTCGAAGCCCAGCACCGCGGCGGCTTCCACCGCCACGCGGCGCGTCGCTTCCGCCGGGTCCGCGGTGGCCGCCAGCACGCCGGCCAGGCGACCCAGGTGCGCGGGCACCGCACGCAGCGTTGCCAGATGGCTCCGCACGATCTTCAGGTGACCGGCGGCCACGCATCCCTCGACCCGCATCGCCACGATCGGCCCGAGCGCCGCGAGGAGCGCCGCATCCGCCTCGGTGTAGCGTGCGGGCTCCGCCGATCCGAACAGCAGGCAGCCCACCGCCCGCCCACCGATAGCCAGCCACATCCCCACCACCGACCGCATGACCTCGCCTTCCGCCGACGGGGGAAACGAGGGCGCGGCACCGACGTCATCCCGCAGCACCGTCTCGCCGGTGCCGAACAGCGCCGGCACATCCAGCTCCGCGCGGCTCAGCACCAGATCGGGATCGCTCCAGAGCGGCCCGCCCGGATGCTCACCGAGACGGTACCACTGCTCGGCTGACGTGCCGGGCACCAGCAGTTCAACCCGGTCCGCCGGCACGAACGGCGCGAGCGCGCTCCGGATGCCGGACGCGATCTCCCGCGATGTCCCGGCCGATGCGACTGACCGCGCCACCGCCGCAAGCGCGGCCGCCTCGCGATCAACGGCTCCGCCGGCCGGTTCCGGCGGCAGCCCCCAGCGGCGCGCCATGGGCGTGAACATCGGCACCAGCGCGTCCGCCACCGACTGAGCAATGGCGCGATCGTGCTCCCCGTAGATCCCCGGCTGCAGCGCCGCAAACAGGAGGAGGCCCACGGCGCCGGATTCGGTCCGGATGACGACGGCCATGACCGACGGGTATCCGGCGTCGCGAATGATCTCTTCGAGCGAATCGAGTTGAGGACGGGTGATGTCGGGCGGGACCGGAACGGTGAGCTGATCGGCGGCCAACGCCGCCGGCGCGATCAACTCGACGCCGCCCCGGGTCGGATAGAGCCAGACGCCGAGCAGGTCGTGCGGCAGCTCCACCGACACGACGTTCGAGAGCGCGAGGTACCACATCTCGAGCGTCTCGGCGTCGGTCGCGTCTTCGCCGGAGCGAAGCAGCGGGACGAGCGGGAGGCCAGCGTCGGGGGACATGACGGCACGGAAAGCAGGAGCCGTGCCGCCGGCGGCGTCAACCTGCGGGGCGGTAAATCATTCTGCGCAGGCGCGTTACCAGCCCTCCAACGAGGGCGCTGAGCCGGGCGGACAAAGGACTTAGGTGCCGCTCACGCCAGGAAATGCGCCGCCAGCGTGCCCGCGGGGCGCAAATGCCTCGCTCCGTTGACATACCCCACCCCCCTATATATACTGCCTTGTAGCTACCGTGAATTGCGGCAGCCACCGTACGCAATCTCCACCCGGAAGCCCAGGTCAGTCATGAGACAGATCACGATGCACATCGAAGGCATGAGCTGCGGCCACTGCCTCAATGCCGTCAATCAGGCGCTCGCGGCCGTGCCCGGCGTCGCCATCGAGTCGGTCCAGATCGGACGCGCCACGGTTCGCTTCGACGATGCACTGACCACCACAGAACAGATCGTCCAGGCCGTCTCGGATGCGGGGTACAAGGCCGCGGTATGAGCGCCCTGGAGGTGGCCATCACCATCGGCGGCATCGCCGCCATCGCGTGGGTCAACTGGTACTTCTTCCTGGCCGGCCAGGCCGCGGTGAGCGCAGGCGGCACCGACGTGCAGCGGCTTCGCGTCGTGGTCCGGGGCGGCTACACCCCGTCGGTCGTCCGCGTGCAGGCCGGCCGGCCCGTGCGGCTCGACTTCTACCGGGACGAGACCAGCGGTTGCACCGAAGAGGTCGTGTTTCCCGACTTTCAGATCCGCACCTTCCTGCCGGCGCACGAGACGACGGCGGTGGAGTTCACACCGGGAGAGCCGGGCACCCACGAGTTCACCTGCGGCATGGGGATGGTGCGCGGGCGGCTGATCGTGGAGCCGGCTGGAGCGGCCACATGACCGCGGTGCAATCACCGGAAACCTGCACCATCCCGGTCAGCGGGATGACATGTGCCGCGTGCAGCGGGCGGGTGCAGCGCACCCTTGAGCGGACCCCAGGGGTTGCGTCCGCCGCGGTCAATCTGATGACCGGTGACGCGACGGTGGCATACGACCCGTCGGCAACGTCACCCACGCAACTGGTGGAGACGATCCGCGGCACCGGCTACGGCGCCGAGCTCCCGGTGCCGGCGCGGGAGGCGGGCGACGCGATGGAGCAGCGCGAGGCCGCCCGTCGCACCGAAATGCATGAACTGACCCGCAAGCTGGCCGTGAGTGTCGTCGCAGCCGTTGCGACGATGGTGCTCGGCATGGTCCTGCACGGCATGACCGACCTGGGCCGGTACGTATTGCTGGCCCTGACGCTGCCGGTGGTGGGCTGGGCCGGACGCCATTTCTATGTGCGGGCGTGGACGGCGTTCCGCCACCACACCGCGGACATGAACACACTGATCGCGCTGGGCACCGGCGCGGCGTTCCTCATGAGCCTCGTGGCGACGCTCGCGCCCGGCTGGCTCGCAGCGCGCGGTGTCGCGCCCGACGTGTACTACGAGGCGGTGTCGACGATCATCGCGCTCATCCTGCTCGGCAACCTGCTCGAGGCACGGGCCCGGGGGCGCACGTCGGATGCGATCCGGAAGCTGGCCGGACTGCGGCCGTCCACGGCGCGGGTGCTCCGCGACGGCACCGAGCGGGACGTGCCGCTCGGCGAGCTTCGCGTCGGCGACGAAGTGCTGGTGCGGCCCGGCGAGAAGGTGCCGGCGGACGGCACGGTGCTCGAAGGCACCACGACCATCGATGAATCGATGCTCACGGGCGAGCCGGCGCCGGTGGCCAAGCACGCCGGCGATCAGGTCGTGGGTGCCACACTCAACCGGAGCGGCGCCGTGCGCTTCCGGGTGGATCGGCTGGGCCAGGACACGGTGCTTGCGCAAATCATCCGGCTGGTGGAGCAGGCGCAGGGATCCAAGGCGCCGATCCAGCGGCTGGCCGACCGGATCTCGGCGGTGTTTGTGCCGGTGGTGATCAGCATCGCGGTCGCCACGTTCGTGCTCTGGTACGACCTGGGCCCCGCGCCGGCGTATCTGCACGCGCTGATTGCGGCCGTCACGGTGCTGGTCATCGCCTGTCCCTGCGCCATGGGACTCGCGGTCCCCACCGCCGTCATGGTGGCGACCGGCCGCGGCGCCGAGATGGGCGTGCTGGTCAAGGGCGGTGAAGCGCTGGAGCGGGCCGGTGATCTGGACGTCGTCGTGCTCGACAAGACCGGCACGATCACGGAGGGGCGGCCGGCGGTGACCGACCGGCTGGGACCCAAGCCGGATGAAGCGGTGCGCCTGGCCGCCGCAGTGGAACGCTCAAGCGAGCACCCGCTGGCCGAGGCGATCATCGCGGCGGCGGGCTCGACGGCGATCCCGTCCGTACAGGAGTTTGCCGGCGTCACCGGTCATGGCGTCACGGGCATGGTGGAGGGACGTCGCGTGGCGGTCGGCAACCGCCGCCTGATGGAGCGGGAGCGGGTGGACATTTCGGCGGTCGAGGCCGACGCGGCGCGGCTGGCAAAGGACGCGCGGACGCCGGTCTACGTGGCGGCGGACGGGCACCTCATCGGACTCCTGGGTGTGGCCGATCCGATCAAGTCCACCAGCGCCGCTGCCGTGACACGCCTCCGGGCGATGGGCCTCGACGTCGTGATGCTTACGGGCGATACCCAGGCCACGGCCGACGCTGTCGCGCGAGCGGTGGGCGTGGACCGCGTGGTGGCGGAAGTCCTGCCTGATCACAAGCTGGACGAGGTGCGCCGCCTGCAGGCAGCGGGACGGGTCGTGGCGATGGTGGGCGACGGACTAAACGACGCACCGGCGCTGGCGGCCGCGGACGTGGGGATCGCGAGCGGCACCGGGACCGACATCGCGATGGAGAGCGGCAGCATCACGCTGATGCGGGGCGATCTGGGCGGCGTGCCGTTGGCCATCGCGCTGACGCGGCGGACGATGCGCGTGATCCGTCAGAACCTCTTCTGGGCCTTCGTCTACAACGTCGTCGGCATCCCGATCGCAGCCGGTGCACTCTATCCCGTGCTGGGCCTCCGGCTCACGCCGACGATGGCGGCGGCCGCGATGGCGGTGAGCTCGGTGAGCGTGGTGACCAACAGTCTGCGGCTTCGCCGCTTTGGGCGTGACGCCGCCAGCGGCGCCGTCCCGGAAGGAGCGTGAGATGACCGACGAATCCCTGACCGACGAGTCGCTGACCGGGGAGCCGGTGCCCGCGGCTTGCGCCTGCGGTGTCCGCCCCGGCGACGGCACCCATGCGGTGGGCGTGGACCCCGAGCTCAAGCGTGCGGTGGTGACGCGGCTTCGGCGGATCGAGGGCCAGGTCCGCGGCATCCAGAAGATGGTGGACGAGGAGCGCTACTGCGCCGACGTGCTGACTCAGATCTCATCGGTGCAGGAGGCACTGCGGGGGGTGGGACGGGCCATGCTGCAGAACCATCTGCGGCACTGTGCCAGCGCCGCTATCCGCTCGGGAGACGCGGCCCAGGCGGAGACGGTGTATCAGGAGATTGTGGAGCTGGCGTTCAAGGCGCGGTGACCCGCGCCATGTCCGCAACCACGCTGCGCGAGGCCATCAGCACCACCAGCCCGCCCACCAGCGCCACGCTGGGCAGCACGAGCACCGCCCGGTCGATTCCGAACCGATCTGACAACGCACCGATGAACGGAAACGAGATCGTGTCACCCGCGAGGTGGATGAACAGGAGGTAGGCGCCCGCCACCGTCGCACTGATGCGGGCGGGGACGACGTCGAAGATCACCGCCGCGATCGGCCCGTTGAACCACGAGAGGAAGAAGAACGCGGCGCAGAAGATCGGCACGAACTGCGTCAGGTCGCGGATCGTGAGCAGCCAGATGGCGAGCGGGGCGCCCACCACGAGTCCGAGCGAGATGGTGAGCACCCGCGCGGTGGCGGTGTAGCGGCGAAGCCAGTCGGCCAGGAGCCCGCCGAACAGCGCGCCGGCGGTGCCCGCCGCCAGCCCCCACGTCCCCAGCAGCACTGCGGCCTGGCTCACCGTGAGTCCCAGCTCGCGGGACATGAACGTCGGCGCCCAGCCGACGATGCCGTTCATCCCGAACGAAATCAGCGCACCGCCCACGAAGACATACACCAGCGTGCGGGTCCGGAGCACCACGCCGAGCGCGCGGATCAGTTCATCAAAGGCGCCGCCGAGCCCGCCCGACAGCGCCACGCCGCCGGCCTGCAGCCGCGCCAGCCGCCGCACCCACTGCCGGATGTTGAGGGCGAGTCCCACTGCCACAGCGGCACCGAACACGGCGACGTCCGCCTTGCTCCCGGCGCCCCGCACGCGATCGAGCCAGAACGCCGCCGCAGCTCCCACCGCGAGTCCGACGAGCAGCGGTATGAAATGCCGCGCCAGCGCGCTCAGTCCGAGTTCGAGGTCGCGCAGGTAGGAGCGGAGCGAAAGTCCCGCGGGTGCCCGGGACGGATCGCGGAGCCGGGCGGAGAGGATGGCCAGCAGGAAACCCGGCAGCCCGACCGCGACCAGCGCGGTTCGCCAGCCGTGGCTCGCCTCGATGCGGCCGCCGAGCCAGATCCCCGCGACCCCGCCGATGGTGATCCCGGCTGAGAGGATGCCCATCGCAAAGGCGCGCCCGCGCGATGGGAAGTAATCCGCCACCAGCGATTGCGCGGCCGCGCCGAACGCGGCGCCGCCCAGCCCGACCAGCGCGCGGCAGGCCACGAGCCCGCCGAACGACGTCACCGCCCCGCTCAGCACGGTGAAGACGCTCCAGATGATGACGCCGCCGCTGAGAACGGCGCGGCGGGAGCGCAGGTCGCCCAGCACCCCGAACGGCAGGGCCGCGAGCGAAAAGACCAGCACGTACGCCGACGCCAGCCAGCCGAGCTGGGCATCGGTGACGCCCAGGTCGCGCTTGATCGGCTCGAAGAGCGCGAACACCACGCTCCGGTTGACGTAGCTGAGGAGATTGAGGACGGCGAGGAGTCCCAGCGCGTACATGGCATAGGGCCGGCCGCGGGGCGGCGGCGCCAGGACGCTGCCGGGCGGAAGGGTCACCGCCGGGCGGCCGTTTCGGCTCCGCCCGCTCCGGGATGCATGTGGCTGAGCGATTCGTCGGCGCGCTGGTCGCGGAAGGCAAGCGCGGCGCGGTACTCGTCGAGGAGACGCTGCATCGTCGCGTCCCGCCGGGCGTACAGCCGCTTGAGCGGCCGCGCGGCGTGGCGGGCTCGCGCGTACGCCGTGAGGAGCGGGAGCGCGATCGAGTTGTCGCAGTAGCAGACGACCGTGCCCGGCAGCTGGCTGGGATCGATCTTGCCCCAGCTCACCGCCTCGGCCGGCGTGGCGCCGGAAAGGCCGCCGGTATCGGGGCGCGCGTCGGTCATCTGCAGGAAGTAGTCGTGCCCCTTCTCGTCGATGCCGAGCACTTCCTGGATCTGCGGCTCGGTCTGCAGCATGAAGTTCTTGGGACTGCCGCCGCCCACGATGAGGACGCCGCTCTTGCCGCCGCTCCGCTTGGCCTCGAGCACGAGGGCCGCCGTCTCGTTGACGTCCGCGCTCACGTCGAACCGCAGCTTCGAACCGGCCAGCGCCTGCTCGGCCACGTTCATGCCGATCGAGCTGTCACCGGGGGAGCTGGTGTAGATCGGCACGTCGAGCTCATGCGCCGCCGCCAGCACCGAGCGCTTGCTCAGTCCCAGCACCTTCTCCCGTTCCAGCACGTACCGGCCCAGCAGCCAGTGGTACTCGGCCGAGCTCATCGGGCGCTGGAACTCCTCGCGCGCGCTCACCTCGCGGATGAACTTGTCTGTGGACAGCAGCACGTTGTAGTCGAAGAAGATGTCGTAGATGCGCACGACGCCCTTCTCGCGCAACTCGACGTCGTCCGCCGTGGGCGTGCCGCGGTGCATCGCGAGGCCCAGCGCAAAGTGCGCGTCGTGATAGAGATTGGCCCCGGTGGAGATGATCCAGTCCACGAAGCCCGCCTCCATCAGCGGGATCAGGCAGCTCATCCCCAGCCCGGCCGGCGTCATGGCGCCGGTCAGCGTCATGCCCACCGTGGTGTCCGGTTCCAGCATCCGCTGGGTGTAGAGCATGCACCCCTCGCGGAGCCGTCCCGCGTTGTAGGCCAGGAACGCGTTGTCGATCAGATCGGCGGCGCTCTCCTGCCCCGTGATGCCCTGGGGATCGATGCGCTGGCCGCGAAGATACGGCGCGGACGGACGAGCCATGGTCATTGGTCCGGGTATTGGAAGTCGGCGCCCTCGCCCTGCACCGGAATGTCCGGCCGCTCCTCACGGGCGCGGATGACGATGCCCGCGGCCACCTTGGGGTCGTCGGTCACCTGGAACAGCGCGAGATCCCTGGCGCTCACCTTCCCCTGCTTCACCACCGTCTCGGTGAGCCAGTCCACCAGCCCGCCCCAGTAGGCGCTGCCGAACAGGATGACGGGAAAGTGCTTGACCTTGCCGGTCTGGATCAGCGTGAGCGCCTCGAACAGCTCGTCCAGTGTGCCGAACCCGCCGGGAAAGACGATGAACGCCGACGAGTACTTCACGAACATCGTCTTCCGCACGAAGAAGAAGCGGAAGTTGATGCTCCGGCGGACATACGGATTGGTTCCCTGCTCAAAGGGCAGCTCGATGTTGCAGCCGATCGAGAGCCCGCCACCCTCCACCGCACCGCGGTTGGCCGCCTCCATGATCCCGGGGCCGCCGCCGGTGATCACCGGGATCCCCGCGCCGGCCAGCAGCCGCGCCGTTTCGACCGCCGCCTGATAGTGGGGATCGGTGGGCGGGGTGCGCGCGGAGCCGAAGATCGACACGCCGTCGGTGATATCGCCCAGGTTGTCGAACCCCTCGACGAACTCGCCCATGATGCGAAAGACCCGCCACGGATCGGTCTTGAGGAAGGCGTCGGGGCGGTATCGTGTCTGGGGCCCCTCGAGGAGCGCTTCATCCTCGGTGGGGCGCTTGGCGTCGTTGCCCTTGCGATATGGGCTGTTGGGAAGCTTGGAATCAGCCACGGGTCAGTTGCTCGATCGCGGCACGGTGGTCGTCCCGCACGTTATAGAAGTAGGGCGAGATCCGCACGTGACCAGGGCGCGCGTCGGTGACGATGTGGGCGTCCGCCAGCCGCGTGACGTCCCGGTGCGGATCGGTGCTCGGCAGCATCACGATCGCGCTGCGCTCGGCGGGGTCGGGCGCCACCTTGGGGCGTAGCCCGGCGGCCCGGGCCTGCTCGATCAGGTCCTCGGTCAGCGCCATCGTGAGCCGCCGGATCTCCGCGCGGCCCAGCGCCTCGACGATCTCCAGTCCGCCCAGCTGCGCGTAGACCGGCATGAGCGGCGGTGTGCCGGCCTCGAAGCGGCGGGCATCGGCGTGGAACTCGAGCGAGCGCGGATCGAAGCGGAACTGCTCGCGATGGGCAAACCAGCCGGTCGCCTCCGGCTCCAGATTGGGCGTGAGCTCCGGCGAGGCGTAGAGAAAGGCGACGCCGGTGCCGCCCAGCAGCCACTTGAGGCCGCCCGCGCAGTAGAAGTCCACACCCAGCGCCTTCACGTCCACCGGGATCTGGCCCGCCGCCTGGTAGCCGTCCACCAGCGCGAGCGCGCCATGCCGATGGGCGATCCCGGCGATGGCCGCGACGTCCTGGATGGCTCCGCTGGTGAAAAACACGTGGCTGGTGGCGACGATGGCCGTCCTATCGTCCACCGCGCGCTCGTACATCTCGAGCGGAATCCGCGTGTCATCGGGACTCTCCAGCACCACCACCTCGACCCCGCGCGCCGCCTTGGCCAGCCACTGGTAGGCGATGGTGGGGAAATCGAGGCTGGTGACGATCACCTTGGGGCGCTTGCCGTAGTCCAGCGACTCGCCCACGGCGGTCAGCGCCGAGGAGATGCTGGGATGCAGCGCAATCTCGCTGCCCGGCGCGCCGACGATCCGGCCGTAGGCACCACGCAGCTCGTCGAGCGCCGCCCACCAGACGTCATACCACGCGGCGGCACCCCGATTCTCCCACAGATCCAGATACTCGTCGACCCGGGCGCGGGCCCGGCGCGAGAGGGCGCCGAGCGAGCAGCTGTTGAGGTACACCGAGTGCTGGAAAATCGGAAATTCGTCGCGGTGGCTCCCCGCAGGAGCCCGCGCGGGCGCGGAGGTGGTCATAGGGCCGGAATATACCCGGGTTGGCGGGCGGTGAAACCGCGGCGGCGTGCTGTTAGCTTGCGGGTGCGCACCCGCCCATACGAGGAACTGCCGTGGCAGAGACGACACCGACTGGCGCGGAGCAGTACGCCGGATCCTGGACCGGACTCACCGTCCGGCTCGCTGGCCGCGCCCTCGTCAACCCGGCTCTCGCCCTCGACCTCATCACCGCCGCGTGGGTGTTCCGCCGCCGGCGCTGGTGGGCCATGCCACCGTTTCTGCCGCTCCCCGATCGCACCTACCTGCGCTGGCGGATGTACACCGCCTATGCAAGCGAGGACGCCGTCCCCCCACTCAGCGACGTCATCCGGTTTGCCCGGTGGCGGCGGCGCCTGCTCCACCGATGACGGCGCGCGTGGTGATCCTGGGCGGCGGGTTTGCCGGCCTGCGCGCGGCGCGCGGACTGGGCCGCGCCCCGGTCAAGGTGACCGTGGTGGACGAGCACAACCACCACCTCTTCCAGCCGATGCTGTACCAGGTGGCCACGGCGGCGCTCAGCCCCGGCGATATCGCCTCGCCCATTCGGTCGATTCTCCGCCACCAGCAGAACACAGAGGTGCTTCTCGCCGCGGCAAGCTCCGTGGACCCGGACGCCCGGCGGGTGGTGCTCTCCAACGATCGCACGCTGGAGTACGACTACCTGGTGATCGCCACCGGGGCCAGTCACTCGTACTTTGGGCACGACGACTGGGCGCCGTACGCGCCGGGGCTCAAGACCGTGGAAGACGCGCTCGAGATCCGCCGCCGCGTCCTGCTGGCGTTCGAGAACGCGGAGATGGAGCCGGACGCCGAGCGGCGGCGCGCCTGGCTCAACTTCGTGATCGTCGGCGGCGGCCCCACCGGCGTCGAGCTGGCTGGCGCCCTGGGAGAAATCAAGCGCTACGTCCTCAAGCGGGACTTCCGCCGCATCGATCCGGAGGAGGCGATCGTCATCCTGATCGAAGCCGGCGAGCGGCTGCTGGCCGCCTATCCGCCTGAGCTGAGCGCCACGGCGCGCCGTGCGCTCCAGAGTCTGGGTGTGGACGTGCGAACCGAGATGAAGGTCACGGCGATCGACGCCGACTCGGTCACGGCGGCGGGCTGGCGCATCCCGACGCACACCGTCCTCTGGGCCGCCGGCAACCGCGCCAGCCCGCTCCTCACATCGCTCGGCACCCCGCTCGATCGCCAGGGGCGCGCGCTGGTCAATCCCGACTGCACCATCCCGGGCCATCCCGAGGTCTTTGTCCTGGGCGACGCGGCCAACTTTTCGCCGGGGGACGAGCGTCCGCTGCCGGGCGTGGCACCGGCCGCCATGCAGATGGGCGACTACGCCGCGGCCACGATCCGGCGAAGCGTCACCGGCAAGAGCAACCGGCCGCGTTTTCACTACCGGAACAAGGGTGAGCTGGCGGTGATCGGACGGGCCCGGGCGGTGGCCAACATCTGGCGCCTGCATTTTGGCGGCCTGCTGGCCTGGCTGGCCTGGATCTTCGTCCACATTTTCTTCCTGATCGGCTTCCGCAACCGGCTGATCGTGATGATCGAATGGGCGTATTCGTACCTGACCTACTCCCGCGGTGCCCGCCTGATCACCGGTCCGCTCGAACCCGAACCGCCCTCCCTCACCGAGGAAAGCGGCGGATGACCACGCTGGCGGACGAGATCCGGGCGCGTGCCGGGCAGCTGGGGTTTATCGCCTGCGGCATCACCGATCCCGCCCCAACGGCCCACGGCGATCGGCTCGACGCGTGGCTGGCAGCGGGGTACGCCGGTACGATGCGCTACCTCCATCGGCAGGTCCGCCGCCGGAAGGAGCCATGCCTGATCGCACCGGAAGTGAAATCTGTAGTAGTCGTACTTGACAACTACTATTCGGAAACTGATAAAGCAGAAGAGGTTGGTGCCCCGATCGTGGCCCGCTATGCCCGCGGCCAGGACTACCATGGCGTGATGGGCCAACGGCTGGATCAGCTGGGCGCCTTCCTGCGGGACCGGGGTGCCGCCTTTGCCCGGAGCTTTGCCGATGCCGGTCCCGTCCCCGAACGCGAGCTGGCCCAGCGCGCCGGACTCGGCTGGATCGGCAAGAACACCATGCTGATCCGCCCCGGCGCGGGCTCCTGGTCTTTCATCGGTTCGGTCTTTACCGATCTGGAGATCACGTCCGACGCACCGTTCGAGACCGACCGCTGCGGGAGCTGCACCCGCTGCCTCGACGCCTGTCCCACCGATGCCTTCGTGGAAGCGCGCGTGCTCGATGCCACCCGGTGCATTTCGTATCTCACGATCGAGCAGAAGGGGCCGATCTCCGACGACCTGGCTGACGCGATGGACGGCCGGGTCTTTGGCTGCGATATCTGCAACGATGTCTGCCCCTGGAACCAGCGCTTTGCCACGTCAACCACGGTGGCCGAGTACCGGCCGGAGCCGCGGCTCGCGGCGGCGGACCTGATGCAGTTCGAGCGCATGGACGACGCGGAGTTCGACCGCCGCTTTGGGACGACGCCGCTGGCGCGCCCGGGCCTCGCGGGCATGCGCCGCAACTTCCGCGCGGCCTACCGCGCGCGGAGCACTACAACGGTTACCTGCGGGAGGGACGATGACTGAGACCCCGGCTCCGGCCGCGGCGGTGGAGCGCGGCGACGGCATCACGACCATCCGGGCCAGCGGCAATTGCCGCGACTGGAACGGCATTCACTACAAGCTCGGCATGGCCGCGGCCAACGTGGGATCCAGCAAACTCTCGATGAACGTGGCCACGATTCCGCCCGGCGGCGTGGCGCGGGCCCACATCCATGTGCGCTTCGAGGTGATGCTCTACATCCTGGAGGGACGGGTGCGTCACGAGTACGGCCCCGGCCTCACGCGGACGCTGGACAACCAGGCAGGTGACTTCATCTACATCGAGCCCGGCGTTCCCCACGAGGTCTTCAACCTGAGCGACACGGAGCCGGTGGTGGCCGTCGTCGCGCGTTCCGACGCCAGCGAGTGGGAGCATATCATTACCTACGACCGCGCCGCGGGCCGATGAGCGAGCCGTTCCACTACGCCTTCCTTGTCCGCGACCTCGACTCGACCCGGCGCTTCTACGGCGAGCTCCTGGGCTGCGCCGAGGGGCGGAGTACTGGCACTTGGGTGGACTTTGATTTCTTCGGCAACCAGATCTCGGCACACACGACCGGCACCGTGGTGCCCACCCAGAATACTGGACAGGTGGAGGGGATCGCGGTGCCGATGCCGCATTTTGGCGCGGTGCTGCCGTGGGCGGTGTTCGAGGCGGTGGCGGCACGGCTGCGCCAGGCGGGGACCCGCTTCCTGCTGGAGCCGTTCACCCGCTACGCAGGCCAGCCGGGCGAGCAGCGCACCATGTTCTTCCTCGACCCCAGCGGGAATGCGCTCGAGCTGAAGGCAATGCGCCACCCCGCGCACGTGTTCACCGCGTGAAGATCGCCGTCGTAGGCGGCGGACCGGCCGGGCTGTATTTCGCCATCCTGATGAAGAAGGCCGATCCCGCGCATGATGTGGTGGTCCTGGAGCGGAACCCGCCCGACAACACCTTCGGATGGGGCGTGGTCTTCTCCGACCAGACGCTGGGCAACTTCCGCCTGGCCGATCCCGAGAGCTTTGCCGCGATCGCCGATCACTTTGCCCGCTGGGATGACATCGACATCCACATCCGCGGCCAGACGATCACGTCGGGCGGCCACGGCTTTGTGGGCATCGCCCGGCAGACGCTGCTGGATGTCCTCCGCCGGCGCGCGGCGGCGCTGGGGGTGGATCTCCGCTACGGCACCGACGTCAGTGACGACGCCGCCCTCCCGGCCCTCGGCCTGGGCCAGGCCGATGTCGTCGTCGCGGCCGATGGCGTCAACAGCGCCATCCGCCGCCGCCATGCCGCCGTCTTCGAGCCCGACCTGGATGTACGCCACGCGCCCTTCGTCTGGCTCGGCACCACGCGCCCGTTCGATGCCTTCACGTTCATGATCGTGGAGACGCCGGCCGGCGTCTTTCAGGCCCACGCCTATCGGTTCGATGCCACGCGCTCGGCGTTCATCGTCGAGTGCGATGCGCAATCGTGGCGCGCGGCAGGCTTCGACCGGATGAACCTGGACGAGACGATCGCGGCCTGCGAGCTGATGTTCGCGCCGTGGCTCGACGGTCACCCGCTCCTCAGCAACGCTCCGCCGCACCAGCACGCCGAGCCGTGGGTGCGCTTCGTCCGCGTCCGCTGCGCGCGCTGGCACGATGGCAACGTGGTCCTGATGGGCGACGCCGCCCACACCGCCCACTTCTCGATCGGCTCCGGCACCAAGCTGGCCATGGAGGACGCCATCGGGCTCTCGGCCGCGCTCAACGGGACCGGCGATCTCGAGGCGGCGCTCACCGCCTACGAGACCGAGCGCAGCACCGAGGCGCTCCGGCTCCAGAACGCCGCCCG
Source organism: Gemmatimonadales bacterium (assembly GCA_038250675.1). Classification (GTDB taxonomy): domain Bacteria; phylum Gemmatimonadota; class Gemmatimonadetes; order Gemmatimonadales; family GWC2-71-9; genus JAICUF01. Next base: position 69,283 of record JBBSCB010000010.1, read on the forward strand.
CAACTCGATGGAATGGTTCGAGAACGTGCGCCGCTACGTGCATCTGGAGCCGGAACAGTTCGCCTACAGTCTGCTGACCCGGAGCCAGCGGGTGAGCCATGAAAATCTGCGGCTCCGCGACCAGCGCTACCTGGAGGGCGTCGAGCGGTGGTTTGCCGCACGGGCCGGTGCCGGCACGGCCGCGACCGCGGCACCGCCGCCTCTGTTCACGCCCTTCCGCCTCCGGGATATGGTGCTGCACAACCGGGTCGTCGTCTCGCCCATGGACATGTACAGCGCGGTGGACGGCACGCCCAATGATTTCCACCTGGTGCACCTGGGCGCGCGGGCGCTGGGCGGCGCGGCGCTGCTGATGACCGAGATGACCTGCGTCTCGCCGGAGGCACGCATTACGCTGGGCTGCACCGGCATGTACGCCGGCGAACACGTGCCCGCCTGGCGGCGCATCACCGCCATGGTCCACCAGTGGAGCGCCGCCCGCATCTGCCTCCAGCTCGGCCATTCCGGCGGCAAGGGCTCCACCCGGCTGATGTGGGAGGGGATGGACGAACCGCTCGACGACGGCAACTGGCCGGTGATGGGACCGTCCGCCGTGGCGTACAAGCCGGGCATGCAGGTGCCGCGCGAGATGACGCGGGGCGACATGGACCGGGTCCGGGAGGAGTTCGTCCGCGCCACGCATATGGCGGTCGAGTGCGACTTCGACATGCTGGAACTCCATTGCGCCCACGGCTACCTGCTCTCGGCGTTCATCACGCCGCTGAGCAACCGGCGGACCGACGAGTACGGCGGCTCCCCGGAAAACCGGCTCGGCTACCCGCTCGAAGTCTTCCGCGCCATGCGCGCGGTGTGGCCGCCGGCGCGGCCGATGTCGGTCCGCATCTCGGCCCACGACTGGACCGACGGCGGGCTGACCGATGCCGACGCGGTGGAGGTGGCCCGCGCCTTTCACGCCGCCGGTGCCGACATCATTCACGTCTCTGCCGGGCAGACCGCCGCCGCGGCACAGCCGGTGTACGGCCGCATGTTCCAGACGCCGTTCAGCGACCGGATCCGCAACGAATCGGGGATCCCTACCATTGCCGTCGGCAACATCACCGATCCCGATCAGGTCAACGGCATCATCGCAGCCGGCCGCGCGGACCTCTGCGCGCTGGGTCGTCCCCACCTCGCCGATCCGCAGTGGACGCTCCGTGCCGCGGCCGAGTTGGGCTACACCGCCCAGCCGTGGCCGGTGCAGTATCTTCCGGGCAAGCTGCAGCTCGAGCGCAACCTCCAGCGCGCAAAGACCCCATGACCGACCGAAATCTCGACGGACGCCACGCAATCGTGACCGGCGGCAGCCGCGGCATCGGCCTCGCCGTAGCGCGAGCGCTGGCCGGGCGCGGCGCCTCGCTCACGCTGCTGGGGCGGAGCGCCGGGCCCCTGGCCGCGGCCGCCGCGGAACTCGGCGGCGGCACGACGGTGGTGACGGCGCAGTGCGACGTGGCCGATGCCGACTCGGTCGCGGCCGCGTTCGCCACCTCCCGCGCCCGATTTCCCGTGCCGCACATCCTCGTGAACAACGCCGGCCAGGGCGACGTGGGACCGTTTGCCGAGATGGCGCGCGAGGTCTGGGACCGGATGCTCGCGGTCAACCTGACCGGCACGTGGCTCTGCACCCGCGAGGTCTATCCCGCGATGGCGGCGACCGGGGCGGGCCGGATCGTCAACGTGGCGTCGGTGGCGGGGCTGCGCGGCTTTTCAGGCGGGACGGCCTACGCCGCCGCCAAGCACGGCGTGGTGGGGCTCACCCGCTCGCTGGCGCTGGAGGCGGCGCGCACGGGCGTGACCGTCAACGCCGTCTGTCCCGGCTACACCGACACCGAGATGGCGGCGCGCGCGGCGGCCAACGTGGCCGGCAAGCGCGGCATCGCGCTCGACGAGGCCAAACAGGTGATCGCGCGGACGCTGCCGCTGGGTCGGCTCATCACGCCGGACGAGGTGGCGGCCATGGTAGCGTGGCTCTGCTCCGACGCGGCATCGGCGGTCAACGGGCAGGCCATCGTCGTCGCGGGAGGTGACGCATGATCGCGCCGACCCACTTCGGCTGGCAGGTGGCGGACCAGGTCGCCACGATTACGCTGGACCGTCCCGAGCGGAAGAACCCGCTCACCTTCGAGTCGTATGCCGAGCTGGTGCAGACCTTCCGGGCACTCGAGCGCGAGCGCGGCGTACGCACGGTGGTCATCACCGGTGCCGGCGGCAATTTCTCGTCCGGCGGCGACGTGCACGAGATCATCGGGCCGCTGGTGCGGATGAAGGAGGCGAATCACTCGGAGGATCTCCTCGCGTTCACCCGGCTCACCGGCGAGCTGGTCGCCACGATGCGCGCGTGTCCGCAGCCCATCATCGCCGCCGTGGACGGCATCTGCGCCGGCGCCGGCGCCATCATCGCCATGGCGTCCGACATCCGGATCGGCACCGCGCGCAGCAAGGTGGGTTTTCTCTTCGTGCGCGTGGGCCTCTCGGGAGCGGACATGGGGGCGTGCGCCATCCTCCCGCGCATCATCGGCCAGGGGCGCGCGAGCGAGTTGCTGTACACCGGCCGCTTCATGGGCGGCGAGGAGGCGGAGCGCTGGGGCTTTTACAACCGGCTCGCGGCACCCGACGCGATGCTCACCGACGCTCAGGCGCTGGCCGCCACGCTGGCCCGCGGCCCCACGCTGGCCCACGCGATGACCAAGCGGATGCTGCACGCCGAGTGGAACATGTCGGTCGACCAGGCCATCGAGGCGGAAGCGGTGGCGCAGGCGCAGTGCATGGAGACGGAGGACTTTACGCGGGCCTACCGCGCGTTCGTCGCGAAAGAGACCCCCGTCTTCGAGGGCGACTGATGGCAGACCGCAGCTTTCTCGCCTGGCCCTTCTTCGACGACGACCATCGCCGGCTGGCCGCGGAGCTCGATCAGTGGGCCGCGGGCTCGCTCGAAGCCGGCCACGCCGGCGGCGCCGATCTGGATCCCGCCTGCCGCGCGATCGCCCGCACGCTGGGGACAGGCGGCTGGCTCCGGCACGCGGTGCCGCGGGCGTACGGCGGCGTGCGCGAGCAACTGGACGTCCGTTCGCTGTGCCTGGTGCGGGAAACGCTCGCGCGGCACGCGCCGCTGGCGGACTTCGTCTTTGCGCTGCAGGCGCTGGGCACCGGACCGATTACGCTGTATGGCAGCGACGAGCTGCGGCAGCGCTATCTGCCGCCGGTGGCGCGCGGCGAGCGGATCGCGGCATTCGCGCTGTCGGAACGGGACGCCGGCTCCGACGTGGCGGCGATGGCCACGACGGCCCGGCGCGCCGGCGCCGGCTACAGCATCACCGGTGAAAAGACCTGGATCTCCAACGCCGGGCTGGCCGACCACTACATCGTCTTTGCCCGGCTACCGGAGGCGGGGGAGCGCGCCTTTGCCGCGTTTGTGGTGGACGCCGACAATCCACGACTCACCGTCACCCGGCGCATCGAGACGCTGGCGCCCCATCCGCTGGGGACGCTGGCTCTCGACGATTGCCGGGTGGATGCCGCCGCGCTCATCGGCGAGCCGGGCAAGGGGCTGCGCGTGGCGCTGGGCACCCTGGATGTGTTCCGGGCCACCGTGGGCGCGGCGGCGCTGGGCTTTGCCCGGCGCGCGCTCGAGGAGGCGCTGGCCCACACCGCCGAACGCCACGCCTTTGGCGGCGCGCTCGCCGACCTCCAGCTGGTGCAGGCCGTGCTGGCCGACATGGCGACCGAGATCGACGCGAGCGCGCTGCTGGTCTACCGCGCCGCATGGACCCGCGATCAGGGGGCCGAGCGGGTGACGCGCGAGGCTGCGATGGCCAAGCTCTATGCCACCGAGGCGGCGCAGCGCGTCATCGATCATGCGATCCAGCTCCTCGGCGCGCGCGGCCTCGTGGCCGGCTCGCCGGTGGAAGCGCTCTACCGGGAGATCCGCGCGCTCCGGATCTACGAGGGCGCCAGCGACATCCAGCGCCTGGTGATCGCGGGCCAGCTCCGCTGAACGGGTCTGGTGCCCGGTTGGAGCCCGCCCCGGGCGGGCTTATATTGATATCAAATTAACGCGGTTTCCCTGCATGCCGGGTTCTGCCCCTCTGCGTGACGCGGGTTCGCCCGATGCCCGCCCCGATGACCGGGTCGCCATCGTCACCGGCCTCCGCCGCATCGTCAAAGCCCTCGAGACCTATTCCCGCGCCGTCCAGCGCGAATTCGGGCTCACCGGCCCCCAGCTCTGGGCCGTCAAGGTCCTGGCCCGAGGCCAGCTCACCGCCGGCGAACTGGCCCAGGCGCTCGCAGTGCATCAGAGCAGCGTATCCGTCCTGGTCGAGCGGCTGGAGCGACGCGGACTGGTGCGGCGCACGCGCGACCCCGACGATCGGCGCGTGGTCCATGTGGCGCTCACGGCCAGGGGCGCCGCGCTTGGCGCGCGCGCCGGCGCCGGCGCCGGGGCGCCTGATGCACGGGCTCCGTACGATGGATGCCGACGAGCTGACTGATATGCGCCGGGCGGTGGACCGCCTGGTGAACCTGATGGAGGTCGACGATGTCGACACGACGTTCTTCTTCGCCGAAGACTAGGCGCGCACCGCTGCGCGATCCGGCGCCGGCAAGCCCGGCCCGGACCGCGTCGCGACTGCTGCTCGTGTCCAACCGGCTGCCGGTGACGGCGCGGCGGGAGAAGGGGCGCGTGGTGCTGCAGCAGAGCGCCGGCGGCCTCGCGACCGGTCTGCATTCGGTCTACGATCCGAGCGACGGCCTCTGGTTCGGCTGGTCCGGCATGCTCGCGCGCGAGGCGCAGGCGGCGGGCTCGACCGACATGTGGGCCCGGCGCGGCTGCGTGCCGATCCCGCTCACCGGCACCGATGTTCGCGACTATTACGAGGCATACGGCAACGGTGTGATCTGGCCGCTGTTCCACTCGCTGCTGGACCGGTTGCCGCTGCAGCCGGGCCCGTGGCCGGCGTACGAGCGGGTCAACCGTCGCTTTGCCGACGCGGTGGCGGCCGAGTATCGCGAGGGTGACGTCGTCTGGGTGCACGATTACCAGCTCATGCGGGTGCCCGGGCACCTGCGTGCCGCGCTGCCCGATGCACGGATCGGCTTCTTCCTCCACATCCCGTTCCCGTCGGTCGAGATATTCAGCGCGTTGCCGGGCCGGGAGCGCGTCCTGGAGGGACTCCTCGGTGCCGATCTCATCGGATTTCACACGGCGGGCTACCTGCGGAACTTTGCCGCCGCTCTTGAGCGCCTGCTGGGCGTGCCAGTCGAGGACGATCGCGTTCTCCACGCCGGACGGACGATCCGGCTCGGCGTCTTTCCCATGGGCGTGGACGCCGCGCGCTTCTCCGAACAGATCTCCGTCCATCCCACCGGCAAGCGGCGGCTGCCCGACACCCGGCTGCTCCTCGGCGTGGACCGGCTGGACTATACCAAGGGGATTCCCCGCCGGCTGCTGGCGTTCGAGCAGCTGCTGGAGACGCATCCGGAGCTCCGCGGTCACGTCCGGCTGCTGCAGGTGGCGATGCCGTCTCGGACCGATGTGCCGGCGTACCGCCGGTTTCGCCGGCAGATCGACGCGCTGGTGGGCCGGATCAACGGGGCGTTCGGCACGGCATCGTGGACGCCGGTGCAGTACGTCGCGCGCCAGATGGATCAGGAGGAGCTGATTACGCTCTATCGTGCCTGCGACGTCATGGTGGTGACGCCGGTGCGCGACGGGATGAACCTCGTGGCCAAGGAGTTCGTGGCCAGCCGGGCAGACGAGGACGGCGTGCTGGTGCTCAGCGAGTTTGCCGGGGCCGCCGACGAGTTGCACGAGGCGCTGAAGGTCAATCCCTACGACATAGAGCGGGTGGCCGAAACGCTCAACGAGGCACTGGCGATGAGCCCCGATGAGCGGCGGGCGCGGATGCGCGCCATGCGCATGCGCGTGGCGCACGACGATGCCCGGCACTGGGCGCGATCGTTCCTGTCGGCGCTGCGCGAGTCGGCGGCACCGGCCGCGCCGCGCCGCGCCTCGGGACGCACCGAGCTTGACGCTGCCGTCCGGCGGCTCGTGGTGGACGCGGCCGCCGCCGCACGTCACCGTCTGCTGCTGCTGGACTACGACGGCACCCTCACGGCGCTCGCGCCGACGCCGGGTCTGGCGGCGCCCGATCGCTCGCTGCTGTCCCTGCTCCGCTCGCTCGCCGCGCAGCCGGCCACCGAAGTGCACGTGGTCAGCGGCCGTGACCGCGCGACGCTCGACACCTGGCTCGGCGCACTGCCGGTGGGGCTGCACGCGGAGCATGGCCTCTGGTCGCGCCGGGCGGCGGGCGCCGACTGGATCCGGGCCGACGCGCCCGCCAAGCTCCCGCGCGAGGCCGACATCCTCAACCTCCTCGAGGACACCACCCGCCGAGTGCCGGGCACGATGGTCGAGCGCAAGAGCACCGGGCTCGCCTGGCACTACCGCCTGGCGGAGCAGCGGGCCGCGACCGAAGCGGCCCGGAGTCTCCGCGGCGCCCTCACCCGGCTACTCGAAGGTGAGGATGCGGAGGTGATGGCCGGGCACCGCGTCCTGGAGGTCCGGGTGAGCGGCATCGACAAGGGCACCGCCATCCTGCCGCTGGTGGCCGAGCTTCCGGAACACACCGCCGTGATTGCGCTGGGCGATGACCGAACCGACGAACAGCTCTTTGCGGCACTGCCGCCGGATGCGATCACCATCCACGTCGGCGACGGTTCCAGTCGTGCGCGGCTCCGGCTCACCTCGGTGACCGAGGTGCGGGCGCTGCTGGCCGACCTGGCCCGGACCCCGGCCGGCCGCGGCAGTGGCGCCTTCACGCCCGATCTCGCGCTCGATCCGCCCGAACCCGCCGTCAGCGAGGGCGCCCCGTGCTGAGTCAGACCGAATCCTGGGCCGTAGCCGCGGCGGCAGTCGCCGGGGCCACCGCGCTCACCCGCGTCGTGCAGACCTTCGTGGTCCGCCGCCTGGCCCGGCTCACCGATCGAACGGCCAACACCACCGATGACCTGCTGGTGGACCTGGTCCGCCGGATCACGACGCTGTTCATCGCGGCGGCGTTGGCCAACATGGCGCCGGCCTGGGTCTCCGTCCCCTCGGCCGCACTGACGGTGCTGCGCGCCGCGTTCATCGTCGCCTGCGTCTATCAGGGCGGCATCTGGGGCAACGGCGTCATCCTCTATCTCCTCGAGCGCCGGCGGGTGGCGGCGGGAGACGACGGCGGCGCGGCCACCACGCTCGCGGCGATCGGCATTGGCGCGCGGATGCTCCTGTGGACCGCGCTGATCCTGCTCGGTCTCCAGAACGCCGGGATCAACGTCACCGCACTGATCACCGGCCTCGGTATCGGCGGCGTGGCGATCGCGCTGGCGGTGCAGAACATCCTGGGCGACATTTTCGCCTCGGTGGCGATCGTGCTCGACCGCCCGTTCGTGCTGGGCGACTTCATCATCATTGGCGACCTGGCCGGCACGGTGGAGCACATCGGCCTCAAGACCACCCGGATCCGGAGTCTCTTCGGCGAGCAGCTCATCGTCTCGAACGCCGAGCTGCTCCGCATGACGATCAAGAACTACAAGCGGATGCAGGAGCGCCGGATCGTGTTCGGTGTGGGGGTGACCTATCAGACGCCGCATGCCGTGGCCGCCGCGATCCCGAAGATGGTCCGCGAGGCTGTCGAGGCGCAGGACGGCGTGCGCTTCGACCGGGCCCACTTCAAGGAGTACGGCGACTCGGCGCTGCAGTACGAGATCGTCTACTACGTGCTGTCGTCCGACTACAACAAGTACATGGACATCCAGCAGGCGATCAATCTCGCGATCTACGAGCGGTTCGGCTCCGAGGGGATCGACTTTGCCTACCCGACGCGCACGCTCTTCGCGCCGGACATGGCGGAGGCGCTGCGGGCGGCCGGCCAGGCGTCGGCGACGCCGTAGCCGACTCGCGCGGCTCTCCTTACCTTTCGCGCACCGATGCCCACCGCCCGATCATCCGCGCCCCCGGTGCATGAGCCGAGCGGCCACGCCGACCCGTTCTGCCGCGAGGCCCTGCCGCCACGGGAGCTGTGGCCCGGAATGCGGTACGACCGCATTCCCGAACTGGCGTATCCCGCCCGGCTCAACTGCGCCGTCGAGCTGCTCGATCGCGCGGTCGAGTGGGGGTGCGGCGACCGCCCCGTCTTCCTCGCGCCCGACACCCGCTGGACCTACGCCGAGCTGCTCGCCACGGTCAACCGCATCGCGCACGTCCTGGTGGACGACCTGGGCCTCGTGCCCGGCGGCCGCGTCCTGCTCCGCGGCTACAACAGCCCTATGCTCGCGGCGATCTGGTTTGCGGTGCTCAAGACCGGCGGCGTCGTGGTCACCACCATGCCGCTGCTCCGCACCCGCGAGCTGGTCTTCACCGCCGACAAGGCCGGTATCCTCCTGGCCATCACCGACGCCCGCCTCCTCGCCGACTGCGCGGAAGCGATGGCGTACACGGCGGACGGCGAGCCCAGGGCCGGCACCCGGGTCGTGACCTGGGGGGACGCCGAGGATCCCGGGTCGATCGAGGCGCGCATGGCGACCAAGCCGGAGTCGTTCGCCGCCTGCGATACCGCTGCGGACGACGTGGCACTCATCGCCTTTACCTCAGGCACCACCGGCCCGGGCAAGGGCACGATGCACTTCCACCGCGATGTGCTGGCCATCTGTGACTGCTTCCCGCCGTACGTGCTGCGCCCCACCCAGAACGACGTCTTCATCGGCTCGCCGCCGTTCGCCTTCACGTTCGGGCTGGGCGGGCTGGTCCTGTTTCCAATGCGGGTGGGGGCCTGCTCGGTGCTGCTGGAGCAAGGCTCACCGCCCCATCTGATCCGCGGCATCCAGGACTTTGGCGCCACCATCTGCTTCACCGCCCCCACGGCGTACCGTGCGATGCTCGGCATGCTGGACCAGCACGACGTCTCGAGTCTCCGCGAATGCGTGAGCGCGGGCGAATCGCTGCCGCTCGCCACCTACGAGGCGTGGCGCCGGGCCACCGGCATCCGCATCACCGACGGCATCGGCTCCACCGAGATGCTGCACATCTTCATCAGCGCCGCGGGCGACGACATCCGGCCCGGCGCCACCGGGCGGGTCGTGCCCGGCTACGAGGCGTGCGTCATGGATGACGACCTGCGCCCCTGCCCTCCCGAGACCGTCGGTCGGCTGGCGGTGCGTGGCCCCACCGGCTGTCGCTATCTACTCGACCCCGATCGCCAGCGGGCCTACGTGCAGGATGGCTGGAACCTCACCGGCGACAGCTACCGGATGGACGCGGATGGATACTTCTGGTATCAGGCCCGCACCGACGACATGATCATCTCGTCGGGCCACAACATCTCGGGCCCCGAGATCGAGGGCGTCCTGCTGGAGCACGCCGCGGTGGCGGAATGCGGAGTCATTGGCGTGCCGGATTCGGGGCGCGGACAGGTGGTGAAGGCATTTGTCGTCGTGCGCCCGGGTGTGGCAGCCGGTGACGCGCTCGCCCGCGAGCTGCAGGACTTCGTGAAGCGGGAGATCGCGCCGTACAAGTATCCGCGCCGGATCGAGTTCGTGGATGCGCTGCCGCGCACCAGCACGGGCAAGCTCCAGCGCTACAAGCTCCGGGAGTGTGGCTGATGGCGCATGAAACGATCCGCCCCCCGGGCTGGGCCGCGCCGAGCGGGTATGCCGACGCGATCGCCGCGAGCGGCCGCACCATTTTTCTCGCGGGACAGGTGGGATGGAACCCCGCGACCGCCGCGTTCGAGACCGACGAGTTTGCGGCGCAGGCGGCGCAGGCGCTGGAGAACGTCGTCGCCGTCCTGCGTGCCGCGGGCGCGGAGCCCGCGCACCTCACCCGTCTCGTCTGGTACGTCACCGGGCGCGCAGAGTATGCGGCGGCGCGGCCGGCCGTCGGCGCCGCCTGGCGGCGGATCATCGGCGCGCACTATCCCGCCACGTCACTGGTCATCGTGGCGGGGCTGCTGGAGCCGCGCGCCCGGGTGGAAATCGAAGCCACCGCCGTGGTGCCGGCATGAGCGAGCCGGTCATCGTCGCCGCGCTCCGCACACCGGTGGGCCGCTATGGCGGCGCGCTGGCGCGGGTGCGGCCCGATGACCTGGCGGCCGGCGTCATCCGCGCGCTGGTCGAGCGGACCGGTCTGGATACCACCGCCGTCGAGGACGTGATCCTGGGTTGTACCAACCAGGCCGGCGAGGATGCGCGCAACGTGGCGCGCATGGCCTCGCTGCTGGCCGGACTCCCCGTGACAGTGCCGGGCCAGACTGTCAACCGGCTCTGCGGCTCCGGACTTCAGGCCATTGCGAGCGCAGCGCAGGCGATCCGCGCCGGTGAAGGGAGCTGCTGCATCGCCGGCGGCGTCGAGAGCATGTCGCGGGCGCCGTGGATCACGCTCAAGCCGGAGGAGGGGTTTCCCCGCGGCGCGCCGGCCACCGCCGATTCCACCATCGGCTGGCGCTTCACCAATCCCCGCTTTCCCGTCGAGTGGACCGTCTCGATGGGCGAGACGGCGGAGGAAGTGGCGGGGCGCTACGACATCTCGCGCGCCGACCAGGACGCCTTTGCGCTGGAGAGCCAGGCGCGCACCGCGCGGGCGATGGCGGAGGGCCGGTTTGCCGACGAGATCGTGCCGGTCGAGGTGCGCGATCGCAAGGACCGCCCCACGCTGGTGGACCGGGACGAGCATCCCCGGCCCGACATGTCGGCCGCGCGGCTGGCGGCGCTCACGCCCGCGTTCAGGGACGGCGGCAGCGTCACGGCCGGATCCTCGAGTGGCATCAACGACGGCGCCAGCGCGGCGCTGGTGATGGACGCGACCGCCGCGCGTACCGCCGGCTTCCAGCCGATGGCGCGGATCGTCGCGGCGGCGGTGGCGGGCGTGTCACCGGAAATCATGGGCATCGGCCCGGTGCCGGCGGTGCGGAAGGCGCTGGCCCGCGCCGGCCTCACGGTGGGCGATCTCGACCTGATCGAGCTGAACGAGGCGTTTGCCGCGCAGGCGATCGCGTGCATCCGCCAGCTCGGGCTCGACCCGGCCCGGGTCAACGTGAACGGCGGCGCCATCGCGCAGGGCCATCCGCTGGGATCCAGCGGCAGCCGGATCGTCACCACCCTGGTGCACGAGCTGGCCCGCCGGGGCGGCCGTTACGGCCTCGCCACGATGTGCATCGGCGTGGGCCAGGGCATCGCGCTCATCGTCGAGCGGGTGGCAGCGTGATCCGCCACGTGGCCGTCGTCGGCGCCGGCACGATGGGGCACGGCATCGCCGCATCCGCCGCCGCCGCGGGCTATGACGTCGTCCTGACCGATGCCAATGGCGACGCACTCAAGCGAGGGGTAACGCTCATCGCTGCCTCACTGGACAAGGCGGTGGAGCGCGGCAAGCTCGCGGCCGATCAGCGTGCCGCCGCCGGCCGCCGGGTGCGTGCCAGTCTTCAGGCCAGCGAAGCCGCTGCCGAGGCCGACCTCGTCATCGAGGCGGTGCCGGAGCGCATGGAACTCAAGCGCGCGCTATTCGGTGCACTCGAACAAATCGTCAGGCCCGAGACCATCCTCGCCACCAACACCTCATCGCTGCCGATCACCGCGATCGCCGCCACGCTGGGCACCCCCGAGCGCCTGATCGGCATGCACTTCTTCAATCCGGTGCCGGCGATGAAGCTGGTGGAAATCGTGCGCGGCCGGGACACCAGCGACGAGACCGTCGCCGTTGCGCGCGGCTTTGCCGAATCGCTGGGCAAGACGCCCATTGTGGTCAACGATTCGCCCGGCTTTGCCACCAGCCGGCTCGGCGTAGTGCTGGGCCTCGAGGCGATCCGGATGCTGGAAGAGGGGGTGGCCAGCGCGGAGGACATCGACCGCGCCATGGAGCTGGGGTACAACCATCCGATGGGCCCGCTCCGCCTGGGCGATCTCGTGGGACTCGACGTCCGCCTGGCCATCGCCGATCATCTTTACGAGTCGTTCGGCGCCGATACCTACGCCGCCCCCGACCTGCTCCGCCACATGGTCGCCGAAGGCAAGCTGGGCCAGAAGAGCGGCCAGGGCTTCTACCAGTGGTGATCCAGACCGAGCGGCGCGAGGCGGTGCAGATCCTCACGATCAATCGCCCCGAGCGGCGCAATGCCCTCGATGCGGCGCTCCGGAGCGCGCTCATCGCGGCGCTCGACGCCGCGGCCGGGGACGCGTCAGTCCGCGCGCTCGTCATCACCGGTGCGGGAGGCAAGGCGTTTGTCGCCGGCGCCGACGTGCGCGAGTTTGCCGGGCGGTCGGTGGCGGATCAGGCGCGCACGATGCAGGGCCCCCGGGTCTACGATGCCGTCGCCGCGTCCCGCGTTCCCGTCATCGCCGCGATCAACGGCGCGTGCCTGGGCGGTGGCCTGGAGCTGGCACTTGCCTGCGACATCCGCATCGCCGCCGTGCATGCCCGCCTGGGCCAGCCCGAAGTGAGCCTTGGCCTCATTCCCGGCGGCGGCGGCACCCAGCGGCTGCCCCGCGTCGTGGGGCTCGGCGCCGCACTCCGGCTCATTCTCACCGGCGAGCCGGTGGATGCGGCGGAAGCGCTGCGGCTGGGACTGGTGGACGAAGTAGTGCCGGCGGAAGAGTGCCTGCCGCGCGCCGTCGCCGTGGCCCAGCGGATCGCACGCAACAGCCCGGTGGCGGTGGCCGCGGCGCGGGACGTCACGCGTGCGGCACTTGGCCTGCCGCTGGGCGCGGGACTCGACCTGGAGCGCGCGGCGTTTCTCGCCTGCTTTGGTGCGGCGGACCGGGTCGAGGGCGTCCGCGCCTTTCTCGAGAAGCGGCCGCCCAGCTTTCCCGGCGCATGACCGAGCTTCATCCAGTGCCGATCCGCGCCGGTGAAGTCGAGCTGCATCACGCGGCGCTGGGCCAGGGACCGCCCATCGTCTTTGTCCACGGCGGGCTGGGCGACTATCGCTACTGGGAATGGCAGGTCGAGGCGTTTTCCACTCTGGGCACGGCGGTGACCTACAGCCGGCGCTATTCCTTTCCCAACGACAACCGGCCGTATGACCCCGCCTACTCGCCGCGAAGCGACGCCCGCGATCTGGCCGCGCTCATCGAGGCGCTGGACCGCGGCCCGGCGCACGTGGTGGCCGCGTCCATCGGCGCCTGCGCCGCGCTCTTCGTCGCGGCCGAACGCCCGGAGCTGGTGCGGTCGCTCATCGTCGCGGAGCCGCCGCTGCTGTTCTGGCTGCACGCGATCCCCGGCGGCGAGCCGGTCTGGCGCGAATTCCGGGAGGACGTCTGGGACCGGTCCTCCGCTGCGTTCCGCCGCGGTGAGCGGGAGCGCGGTGTTGCGGCGTTCATCGACTACTTTCTCGGACCGGGCCGCTATGACCGGCTGCCGGCTGAGCTCCGCACCCGCATCATGCAGGACGCCGACGACCTGGAGGCGCAGACGCTGTCCACCGACCCGTTCCCGCTGCTGCCGCGTGAGGCGGTCGCCGCGCTGACCATTCCGGTGCTGATGCTGAGCGGCGCACTCACCCGCCCCACACATGCGCTGGTGGATGCCGAGCTGGAGCGGGTGCTGGCCCACGGCCGGCGCATCGTGGTGCCCGCGGCCGCGCATGACGTCTGGGTGGAGCAGCCCTTTGTCTGCTGCGATGCCGGCAGGGCCTTTCTGAGCGGAGTGGGCCGGTGAGACGGTTTCTGGCGCTGGGCGATTCCTACACCATCGGCGAAGGCGTGGCCCCCGCCGAGAGCTGGCCGGCCCAGCTCCATGCACGTTTTGCCGAGGCCGAGATTGAGATGGAACAGCCGGTGATCGTGGCGCAGACCGGCTGGACCACGGCAGAACTGGCCGCGGGCATCCGGGCGGCCGCGCCCGCGGGCGACTTTTCCGTCGCGTCGCTGCTGATCGGAGTCAACAACCAGTATCGCGGCGGGCTCCTCGGCGCCTTCCGGGCGGAGTTCCGCAAGCTGCTGGGCGCCGCGATCGATTTCACCGGCGCGCCCCGGCGGGTGCTGGTGCTCACGATGCCCGACTGGGGCGTGACCCCGTTTGCCGAGGGGAAGGATCGTGATGCGATCGCAGCGCACATCGACCGGTTCAACCATGTAATCCGCGAAGCGGCCCGCGAGCGCTGGGCTCCCTGCGTGGACATCACCACCAGCAGCCGCCGCCACGGCGGCGACCCGCGCTACCTGGCACCGGACCGGCTCCATCCCTCCGCTGTGATGTACGCCGACTGGGTGCGGATCGTCGAGCCGGAAGTGCTGAAGGCGCTGGGCATCCGCAACAACTGACTTTCGGGCGCATCATGCGTCCACACGAGGAGCGACGTCATGCGGGAGAGAACTATCACGGTGATTGGTGCCACCGGCGCTCAGGGGGGTGGGCTCGTTCACGCCGTCCTCGCGGACCCCGCCGGCGGCTGGAAGGTGCGGGCCATCACCCGTCACCCGGAGTCGGACAAGGCAAAGGCGCTCGCGGCGGCGGGCGCCGAGGTAGTGGCGGCGGACGCCGACGACCCGCCCACGCTGAAGGCGGCGTTCGCCGGCGCCGCAGCAGCATACTGCGTCACCAACTTCTGGGAGCACATGGACCCCGAGCGGGAGCTGCGGCAGGCGCTGGCGCTGGCTGCCGGCGTCCAGGCGGCCGGCGTGGGGCACGTCGTCTGGTCCACGCTCGAGGACACACGGAAATGGGTCCCACTCACTGACGATCGGCTGCCGACGCTCATGGGCCGCTACAAGGTCCCCCACTTCGACGCCAAGGGCGAGGCGGACGCGGCATTCCGGCAGACCGGTCGTTCCACGACGATTCTCCTCACGTCGTTCTACTGGGACAACCTCATCCACTTCGGGATGGGACCGCGGCGGCAGGAGGACGGCACGCTGCTCCTTGCGCTGCCGATGGGCCGCGCGCGGCTCGCCGGCATGGCCGCGGAGGACATCGGCAAGTGCGCCTATGGCATCGTCAAGGCCGGGACCGAGTACGCCGGGTACACCGTGGGCGTCGCGGGCGAGTTGCTCACCGGCGAGCAGATGGCCGCCGCACTGGGCCGCGCGCTGAACCAGCAGGTGACGTACGCGGCAGTGCCGCATGACGTCTACCGCGGTCTGGGCTTCCCGGGCGCGGACGATCTGGGCAACATGTTCCAGATCTACGTCGAGTTCGAGGCGGAGTTTACGCGTTCGCGGGATGTGGCGCTGGCGCGGCGGCTCAATCCGGAGCTGCAGACGTTCGATGCGTGGCTGGCGCGCAACAAGGACCGGATCCCCATCGGTTGAGCGGGGGCCGACGCGTCCCCGTCTTTCCAGCCGCTCTCACCTCCTCCGAGGTCACATGCCGTTCGGTTTGCCCGATGACCAGCAGAAGCTCACCTACGGCGGCTATCTCAGAATCCGGGAGCTGATGGCACTGCAGCAACTGGAGTCCACGCCGGGCCAGCACGATGAGACGCTGTTCATCATCATCCACCAGGTCTACGAACTCTGGTTCAAGCAGCTCCTGCACGAGGTGGATGCCATCATCGGCCACCTCGATCGCGACGACGTCCTGCTCGGCACTCGCCTGCTCCGGCGCTGTCATGAGATCCAGCGTGTATTGATCGCGCAGATCAACGTGCTGGAGACGATGACGCCGATGGATTTCCTCAGCTTCCGCGATCACCTGATGCCCGCCAGCGGCTTCCAGTCGGCGCAGTTCCGCGAACTGGAGTTCGTATCGGGACTCAAGGAGCCGAAGTTCCTCGACAACTACACCGAAGGCACGCCGGAACATGCCACGCTGCTAAGGCGGCTGGACGGGCGCACGCTCCGCGACGCCTTTCACGCCCTCCTCGGCCGCCGCGGCTTTGCCGTGGCGCCGGGAGACGGCGCCGAGGCGGCAGCGGTCGCCGCGCTGATGGAGCTGTATCGCAAGCCGCGGGCACACTACGAGGCGTTCCTGCTGGCCGAGGCGCTCACCGAGTATGACGAGATGTTCGGGCTGTGGCGGATCCGGCACGTCCAGATGGTGGAACGGGTGATCGGCGGCCGACCCGGCACCGGCGGCAGCGACGGCGCCGCCTATCTCCGCGGCACCGTCAACCGCCGTATCTTCCCCGAGCTCTGGGAAATGCGCACCCGTCTCGGCACCGATGGCCCCTGATCCGCGGGTGGCCGCACTGGTCGTCCGCTGCTCCTGCGGGCAGGTGTACCAGGCCGATCCCGCACATGCCGGAAAGAGTCTGCGCTGCCGCTGCGGGCGCACCGTCGCGATCAAGGCACCGCGGCCGGGTGGTGCTGCGCGGATGGCGCGGGCACGCGAGGCGATCCGGCGCCGGCTGACCGCGCTCGACCGGCGCCGCCCCGCGAGCCCGATCATGCGACTGCTGCCATGGGCGTACCTGGCGCTGGCCCTGCTGGCGTGGGCGGTACTCTGGGGGCTGGGTGATGTGTGGTGGCCGGCGACGGTGGCGCTCTTTGGCCCCCGCTGGGTGTTGCTCCTGCCGCTGATTCTGCTGCTGCCACTCGCCCTCATCCGCCGCACGCCGTTCATCCCGCTTCTGGCCGCCACCGCGATCATCCTGGGGCCGGTCATGGGACTCCGGCTCGGCGCCCGCAACTGGCTCGGCGCGCCGGCTCGCACGCTCCGCATCGTGACGTTCAACGTCGACGGTGGCGCGTGGCTGGGCCTCGACGCGCTGGAGCGGATGCAGCCCGATCTCATCGCGCTCGAGGAATGCGACACCGAGCTGGCCGAGCGCCTGCGTCACGCGCCCGGCTGGCACGAGGCCACCCGATCCAACCTCTGCTTCCTCAGCCGTTGGCCCATCGTGGCCGTCGACTCGCTGGTGCCCTGGAACCTGGGGCAGCGCGGCTTCAGTGGCATCGGCGCCGCCTACACGGTGCGCTTGCCGGACCAGGAGATTCACGTCGTCAATCTCCACCTCGACACACCGCAGAAGGGGCTCGCGCCGCTCCGGAGCGGCGCCGGGCTCGGTGCACTCGAGATCAGCACGGAGATCCGCGACATCGGATCCAATCGCACGCACAACTGGGTCCGCGGCATCCACGGGCCGCTGCTCATCGCCGGCGACTTCAACATGCCGGTGGAGAGCCGCATCTTCCGGCGCTACTGGGGAGACTACACCGACGCATTTTCGGAGGCCGGCGTCGGCTTCGGGGGGAGCCGGGTGCTGCCGCAATTCCGGGTGCGGATCGATCATGTGCTGATGGGACCGGGCTGGCGCGCGGTCCGCGCCTTCGTCGGCCCCGACCTCGGCTCCGACCATCTGCCGGTCGTGGCTGACCTGGCCTGGACCGGCCCATGACGCCGCGCCGCGGCGATCCCGCGGCGGGCGACTGGATCGTGCGGGCCACCATCGTGGCGCCCGATACGAGCCGGTGCCTTGCCTACATTGCCTATGGCCCGATGGACCGCACATTGGCGACCAACCGCGGCGTCTATCTCACGCGCGCCGACCTGGCCCGCCCCGCCGGTGCCGTTGCCGGGTTTTCCCGCGCGACGCACCAGGTGCTCGGTGTGGACCCGCGACACCTCACGGAACTCGAAGGCCTCTGATGCCGGAGATTGCCCACCCAACGCTCACCACCCATCGGCTGACGCTCAGCCCGTTCACGCTCGCCGATGCCCCGCTGGTCCATGACTACCTGGGTGAGTGGGAAATCGCGTCCACGACCCAGAGCATTCCGCATCCCTATGAAGCGGGGATGGCGGAGGCGTGGATCCGCGGCCACGCGGCGCGCGCCGCCGAGGGGCAGAGCGTGGTGCTGGCCATCAGGGAGCGCGAGACGAACACGCTGGTGGGCTCGATCGAGCTGCGGCTTTCGTTGCCGCATGCGCGCGGCGAGCTGGGCTACTGGGTCGCCAAGCCGTTCTGGGGGCGGGGCTACGTCACCGAGGCGGCGGCAGCGCTGATCGAGTACGGATTCATGACGCTCGAGCTCAACCGGATCGAAGCACACTACATGTCGCGCAATCCGGCGTCCGGCCGCGTCATGCTCAAGCTGGGGATGACCTTCGAAGGACGGATGCGGGACCATGTGCGGCGCTGGGGGCGCTTCGAGGACATCGAAGCGTACTCCATCCTGCGGCGGGAGTACCGCGCATGAACCAGCTCGGCGGGAACCAACTCGCGCGGGTCCGCACGCTGGCGCACTGGCTGGACGACGGCATTGCCATCCCCGGCACCCGGATGCGGTTTGGCGTGGACGCGATTCTCGATGTCGTTCCCTTCGCCGGCGATCTCGCGGGCGTTGCCTTGTCCGGATGGATCATGCTGCAGGCCGCGCGAATGGGCGCATCCCGCGCCACGCTGCTCCGGATGGGCTGGAACGTCGCGATCGACGCGCTGGCCGGCGCCGTCCCGGGGATCGGGGTGTTCTTTGATGCGGCGTGGAAGGCCAATCTCCGGAACGTGGCCCTGCTTGAGCGCCAGACGCTCGACCCAACCGGCACCAGACGGGCCAGCCGGCGCTTGCTGCTGGCGCTTGCCGCCGCTGGGGTCGTGATCGTGGTCGCGGGCACGGTTGCGACCATCTATCTCCTCCGCGCGGGGGCGGCGCTGCTCCGACACACCTTCTGAGAGCACCCGGCTCGTCCGCGCGGTGATCAAGCCGCGGATCTCGGGCACCGCGTACGGCACGCACGTCATGTCGCGGGGCACAGCACTCGACGACGACGAGTGGGAGACGCCGGATCGGTCGGCTCGCTGGTGCAGGCGTTCGTCGCCGAGATCGCGTCGGGCGAGATCTCGCTGATCTACCTGGACGGTGGGTTCAGCCACGCGGTGCGGAAGCTGGCGGCGCCCGGTGATTTCCGGGTGCAGGCGGACTTTGGCGGCACGGTTGAGCCGGTCACGCCCAGCGCTCCCGTCCGCGCATTCGGCGACGCACTGCTCCGGGCAGTCGCCTATGAATGGCTGTATGCGCGGATCGATCTCGTGGCGAGCGCGCGCGACCCGCTGCTCATGGAGCTTGAAATCATCGAGCCCGATCCCTTTCTTGCGTATGATGCCGATGCGCCGGACCGTCTCGCAGCGGCTCTCCTCGCAACCCGCGGTGCAGGATGAAACCTCACCGCCGCCCTCGCGTATGGGAAAAGCGCGCAGAATTCGTCGAAGGAGGTCATCCATGCAGCACACTGAGCCCGCCGGCCGTCTCACCGTGGAGTGCGACGGCAGCGAGTACCAGCTCTTCCGCCGTCCCGAGGTCGTCGGCCCGCCGCTGCCCGAGGCCGGACTGCCGGTCTGGGTCATCCAGGCGCACGGCCACTACATCGGCACCTTTCCCGCGGCCGAGAGTGAAACCCCGCAGTCGGTCCGCGACGCGGCGTGCGGCGTGATCCGGAACGGCTCCACGTCGTTCCATCCGGTTTCCGATCACCGTTAATGCGCGGGTGAGCGCGCTCCCCCTCCGGGTTCGCGTCGCCCTCGCGCTGGCGGCCGGCATGCTGGCATGCGGCATTCCGCTCTGGCCGGTGACGTACGCCGATCTCAACTTCCTGCAGCGGCCGGCCTTCGTGACCTGGCTGGTGCTCGGCGTGCTGGCCGCCGTGATTGCATCCCTCCTGCTTCCGCGCCGGGTGCTGGCGCCGGTCGGCGCCGTCACGTTCGGTTTTGTGCTGGCGGTGCTCGCGCGGGTCGTCGTCGAGGTCACGCTGGACCCCACGTCGCACAATCTCTGGCCCTTCGAGGTCGTGATCGCCGGCGGCGTGGGGCTGCTGGCCGCGGTGATCGGCGTGGCGGGGACGCGGCTGGCCGAACAGATGCGGAGTGGCCCGCGACGGTAATCGCGGCGTATCTTTAGTACCACCCACCAACAAGAGGAGGCCCGATGTACCGGTCGCTCGTCGTTCTTGCGCTCTGTGCCGTCCCCGTCACCGCGCGCGCGCAGGATCCCGGCGTGGCCGTGCGCCCGTTCGACCAGAAGCACGGCGGGAGCAAGTCCATCCACATGCTCAGTCATGTGGTGACCCATCCCGGCGCATGGAAGGCCGCGGACATCGAGATGGAACAGGATCCCGGGCGCCCCTACGTCTATGTCTCCGGTTTCGTGAACTTTGACGCGCAGATCTACGATGTGCGCGATCCGGCGCACCCGCGCAAGGTCGTGGACTGGATGATCGAGAACCCGGAGCTGCACCGCGGCATCGGCGCCATGGACGGCAAGTACTTCAAGGTCGGCAAACAGTACTACTACGTGCAGTCCTACCAGTTCATGCAGGGCAGCCCCGACGCCGATCTCGGCGCCATCGTGTTCGACGTCACCGGACTGCCGGACTCGAGCAAGGTCAAGCCGGTGGCGCGCATCCGCTACCCGGCGGCGCCGGGCGGGTTCCACAACATCTACGCCTACAAGCATTCCGATGGCCGGGTGCTGCTGTTTGCGACGGTGGGCCAGAGCAAGGCGATCATGTACGACCTGGGCCGGGTTGTGAGCTCGCCGGACACGAGCACCTGGTACGTCGGCGCGGTGCCCAATCCCACGCCGTTCCGCCAGATCGGCGCCGGCGGGTACCACGACTTCTACGTCGGCTACGACGCGGGCACCCACCAGGACAAGTTCTACGGCGCCGGGCTGGGCGGGTACTCGGTCTGGGACGTGACCCACCCCGAGACGCCGACCCAGATGTTCACCATCACCGGCCTGGGCTACGATATCGCGCACACCTTTACGCCCTCGCCCGACGGCCACTACGCGGTGACCGAGACCGAGTACCAGTACACGCCGCTCCGCGTCTGGGACCTCTCGCGCGGCCAGCAGGATTCCACCAAGAACCTCGACCTGCCCATCAGCGCCTGGACCGCCGACTGGCGCGACCTTTCGCACAATCACGAGGTCCGCTGGCCCTACGTGTTCGTCTCCGCCTACGAAGACGGACTCCAGGTCTTCGACCTGAAGGACCCGAAGAACCCCAGGACCGACGGCTGGTACTATACCTGCGAATGCCAGCACGAACACGGATTTGGCGGCAATCCCAACGCCGGATGGCAGAGCAGCAACAGCGTCGAGCAGGGCGCCTTTGGCGTGGACGTCCGCAACCGCGACGGGCTGATCGCGCTGTCCGACATGCGGAGCGGCCTCTGGCTCTTCAGGATGGACGGCTTCACCGGCTGGAACGGGCACGACTACGGGATGGCCAACATCTCGAGCGTGCAGGACTTTGATCGCGGTCCGGCGGCGCAGGCAGCCGCAACCGGCGCCGGAGGCCGGTGACCGGCGGCAACGACACGCATCATCGCCCCGGCCGGCTGCGCTTTACCGCACTGGCCGCGGGCGCACTGCTGCTGGTACCCGCACCACACGCCGTTCCCGCAGGGCCGTATGACATCGTGCTCCTCCCGGGCACCGCGGCGCCGGGCGCCCGGGGTGAGGCGCGGCTGATGCCGTCGGGCTCGCCGTTCGGCATCGGCGTGACGGAAGACGGCCGTGCCGTCTACGACGTGCGCGTCGTGGCCTCGCATCTGCCGCGGCCGGACAGTCTGGGCCGGTACACCGCCTACGTCGCGTGGGCGGTCACGCCCGAGCTCACCAGATGGGAGCGGCTGGGTGTCGTGGGCAACGGCACCTCCACCGTGGGTCCGGTGGACATGAACAAGTTCCTGCTCGTCATCACCGCCGAGCGTGACAGCACGGTCAC
>JBBSCB010000011.1:0-86257 GCA_038250675.1 Gemmatimonadales bacterium
CCCGCTGAACAAGCAGCAGGCCGCCGCGCTGCGGGCCACGATCCCCAACAACAAATAGCTCACAGCAGACCCGAGAGGCGGTCGCGAGCGCGCGACGACCCGCGCTCGAGCTGGCGGCGGAGCGGAGCCGTCGTCCGCCATGCCCTCGTCGTCCATGCGTCGCTCCTCGCTGATGCCGGCATGTGCGGCGTGACTGGAACCTATCCATCTCCCCGCGCCGGTCAATCGGCGGTGTCGACGATTCGTACACGTCATGCTTTGAGACACCGGAACGTGTTTGCCGTCAACTGTTTCCGGCGTCGGGCTTCGTGTATATCTTCGGCTACCCCTTCTCCAGCGCGGACGGCCCATGACCACGGTTCCGGCAAACGCCCAGGACGAGCTCGAGCGGCTTCAGGGCCGGGTGGGCGGTCTCGAGCACGAGCGGCGACACCTGCTGGCGGTGATCGAGATCCTTCAGGAGATCGGCGGCTCGCTGCACTTCGTGGACATCGTGCAGGCAGTGGCGCGGCGGCTGGGCGAGGCGTTCGGCCTCGACCGCTGCTCGATCTTCCTGGCCGAGCGTGGGGGGCGCACGGTACGCCTGGTGGCGAGCTTCGAGGACCCCAGCATCCGCAACTATGTGGTGGATCTGGAGCGCTACCCTGAGCTGCGGCGCGCGCTGCAGACCGGCGAGACGGTCCACATCCAGGACGTGGCAACCGACCCCTCGCTCCGCCAGATGCGCGGCGCCCTGCAGACCCGGCGGGTCCGCTCGATCACCGTGGTGCCGATCTCGTGGCGCGGCACGGCGATCGGCGCGATTTTCCTGCGCACCTTCCGCGACGGGCCATCCTTTGCCGAAGCCGACATCCAGTTCTGTCAGGTCGTGGCCGGACTCACGGCGCGTGCGTTGCGCAATGCGCACCGGTTCGAACGGCTGCAGGAGCGGCGCGGCGACGACACGCGGCTGCACAGCCGCGAGCGAGAGCGGGTGGCGCTGTTCGGCTTCCTGCGCCGCCTGCTCGACGCCTTTGCCGAGAAGGAAGGTCCGTGGGGCGAAGGCGCCCTGGCCAACGCGAGTGCCGAAGAGATCGAGCGGCTGGTGGGCGTGGCGATGACCGTGCTGGCCCAGGAGGCAACCGGACGGTGACCCGGCGGGAAGCGCGGCCCGCCGGCGGGCCCGCCGCCCGGGCCACCGGTCTGCGGCGCCAGCTCGACGACGCCAATCGCGCGTACTATGTCGACGACGCGCCGACCATCAGTGACGCGGAGTACGACCGGCTCTTTCGCGAGCTGCAGGCGCTCGAAGCCGAGCATCCCGGGCTGCAGACGGCGGACAGCCCCACCCGTCGCGTCGGCGCCGAGCCGGCGTCGTCACTCACGAAGTACCCCCACCGCAGTCCCATGCTGTCGCTGGCCAACGCGTTCGATCCCTCCGAGCTCGAGGCGTGGGAGGAACGGAACGCGCGTATCGCGCCGGAAACACGCGCGGCCGGCTACGTCATGGAGGTGAAGATCGACGGCGCGGCGGTGAGTCTCACCTACGAGGATGGTCGCCTCGCGATGGGTGCGACCCGCGGCAACGGGATCATCGGCGAGGATATTACCGCCAATCTGCGGACCATTGGGGACGTACCGCTGGCGCTCACGGGCACCGGCTGGCCCCGGCTGATGGAGGTGCGCGGCGAGGTGTATTGGCCCTACGCGAGCTTCCGCCGGCTGAACGAGCGGCGCGCCGCGGACGGCGAATCGCTGTTTGCCAACCCCCGCAATGCGGCGGCCGGAAGTCTTCGCCAGCTTGACCCCGAGATCACCCGGCACCGGCGACTCCGCATGTTCGCCTTTTCGGTGGAGCCGGTCGAGGGTGGGCTCGATGCCACGACCCATACGGGCGTCCTCGACGCATTGACCCGGTGGGGGTTCCAGGTGGAACCCCACCGGCGCCGCGTCACCGATCTGGCCGCCGTCCAGGCGGCGGTTCCCGAATTCGAGGCGCTGCTCGACACCCTGCCGTTCCAGGCCGACGGCGTGGTCATCAAGGTGGATGCGCTGGCGCTGCACACCGAGCTGGGCGTGGTCGGCGGGCGGGAGCCGCGATGGGCCATCGCCCGGAAGTTTGCGCCGGAGGTGGCGGTGACGCGACTCCGCCGCATCCGCATCAACGTGGGACGCACCGGCGCGCTCAATCCCTACGCCGAGCTGGAGCCGGTCGAGCTCAGTGGGGTGACGGTTTCCTCCGCCACGCTGCACAACGAGGAGTTGATCGCGCAGAAGGACCTGCGGGAAGGCGACTGGGTGGAGGTGATCCGCGCCGGCGAGGTGATCCCGCAGGTGGTGGGCTCGCTCAAGGAGCGGCGCGACGGCACGGAACCGATCTTCGTGATGCCGGACGTCTGCCCGGCCTGCGGCACGCCGGTCGAGCGGCCCGCCGGCGAGGCGATGCGCTTCTGCCCCAACGTCTCCTGCGCCAGCCGGGTGCTCGAGGGAATCGTCCACTTCGCCGGCCGGGATGCGATGGACATCCGCGGGCTGGGCTACGAGCGCGTGCGCCAGCTACTGGACGCCGGCCTGGTGCATGACGTCGCGGACCTGTACGATCTCACCGCGGCGCAGCTGGTTGGGCTCGACCGCTTTGCCGAGCAGTCCGCCGAGCAGCTGGTCCACTCCATCGCCGCCTCCCGGTCGCAGCCAGTGTCGCTGCTGCTCTTTGGCCTGGGCATCCGCCATGTGGGGAAGTCGGTGGCGCAGCTCCTGGCGCGGCGGTTCGGGACGATGCCGGCGCTGACGGCGGCATCGCTGGAGGCGATCAATCAGGTCCCCGGCATCGGCCCGGCGATCGCCGAGGCGGTGGTGGCGTTCGTGGCCGATCCGCGCAACCTGGTGCTCATCGAGCGCCTGGGCCGCGCCGGACTCAACTTTGCCGAGCCGGACGCGACCGTGGCGGGTGGTCCGCTCGCCGGGCAGGCGTACGTGCTCACCGGCACACTGCCGACGCTTTCACGCGCAACGGCCGCGCAACTGATCGAGCGGGCGGGCGGCCGCGTCACCGGCAGCGTCAGCAAGCAGACCGACGCGTTGGTCGCCGGTGAGGAGGCCGGTGGCAAGCTGGACAAGGCCCGCGCGCTCGGTATCGAGGTGATCGATGAAGCGACACTCTTGCGGCGCGTCGGTGGCGGCGCCTAGCTTGAGGCACCCTCAGCCCGACTGGCCATGACGACAACCGCATCCCTCGGCTCCCATCATTGCATCGGCCTCGGCCGGCGCGCGCTGCAGCAGCTCCGCACCAGTCTCGAGCGGGATACCGGCGTGCAGGCGGCGGCGTATCTGCAGGAGGCGGGTTTCGCGGGCGGTGCCGAACTGTTCGACGCATACACCGGCTGGCTGGCGGCGGCCTACCAAGTCACCCGGCCGGCCGAGCTGGACGCACAGTACCTCAGCGACGTGCTGTCGCGGTTCTTCGCGGAGTACGGGTGGGGGAGTCTCACCGTGCATCCAGTGGGTGACGCGGTGCTGGCGCTCGACTCGATTGAATGGGCCGAGGCCAGCGACGAAGGCGGCGCCGAGTATCCGTCTTGCCACCTGTCCTGCGGACTGCTGGCGGATTTCCTGGGCCGCATGTCCGACGGGCTGGTGGCGGTAATGGAGGTGGAGTGCCGGTCCCGCGGCGATGCGCGCTGCCGCTTCCTTGCCGGTGCGCCGGAAACCCTGGCCACGCTGTATGACCGCATGGCGCAGGGCATGGCGTACGGTGAAGCGCTGGGGCTCGAGGGCGCGGCCTAGCGCCCACGGGCTCAGTCCTTCAACAGCCGGACATCTCCCGAACCGGCATCGATCGAGAGCTTCCCCCGCCCGTCCCCGATGCGGCCGATCAGTCGGTCCCGCTCGCGCCGGGTCACTGCCACCGCAAACTCACTGGTGATGTCGCCGCTGGACGTCTCAATGTCGAGTTCGGCGCTGAGCGACGCCGGCGCGTGGATCGTGACGTCGCCTGACCCGGTTTCGCCGTGAAAGCCGCGGAGCGAGGCATCGACTTCGGTCATGATGTTCCCGCTGCCTGTCTCCACGCTCACGTCGGCGCTCGACACGCCGTGCAGCTCCACGTCACCCGACCCGGTTTCGACCTTCAATCGCGTTGCGCCCAGGCCCGTGGCGGTCACGTTGCCGGAGCCGGTTTCGATGCCGACTTCCCCCGCCTGGAGCCGGGTGAGCGTGATATCACCCGAGCCGGACTCGAGCGTCACGTCACCGCGGGCTTCGCTGATCCGGATATCACCCGAGCCGACGTCCATATTGAGCGCGCCCGCCGTCCCGCTGGCATCCACGTCGGCGCTCGACGCGTCGATCGAGAGGTGCCCGTCGACATTGGTGACGGTGACACGTCCGACGCCGGCGTTCACCGCAATCCGCTGGCCGGCCGGCACCATGATGCGCAGATCGGCATGTGCGTCCAGGCCGTCCCCGTCGCCGCTCATGGTGATCTCGTGCCCGCTGCGGTCCTCGAAAGTTCCATCATCGAGGACCCTGAGGCGGGTCTGGGAGTGCCGGCCCATCGGCGCATAGACGATCCGGTTCCCCGGATAGATCACGCGGAGCGTCTCCCGGCCGGCGAGCGGGCCGCTGGTGACTTCCAGCCGTGATGCATCCGCGCCGCCCCGCGTCACCTCGACCACGACGGACGAGCCGGTCCCGGCCTCGACCCGCATCTGGCCCACGAGATTGTAGACCGCGACATCACTACCGGTGAGCGTGTAGCGCGAGGACTGGGCGGCAAGCGAGCCGGAGACGAGCGGCAGGACGAGGGTCAGCGCGATGGTCCTGAAATGAGTTCCGGACATGAGCACTCCAACGTGAGGGGTCGGAGCGTTGGATAGGCGGCGGGGCGAAAAGGTTGCGGGGTCAGGCCAGGCGGGCAGCGTAATCGGGCCGCATGACCAGCTCACCGCCCTGGATCACTTCCCGGTCCCAGGGCAGGATGATGAAGCTCTCGGTGGCAAAGGCGTGGTAGTCCGGCGCGTAGTCGCCGGTACGGAATGAGACGGCGGTGCGGACCTCCAGCGGGGCCAGAGCCCGCACCTCGCTGAGCGCGAGACGGAGCGTGCTGCCGGTGTCGCAGGTTTCGTCCACCACCAGGATGCGGCGGCCGCGCACGGTGGACGGCGGCCCCGAGACCAGCACCGGATCTTCGTCGGCTTCGCGCCGGGTGACCACCATGGACGCAAACTCGCACTGCAGGATCGACGCGACGACCACGCCGGGAATCACGCCGGCCTTGGCCACGCCGAGCACGACCTCGGGCTGGTACTCCGCCGCCACGCGCAGCGCGAGCGCGCGGCAGAGCTCGCCAAAGAACGGCCAGTCGACTTCCAGTACCCCTCGCGGGCCACTCGGCGCAACTCGGCGCATGTCCGGCTCCTTCGTTGTACGCGGCCCCACGGCCGACTCCGGAAGCTACGCGCTCCACGGGGGCGCGGCAACAGCGGCGGCGAGGCGTTGCGTTGCGGGCCACCGGAGCGGGGACTATCTTTGCTCCCTGCGCTATCTCGTGAATTCCGTTGACCTTCCGCGCGGGGAAACTCCGTCCTCATGAGCATCTGGCGCCGCCTGCTGGGCCAAGCATCGACCGAAAGCGTGCGGCCGCAGCGCCTCGACTATCTCAACGAGGGGCTGGCGCTCGAGCGCCAGGGCGATTACGAGGCCGCGCTGACCTCGTACCGGTTGGCCTTCCGCGACAACCCCACCGACTCGCGCATTCTGCTGAACATGGCGATCGCGTTCACCAAGACCGGGCAGCCGGAGGAGGCGATCCGCCATTACAAGCGCGCGCTCGAGCTCGACAACACGCTGGGCGGAGCCCACTACGGCGTGGCGTTTCTGCTCCTCAAGCGGGGCGACACGCAGCAGGCGGCCGACCACCTGCGCGCCTTCCTCTCGCGTCCACCCAAGGGGCCGGATGCCGATCGGTGGGTGCAGCATGCGGAAGCCGCGCTCCGGGACATCGCCAGCGCACCCACGGCGGAGACGCCATGATCCGCGCGCTGCCGCTCCTCGCGGTGGCGGCACTAGGCTGCAGCAACCTGACCGACGCCGGCGACGGCGTGGTCGCCCTCGACGTGACGGTGCCGGCCCGACTCGTGGTCGAGGTGGGCGACACCATCCAGCTCCGAGCGCGGGCACTCGATCGCAACGGCGACAGCGTGGCGGCCGCCATCACCTGGCACACGCCCGACAGTACCATCGCGGTGGACTCGCTGACCGGTCGCGCCACCGGGCTGCTGGGCGGACTGCCCGGAAAAATTCAGGCCGCCGAGGGCGCGCTGGTCTCTGATTTTCTCCAGTTCACCGTGCTCGGGCGGGCGGACTCGCTGGCGCTGCCGGCCGCTGCCGCCGACACGGCCGCGCCAGGCGTCACCCAGTCGGCTCCGCTCGCGGCGCAACTGCTGGGTGCGGCCGGCGTCGATCTCAGCGGCCACCGGCTCATCTTCACGGTGACTGCGCCGGCGTTCGCCGACCCCGTGACGCGGACGGTGGAGCTCTCCAACGCCGCGCTGGCCGACACGGTGCTGACGGCGGCGGACGGCACACCGCTCACCCCGGTGACGCTGGGCCGCGCGAACGGTGCGACGGCGCCGATGGACGCGACCGTCTCCGTGCGCGCCATCCGGCCGAGCGGCGTCCTGGTGCCCGGCTCGGATCAGGTCTTTGTCGTAACCTTCCAGTAGGCGCGGACCCGGAGCGAGCGATCGTGACTTCCCCCGGTACCCTGAACGAGCTGTTTTTTGGGGCGGTGGACGCGAATGCGTCACGGCCGGTCGCGATGCGCGCGAGCCGCAATGGCGTCTGGTCCGACGTGAGCTACGCCGACCTGCTGGAACGAGTGCGGGCGTTCAGCCTCGGACTGCTCGAGCTGGGACTGGTGGCGGGAGACCGCGTCGCGATCGTCTCGGAGAACCGCCCCGAGTGGGCGATCGCCGACTACGGGACGCTGACCGCCCGCTGCGCCGATGTGCCCGTCTATCCTACACTCCCGGCACGCCAGATTGAGTATATCCTGCGCGACTCCGGCGCGGTGGCCGCCTGCGTGTCCAATCGCGAGCAGCTCGACAAGCTGCTCGAGATCCGCGGGCGGCTGCCCACGCTCCGTCACGTCATCACCTTCGATACCGGCCTCGGCGGACCTGGCGTCCTGTCGCTCGATGATGTGTACGCGCGCGGCCGGGCCGCGACGACCGACGCCGACTGGCGCGCCGCCGCGCTGGCCGCCACGCCGGACGAGCTGGCCACGCTGATCTACACCTCGGGTACCACCGGCGATCCGAAGGGCGTGATGCTGACCCACGGTAACATCGCCTCCAACGTGGTGTCGGGCCTGTCCGTCATCTCGGTGGACTCCAGCGACGAGTGCCTCTCGTTTCTTCCCCTCTCCCACATCTTCGAGCGGACCGGCGGTCACTACGTGATGCTGCATGCCGGCGTGGTCATCAACTACGCGGGCAGCATCGACACTGTCTCGGCCGACATGCAGGCGCGCCACCCCACCTGCATGCTCTCGGTGCCCCGGCTCTATGAGAAGATCTACGCCCGGGTCCTCGAGAGCGCCCTGTCCGGGTCGGCGGTCAAGAAACAGATCTTCTTCTGGGCCAAGCGGCACGGGGAGATCTGGGCCGAATATGTGCTGGCGGGGAAGCCGGTGCCCCGGGGCGTGCGGCTGCGCCACCGGATCGGCGACCGCCTGGTGTTCAGCAAGCTGCGGGCGCGCACTGGGGGGCGGCTGCGCTTCTTCATTTCGGGCGGTGCCCCGCTCTCGGCCGATATCGCCAAGTTTTTCTTTGCCGCGGGGCTCCCGATCCTGGAGGGATACGGGCTCACCGAGACCTCGCCGGTGATCACGCTCAACAGCCTGACGCATGTCAAGCTGGGGACGGTGGGCCGCCCCATCCCCGGCGTCGAGGTGCGCATCGCGCCGGACGGCGAGATTCTGACGCGTGGGCCGCACGTCATGAAGGGCTACTATCATCAGCCCGAAGCCACCGCCGAGGCCATCGATCCCGATGGATGGTTCCGCACCGGCGACATCGGGATGATCGACGCTGATGGCTTCCTCAAGATCACCGACCGCAAGAAGGACATCATCGTCACGGCCGGCGGCAAGAACATCGCGCCCCAGCCGATCGAAAACGTGGTCAAGGGAAACAAGTTCGTCTCCAACGCCGTGATGCTGGGCGACAAGCGGAAGTTCCCGCTGATGCTGGTGGTGCCGAACCTCGACAGTCTCCGGACGTGGGCGCAACGGAAGGGCATCGCCGTCACCGACGTGGATGCGCTGCTGGCGCGGCCCGAGGTGATGGCCAAGATGGAGCGGGAGGTCTCGCGGACCCTGAGCGAGCTGGCCCACTTCGAGACGCCCAAGAAGCTGATTCTGCTGGGGACCGACTTCAGCATCGAGACCGGCGAGCTGACGCCGACGCTGAAGGTCAAGCGCCGGGTGGTGGAGCAGAACTATCGCGACCGGATCGAGGCGGTATACGCCGAGGCCGAGCGCACGGGGCACTCGGCGCCGGGGTAGCGCTACATCCGGTTCCGGGCCTTGGAGGCGACCCACCACCCCCCAGCTTCCGCCAGCACCGTGAGATCGGCCGCCTCCGGCGCCGTCCCTTCACCGACGATCCGCAACCCCGCCAGCGTCACCCGCATCGCCTCCTCCAGCCACCACGGATCCTCGGCGTAGCCCCGGCCCAGCACGACGCCGCGCATGGACCCCGACTTGAGCGCCAGACGCCCGCCACGCAGGAGGCTCAGCCCCGGCGCATCCGCCACACCGGCCGGCGGGTTGACCGCCACTAGGCTGACGCCGGGCGCCGCCGCCGCCACGCCAGCCCATTGGGCCGCGGGGCCGCCGACCAGTACCAGATACCCGCCCGGCCCGCCGAGTCCGGCGAGCGCGGCGATGGCGCTGCCGTCGAGCGCCGTCGGCGCCGCTGGCTCAGCCGGCGTGTCGCCCGTATCCAGGATGCCGTCGACGATGCGGAACGCGCGGCCGCACGCCGGGCAGCCCAGCTCGCCCGCCAACACCGAACGCGCAACGACGTCCTCCGGGAGCAGCACGAGATACTGCTCCTCGTGGTCGGCCGGGCAGCGAAGATGATCGGTCAGCTCGATGAACATCGGCAGCGGATCAGCGGAAGACGACCCAGCTCACCTTGCCCGGCACGACGCGCACCTTCCGGTAGACCTTGCGCCCGTTGATCGTGGTCCCGAGCACATAGGTCCCGGCCGGCACATCGCCCACGGCAAAGTGCTCACCGTAGAGCGGGTGGGAGTGCGCCCGGCTGCCGTACGTTTCGGCGTACGAGTAGGGCGTCTCGGCCGGCAGCGGCTTGCGAATGCCGTAGATGCGCGCCTGTTGCACCGGCTGCCCCGCGGAGTCGAAGACCTGACCGGCCACGATCCCGGTGCCGGCGAGCGGCGTGATCCAGAGCTCGGGATTGGTGGTGTATGGCGGGAACTTCTGCAGCGAGTCCACGATAGCGCCGACCGAATCGGTGGGCGAGGCGTGAACCTCGAGGTGCAGGTGGTCGTTGGTGGCGCGACCGGTATTGCCGACCCGGCTGATTACCTGGCCGGCGACGACCCGCTCGCCCACCTGCACGAGCAGTGCAGAGTTGTGATAGTAGACCGAATAGATCCGGAGGCGGGGGCTGTCCGGCGCGGCTATGGTCGTGTCGTGGCGGATGGCCACGGTGAGCGCACCGGCTTCGGCCGGGCCCGCGTACACCACGGTGCCGTCCGCGATGGCGTGGACCGGCGTGCCGTCCGGATTGTTGAACTCGACCCCCTGATGCTGCTGGAAGTTGCCACCCATCGTCGAGCCGTAGCGGTAGGTCTGATCGATGTACGGGTTGTCGGCCGCGTCGATCGGCCGGCGGAACCAGGTGGTCAGCGGCGTCCGCGCAGTGGCCAGCGTGCCGCCGGCCCTGGGCCGCGGGCAGGCCCACTGGCTCTGCGCGGTGTGCAGGCCGCACCGCGACTTGACGTAGGCGTGGCGACGGAGAAACGTCAGTGCCCACTCCGCGTCGGTGGGCTCGGGAATCCGCGCGGGCGTGAAGCGCCAGCCGCGATCGTAGCTGAGCCGTCCCCCGCCCCGGAGCGTCGAGAGCGCCGCGATGGCGCGCGGTGCGTTCCGGTGCATCGACGTCACGTACTCGCTGGGCAGCAGCACCAGCGCCGTGTCGGCGGGGCCACGGGCGGCGGGGCCGACGCTGTCCACGATGGCGGTCCAGTGGTCGCCGTCGTCGGTGGTGATCTGGAGCCCGTCGGCGGTGGCGATCACGGTAGTGTCACCCAGGGTGACGATCCCGTCCGGGACGACGTACTGCCATTCCGGGCCCAGCTCGCGCAGGGTCCAGTTGCGCCAGGTGCGGCCGTCGTCCAGGGACAGGCCCCAGCCGTTGCCCACGGTGCCATACCAGATTTCGCCGCGCGGGCCAAAGGCGATGGCGTTGACGAAGTCCCACGAAATCGCCGTGCGGGTGGTATCGCTCCGGATCCGCTCCCAGCGGGTGGAATCGGCGCGGAGCCGGAAGATCCCGCGTCCGTAGGTGCCGACCCAGACACCGCCAGCGTGGTCCTGCGTCGCGGCCAGCACATGCACGCCCCAACCGCTGCTGTCCGGCAGGGCGGGAATGGCGGTCTGGGCGGCCAGCGGAGCCGCCGCCAGAGCGATGGCGGCGGCAAGAGCGAGTCGCGACATGGGAGACCTCCGGGAGCGGCTAGACGGCCGGGTGATAGTGGGCAAGCCGCAGGAATTCATCGCGGGTCTTGGGATCATCGCGGAAGGAGCCGCGCAAGGCGCTGGTGACGGTGCGTGAATTCTGCTTTTCCACGCCCCGCATCATCATGCAGAAATGCGCCGCCTCGATGACGACGCCCACACCGCGCGGCTGCAGCACCTCGATGAGCGAATCGGCAATCTGATCGGTGAGGCGCTCCTGGACCTGGAGGCGCCGCGCGAACACGTCCACCACCCGCGCGATCTTGGACAGGCCGACGATCCGGCCATCGGGAATGTAGGCCACGTGGGCCCGCCCGAAGAACGGCAGCATGTGGTGCTCGCACATGGAATAGAGCTCGATGTCGCGCACCAGGATCATGCTGTCATGGGTTTCCTCGAACACCGCGTCACCGATGGCATCGGCAACCGAAAGGCGGTATCCCTGGGTGAGAAACCGCAGCGAGGCCTCCACCCGCTCGGGCGTCTTCCGGAGCCCGTCGCGGGCCGGATTTTCGCCGAGGGCGCTCAGGATCCGGCGTATGTCCTCGACGAAGGCGTACGCGGGCAGTTCCCCTTCCGACGGCACGTCCACAGTGGACTTGTCGGCCGTGGCGAGCGACGATTCAACCGCCTTGATATTCGACATAGTTCCTCGGCGTTTCCCAGAGGCGCAGGTGCAGGTCGAGCGCGGCCGGCAGTCGGGGCCGCAGCTCCCGCCAGCAGACGAGCGCGATATTTTCGGCCGTGGGGTTGAGATCCTGGAACCACGGCACGTCGACGTTGAGATTGTGATGATCGAGGCGGGCCAGCAGGGCCTCGTCCACCAGCGCGTCGAGGCGCTGGAGATCCATGACGTAGCCGGTCTCCGGATCGATCTCCCCTTCCACGGTGACGTCCAGCTCGTAATTGTGGCCGTGGAAGTTGGGGTTATTGCATACACCGAACGTGGTCCGGTTCCACTCGGCGCTACGGTCGGGGTTGTGCAGGCGATGCGCGGCGTTGAAATGCACACGCCGAGTCACGGCGCAACGGGCCATGCGGAGTCCTCGTTCGGGTACCGCGGAAGATGCCGTGGGGCGGGCCGGAACGCAAAACGCCGGCGGAAGCCGGCGCGGGGTGCGGAACGACAACGAAGAGGATTATTGAAGCCCAATGAGAATTCTCGGCACCCTCACCATAACATCTGTCTTCCCCCGAGGGGCATGACATCAGCCACAGCATTTGGGCCCACACTGGACCTGTTGGCTCAATAATGTGTCTCCCCGCTGCCGTCCGCTTGATTAAGATAGGAACCGGGTTCACCGCGGTCAACCATCCACCGTCCGGGAGCGCTTCCGTGGCCCTCTTTGTCGTCGCCGTCGTGTCACTGCTGGCCTGGCTCTATCTGGCATTCCTGCATCCGGTGGCGCACGGCGCCGTGCACCTCCTGCTGGCCCTTGGCGTCGTGGTGCTGGTGCGCTGGTGGGCGCTCCGGGACCAGGCGCGGGGGTGACTGCGGAGCCAGGGATGCTCGACCGGCTGGACGAGCGCCGCGGCTGGCGCTCAGATCTCCCAGTTGGACATCACCACGCCCTGGGTGAGCACGGGCTCCGAATACCGGTCCAGCGTCATGCGGAGATCGGTCCAGTGCACCCGGAACCCGTCGCGCACGAGCTGCAAGTAGGCGGGGCCAAACGCCGTCTGGCAGCGCATCGACACGCGGCGCAGCCGCTCGCCCCCCGCCGCCGCCTGCACCGCGTCCACGACGGCGCCGAAGGCGGGTAGATCGAGCGCCACGACCTTGAGGATCCTCACCTCATCGCGCGGCCGGCCCGCGGCCAGCGGTGCCGAATGCCAGAGCGCGAACGCCACCAGCGCTCCGTCGCGGCGGATCAGCGTCGTATCCCCCAGCCGAAGCTCATGTGTCAGCGTCAGTTCGCGGGTGAAGTCCACGCCGGCGGAGAGGCGGGCGGTGAGCCTCTGGCATTGGGCGACGCGCTCGTGATAGTCGCCCGCGGCGTCACCGAGGCGCTCCGGCGCGGGGCCGATGCGCCGCCCCGCTTCACGGATCAGCGTGACGGTGAGGTGTCCCGGCACCAGTGACAGGCGGCTGTAGAAGCCGATATTGTCCACCGTGCGCGGCATCGTCTCCAGCCCGATGGTGGTCGCGCCCTGCGCCATGAGCCATTCGATGCCGCTCTGCACCATCGTGGTGCCGAGCCCGTGGCCCTGGCGATCGGGCCGGACGGCGAGCGGCCCCATCCATCCCTCGACGCCTGATTGGTGCACCATGTTGAAGCCGGCGAGCTGCCCGTCGCCGTCGCGCCAGATCATGGCGCCGGGTCCCGCGTCCTCGATCGCGTAGCGCCACACCAGTGGATTGAGGTGCGGTACACGCACGCCGACGAGCCCATCCCGGCTGTACCGATCGGTGAACGACTCGGAGAAGATCCGGTTGAGCGCGTCCACGTCCTGGAGCGTCGCTCGTTCCGGCCCCTGGGGTGTGCGGTCAGGCCGCCACATCCCGTCCTCCCAGCGGCTCATCGCGGACGGTGGCGACGCCCCGGGAGACATCGTACCCCACCCGGATGACGCGGTCGAAGCCCTCGCGCACGGCGTCGATGTGCGTGATCAGGATGACCTGGGGGAACCGGTCCGCCAGGTTTCGCAGGAGGTCCACCACCGCCGTCCGCCGCTCCTCGTCGAGCGAGCCGAAGATTTCATCGAGGATCAGCAGCGACAGCGGCTGACCCGCGCGGTCGGCGATCATCTGGCTGATGGCGAGGCGGAGCGCCAGGTTGGAGACGTCCTCCTCGCCGCCGGAGATGACCGTCTTGGGGTCGCCATCGTCCAGCAGCGTGGCCATGTAGTTCTCGTCGAGCTCGAGGTCGGTGTAGCGGCCGTTGGTGAGATCGCGGACGAACGACGAGGCCAGCTCGCCCAGCTCGGGGCGCAGCGCCTGGTTGAGGTCCGTCCGCAGCTCGGACAGCGCGCGATCGAGCTCCTGGTGCAGCGTCAGCTCGCCTGCGACGTGCGCGGCCTGCCGCTTTCGTTCGGCCACGTCTTCGCGGCGGCGCACCACCGCCGCCAGTGCCTCGGCCGCGGACGCCTCCTCCGCGCGCGCCCGCACGAGCGCGACCTCCGCATCGCGCCGGGTCGACTCGGCGCGCTGGGCGGCATCCCGCAGCGTGGTGAACGCCGCCTCGGTAAACCCGAGCCCGCTCAGCCGCGACCCGAGATCCGCCAGCCGGGTGTCGCAGCCCTGCGCCTCGGTCACCGCCTCGTCCGCGGCGGCGCCCAGTGCATCCGCCCGCTCCGCCGTGCCTTCGAGCCGTGAGACCGTGAGCGCCATCGGCTCCAGCGCACGGATGGCGCGGCGCACCTCGTCGTGCGGCACCGGATCGTACGCCGCAGCGGACGCGCTGGCCGCCGCGGTGAGCTCGCGCTGGCGCGTCTGCAGGTGACCCCGTTCCTCGTCGAGTCGGCGGCGTTCGGCCAGGCGCGCCTCGACGGTCGCCTGCACGGCAACCGCGTCCGAAAGCTCGCGATCGAGCCGTGTCCGCGCGTCCTCCTGGGCCACGAGATCGGCGGGCTCCTGCTCGAGTTGCTCGACCCGCAGGCGGAAGTACTGCCCGTTGCCGCGCACCGCCTCGAGCTGGCGGTCGAGCAGCTCGAGCACCGTGTCGAACTCGCGCTCGAGCGGCCGGGCGCAGGTGGGGCACGCGCCGCCCTCGCCGGCGGCGACGATGCGGTCCCGTTGCTCCTTGAGCTCCTGATACTGGTCCCGCAGCGTGCGCAACTGGGTATCGGCGTCCTGACGGTCCCGCACCCACGTCGTGCGGCGCTCCTCCGCCGCCAGGGTCAGCGCGGTCAGCTCGGCGCGGAGCGCACTCACCCGCTCACGCGCGGCCACGGCGGCGGCGGGCAGCGGCAGCGCAGCGATGCGCGGCTCGAGTTCCCTGAGCCGGCCCCGCACCGCCTCGAGCTGTGCCACCGCGCCCCGCTGCGCGTTGTACGCCGCGGCCTCCGCCTCGTAGCGCACTGCCTCCGCCTGCAGCGCGGCCAGCGGCTCCAGCTGCCGCCGCGCCGCTTCGAGGCCCGCGCGCGCGGCCGCGGCATCGGTGGCCTGGCGCCGGAGCGTCTCGGCCTTGTCCCGGCTGGCGCGGAGCTGCGCCTCGGCAACGCGCCGCTCCGCGTCCAGCGCCCGGGCCGTATCCCGCGATTGCTGCACCGCCGCCCACCGCGGCAGCACGTCGGCCAGCGCTTCATCGGCCGTGGCCAGCGCCGACGCGGCAGCGGTGGCCGCGCCCTGCGCCACAGTGACCCGCTCGCGCGCGCGACGATCCTCCGCCTCCAGGGCCTCGGAGTCCGGCAGTCCGGTCTGCAGTGCTTCGAGCCGGGCCTTGAGCGCCGCACGCCGCTCCTTCAGCCGGTCCTGCGCGGTGCGAATGCGTTCGTAGCCCAGCACCCGCGAGAGGAACTGCGCTCGATCGGCGGGCGACATTGCAGCCATGACCGCGAGTTCCTTCTGGCCGGTGAAGTAGGTGTTGAAGAACTCGTCACGCGTCATCCCCAGCAGGCGCGTCACCCGCTCGGTCACCGCGCCGATGCTGTTGGCGATCGGTGCCGCCTGGCCGTCCTGATAGAGTTCGGCGCCGTGCAGATTGCGGACGACGCGATAGTGGTGCGCGCCGAGTGTGAACTCGAGCTCCACTTCGACCTTGGCGCGGGGCGGCGCGCCCCGCCGCCGGATGCTGTCCTTGCTGCCGCGGGCGGCGGCGGTCCCGTACATCGCCCAGGCGATTGCCTCGAGCAGCGTCGTCTTGCCCGCGCCGTTGGGTCCCACGATGCCGGTGAGCCCCGCGCCGAGCACGAGCTCAGTGTCTTCGTGCTGCCGGAAATTGACGAGGTGGACGCGGTTGATGAGCATCAGGCGTCGGTCAGGTCCCGCTCGACCGTGTCGACCAGCTCGGTGCCGAGCGTGACGAAGCGCTCGCGGTCCACGCCGGCAGGCAGCGCGCGCTCGACGAGGTAGTCGTGGACCAGCTCCGGGAGCGTGCGCCGCCGGCCGGGCGCGCCGCTGCCCACGAGCCGGTGCACCTCCGGGCGGCGGACGTCGAGGTGAAAGTGCAGTGCCGCGGCCTTGAGCGCCCGGATCGCCGTGTGGTCCAGCTCGCGCGCCACGTGGCGAGGCACATCGCGCACGACCAGGCGCACCACCTGGTCCGCGATGCCGCCGGGCGCCGCACCCACCCGCTCGGCGATGAGCGTGTCGAGCGCGGCGGCGTCCAGTCCCTCCCCGGCGATGGCCGGCAGGTCGAGAATCCGGCGGACCGGCGTGACCGGCCGACGCTCGACGGTTCCGGTCGAGAGGTCCGCCAGCAGCCAGCCCTTGCCACTCACCTGCCGGCCGGCCTCGTCCCGCAGCTCGCCCCAGCAGTTGGAGCTGACGTACTCCAGGGCGCCGGCGTACCAGGCGCGCGGCGCCACCTCGTGCTGGACGTGATAGTGGCCCAGCGCGACATAGCTCCAGTCCTCCGCGACGAGGTCCGCCGCCCCGAGGACGGCACCGCCGTATTCCACCGCAGTGCGGTCACCGGGAAACACCCCCTCGATCTCGCCATGGAGCACGAGCACCTGATGGCGCTCGGCGCCCTCCGGGCGAAGCAACGGCCGCTCCGCGCCCACCAAGGCCTGATGCGGCACGGCGAAGATGCTGAGGTCGAGTGACGGGTAGACGAGGCGGCGCGCGTCGTCCGCGGCGACGTCCACGCCCAGCTCCTCGAACAGCCGGAGAATCGACCCGGTCTCGGCCGAACGGGGCGTGTCGTGATTGCCGGCGATGAGCACCACGGGCGCGTCCGGGAGCGCCTCGCGGAGGCGCTGGAACTGGCGAAACGCGAAGACGATCGCGGCATTGGTGGGCCGAACGGAATGGAAGAGATCGCCGGCGATCACGACGGCGTCGGGCCGGGCGGCGATCACGCCGTCGATGGCGCTGCGGAATGCGGCGGCGACGTCCGCCTCCCGCTGGTTGATGCCACCCGACGTCTGGCGATGGTACTGGCGGATCCCGAGGTGAGGATCGGCGATGTGCGCGAGTTTCACGCGTGGAGAATGGGGCTGGCGGGACCGAAGAGCAAGGCGTCCGCGGGCGCGACGCTTGCCCACGATCAGGAGGCACGCTAGGATCGGCGGGCCATGACAAAATCTTCCGATTCCGGTCAGGGGGCCGATCCCCTCTCCCGTCCGAGCCCCACCGACCCGCTGCCGATCGCCCCTTCGCTCGAACCCGCGATTGGGATGGCCGGCATCCCGTGGACCGCACCGGACCAGCACCGCCGCCTCGTGTTGATCAGCGCGCTCTCCGTTGGCGTGGCGTGCGCGGCCGCCGCCACAGCGGAGCTCCTGGTGGCGCTGATCAATGCGGTCACCAATCTCGCGTTCTTTGGACGACTCTCGATCTCCTTCGAATCGCCGGCAGCCAATCACCTCGGCGTGCTGGTGATCATCGTGCCGGTGGCCGGTGGCCTGCTGGTGGGATTGATGGCCCGTTACGGCACCCCCGCGATCCGCGGCCACGGCATCCCGGAGGCGATGGAACGCGTGCTGTACAACGAAAGCCGGATTTCACCGCGGGTCACGCTGCTCAAGCCGGTCTCATCCGCCGTGGCGATCGGCACCGGCGGTCCCTTCGGTGCCGAAGGCCCCATCATCGCCACGGGTGCCGCGCTCGGCTCACTGCTGGGCCAGGTGCTCCGGACCACCGCCGACGAACGCAAGGTCCTGCTCGCGGCCGGCGCTGCCGCCGGCATGGCCGCGATCTTCGGGAGTCCGGTGGCCGCCGTGCTGCTGGCGATCGAACTTCTGCTGTTCGAGTATCGTCCCCGGTCGCTGGTGCCCGTCGCGCTGGCCGCGACGACGGCCGCCGCGGTGCGCCTGGCACTGCACGGGTCGGCGGCCGTGTTCGCGCTGCCCGGCATCACCCAGCCCGGCGGCGCGGCGCTCGCCAGCTATGTGCTGCTCGGCGCCGTGATCGGCTTCGTGGCCGTGTACGTCACGCGGGCGCTGTACGCCGTCGAGGACCTCTTCGACCGGCTGCCGGTCCACTGGATGTGGTGGCCCGCGATCGGGGCCGTCGCGGTCGGCGTCATCGGCTACGTCGCGCCGCGGACGCTCGGGGTGGGCTACAACAACATCAGCGACATCCTCTCCGGCGAGCTCGCGGGCCGGGCGGTGCTCGTGCTCGTACTCTTGAAGCTGACGTCGTGGGCCATCGCGCTGGGAAGCGGCACATCGGGGGGAACGCTCGCGCCGCTCTTCACCATCGGCGGCGGCGTGGGCGCGCTCGCGGGCGAGGCGATGCAGCGTGTCGTCCCGTCGCTCGGAGTGGATCCGCGGATCGCCGCGCTGGTGGGTATGGCGGCGATCTTTGCCGGCGCCTCCCGGGCGCTGCTCGCGTCGATCGTCTTTGCGTTCGAGACGACGCGGCAGCCGATCGGGTTGCTGCCGCTGCTGGGCGGATGCACCGCCGCGTACCTCGTTTCCCTCCTGCGCATGAAGCATACGATCATGACCGAGCGACTGGCACGGCGCGGCGCACCGGTCCAGTCCGACTACGCCGCCGACTACCTGCACCAGGTCCTGGTGCGGGACTGCGCCTCGGACCCGGTGGTCACGCTCACGGCAACCAACACCGTCGGCGCCGCCCGGGAGTGGCTCCAGTCCCGCGCCCCCGGCACCGAGCACCAGGGCTACCCGGTGCTCGATCCCGCGGGGCGGCTGACCGGTATTGTCATGCGTCGCGATGTCCTGGATCCTGCGGTCACGGCCGAGCGAACGCTGGCGACACTGGTCACGCGCCCACCGCCCATTATCTACGACGACAACACGGCGCGAGAGGCGGCGGACCACATGGTCCATGAGCACGTTGGCCGGCTGCCGGTGGTGAGGCGAGCCGATCCGCGCACCGTGGTGGGGATCATTTCGCGAAGCGACCTGCTGGAAGCACATGAGCGGCGACTCGCCGCCGAGTCACGGGCGGAACGGAGTCTCGATCTCGCGCCGGCGCGCTGGAGCGCCCGGGGAAAGCCGGCCGGCCGCTAAGGCCCGTACGGATCGTCGTCCGGCACGGGACGGATGGAGGGGATTCCGTGCCGCCGGCCCGGAACCTCGGCCGCAACCCGGCGGCCGAGCGCGGCGGTGACGTAGGCCATCGCGTCGTCCGGCCGCGCGCGCCGCGTGGCCGCGAGCGCGCGGCGAACGTCATCCTCCCGGCGGCCGTCCACCAGCGCCTGTACCGCACCCGCGCCGACCCGCCGGTCCAGCGCCCGAAGCTGGCGCGCCACCGCGTCGGCAAACGGCAGCTCGTGGGCGGGCGGATACCGCTCGACGCCTTCGCGGCCGGTCATGACAGCGGGCTTGGGAAACCGGACGAAGATCGGCTGGGTAAAGTGCGGGTGGCGCAACATGAGCTCGCCCTTGGGCAGGGTGCCGAGCTTGATCTTGGTCGCGGGCGAGAGGGTGGCGTACCCGGGTGTTGCCAGCTCGTCCATGTCCATCCGGCCGTAGACGCTGGTTGCCGCATTGCCCACGACGCGGCGCTGCACCTGGGAACGGAACTGCTGCGCCGAAAACAGCACCAGTCCGAGATAGCGACCCCGCTCCGAGAGGTCGAGCAGCATCTTCCGCACGTAGGTGTCGGGGCCGTCGGCCGGCGCGTACTTGTTCAGCTCGTCCACGAAGACCACCACGTGGTCCACGCCGAGATCGCGCCGTTCGAGGTGCTCGCGGAGCTTGGAGACGACGCGCGCGAACACCAGGTCCTGGGCCAGCGGATCCAGCCCG
This sequence comes from Gemmatimonadales bacterium, assembly GCA_038250675.1. Classification (GTDB taxonomy): domain Bacteria; phylum Gemmatimonadota; class Gemmatimonadetes; order Gemmatimonadales; family GWC2-71-9; genus JAICUF01. The sequence continues at coordinate 19,577 of JBBSCB010000011.1, forward strand.
GCGACGTCCACCACCTGGACGCTGCGGTCGGTGAAGCTGCCCCAGGGCAGATCGTTCGAGCTCCCGTCGTCGGTGACGAGCCCCTTGGAACGCGTCGAGATATTGCTCAGCCGATTGCGGACCTTCCGGATCGTCGCAATGTGATGGGTCTTCCACACCTCCCCGCCCCGGCCCATCGCCTCCATGAAATCGAAGATGGCGCGGAAAAACTCCTCGAGATCGGCAAAGCTCTGCACGGAGAACGGCTTGCCGCGGAGCTGCTCGTCGTGGTATTCGCGCCCGACAATCCGTTCGGCCAGAAAGTCGATGAAAGCGTCCGCCTTGGCATCCACGTCATCCTTGTTCATGACGACTTCGGCAAAATCGAGCACCTCGCGCAGCCCCCACACCAGCGGCTCAGTGTTGGCGGAGAGCGCCTCATGCGTGCGCAGGGTGTTGAGATTGACGCCGTCCGGCTTGTGCGGCGCGAAGTAGCGGACCGACTCGAACGGTCGCGGCGTCAGACCCATCCGCTCGTAGAGATGCGCGTCCGCCTCCGAGACGGCGCCCGGCTGGTCCAGAAAGCAGAGGTCCGGTCCCTTGACGTTGAAGCAGACGGCGGCGACCGACCCCTTGTGGGCCGGAAAGGTCTGAAAGATGCTCGAGAGCAGGAACTCCACGGCGCTGGTCTTGGTGGCAAGACCGGAGACGCCGGAGATGTTGAGGTGTGCGGCCTCGGGCCCGAGCAGAAAGTCGCAGTCGAGATAGACCGGCGACTCGTGCCCGCCCACCGCGTAGACCCCGACCGGCACGCCGGTGGCACGATCCCCCACCGTGTAGCCGTCCATCCGGAGCGCCAGCACGACGTCGGCATCGGAGGCGAGTGCCACGGTGCCGAGCGGCACCGGCTGCAGCGGCTCCTCCGGCGTCTGCCGCAGCACCGACGCGAGGTAGAGGCGGATCTCGGCTCGCTCGCTGGGTTCGGCGCCGGCGGCGGCCGGGTCACCATCCGCCCCGATGACCGCGTGCATGGGCGTAGCGAGGTCGGAATAGGCCGCAGCATCGACCACCACGCCGTAGACCACCCGGCCCGGGGCGTCGACGCGAACGATGGCGCCGATGCCGACCGGCGATTCTCGGGCGGTCCAGAAATAGAATTGATGCGGGGTGGACGGCTTGAGCTCGGTCGCAACGACGCGGCCCACGGCGGGCGTGGCTTCCATGGCGGGAAGATAGGGCGCCCGACGGAGCGGTGGAAGCGAGGTGCGCTGGAAGCCGAGCGGCTGGACCTGAGCGACAGGCGACCGCGTGGCCGGCCCGTTCAGCGACTGGCCCGGAGGTACTGCTCCACCGAGTGGATGCCGTAGAGCAGCCGGTCCCAGCGCGGGTCCGGCGTGCTGACCGGCGCTCGCTCCGCCAGCAGCCAGCGGCAGATCCGGTCGGCCATCTCCGGCGTGCCGTTGGCCGGCGCGACTTCCACCCGTATCAATCCGTGAAACAGATCCTTCCCTTCCCACGGCCACAGGCGCAGCGCCCACGCGCGGACCGGCGCCACCCGCCGTGAGCACGGCGCGAAGACGGACGACCGGTGGCCGTATGGCAGCCGCAGGTAGCGCTCCAGCTCCTCCCCGTCAAACGGCAGTGCGGCGTGGCTCTTGGCGATGCCCGCCGTGCGTTCGTCCGCCGCCCAGGCCGGGCTGTCGCTCAACGAGCCGTCCACCACCAGCCACCCCGCCAATTCCGCGCGATAGCGGCCGCCGACTTCCGCTTCCAGCGCACCCCTCGCGCGATCGAGCGCGTGGCTCGCGGCATTGAGGTCGCGCACCGGATGCGGCGGCAGGCCATCGGGCAGGGCGATGCTCGCGAGGCCCTCCAGCGCGTCACCGGCTCGCTTGAGTGCGTCCGCCCGCGCGATCGCGACCCGGCGATGCTCGGCCAGCACGGTGCGGAGCTGGCGGTCGGTCCGTTCGCGCACCGCCACGCCGATATCGCCCACGACGATCGGCGCCGATCCGGCATAGCCCACCACTTCCGAGCGCTGGGTCCCGTCCAGAAACGCGACGGTACCGGGCCACGATTCGGCGTCGCCCACGGCGTGCCATGCGAGCGCGGCGTCCTCGATCAGCTCAGCGGGCTGGATGGTGGGGTCATCGGCCCGGCCGCGCGCCGCGTCGGTCACGCCGGAGGCAGTCTCGAGCCCGTTGCGCCGGAGCGCGCTCCGGATGCGGTCGGTGCGGAGGGTGGGCGGCGTAGCTATTCGTCGTCGAAGGCGGGAAACGGCGGCACGCCGGTGAGCCAGAACCCCGCGACCAGCCCGTCGGGATCGACCTCGATGAAGAAATGATCGGCGACCCGCACCACTTCCACCGGCCGGAGCGCGCCGATGCGGAGATGGAAGACGCTCTCGTGCGGATCGGTCCGCATCGCAAGCGACGTGTCCACTTCCATCGACGTGATGCCCGGACGCGAGGGGCGCTTGGCCGCCACCACCCGCCCCTCGGTCAACTGGGCCGGCACCTGGAGCAGCGGCGTCGTGGTGACCTCGGGCCAGACCACCAGGTCCAGCCCGCAGATGACGCCGTCGTTCACATCCAGCACCGCGACCGAGCCGATGTCGTCGGTCAGCTCCACGGTGCCGGTGAGGCCGCCCACCTTCCGGCTGGCCTTGAACGCGCCCGAGAGGATGTCGGTCTCCGGGTCCCAGCGCCACCCGATGGTGGGCAGCCTGCCGGTGAGCGGCTCGATGTGCGCGGCGAGCGTCACGGGCGCGCCTCGGTGGCCGGCACGGTGGCGAGGCGGTCGATGAGGCGCAGCACGCGGTCGAGTGCCGTCGCGAGCTCCTTGTCCGAGACGGAATAGGTGAGCCGGACCCACCGGTCGTCGCCGAAGGCGCCGCCGGGCACCAGCGCGACTCCCTCCTCGCGCATGAGCTGCGCGCAGAACTCGGTGCCGGTCAGCGGCTGGCCGTCCCGGATCCCGTCCACCCGGAAGAAAAAGTAGAACGCACCGTGCGGCTCGACGAACTCCACACCCGGCGCCTCGGTCCGGAACCGCTCCACGAGATAGTCGCGGCGCTGGCGGAAGGCCGCGACCATGCGCTGCACGTCCGCCTCCACCCGCTCGTCGGCGAACGCGGTGGCGGCGGCCCACTGCGCCGGGTGGTTGGCACCGGTCGTGGTATGCGACTGCAGCGCCGCCATCGCCTTGATGACGTGCGGCGGGGCGAATGCCGCGCCGATTCGCCAGCCCGTCATGGCGAACGCCTTGCTCGCGCCGGCGATGATCACCGTGCGCTCGAGCAGCTCGTCAGGGAGATCGAGCAGCGACGGCGCCGGGCCGGGCCCGTAGTTGATCCGCCGGTAGATTTCGTCCGAGATGATCCACACGCCGTGCTTGTGTGCCCATTCCGCAATCGCCTTGAGCTCCGGCAGGGTATAAACCGCGCCGGTGGGGTTGCAGGGCGAGCAGAGAATGAGTCCCTTGGTAAGCTTGGAATAGGCGCGGTCGAGATCGCGCACGCTCACCTTGAGTCCCCATTCGATGTCTCCGGGCACGGCGACGGCCTCGGCCCGTGCGAGCTGCACGATCTGCGGATACGACACCCAGGCCGGTGACGGGATCAGCACGCGGTCGTGCGGGCCAAACAGCGCGAAGCAGGCATTGAAGAGTGACTGCTTGGATCCGGAGCTCACCAGAATGCGATCGGGATCCACTGCCCGCCCGCCGGAGAGGCGGGAAAGCTGGCGGGCCACCGCGGTCCGCAGCTCCGGGATCCCGGCGTTGGGCGGATACCGCGTCTTGCCCTTCTGAATGGCCTGGATTCCGGCCTGGGCCACCGCCGCCGGCGTGTCGAAGTCGGGCTCCCCGACGCTCAGGTCATGCACATCTTCGCCTGCGGCGCGGCGCCGCCGGGCCTCGTTGCTGATGGCGAGCGTCTCTGACGCCTTGAGGTGCTGGATGTTGAGGGACAGCGGATCGGGCATGCCTGGGTCCGGGTGCGGGATCGGGAAGGTCGCGGTCAGTGCGTGCGGGCTCCGGGTGAAAGCTCCGTCGGCTGCGGAGCGATGTCAACGGTGCTAGTTTCCCGCCTCGCCATGGCACGACGTTCTGTGAGAATCGAGGGGATTGTGTCGGGATTCGTGGAGCTGCATCTGACCGAGCCGGCCGCCGCCGCGCTCGAACGGCTGGGATGGCGGGCGGACGACGCGGCCGTGCGTGACGTGGCGCCGACCGCAGCCCGGGGGCATAACCTCGTCGTGGTGACGCCGCCCGCCGCGGCCTACGCGGCGCCGGCGCTCGCCGGGCTGCTCGGACGCCTGGGCGGCGACAGCGGCGCCCGCGGACTGCTGCTCGCGCCGGCCGCCGAGCTGGACGAGTGGGGCGCACTGGCCCACTTGCTGGGCAGCGGGCTGCCGGCCCGCGTTCAGGTGGCGCACGGCGAAGCGCGCGCGCTCCGCCGACTCCGCGCCGGCGAGCTCGATCTGCTGATCACCGCGCCGGAGGTGGCGCTGGCCCTGCTCCGTCGCTCGGCACTCAAGGTCGAAGACCTCGCCGCCGTGTTCCTCGCGTGGCCCGAGTCGCTGGGCACCGACGAGGCTGTCACCCCGCTGATGCACGACCTTCCGAAGGATGCGCAGCGGATCGTGTACACCGCCGCGCCCGAACGGGTCACCGACCTGGTCGAGCGCTATGCGCGGAAGGCAATGACCGTGGGCGTGCCGTCGCCCGACGTTCCGGCGCCCGCACCGGTGGGCCCGGTTCGGACGGTGTCGGTCTCATGGCAGCGCCGCGCTGCGGCGCTGGGCGAGGTGGCCGAGCTGCTCGACCCGGTGTCGCTGGTGGTGTGGGCCGCCGATCGGGGCCACGAGGCGGCTATCGCGGCGGCACTGCCGGTCGGCCGCCCCGAATGCGTCTTTGCCACCGGCGACGCCCCCGAGGCGGCGCTGATCATCGCCTTCGATCCGCCGTCGCCGGACCGGCTGCGACAGCTCCGGGCTGCGGGCGATGTCGTCCTGCTGGCGCCGCCGACCACCGACGCCTACCTCAGTCGCATTGCCGCGCCGCGCCGCCCGGTCCGCCTATCCGGCCTGCTCGAGGCGGTGACGCACGAGGCGGGGGCGCACCGGGCCGCGATTGCGCGGGTGATCGAAAGCGGCCGGGCGGACCGTGCGCTGCTCACCCTGGCACCGCTGTTCGAGCGCTACGATCCGGCGGCGGTGGCCGCGGCGCTCTACGACCTCTGGACGGCCAAGGCCACCGACGGCGCGCCCAACGCCGTGCCGGACCTGCCCGCGACGAGCAAGATCTTCGTCGGCGTGGGCAAGAAGGACAACGCGACGGCCAACGACCTGGTGGCGGTGCTGACCAAGGAATTGCGCGTGGATCGGACGAAAATCGGGCGGATCGAGCTGCGCGAGGGATTTTCGCTGGTGGACGTACCGGCGCAGGAGGCGGAGCGGATTGCGGCGGCCCTCAACGGGGTCATGATCCGCCGCAAGCGGGTAACCGCGCGGGTGGATCGCGGCGCCGCCCGGCCGATCAGCCGCGGCGGGCCGCGCAGCCGCGACTAGGACGCTAGGCCGGCCGCTTTTTGTTGACGATGTCCTTCAGGGCCTTGCCCGCGCGAAACGCGGGCACCGTGGACGCCTTGATGTTGATGGCCTTGCCGGTGCGCGGGTTGCGGCCCTGACGGGCGGCGCGACGACGGGCTTCGAAGTTACCGAACCCGCTGATCTGCACCTTGTTGCCCTTCCTGAGCTCGCCCGCGATGACGCCGCCGGACGCAAAGACGGCATCCACGAATTCGGCCGCCTTGGCCCGGGAGCATTCGAGCCGTTTGGCCACGGTCCCGATGAGGCCCTGCTTGTTCACGTCGAACTCCTCGCGTGGAGACGGGCCGGCGGCGTCGGTACCGGAGCGGCGGAGAATATGGGCCTCGCGGCGGAACCGCCGCAAGGTGCGCACATCGCCGCTTGACCGCACGTGGACCGCGACGTAACCTCTCCTGCCTCTCGCACGGAGAACTCCCCGATGTACCATGGTGCCCGTCCCGGATGGATCGAAGTCATTGCCGGCGTGATGTTCAGCGGCAAGAGCGAAGAGCTGATCCGGCGGGTGCGGCGGGGCATCATCGCGCGAAAGCGGGTCCAGGTCTTCAAATCCCATCTCGACGCGCGCTACGCGGGACTCTACAGCATCTCCAGCCATAATGGGGCCGAGGTCGAGGCCGAGCCGGTGGACACCGCGGCGGAGATCTACCGGCTGTCCCGGCCGGACACCGAGATCGTGGCGGTGGATGAGGTGCAGTTTCTCGATCGCGGCATCGTCGAGGTGGTGACCGCGCTCGCGGGGCGCGGCGTTCGGGTGATCGTCGCCGGCACCGACACCGATTTCCGCGGCGAGCCGTTTGGCGCCATGGGCGACCTCATGACCATCGCCGAATCGGTGGACAAGCTTCAGGCGATCTGCGTCGCCTGCGGCGATCTCGCCTGCCGCAACCAGCGGCTGGTGGACGGCAAGCCGGCCCGCTACGAGTCGCCCACCATCATGGTGGGCGGGCACGAGAGCTACGAGGCGCGCTGCCGGCACTGCCACGCGGTGCCCCGCCGCGACGAGGACCAGGCCGTGCTCGAGTTCCGCGCCGGCGGCGGGCGCTGACGGCGGGCGGGCGGAGTCGCCGGTGATCCACATCGCGCTCACCGGCAACGTCGCCGCCGGCAAGTCGACCGTCGCGGAGCTGTTCCGCCGCTGGGGCGCCACCGTGATCGACGCCGACCGGCTGGTGCGCGAAGCCCAGGCGCCCGGCTCCCCCGTGCTTGTCGCGATCGTCCGGCGGTTCGGTGCCGGCGTGCTCCGCCCGGACGGCGGCCTCGACCGGGGCCGGCTCCGCTCGCTGGTGCTCGCGGATGACGCCGCCCGGCGAGACCTCGAGGCGCTGGTCCATCCCGAGGTGCAGCGGCGGCGCGAGGCCCTGATCGAGGCGGCGCGCCGGCGGGGCGATCCCGTGGTCGTCAGCGACATCCCGCTCCTGTTCGAAGCCGGTGATCCGGCCGCGTTCGACGCCGTGGTGCTGGTGGACGCACCGGAGGCGGTGCGCCGCGAACGCCTGGTGACCCAGCGCGGGCTGCCCGATGCGGACGCGGCGCGGCTGATCGCCACCCAGCTGCCCGCCGCCGCCAAGCGACCCCGAAGCACCTGGGTCATCGACAACGACGGCGACCCCGCCGCGCTGGAGCGCCGGGCCCGGGCCGTCTGGGACGCGCTCGGCAGCGCTTGATTTCGCCGGGCCGGTCGCCTATCCTCACGCAGTTTCTATCCAGCCCTGGAGCCGCCGTGTCCAACGTCCCCGACGAGATGATGTTCACCCCCGAGCATGAGTACGTGCTCAAGCCCGATGCCGGCGATATCGTCCAGGTCGGGATCACCGATTACGCGCAGGGTGAGTTGGGCGACGTCGTCTTCGTGAGTCTGCCCAAGGTCGGCGAGAAATTCGACACCCACGATGCGTTTGGCACCATCGAGGCGGTCAAGGCGGTCTCCGAGTTGTACAGCCCCGTGGCCGGTACGGTGGTCGAGGTCAACGACGCGCTGGATGCGGATCCTGCGGTGGTCAATCGGGATCCGTACGGCAGCGGCTGGATGGTGAAGTTCCGCGTAGCGGACGCGGCCGAGCTGCACGGTCTGCTCGACGCTTCGGCATACCGCAAGCACATCGGCGAGTGAGCGGCGGCGGTGCCGGCCGCTGGAACTTCTGACGCCCCGGGTGGGTTCCCTCGGGGCGTCGGTGCATAATGGGCCGTCCGACGGCCATCCCCTTCTCCCGCAGGAGCACGACCCCGCGATGAGCACTGCCACCCCCACGGTGGAACTCCCGTCCGCCGGTCTCGGCCACTTCGCGTCGCGTCACATCGGGCCTCGTGCGGCCGACATCGAAGCGATGCTCGGCACGCTGGGTTATTCCTCGCTCGACCGGCTGATGGACGACGTCGTGCCGGAGGACATCCGACTCCGCCGGCCGCTCCAGCTCCCGCCGGGCCAGGCCGAGCGCGACGTACTCCGCGCCATGCGCGGCATGGCGGCGCAGAACCAGGTCTTCCGCTCCTACATCGGCATGGGGTACTACGGCTGCTTCACCCCGCCGGTGATCCTGCGCAACGTGCTGGAAAACCCGGGCTGGTATACCGCGTACACGCCGTATCAGGCCGAGATTGCCCAAGGCCGGCTGGAGGCGCTGCTCAACTTCCAGACGATGGTGTCGGACCTGACCGGGCTCGAGATCGCCAACGCATCGTTGCTCGACGAGGCAACGGCCGCCGCGGAGGCGATGCAGCTCACCGTCGCGATGTCGTCGGTGAAGCAGACGCCGGTCTACCTGGTGGACCAGGGCTGCCATCCGCAGACGATCGCGGTGGTCCGGACCCGGGCCGAAGCTCGCGGCATCGATGTCGTCGTGGTGCCGGCGGCGACCTTCGTGTTTGGCACCAACGTCGCCGGCGCCCTGCTCCAGTACCCGGCCACCGACGGTGCAGTGCGGGACTACCGCGGCATCTGCGAGCAAGCCCACGCCGCCGGCGCGCTGGTGACCGTCGCCACCGACCTGCTGGCGCTGGTCCTGCTGACGCCACCGGGCGAATGGGGCGCCGACATCGCGGTGGGCAGCAGCCAGCGGTTTGGCGTGCCGATGGGCTACGGCGGCCCGCACGCCGCCTTCTTCGCCACCCGCGACGCCTACAAGCGCCACATCCCGGGCCGCATCATCGGCGTCTCGCGCGATCGCGCCGGCCGGCCGGCGCTCCGCATGGCGTTGCAGACCCGCGAGCAGCACATCCGCCGCGACAAGGCGACCAGCAACATCTGCACGGCGCAGGTGCTGCTCGCTGTCATGGCGGCGATGTACACCGTCTATCACGGCCCGGACGGTCTGCGCCAGATCGCACGTCAGGTCCACGACCGCGCGGTGCTGCTGGCGCGCGCCCTGACACTGCTGGGCTACACCATCGTGCACGAGGCCTTCTTCGATACCGTGTGCGTCGAGGTGGAGCGCTGGGCCCTGCCGCGGCTGGTGGAGGCGGCGCGCGCCCGGCAGATCAATCTCCGCATTCTCTCGCCCACGCGGCTCACGGTGGCGCTGGACGAGACAGTAACGCTGGGCGACCTGGCCGACCTGATTGCCGTCTTTGGCCTCGAGACGGCGCTGCCGTCGGTCTCCGGCGATCCGACCGATTCCGGCGAGTTTGCGCTGCCGGCGGCGCATCGCCGCACGAGCGAGTTCCTGACCCACCCGGTCTTCAGCCGGTACCATTCGGAAACCGAGATGCTGCGGTACCTCCGCCGGCTCGAGGCGCGCGATCTCTCGCTCACCGCCGCGATGATCCCGCTCGGCTCCTGCACCATGAAGCTGAACGCCACCACCGAAATGATCCCGGTGAGCTGGCGCGAGTTCAACCGGCTGCATCCCTTTGCACCCCGCGACCAGGCGCAGGGCTATCAGGCGCTCTTCGCCTCGCTCGAATCCCAGCTCGCCGAGATCACCGGGTTTGCCCGCATTTCGCTCCAGCCCAACGCCGGGTCGCAGGGTGAGTATGCCGGGCTGCTGGTGATCCGGGCCTACCATCGCGCGCGGGGCGATACGCACCGCGTCACCTGCCTCATTCCGATGTCGGCCCACGGCACCAATCCGGCCAGCGCGGTGATGGCCGGGATGCACGTGGTCGCCGTCCGGAGCGATGCGCGCGGCAACATCGATGTCGACGACCTCCGCGCCAAGGCGGAGCAGCACAAGGACACGCTGGCCGCGCTGATGGTGACCTACCCGTCCACCCACGGGGTGTTCGAGGCCTCCATCAGGGAGATCTGCCGCATCGTCCACCACCACGGCGGGCAGGTGTACATGGACGGTGCGAACATGAACGCCCAGGTCGGGCTCTGCCGCCCGGGCGATATCGGCGCCGATGTCTGCCACCTCAACCTGCACAAGACATTTTGCATCCCGCACGGCGGGGGCGGGCCCGGGATGGGACCGATCGGCATGGCTGAACACCTGGCCCCGTTCCTGCCGGGTCATCCCATCGTCGACCTGGGCTACACCGCGGCGAGCGGCGCGGTCTCGGCCGCGCCGTGGGGCAGTCCGCTGGTGCTCCCGATCTCGTGGGCGTACATCGCGCTGATGGGGCATGAGGGACTAATGGAGGCGACCCAGGTCGCCATCCTCAACGCCAACTACATCGCCAAGCGGCTCGAGGGCCACTACGAGCTGCTGTACAGCGGCGCCAACGGGCTCATCGCCCACGAGTGCATCATCGATACCCGGCCGTTCAAGGCCAGCGCCGGCATCGAGGTTGAGGACATCGCCAAGCGCATCATCGACTACGGCTTCCATCCGCCCACGGTCTCCTTTCCCGTCGCCGGCACGCTCATGGTGGAGCCGACCGAGAGCGAATCGAAGGAGGAGCTCGACCGGTTCTGCGACGCGATGATCGCGATCCGCGACGAGATCCGCGAAATCGAGGCGGGCCTGGCGCCGCGCGACAACAACCTGCTCACCAACGCCCCGCACACGCTCGCGGAGGTCACGGCGGACACCTGGGATCGGCCATACGCGCGGGAGCGTGCGGCGTTTCCGTCGGCCGCGACGCGGGTGCACAAGGTGTGGCCCACCGTGGGCCGGATCGACAGCGCCTACGGCGATCGCAATCTGGTGTGCAGTTGCGTGGGAATGGAGGCGTACTGAACCCGGAGTCCGGCGACTGGTCGCTCTGGCTCGACCTGGCCCCGCGACCGGGCCATCTGAACATGGCAATCGATCAGGCCCTCCTGGACCTCGCGGACCGGGAGGGCCTCGCCGTTCTCCGGCTGTACGGGTGGGCGCCGCACTGTCTGTCGTTCGGCCGGCATGAGCCGGCGCTCCGCCGCTATGACCGCAACGCCATCCAGCGCCAGGGGCTGGCCACGGTGCGCCGACCCACGGGCGGGCGCGCCGTGTGGCACGCCGGTGAGCTGACGTATGCGGTTGCCGCTCCGATCGCGCGCTTCGGGCCGCTCACCGCCGCGTACCGCGCGATTCACGGGGTACTGCTCGACGCGGTTCGCGGGCTCGGTGCCGATGCCGTGCTCGCGCCCGATGCGAGCCCGATGCCGCTCGACGCCGGGGCCTGCTTTGCGGCACCGGTCGGCGGAGAGGTCATGGCGGCCGGCCGCAAGGTCGTCGGGAGCGCCCAGTTGCGGCAGAACTCCGGGTTGCTGCAGCATGGCTCGCTCCTGCTCGACGACGATCAGGAGCTGGTGCGCGCCATCTCGCGCGGGCCGGCGCCGGTCGGCAGCGAGGCGCCGCTCAATCGCCTGCTGTCCCATGCGGTTTCGCCGACGGTGGCGGCCGACGCCGTGGCGGCTGCGGCCCGGGCGGCGTGGGCCGGCCGCTGGACACCGCTCGATGCGCCCCGCGTGCTCGAGCGGGCCGCCACGCACGATGCGCGATATCGCTCGGCCGAGTGGACCTGGCGCCGCTAAACGATGGCACTTCGCGCCGCCCCGGTGCTACATTCGTCTTGTCCCCCTCACACAACCCCGGTTCCGGAGTGCGCCATGCAACGGACGCCCTTCCTGGTCAGCGTCGCGCTTGCAGCCCTGCTCGGCTGTTCGACCCGGGGCGCGGATGGCGGTGGCGCCGTCGCCGGCACCGCCGTCATCGTCGTGGGTGAGCAAGCGACGACCCCGGTGCCGGTGCTGCAGTCGGTCAAGGGGCGTTCCGCGGACGCCGAAGTCGCCGACCTGCTCTTCCTCCGCCTGGCGCAGCTGGGGCCCGGCGGCCGCACGTCGGGCGAGGACGGCTTCGTGCCCGCGCTGGCCAGCAGCTGGAGCCGGCGCGACTCGGTCACCCTCGTGTTCGAGCTCGATCCCCGGGCGCGGTGGCAGGATGGCGTCCCGGTCACCGCGCGCGACGTGGTGTTTACGTTCGAGCGGGCTCGGGACACGACATTCACGCCCACGATCGCGGGACTGCTGCACCACATTCGTTCCGTCACGGCGGATGGCGATCATCGCGTCGTGATCGGGTTCGACCAGCCCTATGCCGAGCAGTTTTACGACGCGGTCTTTCATGCGCCGCCCCTGCCCGAGCACCTGCTCCGGGGAATGACCCAGGAGCAGATGCTGGCGTCCGAGTATGTGAAGCACCCGGTGGGCGATGGCCCCTATCGCTGGGTCCGAAGCACACCGGACGCCATCACGCTCGCCGCCGTCGATTCGTTCTTCCTCGGTGAGCCCGGCATCCAGCGGGTGGTGCTGCGCGTGGCCGGCGATCCGGACGCGCGGCTCAATCTGCTGCTCACCGGCGACGCGGACGCCGCCGCCGCGGTCGTTCCGCCGGAGGCCAATCGCGATCGCCTGGCGGCCACCGGCGCCTTCGATCTGGTCGCCGTGCCGTCCACCACGATGGGCTACATCCTGTTCAACCAGCGCGACCCCGCGCATCCTGCCCGGCCCCATCCGATACTGCAGGACAGCGCCGTCCGGCGGGCGCTGGTGCTGGCGCTGGATCGCGCGTCCATCGTGCGCGCGGTGTTCGGGCCCGATGCCAGGGTCCCCTACGGACCGGTCTCGCCGGCGCTGTGGATCGCCAGGCTGACGCCGGCACCCGAGGCGCAGGACACGGCGGCGGCGCGGGCGCTGCTGGCGGGAGCCGGCTGGCGCGACACCAATGGTGATGGCACCCTCGACCGCGGCGGGCGCCCCCTCCGCCTCGAGTTCATCGTGCCTTCGCCGAGCAAGGCGCGCACCCAGATCGCGCTCCAGGTACAGGAGCAGCTGCGCCGCATGGGCATCAAGCTGGACGTCATGGTCCTGGAACCCAACGTCTGGAACACGCGGCACAACGCCGGACAGTTCGATCTCGACTTTGCCTCCGCCACGCAGGACCCGACGCCGGCCGGACTGACCCAGAGCTGGTCCTGCGCCGGCGGCAGCAATGTCGCGCATTACTGCGACCCCACCGTGGATTCCCTCATGCAGGCCGCGATCCTGACTCGCGACTCCGCGGCGCCGATCTGGCTGGCCGCCGTCCGCCGCATCGAGCGGGACACGCCGGCGGCGTTCATGTACGCGCCCGTGGGCGTCTACGCCGTCAGCAAGCGATACGCCAGCGTTGATATCCGCGCCGAGTCGCCCTGGATCGAATTGCCGCACTGGAGCGTCAAGCCGGGACAGGCGATCGCGCGGGACCGCGTGACCGCGCCCTGAGTGGCGATGCGCCGCTGGCTGCTCGCACGTTCGGCCCACGCCCTCCTGACGCTGCTCGTGTCGGTGTGCGTGCTCTTCTTTCTCATGCGGGCCGCCCCGGGCGATCCGCTCTCCCGCCTCGGTGGTGATCGGCCGATCTCCGCGGCCCAGATCCGCAATCTCCGCGCGCGCTACGGCCTCGATCAGCCGGTGACGCGACAGTTCGCCGCGTTCGCCGGCGGCGTGGCCCGCGGCGATCTCGGTACGTCCATCCAGTACAGCCGCCCGGTGAGCCAGCTGATCGCGGAACGGCTGCCCGCAACGCTGCTGCTGGGCGGCACCGTTCTGCTGCTCAATTTCACCCTCGGCATCTGGCTCGGCGCCTGGCAGGCGATCCGCCGTGGCCGCCTGGCCGACCGTGCGCTGGAGGTAACCTCGCTGGCGTTCTACTCGGTGCCGTCGTTCTGGCTCGCGATCCTCCTCGCGACCGTGGCCTCCATCCACTGGCACCTGCTCCCGCCGGCCGGCATGCGCGACCCGCTCCTCGGCCCCGATGCGGCCTGGTCCGTCCGCGCCGTCGACGTCCTCCGTCACCTGGTGCTTCCGGCGCTGACGCTTTCGCTCGTCAGCATCGCCGCCACGATGCGCTATCAGCGGGCCGCGATGATCGAGGCGCTGGGCGAGCCCTTTGTGCAGACGGCGCGCGCCAAGGGAATCTCCGAGCGACGCGTTCTGTGGCACCACGCCTGGCGCAACGCGCTCTTCCCGGTGATCACGCTGTTCGGACTGTGGCTGCCGGTGCTGGTCACCGGCTCGGTGTTCGTCGAGGCGGTGTTTGCGTGGCCCGGACTCGGCGGCCTCGCCGCGTCCGCCGTGGGCAGCCGCGACTACCCGCTGCTGATGGGCACCGCGGTGCTGGTGAGCGTCCTGGTGATCCTGGGCGGGCTCATCGCCGACATCGCCTACGCGGTGCTCGATCCGCGCGTGCGACAGGCGTGAGCGGCGCCGGCCGGCTGTTCCCGGTGGTCTGGCGGCGGCTCCCGGGCCGGATCGGGCTGCTGGGCCTCGCACTCGTGGTCCTCGCCGCGGTGGTCGCACCGCCATTTCTGCCGAGTCCCATTGAACAGCCGGACATCGAACACGCCGACCAGTCTCCCAGCGCCGCGCATCCGATGGGCACCGACCCGCTGAGCCGGGACGTGCTGGCGCGCGTGGCCAGCGGCGGTCGTGTGTCGCTCGCGGTCGCGGCGCTCGCGGTCGCGCTGTCGGTGACGCTCGGCGCGCTCGTCGGCGTGGCGGCCGGCTACTACGGCGGCGCGGTGGATGCCGTCATGATGCGGCTGGTGGACGGCGCGCTCGCAATCCCCCGCCTGTTCCTGTTGCTGCTCCTGCTCGCGCTGTGGGAGCGGATTCCGATCACCGCGTTCGTGCTGATCGTGGGGGCCACGGGCTGGTTCGGCACCAGCCGCCTGGTCCGCGCCGAGGTGTTGCGCCTGCGCGAGGCGGACTACGTACAGGCCGCGCGCGCGCTGGGGAGTGGCGCCGGTCGGATTATGTTTCGCCACCTGCTGCCCAACGCGGCCGGCCCGCTGCTCGTCGCGGCGACGCTCGGCGTCGGCGAAGTGATTCTGCTGGAGGCGGGCCTCTCGTTCCTGGGCCTCGGCATCCAGCCGCCCACGCCGTCGTGGGGTGGAATGATCTACGATGCCAGAGAAGTGCTCGTCACGGCGCCGTGGGCCAGCGTCTTCCCGGCCCTCGCGATCACGCTGACCGTACTGTCCGTCAATCTCATCGGCGACGCCCTGCGCGACGCCCTCGATACCCGAGGCGCATGACCCCACTGCTCGAGGTGAGCGACCTCCGCATCTCGTTCCCCGGCCACGACGGCCCCATCATCCCGGTGGATGGCGTCAGCTTTGCACTGGAGCGGGGCCGCACGCTGGCGCTGGTCGGCGAATCGGGGTGCGGCAAGAGTCTCACCAGTCTCGCCATTCTGCAGCTCGTCCCGCCTCCCGGCACGATCGACGCCCGAAGCCGCGTGCGCCTCGGCGAGACCGATCTGCTCTCGCTGCGAGGCGAGGCGTTGCGGCAGGTTCGCGGCCGCCGCATCGGCATGATCTTTCAGGACCCGATGACCAGCCTCAACCCGGTCTTCCCCGTCGGCGACCAGATCGCGGAGGGGATTCGCGCGCATTTCCCGGTCTCCCGGCACGAGGCGCTCGCCCGCGCCGAGCGGCTGCTGGGCGAGGTGGGGATCGGCGACGCGCATGCGCGGCTTCGCGCCTATCCGCACCAGCTCAGCGGCGGCATGCGCCAGCGGGTCATGATCGCGATCGCCCTCGCCGCCGAGCCCGAGATCCTGATCGCCGACGAGCCGACCACCGCGCTCGACGTGACCGTGCAGGCGCAGATCCTCGAGGTGCTGGATACGCTGCGTCAGACCCGTGGCATGGCGGTGCTCCTGATTACCCACGATCTCGGCATCGTCGCCGGGCGCGCCGACCGCGTCGCCGTCATGTACGCCGGCCAGATCGTCGAGGAGGCGCCGACGGCGGCCTTGTTCGCACATCCCTCGCATCCCTACACCCAGGGGCTCTTCGCCTCGGTGCCGCGCCTCAGCGGTCCGGTCGGTCGGCTCACGCTGATCGCCGGCAGCGTGCCGCCGCCCACCGCGTGGCCCAGCGGCTGCCGGTTCCGCACCCGGTGTCCCATCGTGCACCCGCGCAGCTTGGAGATGCCGCCGCTCCTGCCGGTCGCCAATGGGCACCGGATGCGCTGCTGGCTCGCCGAGGGCCCGGCATGAGCGAGCCCATCGCCGCACCCGGGCCCATCCTCTCGGTCCGCGACCTGGTCAAGCACTACCACACCGGCGGCCTGTTCGCGGCGGCGGCGCCGCCAGTGCGCGCGGTGGACGGCGTGAGCTTCGATATCGCCCGCGGCGAGACGCTCGGGCTGGTGGGCGAATCCGGCTGCGGCAAGAGCTCGGTGGGCCGGACCATTCTGCGGCTCCAGGAGCCGACGTCGGGCACGGCGGTCTTCGAAGGTCGAAACGTGTTCGAGCTCGACCGCGAGCCGTTGCGGGCGTTGCGCCGCCGGATGCAGATCGTCTTCCAGGACCCCTACAGCTCGCTGAACCCGCGGATGACCGTCGGCGCCGCCATCGCCGAAGGCATCGAGATCCACCGGCTCGCTACGCGCACCGCCACCCCGCCGCGCGTCGCGGCGCTGCTCGAAGAGGTGGGGCTCGATCCGAGCTACGCGCGACGGTACCCCCACGAATTCTCCGGCGGCCAGCGCCAGCGGATCGGGATCGCGCGGGCGCTCGCCGTGGAGCCGGCGTTCATCGTCTGCGACGAGCCGGTGTCGGCGCTCGACGTGTCGGTCCAGGCGCAGGTGCTCAACCTGCTGGCGGACCTCCAGCGGCAGCGGGGTCTCTCCTACCTGTTCATCGCGCATGACCTCGCCGTGGTGCGCCAGATCGCGCAGCGCATCGCCGTGATGTATCTGGGACGGATCGTGGAAACCGGCACCACCGAGGCCCTGCTGGCCAATCCGCGTCATCCCTACACCCAGGCATTGCTGTCCGCGGTGCCCGAGCCCGACCCGGCCGCCCAGCGAAATCGCATCGTCCTGAGCGGCGATTTGCCGAGCCCGTCCCGCCCGCCGCCGGGGTGTCCCTTCCACACGCGCTGCTTTCATCTGCTGCGCGACGAGCGCTGTCGGACGGCGCTGCCGCTGCTGCGCCCTGTGGCGCAGACGCACGTGGCCTGTCACTACGCGGAGACCTCCGCTCGAGACGCGGTCGCAGCGCCCGCCGCCGGGGCCACGCGCGCGCCGTGACCTCACTCACGGCGCGACCGCACGCGTCAGCGCATCTTGGGGATACCTCGCGATTCGGCGAGGATCTCCCTGACGGAGGATATGATGACTGATCGAAAAGATCTGAACGCCGATGGCGCGGAGAATCGCGTCAAGGGCGCTGCGAAGGACCTGGAAGGCAAGGCGCGCGCGGCATATGGCGACGCCGTGGATGACGGCAGCCAGCATCTGAAGGGGCTGGGCCAGGAGGCGAAGGGCAAGATCCAGAAGAATGTCGGGAAGGCGCAACAGAAGCTGGCGGGCAACCCCGACGCCGACAAGACCTGACCGCGCCGGCCCACGTCGGCTGACCCGCACTGCCGGGTGACTGAAGACTGACGGCGCGGCGAGGCCACGAGGCTGCGAACAGTGAGGTTGGATGCCCGGTGGACTGTATGGGAACCCTACAGTCCGTCGGGCATCGTCCGATAATCCCGGGCGCAGGCTCGCGCCCGCGCGACCGCCACCCTCGGCGGCACCGGGCCTGCGCGGTTGGAGGGCGTCGGTTGCTACTCTCCCGGAGCACCGGATGATGCACCTGAAGGTCCTGGCGCTGCTCTCCCCGATGGCCCTGGTCGGCGCCTCCGCCCTGGCGGGCCAGGCCACGGCCACGATCGCGGCCACCGCCAGCGTCGTCGAAGACGCAGCGTCCGCGGACAACGCCCGCGCCGCGGTCCGGGCCGCTGCCGCGGCGCCCGCGCCGACGGCGCCCCGGCGGAAGGACACGCCCACCGCCACGATCGTCGCCGATTCCGCCGCGCTGCCGGCCAGCCGCCCCCCGGTTCGACGGGTGACGGTTTTCTACTGGTAGCCCTCCCCCCTCGACGTTCCTGACCGGCCCCGGCTCCTGCTATCTTCCGGTACCACCTACGCCGGGACCTCCATGACGGGCCAGTCGTTCGTGCAGGTCGACGCGTTCAGCGATACGCCGTTCAGCGGAAATTCGGCGGCGGTGCTGTTGCTGCCCCAGGCCCGCGATGCGCGGTGGATGCAGCTCGTGGCCCGGGAGATGAACCTCGCGGAGACTGCGTTCCTGGTGCGCTGCAACGGTGCCTTTGACCTCCGCTGGTTCACCCCAACGACCGAAGTTGACCTGTGCGGCCACGCCACGCTCGCCGCGGCGCATGCACTCTGGGAAGCGGACGAGCTCGACGCGGATGCGGCGGCCCACTTCGATACCCGGAGCGGACGTTTGAGCGCGGTACGCGACGGCGACTGGATCCAGCTCGACCTCCCCGCCCTGCCGGCCGAGCCGTGCGAACCACCCGCCGGGCTGGCCGAGTTGCTCGGTGCGCCCGTGCGCGCCACCGGCCGCAACGCCCTCGGCTACCTGGTGGCCGAGCTGGCCGATGCGGACCGGGTGCGATCGCTGGTGCCCGACGTTGCGGCGATCGCCACGCTGCCCGGTACCGGCCTGGTCGTGACCGCACGCTCCGACGACGCCCAATTCGACTTCATCTCCCGCTTCTTTGCCCCCTCGCTCGGCGTGCCGGAAGACCCGGTGACAGGGAGCGCGCACTGCTCGCTCGGACCCTGGTGGGCGGAGCGACTGGGGCGCACGACGCTCGCCGGCCATCAGGCCTCCGCGCGGGGCGGTGAGGTCCGGATCCGGGTCAACGGCACGCGCGTCGTCCTTGGCGGTCAGGCGGTGACCGTGATGCGTGGCGAGCTGCTGACGACATGAGTGCGGAGGCGTTCGGACAGCTGGACGTGCGGGTGGGGCGGATCATGCGCGCGGAGCTGAACACCAAGGCACGCAAGCCGGCGTTCAAGCTCTGGATAGATTTTGGCACGCTGGGCGAGCGCACCTCGAGTGCACAGCTCACCGAGCTCTACACGGCCATGGAACTCAGCGGACGGCTGGTGCTGGCGGCGGTGAACCTGGGGCCGCGAATGATCGCGGGGTTCGTCTCGGAGGTGCTGGTACTCGGCGTTCCCGATGCACAGGGACGCGTGGTGCTGCTGTCCGTCGAGCGCGACGTGCCGCTCGGCGGACGGATGTACTGACCGCTCAGTGCCCCGGCATCGAGTCGACGGGACCGGGGTCGGCCGCGGCCGAGTCGCCGGGCACGGGATGGACCAGCAGGCCGGTGACGCGGCCGTCGGCGCCCATCGTCCACTGGACCTCCACCGCCCGCGGCGCGCGGTCGAAGCGACCGGTCCGGCTGTAGACCTGCATGGCGCCGATCGTGGCGATATGTTCCGCCGCCGGGCCGGTGGGCGTGCCCAGGTCCGCCATCGACTTCTCGGCGAAGGAGGCAAGGTCCTTGGGGCTCGCGAACGTTTTCTGCATTTCGGGCGAGAACCGCTCCCAGAGCTGGTCGTACTGCCGCTCGAACAGCCAGTCGGTATACGTCCGACCCTGGTTCATCGCCGCCCGCTCTCCCGACTGCGCGGCACAGGCCGCCAGCATCGAAACGAGCACCGCCGCGCGCGCAACGCGCATCATGCACCCCTTGAAGTGGCCACTGGACCCTACCATGGTTGCGTGACTGTCCGCAACTCGGAGCCCTCATGCGCGTGTACATCTCGGTGGACATGGAAGGTGTGGCAGGGATCGTCCACGAGGATCAGACCGACCCGATCGACCCCCGTCATGCCGCCGCCTACGCCCGCTCGTGCCGATTGATGACCGCGGAGGCCAACGCGGCCATCGAGGGCGCCCTTGCCGCGGGTGCTACGGCCATCTGCGTCAACGACAGCCACTGGCTCATGCGCAATCTGATCGCCGATGAGTTGCACGACGCGGCCGAGCTGATCTGCGGCGGCCCCAAGGCGCTCAGCATGATGGAAGGCGTGGACGGCGGATTCGACGCGGTCGCCTGCATCGGGTACCACGGCATGGCGGGAACCGCCGACGCGGTCATCGACCACACCTACACCGACCGGGTGCATGAGGTCCGGGTCAACGGACAGCCGTTCGGCGAGCTGGGGCTCAATGCCGCGCTGGCCGGCACCTGGGGCGTCCCGGTGGCGCTCGTCAGTGGCGATCGGGCCATCGCCGCGGAGACCGCTGCCACGCTCGGGGATCACGTGGAAACGGTGGTCGTGAAGGAGGGACTCGGCCGCTTTGCCGCCCGAAGCGTTGCCCCGGCCGTGGCGCGCCGCCGGATCCACGACGGGATGAAGCGGGCGCTGGGACATCACCATCCACCGTTTACGGTGGAGACGCCGGTCACGTTCAGTGTGGACTTTGCCCGCAGCCAGATGGCGGAGATGGCGCTGCTGATTCCCGGTTCCCAACGGGTGGGAGGACGCACCGTCGAATACACCCACGACGACTACCGCGAGGCGTTCCGCGCCTGGCGGGCGATGTACAACCTGGCGGCCGTGGAGTGACGGCGCCGGCCACGGCGCTGATCACCGGCGCGGGACGCGGACTCGGGCTGGAGTTCGTGCGGCAGTGCCTCGCGCGCGGCGACCGGGTCGTGGCGGCGACACGCCACCGATCCGATGCCCTGGCGGAGCTGGCCGACGCCGCGGGTGACCGGCTGCTGCAGCTCACGCTCGACGTGGGCGACGAAGCCGCCATCATCGGTGCGCGTCGCGAGCTGGAAGGCCGGGTCCCCTCGCTCGAGCTGCTGATCAACAACGCCGGCATGTACTCCCATCAGAGCCGCCACTGGGACCCGGACGCGACCCATCTGAATACCGTCACCCAGTCCGAGCTCATGGACGTCTTCCGCGTGAACGCCGCGGGGCCGGTGGTGATGGTCAGGCACTTCCGGGACCTGCTCGAACGGGGATGCGGCCGCATCCTCAACATCTCCTCACGGATCGGCGCCGTCTCCGAAAAGACCGGCGGCGGCGACTATGCCTACGCCGCCAGCAAGGCCGCGCTGAACATCATGACGCGGGCGCTCGCCGCTGAGCTGGCGCCGGCCGGGATCGTTGCCATCGCGATCACGCCGGGATGGGTGCGCACCGAGATGGGCGGTGCACGCGCAGCGCTTGCGCCGGAGGAGTCGGTGCGCGGCATGCTCGCGGTCGCCGCCGGGCTTCGCGCGGGCGACACGGGACGATTCGTCGACTACCAGGGCGAGCCCCAACCCTGGTAGTCGGCGGTCAGGCGCGACGCAGCGTGAAGATCGGCAGCTCGGGCGGGCAGAACAGCCGGGCCCGGATCGTCGCGGTGCCGATGCCGCGTGACACGTAAAGCCGGGATGATCCGGTGCGATACCAGCCGCTCACATAGTCGGCGGAGCCCGGCGGTGTGTATGGGGTGAGCCCGGGCAGGCGGATCTGGCCGCCGTGGGTATGCCCGGCCAGCACCAGCGACGGGCTCGCCCCGCGCGCCAGCAGGATGTCGAAGTATTCCGGCGCATGAATCAGCCAGATCTCCACGTCCGCCGGGGCTCTGGCCGCGAGCGCGCGCGGCAGGCTCGGATTGCCGTAGAGCGCGTCGTCGAACCCCAGAAAACCGAGCCGGCTTCCGCCAATCGTCACCGCGGCGCCCTGATCCAGCAGGAACTCGATCCCCGCGCGACCGTATACCGCCGTCGCCGTCCGCGGCGAGATCCGCGCCTTGTACTCCCAGTTGCCGAACACCGCGAAGGTGCCGACCGTGCCGCGGAGCCGCGGCCCCAGCTCCGCGAGCGCCGGCAGCGCCCCCGCCTGCTCGACCATGTCACCGGTCAGCACGACGACCTCCGGACGCTCGCGCTCGATGGCGGCCGCCGCAAGCTCCGCCGTCTCCGGCGTGCCGGGCAGGTGCACGTCGCTCACCTGTGCAATGCGCAATCCCGCGAGCGCGGGTGGGAGACCGGGCACGAGCACGTCGTGTCGCACCAGGTCCAGCCGTCGCGGCTCGAGGCCCCAGCCGTCGACCGTGGTGGCGGCAGCCGCGGCGAACCCGGCACCGATCAAACCACGCCGGGACATCCAGCCCGGTTTTCCCGGCTCCGTCGTGCGTTGCATTATCAATATCCCTTCAGTGATTCATTTGTTCAGTGATCCGGCGGGCTGGCTCCAGCCGCGCCCGGCATGTACCTTCACAGATCCCCTGCCTCACCGCATGCCCCATTGGAGTCCCATGACTTTCAGTCGCCGCCTGGCGCGTCTCGGCGCGGTGCTGTCCACCGGTCTCGCGCTGATCATCAGCTCGTCACCGCTGCTGGCCCAGGGCACCCGCCTCCGGTCGCGGGGTGCCGCCGATACTGCACAGGCCGGCGCCGGCGTCGTTTCCGGTCGGCTGATCGACCAGCTTCCGGTCGACAGCGTGGCGGGCGCGCTCCTGCTCCTGCCGGGCGTCGGCATCGCCGCCAACGGCTCGCTGTCGGTCCGCGGCAGCACCGGCGGCGCGACGTCGCTGTACCTGGACGGCATCCCGGTCACCGCTGGCTCCCGGCGGCTCGGGCTCACGCCCGGCACCAACGCGCTCGCCGAAGCAGCGGTGCTGGACGGCCCCCTGACGGCGGCACTGGGCAATGGTGAGGCCGGCGCCATCGTGCTGCGGACCCGTGACGCCACCGGCTCGCGGGTGTCGTTTGAGAGCGACGGTCCCCTCGGAGCCGCGAGTCTGGGGCTCAACCGGGCGGAGGCCGACATTGGCGTGCGACTGACGCGCCACCTGACAGTGTTCGGTGCCGGCGTCCTGCAGGGCCAGAAATCTGCCGAGCCAGGGTTTGGCGCACGCAACGCGCCCGTCTTCGTGCATGCAGGTCTCGACACGACAGTCACCGTGGGCGGTTCCCCGGTAGACGTCTTCAACAATGCGATGTTCCGCGGCAGCTGTGACACGTTCGCCCAGAGCGACAATCCCACCATCGCCGCAAACTACGACCAGCCCTGTCACGGCGATCGCACACCGCTCTCCGCCCAGTCCAGCCACCAAGTGCTGCTGAAGGCCGCCTATGGCGACCCCGGGCTCAGCCTCGGCGTCCTGGCGCTTCAGCAGCGGGACCAGGCGCGACTCTTTGACTATCGCACGTCGTTCGTACCGAGCAATGCGTTCGGCCGCAGCACGACGAGCGACCTCGTTGCGCTGACGCTGGCCGCCCGGCTGGGGCAGAGCGGTGTGCTCCACGCGAGTCTGTCCGGCCAGTCCGAGCGGCTGCTCGACGGCCCGTTGAGCACTGACGGCGAGCTCGCCACCCGCGATCCCGGCCTAGGGTTCATGGTGGGCCAGCTCGGCTTTGCCTACGACTTCACGACCTTTCCCATCGACGAGGCGCTGGTGGACAACTATCGCGGCAACATCAAGGGCAGCCGGCGCTCGCCGTACGACCTGGAGAACACCGCCCAGTATTTGACCGGCTCGCAGTATCGCGATGATCCCTATGGCCTCGGCGGCTTCGTGGAGCGCGGCGGGCCGCTGGGACGGTTGACGCTCTACCGGGAGCGCCGCATCGTCGGCACAGCGGACGCCCAGTGGCAGGTGGGGCCCAACAGCCGCTTCCGCCTCGGCGGTGAGATCACCCGCTATGACGTCGACAGCTATACCCACCAGCTGGCGTCGCAGTCGCTGTCGGACGTCTGGATCGAGCAGCCGCTCGCGCTGTCCCTGTATGCGGAGGACCAGTTCCAGTACGGCCCGGTCAGCTTTTCCGCGGGGGTCCGGGCCGACCGGTTTGACTCGCGCGCCGCGCGGCCGTATTCGCTCGACACGATCGCCTCAAGCCCGACGTTCAACACCTACCAGCCGTTCCCCCGGATCTCGAGCTACGACGGCACGTTCCAGGGACGGCCGCTGGTGACGTTCATGCCCGACCAGGCCCATACCGCCGTGTCGCCGCGCTTCCGGCTGGCCTACGCGCTCTCGCGCGGGTCGGAATTCAGGATCGGCTATGCGCGCCAGGCGCAGATCCCCGACTTTGCGGCGCTCTACGCCGGCATCAACACCGATCTCGCGATCACCAATGGCAGCTCGGTGTTTGCGACCGACCTCGGCTTGGAGAAATCGTCGCTGGCGGAAGTCGGACTGCGCCAAGCACTGGGTCGCCGCACCAGCGCTGATTTCTCACTGTACGAGCGGCGGCTCACTGGTGCCTTCGTCACGACCACCAGCCTCCCGGATCCGACCCGCAACAACAGCCACATCTCCGTGACGCAGCTTGCCACCGGCCAGATCACGCAGTCCCGGGGCGCCGAGATCCGGCTCGAGCGGCGTCAGGGCACCATCACCGGGTTTGCCGCATACGCCTACCAGCATACGACGATCCCGGCCGGCGTGACCGGGATCAGTGTCGCAACCGCCGACGATCGGCCGCACACGTTCTCGGCCGGGCTCGCCGCCACTGTCGGCGGCACCGCCGTATTCACCAGCCTGCGGCTGGCGAGTGGACTGCCATACGCGGGGTGCTCCGGCCCTGGCAGCGAGAGTGCCCTGAGCGGAGAGGCCTGCACCGCATTGGGCGGGTTCGGTATCGCGCGGCTGCCATGGGTCCGGCAACTCGACCTGCGACTCACCCAGACCCTGCACGTCGGCGGCAGCTCGCTGACCGCCTACGTCGATGCGCGCAACGTGCTGAACTTCCGGAATACACACCGGGTGTTTGCCGCGACGGGCGCCACCACATCTCCGCTGGACCGGGAGCAGGCATTCGCCACCGACAGTTTCGGCTTTGCGAACATCGCCATGGCCAACGCCATTTACGGCGGCGATGGATCGGTGGATCTCACCTCGGTGGCCCAGAACCACGGGGCCTGCGCCGCGTTCGTCTCGCCGAGCAATCAGCCGGACGCTCCCGACTGCATCGGGCTCATCCGGGCGGAGCAGCGCTGGGGCAACGGTGACGGCACGTTCACGCTGGCCGAGCAGCAGGCGGCGTCAGACGCCGCCTACGCAGTCAGCCGCGGTGAGCAGTTCGTCTCCGGGGCTCCCCGTCGAATCCGGGTGGGGATCCAGATCGGCCTCTGAATCAGGACAGCGCGGACCGGTCCGCATTCAGGCGACGGCCGATCCGCGTCACCAATCCTCGCGGCACGAAGCGCACCCCGCTCGATATCAACTTGTTGAGGGCGCCCGGCACCACGAGCCGCTCGCCCCGCATCGTCCCGTCGTAGCCCGCCCGCGCCACCGAGGCCGCATCCAACGACGCACCGGCGAGCAGCCGGGAGATCTGCATATGCGCCCGCGCAGCAAAGCCGGTTGGCGTCGGGCCGGGACAGAGCGTCGTCACCGTGACGCCGGTGCCCGCCAGCTCCTCGGCCACCGCATCGGACAGCGACAGCAGATAGGCCTTGGTGGCGTAGTAGACCGCCACGAACGGCCCCGGCTGAAAGGCGGCCGTCGACGCGACGTTGAGGATGCGCCCCGACCCGCGCGCGAGCATGCCAGGCAGCAGGGCGCGCATGAGCTGCGTCGGCGCCGCGACGTTGACCGCGATCATGTCCAGCAGCGTGTCGGCGTCGCCGCCGGAGAATGCGCCGACGAGCCCAAAGCCGGCGTTGTTCACCAGCACGTGGGGCATCGTCCCGGAGGCATCCAGCGTGGCCAGCACCCGGTCCACATCGCTTCGGATGCCCAGATCGGCCGGAATCGTCGTCACATGCACGGCACCGCTGCTCGCGAGGCGCGCCGAGGCTGCCGCGAGCCCCGCCGCGCGGCGCGCCACGAGGATGAGGTCGTGCCCGCCGCCCGCAAAACAGGCCGCAAGCTCGAATCCGATGCCGCTGGAGCCTCCGGTGATCAGTGCGACGGGACGGCTCACCGCCGCATGCCGGATGCCCGCCGCGGCGCCGCACCGAACAATCCCCGGTGCAGCAGCATACCCGCGAGCGATCCCGCGAGGGCCGGTGCGACGGCGAGCACCGTCACGGCGATGTTGGGCTCCGGAATGTGGGCTTCGGTGAGCTGGACCAGCGGAGCGATGAGGTGTGCGACCGGAATGGCGCAGCCCATGATCACGGCGTAGAGCCAGCCGTTGGCCGGCCGGATGAGCGCCAGAACCAGCCCGCCGACGGCAACGACGACCAGCGCCGGCGTGGCACTGGCGCTCATCAGATCGACATATCCGGCAAAGGTCCCGATGCCGAACGCCGCAAGGAGCAGGAGGGAGCGCACCAGCGCCACGCCGCGACGCCCCCCGGAACGGGACCGGCGGCCCAGTGGCATCAGCACACCAGTCACCCCCGATCCCGCCTGATCTGCCTCCCGCACGGCTGACCGGCGGGTCCGCCCATCACGTGCCATCAGTCGCCGTGCACCCCTCGAGGTTCAATGTCCGCGCCCGCGCGATGAGCGGCGCCGCCCTGGCGCGGGACAGGTCCCACATGTGCCGTCCGCCGGCGGGGTGGTTCCACACCTCCGGAGCCGGGCGCCGAGTGCGCAGCGTTCTGCCGCCGGAAGGGTGGGCATCCGGGCCAAGACCACCGGCAGGGCATCCGCACTCAGCGCTCCAACATACTGCGGATCGAAGCCGCCGGCAGTCCCCACCCGACCGAGGTTGACCCGGGCGATGGTGGCGTCAGGATTGGCCACGTTCAGGAGCGTCAGGCAGCCAAGCGCGCCCATCAGCGCGCCCCCCACAAACCTCTCGCGCCGCCCCCGAAGCACCGTTGCGGCGAACCACACGAAGATCCCTCCAAGCCACAGCATGAACACGCTGGTATAGAGCCGGAGCTCCGTCAGGCCATACGCCTGGGTGTAGCGTGTCATCCTGAACAACGCCGATGCGACGATCACGCCAAGCAGGCCGAGTACGGCGCCGCCAAGCAGCCGGAACCGGCGGAGCCGGACGGGGTCCGACGTGTCGACCGCCCAGTCAGCCGCGAGCAGCAGCGGCAGCGACAGGGCCGCGACCCACGCGAGCTGACAAAAGCCGCGCCGCGCGTAGTCCGCGTAGCTCAGCCCGGCGACCGCCCTGACAAACGCATCGCCGCCAAAGAGCGATCGCGCCTGCACCGCGATGAAAATCAGGAATAGTGCCGCCACGGCGGCGAGCGCGGTGCCGATTTCGGTGACGCCCGCGATGCCGCCGGACCAGGGCCACGGTCGGGTGGGGCGACGCGCGCCAAACGCCCACCGGAGGAAGCCCGCCACGACCCACGCCACGAAGCCGGTGCGCACCACGTGCACCGCCAGCGGACCGAGATCCACGTCAAACAGGGTCGCCACGGTGCGCTGGAAAACCGGATCGGCCCCGCTGAAGAGGCCGCCGAAGATCAGCAGCATCGGCGCGGCGATCAGGAGCCCGGTCCCCACGGCCGCCGCGGGGCGCATCCGGCCCCCACCGCGCACGTCCCGCCACGTGAGAAGCCAGAGCGTGGCGTCGAGGCGGGCCGGCACCCACGTGACGACCAGGTCGGCCGCGAGGCCGAGGCCCAGCCCGACGCCAAGCAGGCTCAGCGCCCGGGCGGTTCGTGCGGTCATGATCCCGCCGCTGCGAGAGGAATCGTACGCTTGCGCTGAGCCAGCACATTCTCAGGCCCCGGCACGATGTAATCCTCCCAGTCGCCCCAGGTGATGCGGAGCCGCGGATCGCGCGCCGCCGCCGGCAGATCGAAGCGCAGTCGGCTGGAGTCGGTCACGCCGGCCGGAAGCACGTCCGTGAGCGCGCCCGCGCTCGCCGGATATTCGTGGCCGTCGGCGTCGACGGCGCGGACCCGCAGGTGGGACGGATACTCTGGTGCCGACTTCGCGTCGCTCCGCAACCTGAGCGTGACCCAGAGCCCCTCGCCGGCGCTCACATTGACGACGCTCACGTGCAAGTGACAGTCGAACCCGCAGAACGCCAGCTCGTGCCCGGCGTCGAGTTGCTGGTACCGGGTCAGCAGCGGGCCCGCGACGATGGCCAGCCCGTACGCCGTGAGCCAGCCGCCGATCACCACGACCGTCCCGCGCAGGAGCCGCGGCCGGTGCGTGGCCAGCGCCACCGCGATGAGGATGGTCCCGAGGACGAGCACGACGATCGTGCCGAGAAAGGCGAAGGTTCCCAGGACGCGCAGGATGAGCGACAGCATCAGCGACTCCGTGACTGGGTGAGCGCGGGCGACAGGACGGGCTCGACGTCGGGCAGCGCGCCAAACCGCCGCTGGCGGCGGTGGACATCGGCGAGCGCGGCGGCGAGATCGGCGGCCGCGAAGTCGGGCCACATGACCGGCAGGAACAGCAGCTCGGCGTAGGCGCATTCCCAGAGCAGGAAGTCGCTCAGTCGCTGCTCACCCCCGGTACGAATGAGCAAGTCCACGTCGGGCACGGCGCCGCCATGGCCGGCAATGGCCAGCAACCGACCAAACCCATCGCGGGTGGGCGGTGCCGGCGACGCAGCCAGGCACTGTGCCGCCCGCAGGATCGCGTCGCGTGCCGAGTAGTCGAGCGCAATGCGCAGATACAGCCGCCGCCCCGCGACGGTGGCGGATTCGGCCGCGTCGATGGCGGCGAGCAGCGACGACGGCATGCGGTCGCGGCGGCCGATGATGCTGAGGCGCACGCCGGTCGCGACGCAGCGCGCCGCCTCCGCG
Source organism: Gemmatimonadales bacterium (assembly GCA_038250675.1). Taxonomy (GTDB): domain Bacteria; phylum Gemmatimonadota; class Gemmatimonadetes; order Gemmatimonadales; family GWC2-71-9; genus JAICUF01. Next base: position 48,029 of record JBBSCB010000011.1, read on the forward strand.
CGCAGCTACTCGCGGAAGAGGCGCATGAGCCAGGCGACTTCCCGTTCGGGGCGCTGCCAGTTGTCGGACGAGAACGCGTAGAGCGTCAACGTGCCGATCCGGTGCGCCGGGGCGGCCTCGACCACCCGGCGTACCGCCGCCGCGCCCTCGCGATGGCCGGCGGCGCGCGGGAGACCCTGCGCCGTGGCCCAGCGCCCGTTGCCGTCCATAATGACGGCCACGTGAATCCCGGTGACAGGCGATGTATGGCAAGTGCTTTGTCTCATAAAGTATTCACTCAAAAAAAAGATGCCCGTCACGTCTCACGCGTCGCCTGGATCAGCGCTTCCATATGGTCCAGATAGCGGCCCAAAGCGCCCCGCCCGGCCGGTGTCAGCTGGTAGTCCGTGTGGGGCACACGACCCTCGAACGACTTGCGGCAGCTGATGTAGCCGGCGTCCTCGAGCTTGCGGGCGTGGACGCTGAGGTTGCCGTCGGTCGTATCCAGCAGGCGCTTCAGATCGTTGAACGCCAGGTGTTCGTTGACGGCCAGCGCGCTGACGATCGCCAGGCGCATCCGCTCGTGAATCAGGCGGTCGAGCGCCAGCGCAAATCCCTCCCCCGCGGCGCCGGCCACGCCGTGGAGCCGGGCCGGCTGCGCCGCCGGCGAGGTCTTCCGCGCTGCATTCGACTTAGCCACCGTACCTCCGTGCGATTACGAGCCCGAACGCGATGTGGAGCACTCCAAAGCCGAGCGCCATCCACCAGTTGCCGAGCGAAGGCCAGAGCAGCGCCGTCGCCCCCAGCGCCATGAAACAGAGTCCCATCAGTGGGACGACCCTGACGGAGAAGGCGCCGCCGGTCACGACCCCGGTGCCGTACAGCAGCAGCCAGGTTCCCGGCAGCGCCGACTCCAGGCCCCCGCGGTAGAGCACCGCCGTCAGCAGCGCCCCGACCGCGATGGGCGGCGTGTAGCTCAACAGGAACCGCCGTGCCGGACGGGAGAGTACATCGGTGTTGGCCGCGCGTGACTTCCATGCCAACGCCACCGAGCCGATGAGCCCCGCCACCACCGCCTCCACCAGCCAGACGATCAGCCACGCGTCCGGCCCGGTCGCGCGGGCCGCCACCGCGCTGGCGGCGAGCGCGGTGACGCCCATCGCCACGCCACCCCACCCCGGCACCGCCGTGAAGGCGGTGGCGCGCTCCATGGTATCCCGGATGAACGAGAGGTTCTCCATGGCGCGCGCATGGAGCGCGGGAGGATCGCCTGAGTCGGATCCGGGTAGATGCGGTCGAACCTGAGCCTCCGGCGGCTGACGTCATGCGACAAGTACTTTATACAGTAAAGTCTCAACCTCGATCGCGCAAGCCCTCTACGCCGCGGCGAGCTCCGACGTGCACTGGGGGCAGCGGGTGGCGCCCCTGGGAATCGCCAGCCGGCAGAACGGGCAGTCCTTCATCGTCGGCGCCGCGGCGGCTTCCGCCGGCTTCATGCGGTTCACCGCCCGCACGATCAGGTAGACCACGAACGCGACGATGAGGAACGCGACGATCGTGTTGATGAACTGCCCGTAGTTGACCGTCACCGCCCCGGCCGCCTGGGCATCCGCCAGCGAGGCGTAGGGGCCGGCCGGTGTCCCCTGCTTCAGCACGGCGAAGATATTCTTGAAGTCCACGTGGCCAAGCGCCAGCCCCAGCGGCGGCATGATCACGTCGTCCACCATCGACTTGACCACCGTGCCGAACGACGCCCCAAGGATGACGCCGATCGCCAGGTCCAGCACGTTGCCCCGCATCGCAAACGCCTTGAATTCCTTCAGCATGGGCGGCTCCGACGATGGATGGTATGTGGTGAGCGGCTACTGGTGGATGAGGTATTCCTTGGCGGCGTCGAGATCGTCGAACGCCTTGATGTTGCGGCCGGTGAGGTGCAGCAGCGTGTTGAACACGACCTTCATCAGGCCCGCCAGTCCCACCACGGCTCCGGCGCGCACATTGGGCCGATTCTGCTCGACCATCTCGCGGATGGCCTTCAACACGCCGGAGTCGAAGTGCGATCCGGTCACGTGGGTGAGCGTCAACAGGGAGTCGGGCGGCTGCCGGGCGATAAATTCGCGCGCCTCCGCAATCGCCGCCAGTGCCGCCTGTGAGTCCGCGACGTTGCTGAAATCGAGCAGAAGGATCTGACGGCCACCGTACTCGATGAAGCTGGTGCGGGACATCTACGGAAGCTCCGGCGAAGGCAATGCGCGCGGGAATGACGGCGGCATCAGGCAGTGCCGCTCGCGAAGACCGGATAGCCGGCCGCCTTCCAGGCGTTGAGTCCGCCATTCAGCTCGACGACATTCCCAAAGCCGCGGGCGCTGAGCACGCTCGCGCCGATAGCGGACCGTCCGCCCGACTGGCACTGCAGCACCACCATGCGGTCGCGCGGCACCGAGTCGGCCCGATCCGGCAGCTGGCCGAGCGGAATGTTCACGGCGCCGGGCAGCCGCCCCGAGGCATATTCGGTCTGCGCGCGCACGTCCACCACCGCCACGTCGCCCGCCCGGAGCCGTTCCGCAAGCTCAGCCGCGGTGATCTGGCGGATCGACGCCGCGTGTCCGCCGGCGGCCCATCGCTCCACCTCGTTGGCGCCGGCATAGCCCGCCATGCGATCGAGCCCGATCATGGCGAGATCGCGGACGGCGTCCCCGACACCCCGCTCCCGCCGCTCGTCCGCGATGAGATAGATGTCGCGGTCGTAGGGCACCAGCCAGCCGGCCCACGTGCTGAAGCTGCGGTCCAGCGGAACGTTGATGGATCCGGGCACGTGGCCGGCCGCGAAGTTGGCGGCGGTCCGGGAGTCGATGACGACCGCGCCGGCGGCGATGGCGTCCATGAGGCGATCGATGCCGACGCGCACCGGATGCTGGAGCGCGCCACGCATCCGCGGCCCCAGCCGGTTGATCGACTTCATGGTGGCAAAGTAGGTCGGCGGCTCCGGCTGGCCCGCGAGGACCATCTCGACGAAGGTGTCTTCGTCCTTCACGCCGAGCGCCCAGTTGAAGAGGCATTCGTAGCCCAGGGTGCTCTGGGGCATTGCGCTGAGCGACTTGCCGCAGGCGGAGCCGGCGCCATGCCCGGGCCAGATCTGCAGGTAATCCGGCAGCCGCCGGAACCGCTGGAGCGAGCAGAAGAGCTCGCGCGCGGCCGCTTCCATGGTCCCCACCATCTGCACGGCACGCTCGAGCAGGTCGGGGCGTCCCACGTCGCCGGCAAAAAGGAAATCGCCCGTGAAGGCGCCGATCGGCCGATCGCCGACCGCGGTATCGGTGACGAGGAAGCTCAGGTGCTCCGGCGTGTGCCCCGGCGTATGCAGCGCCTCGAAATGCACGGCGCCCACGTCGAATGTCGACCCGTCACCCAGGAGCTGCGCCCCGGATTCGGCCGCAAACACGTAGCTCCACGCATCGCCGCCCGCGTTGGAGAGCAACAGCTGCGCGCCGGTCTGGACCGCGAGCTCCCGGCTGCCGGAGACGAAGTCGGCGTGAATGTGCGTCTCCGTCACACACGAGATCCGGAGGTTCTCGGCGCGGGCCGACTCGACGTACTGCTCGTACCCACGGTTCGGATCGATGACGATGGCCTCGCCCGTGCGGCCGCAGCCGACCAGATAGCTCGCCTGCGCGAGCTTGGCGTCGTAGAACCGGCGAAAGATCATGGTCCCTCAATCGTCGCTGCGGAAAGCGTTGAGGGCAAGGGTCCAAGCCCGGCGGACCGGAACCCACGCCTTGACGCCGGCGCCGGCCGGTGGCACCGTCTCTCTTCGTGCCCCGGCGCCGGCGGGTCTGGACCGCCGGCGTGTGTGCGATCCCGGAGCGGCGGCGTCCCCCCAGCACTCTCCTGCAGCGATCGGAGCCGGCCTACGATGCTTGTCTCAGCGCGCCCCGGGCGGATGGCTCGCCTCGTTCCGCCGATCCTGCTGCTGCTCGCCATGCCCGCGTGCTCTCACAGCGACGCTTTCTCCCCGCATGACACGACCATCAGCGGCCCGCTCACGGCCGGCGATCCGGTTCGGCTCACGTACAATCCGCAGGCCGATCTCGAGCCCGCGTGGCTGCCCGACGGCACGGCGGTGATCTATGCCTTTGGCGTCACCGATCTCCGGCAGGGCGACCAGTGCCTCGGCGTCATGGCCGCGGCGGGTGGCACGCTCCTGCGACAGATCTGCAATTCGGGCACCTTCGCCGCCGACACCACCGACCTCTACAGCTGGCCCGCGGTCGCCGATGACGGCCGGCTCGCCTATTTCCGCAGCTCCTACCGGGTCGGGGGCAGTTCAGGCGGCGGGCGCCTGGCCATCGCTCCGCTGACCGCGCCGGACTCCATCACGATCGTCACCACGTTTCCGCGGAGCACCGCCGCGGCGTTCTATCTGCAGCCGGCCTACGTCCATTGGCTGGACGCCGGCCGGCTCGTCTTCCTCGGCCTCGTTGACACGCCGATTCAGCCCTTCGGAGTCGGCAACCTGCTGGTTCGCAACGGGCACGACGCGCTCATCGCCGACCTGGCCACCGCCCCCGCCGTCCTGAGCACCGTGCCCGGCACCGCCTACGCCACCTCGGTGGCGACGGCCGCCGGCAATCCGGACCTCATCTACTACACGCTGGCTGGCGACTCTCGCATCCTGGCCCGGCAGCTCTCGGCCGGCGCCGTCACGACGGTCCATGATTTCGGTGCAGCCCGCATCGTGCGGGATGTCTCCTGGGCCGGCGGCCGCTTTGCGGCGATCGTCGACGGGCTGGTGCAGGTCTACCAGGACACCGGCCATCCGATCCAGAACGACCAGGCCGGCCGGCTCTTTGTCGTCGATGGCGCGAGCGGGACGGAAGCCGAGCTGACACTCGCGAACACGTTGTTCAGGCATCCCACTGTGGCGCCGGACGGCGCATCGGTCGTCGTGGAAGGATACCCGCTTACCATCACGCCGATCTTCAATTCGGCGGGCGGGGTGATCGGGTACGACACCACCATCGTGGCGCCGAGCGACATCTACAGATTCACCGCTCCGTGACGCATCGGGCACCGAATCGCCGTGGGGTGTGGCGAGCGTCGGTCGTCGCGCTCGCCATCGCTGCATGCGATCACGCGGCTCCGTTCACCGTCGCCGATCAGCACATGGCCGGGCCGTTCACCACCGGCTCCCCCCGGCCCATCACCTACAGCCCGGCGGATGATCGCACACCGGCGTGGCTGCCTGATGGGTCCAGCGTCATCTATTCCAGCGAGCAGCCCGATCGCCACGACCAGGACCGCTGTCTCCTCGTGCTTCCGGCCGGCGGCGGCACCGTCCAGCGAACGATCTGTAATCAGGTGCTGAGCTTCGACGACACCACCGACCGCTACGAGTCCCCCGCCGTCGGCCCCGACAGCCAGCTCATGTACGTCCACGTCGAATCGCGGATCGGACTCCAGAAGGGGCCGGACCAGTTCCTGATGCTCGGGACGCTGGCCGACCCGCTCGCCGCCCGCGTGGTCTCGCCGATTCCGTATTTCGCATCCAGCGGGCGCACCCACAATGCGGTCTCGCAGATCCACCCGGCGGGGCCGGGGCGCTTCGTGTTCCTGGGCCAGATGCTCTTTTATGAGGGATCGACGTTCCTGCCGGACACCTTCTATACCGGGCTCGACGTGGTCGTGGCCGACGTGCGGAACGGCGCGTCAATGCTGACCGTCCTGCCGGGCACCGACTATGCCTCCGGCGTCGCGGTAGATCCGGCCGCGCCCGACGTAGTCTACTTCACCCTCGGCGGTGACTCGCGGGTCTACCGCCAGCTCCTGGACGGGGGCGCCCCGACCGTCGTCTTTGACTTCGGCGCCGGTCACATCGTGCGCGATGCGCAGGTGGCCGGCAGCCGCCTGGTTGCGGTGCTGGACGGGAGCGTGCTCTACCAGCTCGAGAGCGCGCACGGGTACGTTCAGCGCGATGAGGGCGGCGATCTCGCCATGGTCGATCTGGTGTCAGGCTCCGCCCAGCTCTTCACGCTTGGGTCCACCCTTTTCCGCCGGCCGGCCATCTCGCCCGCCGGCGACCGCTTCGTGGTGGAGGCCTCGCCGCGCGTCCCCGTACACGTCGTCGCGCAATCCGACTTTACCGCCATCAACCACCGGCCCGACCTATGGCTCTTCGACCTGCCATGATCCCGCTCCAGCGCAGCGGCTGGACCCTCGCCCTGCTGCTGGCCATGCCGGCGGCCGGCGCGGCCCAGGCGACCGGGGCACTGAGCGGCCACGTTCGTGATGCGGCCACCGGGCGCGGCATCGCCGGCGCGCTGGTGACCATCGAGGAGGGCCGCCGCGGCGCCGTCACCGATACCAGCGGCGCCTACCGCATCCGCGAGGTGCGAAGCGGCACCTATCGAATGCAGATTCGCGGTATTGGCTATCGACCGGTATCACCTGCGGACGTGCCCGTCCAATCGGGGCAGACCACCGTGCTCGACGTCGCGCTGCAGGCGGAAGCCGTCCAGCTGGCCCCGGTCACCGTCGAGAGCAGTGATCCGGTGCTCGATCCGCTGGCCACCGCCACCGAGCAGACCATCACCGCCCAGGACCTGCGACAGCTGCCGGTCAGCTCGCTGGAGGAGGCCGTCGCGCTCTCCGCCGGCGCGGTCGGGGAGAGCTACCGGGGCGGTCGCCTCGGCCAGGAGTCGTTCATCATCGACGGGCTCGGCGTCAAGAATCAGCTCGACGCATCCACCGGGTCGCTGGGGCTCCGGATTCCGCCCGACATCCTCACCGAGGCCTCGCTGGTGACCAACGGGTTCTCGGCCCGCTATGGTCAGGCGCTGTCCGGGCTCATCAACGCCGTCACCAAGGACGGCGGCGAGCGGTGGTCGGGCCGCGCCGCGTACGAAACCGATCGCCCCTTCGGTCAGCGCTGGGACCTGGGGCTGGATCGCATGGTGCTGGAGGCGGACGGGCCCGTCACCGGCGGCATCCGCGCGCTGGCGTCGGTCGATGCCACGGGGCGCCTCGATGCCGACCCGGTGAATGCGTCGGCGCCGACCAACCCGCTGGATCCGCGCAGTGACAATCCCTACATGCTCCCGCACAACAGCGGGGAGCAGCTGAACCTGGCCGGGAAGCTGACCATTCCCTTTGCCGGCCACGAGACGCTGCGGCTCTTCGGCCTGCGCTCGACCGACCAGCGGCTGCTCTATGATCCGGCGTACAAGTACGATGAGAACTTTGCCCCGGCGAGCCGGACGGCGGGCAGCCTGATGAGCGCGCATTTGCAGCATGCGTCCGGCCCCGCCGCCCCCATCCCGATCGTGGCGGACCTCCGCGTCGCCTACTTCCACCGCGACTTCGTCCGCGGCGCGCTCACTGACCAGCCGGACTACAAGTTTGGTGCATTCACCGGCAGCACCTTCCGTTTCGTCGGTGAAGACCTGGCGCGGGCGCAGGACACCACTACCGCCGATGCGCCGATCGCCGGATTCAGCCGGCCGGGCTATACCGACAATTCACCGTGGGGAGTGCCGGCGTTCTTCCTCGGCGACGCCTCGCGCGGGGGCATCGCCTGGAACCGCTTCGGCGAGCTGCGCAGCCAGCTCGACGTCACGATCGGGGCCGGCTCTGCCGCCGACGTCTATGTCGGTGGTGAAGTCGTGCGCCAGAGGGTGGAGACGTTCCAGCGCGTCCTCGGCTACCTGCCCGCGGGTGACAGCGTCCCCGCGCCGACCGCCTCAACCTTTACGCCGCTTGCCGCGGCCGCCTACGTCGAAACCCAGGTGCGGGCGAGTGACCTGGCCTTCACCGCCGGCATCCGATACGACCGCTTCGACAGCCGCGCCGATCTTCCCGGACAGACCGGCGGCGCCCACCAGAAGATCAATCCGCGCATCGCGGTGTCCACGGTGCTGAAGGGCGCGACGGTCGTCGCCAGCGTCGGCGGGTTCAGTCAGGCGCCCGACTATCAGTACCTGGTGGACGCGGCGTTCGACGATACCACGCGCACCGGCCGCTTCCGTGCCGGCAACCCCAACCTCGGCTTCGAGCGGTCGTGGCAGTACGAACTCAGCGTGCGGGCCCGGCCCCACAACGGCATCTCGGTCAAGACCGGTGTCTTCGTGAAGCGGCTGGAGAACCTCGTCTCGTCGGTGCCGCTCGGCGCCAACGCGGACTCGTCGTTCTTCGGCAATGACGACTACGGCACGGTCCGCGGGTTCGAAGTGCTTTTCGACCGGGAAGTGCGCGGCGGCTGGGGCATCAAGGCCTCCTACGCACTCCAGTCCGCAATGGCGACATCGACCAGCGCCTTCCTCCTGCGTCGCACGATCACGGTGGACCCGCTCACCCACGACACGATCTTTCCAGCCAAGGTGGAGTTTCCGCTCGACTACGATCGCCGCCACAGCCTGACGGTGATCCTGCGGGGCCAGGCGTCCCCCGGGGCGGGCCCGCGACTGCTGGGCGTACGCCCGCTGGCGGGGTTCGAGCTGGCCGTCATCGGCCGTTACTTGTCGGGCCTGCCCTTCACCCGGCGCGCCGCCGGCGTCGACACCCTGCTCGGTGGACCCAACGGCTCGCGTCTTCCGTCCACCTCCACCGTCGACCTGCTGCTTCGCCGGCCGCTCGAGATCGGCGGGCTGCGCGGCAGCGTGTACTTCGACGCACGCAATGTCCTCAACCGCCGGAACATCATCGCGGTGCGCCGGGACACCGGCGTGCCGCAGGCAGACGCCGTCTCGGTCGCCATGATGGCGCAGGCCGCGTACACGGCGCATCCGGAACCGATCCCGTATGAGTCGCCCCGGTACCGAAGCTTTGCCGACGTCAACGGCGACGGCGTGATCCAGGGCCCCGGTGAGCTGCTGCCGCTGTATCAGGCGGCAGCCGAGGACTACACGCAACCCATCTTTGCCTACGGGCCGCCCCGCGTCGCGCGCATCGGGTTCGAACTGCTGTTCTGACGGCGGCGCACACACGACGGCCCGCCGGAAGCTCCGGCGGGCCGTCGTGGTCTGTGTGTTCAGCCCAAGTCAGGTGATGAACGGCGTCACGATCGCCAGCACCTCATTCTTGGTCAGCGGCTCGTCAAACGCTTCCGTCGCCGCGTCTGAGGCGGCCAGCGTGATGCCGAGCTGCACATGGTTGTCTTCACCGGCGTAGGTCGCCGCCAACGCGCTGACGTCGGTCTGGGCCTGCGTGATCCAGCCCTTCTGCCCGCGCAGGCGGCGGATCTCCGCGGCATGGCGTGCCTCCACCGAGTGGATCTGAAGGGCCGTCTGCAGCACCGAGCTGCCGATGAGGTTGCCGGCCTGCCCCTTGTACGCCCGCACGCCGGTGTCCTCGAAGCCCTGCGCGACGGCCTGGTAGGTGGTGTAGTTGGTCAGCACGTCGGCGAACGCGCCCTTGGCCGTCAGGTCGATTGGCGGCTTGGCCACCGCGGCGGTGCCCAGCACGCTCTGGAGCAGCGCGACGTGCGCCGTCTCGTGGTTGCTGATCTGCTGGAAGACCGGCATGTCCGCCGCCGGAATGAGGCCGCTGGTCGCGAGCCCCTGCACGTAGAAATCTGCCTCCAGATATTCCAGCGTCAGCGCAAAATTGAGCACATCGATGACCGCCTGTGGCAGGGTGCCCTGCGCAAAGGCGTCCTTGGCCATGAAGGCCAGTGCCGCCGGCACCGACGCCGCGGCGATGGCGGCGCTGAGCGAGCCGCCCCGGCGCAGCATGTCCCGCCGGGACACGATTCGAGCCACCAGTTCGGGGTCTTCGATCGTGTCGAGAATGGTCTGCGTGTTCATGATCGGATCCCCGTTCAAGGCAGGTTGGACGCGTCGATGGTGGCCGTGACGTAGGTCCCGGCAGCGGCGAGCACGGCGGACGGCACCTTGGCGCCGTCGAGACCGTTGGCGGTGATCACGTCGTCACCGGCAAAGCCGGCGGAGGGCGATTTCGGCGCCAGCAGATCGCGAATGACCGCGGCGTGGCGCGCCTCCACCGACACGATCTTTCCCGCGGCGAGCAGATAGTTGGCATCCTGGATGAGCGGGCCGGCGCCGTTGTACGCCGAGACGCCGAGGTCCTCGAACGTCTTGGCGGTCGTCAGCACGCTGGTGCGGTCGCTGAACGTCACCGACGAGAAGTCGAACTGCAGCGTCGCCACGGCGTTGGCGGCCAGCGCGGCCTTGAAGAAGTCCCGGTGGATGACCTCGTGATCGCGCACGTCCGTCAGGATCTGCTGCTCGGCCGCGGTGATGCCGCTGTAGAAACTGCTCACGACCTTCACGTAGAACGCGGCCTCGAGCTGCTCCAGCACGTAGGCGTAATTGAGCACGGCGGTGTCGCCGGTACCCAGGCTCACCGACGCGCCCGGGCCCACGGTCTTGTCGCTGCTGCAGCCGACCGCCGCAACCCCGATCGTGATGCCGGACCACTTGAGAAACGTCCGGCGGCTGGTGGCCCGGGTGAGCTGGCCGAGAAAGGCGAGTTCCCGCCCTCCCGACTCATGATCTGTTTGCATGCAACAGTCCCCCTGTTCGAGTTGATAATGCGTCACGTCGCATCCTTGCCGCAGCCGCCGGCTTGCCGGCCCTTCACTGGGGCGTACTCCGGGTACGACCGGAACGGGGGATTGGATTGGTTCAATCGCCCTCCACTATGGTACCCCCGAGCCGGACGCCAGGTCCCAGCGCGTCAGCAGGTTGTTGATGGCGACCGCGGCCTGCGCCCCTTCCGATGCCGCGACGATGACCAATTGGGCGTCCTTCGACGCATCCCCCGCGACGAACAGCCCCTCGACATTGGTCGACTCGGCGGTCTCCGTCGCGACGGCGCCGTCCTCGGTGAAGTGGCAGCCGAGGTCGGCGGCGAGCCCCGAGCGCTGATGCTGGGAGGTGCAGAAGAACATGGCCGACCGCTCCAGCGCCGGCCCCTCGGCGAAGACGATCCGCTCCAGGCAGTCGCCGGTCCCCTCGAGGCGCACGATCTTCTCCGGGCGGACCTCAACGTTGTGCCGCGCGAGATCGGCGGTGAGCGGCGGCGAAATGCCGGCAAATCCGTCGGTACAGAGGACCACGTCGCGGCTCCAGATCGTCAGCGCGAGCGCGAACCTGGCACCGGCGTCACCGCAGCCATACACCGCCAGCGGCTCGTCCCGGTGCTCCCAGCCGTCACAGTAGGGGCAGTGGTGGACGCTCCGCCCGTAGAAACGGTCGATCCCATCGAGCACGGGGATCGCGTCCACCACGCCGGTGGCCAGGAGCAGCGTTCGGGTCGCCTGTCGCTCTCCGCCCACGAGGTCGACGGTAAATCCGGCGGGCGCGGGCGCCGCCCCAGACACCTCGGCGTCGCGGCAGGTCACGTCCGGGTAGGCCGCGAGCTGACCGCGCGCCGTCTCGAGAAATTCGGCGGGATCGATGCCATCGCGGGTGAGAAAGGCGTGCATGCTGGCCGAACGATGGTTGCGCGGCGAGCCGGCATCGAGCACCAGCACGCGCCGACGGCTCCGGCCGAGGACGAGCGCGGCGCTCAGCCCCGCCGGACCACCGCCGACGATGATGCAGTCGTACGTCATGCGGACGTACGCGTAGCGAGCGGCCGCATGCGGGCCGCTACGCCTAGTCGGCGGACGGGGATGTGCCGATGGATGAAAGGTCGACGCTCTCCATGACCTGCTTGAAGCGCCGAAGGTCGTCCTGCACCTGCTGGGCCGGCGCCTCTCCGAAGAGTCGCGCCACGGCGTCCCCGACCCGGCCGCCCGGCGGCTCATAGCTCAGCACCACCCGGACCGTCGTGCCGCCCGCTACCGGCGTGAAGTGCACCGATCCCGCATTCGGAATCTCCGATCCGGGCAGCGAACGCCAGGCAATCAGCTCGCCCGGCACCTCGTTGTGGATCTCGGCGTCCCACTCGAAGCTGGTCCCCGCAGGCGCACGTGCCACCCAGTGCGAGCGGCGATCGTCGATGACGCTGACGCCGGTCAGGTGCTCCATGAAGCGCGGCAAGTTCTCGAAATCGCGCCAGTATGCAAACAGCTCGTCGGATGGTCGGTCGATCGTGATCTGCTCGTCCAGCCTGATGCCGCGGCCGCGGCCCAGGCTCGCAACCGGACTGACGGCTTCGTCAGGGGCGCTGCCGGTGTTCCGGCCAAGCGCGCGATTGACGGGGCAGCGACCACCGACGGCGCGCGCCAGCAACCCGGCCCCGAGGGGCACAAGCACCCCGCCCCACCGCCGACGGCGCAGCACGAGTGCCAGCAGCGCGGCGCCGGCCAGACCGGACACGATCCGTTCGGTCCGTCCGACATTCACCTCGAAAGTCTTCCGTCGCGCTGGCATGCGGTTCTTCTCCTGGTCGGGGCTGTGCGTCGATACAACTTCGCGCCGCACCGACGACCGTGCCGTGAGCGCGGTCACACCGGAGTCGAGCGATCCGCGGCGGACCGATTGACCGCAACACGGGCCCTGGCGTCGGTTCCGATCAGGTGCGTGGCCAGCGAAGCCGTGATATAGCCAAAGACCGAGAGCGCATAGACCGACAGCAGCCAGCAGAGTACGCGCCCCTCGACGGTATGCGGCCAGTAGTCCGAGCCGAAGGTGGTCATCATCATTGCGGTCCACCAGACGGCATCACCGTAGCCGTGAATGCCCGCGGTACCCGCCGCCACCGGGCGCTCGAAGTAGGCCATGCCGGCGGCACCGCCCAGCGTGACGATGACGGTCAGCGCCGCGACGTACCCGATGCCGCGGCGCGCCAGCGTGCGGCCGAGCGCCGCCATGCCGCGGTTGAGTGAGGAGAGCACCCGGAGCAGTCGCGCCGGGCGCGCCGCCGTTACGATCCGTACGGCCCGCACCGCCTGGATCACGCGGAATGCGCGCAGCGCCGGAAGAATGAGCGAGGCGGCGGTCAGCCAGTTGCGGCGCAGGTAGCGCGTCTTGGCGGGAGCGAGGACGAAGCCGATGGCAAAATCGAGGACGAACACGACCCAGATCACCACGCCGGCCGTGGTCAGCGCTGGACCGAGTCCCCGCGTCAGCTCGAGAATCAGCAGCGCCAGCCAGACAAAGGCCAGCACCGTCATCGGCCGGTCGGTCAACTGGCAGTAGTGCTTGAGCAGCCGCGCGCGCTCGCGGCGTATGTGCGCGTGCACCGCCGGCGGCGTGGGCTCGTGCGGTGCCGCGGTCACGTCACCGCGTGGTGTCGGGCCGGCGGTCCCGCCGCTCCCGTTCCACGGCGCGCTGATGCGCCGGCGTGTCGAGCTCCGCCGCGGTGCCGTCGCGGTTGTCGGGATCGGCCACCTCGGCGTCCGGATCGGCATGGTGGCGTCCCATGCGGTCCCCGTCACGCGGCGGGTCCATGTCGAGAGGCGCGCCGTTCGCCAGCGCCGGCCCGCCCTCGAAGCGGGCGCGCAAGTCCTCGGTGATCGTGGCAAAATCGCGGGCCTTGTTGCGCGCCATCGTCAGTCTCCCCGGTTGGTCTCGAGCAGCGCCTTGACGCGCAGGAGGTCCTCATCGAGCCGGCGGTCGGGATCGTCGCCGAACAGCTCGGCGATAACCTTCCCCAGCGCTCCCGCCGGCGGCATGTAGCAGATGCGTACGTCCACCCGGGTGCCGGTCAGCGTCGGGCTGAACCGGACCGTCCCCTGCTGCTGGACGGCACTTCCCGGCTCGCTCTTCCAGCCGATGCGGCGACCGGGAATCAGGTCGGTGATCGAGGCGGTCCAGGTGACAGGCAGGCCCGCGGGGCCGTCCACGCTCCACCGGGACCGATCGCCGCCCAGATCGGTGACTGCGTTCACATGCGACAGGAAGAGCGAAAAGTTGTCGTAGTTGCGCCAGAAATCGAACACCCGGGCGGGCGGCGCCTCGATCTCGATCGTGCGTTGCGCATCCACGGCCTGGCGCCGCTCACGCAGCAGGCCGAACCCGGCGGCATCGGCCTGCTTGAGGCCGGTCGCGAGCATCGTCGTGCCCACAGTGCGCATCGCGCGGCCAACGTTGCCGCGGCGCGCGAGGCCATAGGCGGCGAGCGCCCCGCCGGCTACACCCATGATCGCGCTGGACGTGCGCAACCGGGCGGGGCCGCCGCCGGACCGCTGCAGGTGAGCGTCCAGCCCATCGATGTCGTCGTACCGCCGGGCGATCGTCGTCGGCCATCGGGTCGCGGCATCCGGGAGGTAATCCGCATCGAGACCGGCGCGGATAGCATCGATCCGTCGGCGCAGGCGGGTTCGCCGCTCCGCGCCCCGTTCGGGGTCGAAGAGATACATCAGCCCGGCACCGGCCACCGCACCGGCGAGAAATGTCCGCGTGCTCACCGGGCCCGTCCCGACTCGTAATCCGAGTGGTGGTGAACCCGGACGGGGCTCCTGCGCTCGGAGCCGGCCCATGCCGGACTCTGCGCGTCGGCGCCCGCCGCGACGCCGGTCGCGGCCACGCCCAGGTCACCGTGGCGGGCCTCCAGAATTTCGCCCGCATCCGCGGCACGACTGCCGGGATCGACGCTCAGCAGGGTGCCACCGGCACGGAATCCTCGCTCGAAGTGTTCTGCCTCCTCCGCTGGCACCCCCAGGCCCACGAGTGCACCGAAGACCACGTCGGTCGCGGCACCGATCCCCGCACCGGCAGCCGCCGTAGCGCCGGCAACGCCGAGGGCCGAGGCCAGCATGCCGCCCGCGATGACGGGGCCCACGCCGGGGATCACCAGGGCACCGACGCCGACGAGCAGGCCCACCAGCCCGCCGAGTACGCCGCCGCTCACCGCCCCGGTGGTCGCGCCTTCAGCGGCCAGCGTTCCGGTTCCGTGGATCAGCTCGCCCTCGCCGTCACGCTCGCGAGTCGCGACGCCGATGCCGGTGCGCGGGAACCCGGCGTCCTGCAGTTCGCGAATGGCGCGTTCGGCATCATCCCGCTCGGCAAAGAGCGCGACGACGACCTGCGGGCGCGGACCTGCATTGAGCATCAGAGCCTCCTCTCGGTGTCAGTACCTATGATGGCGCCGCCGGCCACAAATTCCTGTGACAGGCCTCACACCGACGGCCGGTCGAGTCGCTCACGAAAGAACTGCCAGAGGGTGACTGTCGCATCCAGCGCGTGCGTCGCCCGCCCGATGATCCGCTCTGGAAGCAGCCGCACGCCCCCGGGCCACACGTGGCCCGAATCCGCGATCTCGCCGTAACGGGCGACGGCGCCACCGGAGCAGACGAAGTCCTGCCAGGCGATCAGCGACTCGCGCCGCTCCCGGGACGGCCGGGTGCATCCGGCTCCAGCGAGCCACCGGTCCAGTGACCGCCGGGCCGGCGGATGGTATTCCGATCGGCCCCACGGCGTCACGACCTCCCCGCCACTAATGGGATTGAGCGGGTCGCACGCGCCCATGAGGTACATGAGCGAGACCGGTCGTGCGGGCATGGGTCGCTCGATCCAGCAGTGCCCGGCCACGGCGCCAACGGCCGTCACGCGCTCCGCCAGCTCGGCACCGGCCCGGAATGCGAGTCCGGCACCGTTGGAAAAGCCGGCCAGCAGCACCGCGCGCGACAGGAGCGGCGTCCGCCGCGCCGTCTCATCCATCAGTGCGGCCAGAAAGCCAACATCGTCGATCTGCCGACTGGCGGCGTGGCCCCGTCCCGAGCCGTCGTTCCACGCCTGCGGGTTGAGACGGAACTGCGGCGGGCTGGCCGGCTCGCGCGCCGTGCCCTCGGGCAGGAGCACCACGAATCCGTCGCGGTCGCCAAGTGCGTTCCAGCCGGTGTTTCGCGCCGCGAGCTCCCCCGTGCCGCCGGCGCCGTGGAGCATCACCACCAGCGGCAGCGGGCCCTGGTGTGCGGCCGGACGGTGCAGCCAGGCTCGCCGGCGGAGCCCGCCATGCTCCAACTCGACTAGCTCCATCGGATCTGCGAGAGCGTAGGCTGCGTCACAGGCACCACCCCAGGCATGATGACAAATTGACACCATGAACGCACCACCGCTGCTCCGCCTGACCGACTGCGGCCTCTACTGCGAGGCCGGCGACTTTTACGTGGATCCCTGGAGCGCGGTGGACCGGGCCGTCATCACGCATGCGCACAGCGACCACGCCGTCGCCGGCTGCGCGAGCTACCTGACCACGACACCGGGCCGCGGCGTTCTCGCGCTGCGCGTGGGCGATGGGGCCCACATCACCGGCGTCGCCTACGGCGCCCCGACAACGATCAACGGCGTCCACGTGTCGCTCCATCCCGCGGGCCACATCCTCGGGTCGGCACAGATCCGCATCGAGCATGGCGGCCAGATCTGGGTGGTGTCGGGTGATTACAAGACCGATCCCGACCCCACCTGCACGCCGTACGAGCCGGTGCGGTGCCACGGCTTCATCACGGAATCTACGTTCGGCCTGCCGATCTATCGCTGGCCTGACCAGGCGTCCGTCTTCGGCGATATCAATGCGTGGTGGGGCGCCAACGCCGCGGCCGGCAAGGCCAGTCTGCTGTACGGCTATGCGCTGGGCAAGGCACAGCGGCTGCTGGCGGGCCTCGATCCGTCGATCGGGCCGATCCTGACGCACGGCGCCGTCGAGCGGATGACGGCCGCCTACCGCACGGCCGGCGTCGCGCTGCCCGGGACGACGCACGCGACGGCCGCTACGCGCGACCAGCGGCGGGGCGCATTGGTCCTGGCACCGCCATCCGCGGACGGCGGTGTGTGGGCTCGCCGGTTCGGCCGCTCATCGAATGCCTTCGCCTCGGGCTGGATGCGGGTCCGCGGGGCGCGGCGCCGGCGCGCGCTGGACCGCGGCTTTACCCTGTCCGACCACGTCGACTGGCCGTCATTGATGCGCGCCGTCGATGCCACCGGCGCATCGCAGGTATGGGTCACGCACGGCTATACGGCGCCGGTTGTCCGCTGGCTGCGGGAGCGAGGACTCGACGCCTGCGCGGTGCAGACCCGCTTCGCCGGCGAGCGCGATGACGCCGGCGCGGCGAACGCCGATGCGGAGCCGGCGCCATGAAGCGATTTGCCGCGCTGTACGCTGCGCTGGACGAGTCCACCGCCACGAGCGCCAAGGTCGCGGCGATGGTGGCGTATTTCTCGTCCGCGCCTCCCGCCGACGCGGCGTGGGCCGTCCATTTCCTCAGTGGGCGCCGTCCCAAGCGCCTGGTCCGGGCCGCGAACCTCCGTGCCTGGGCCGCCGAGGCGGCCGGCATCGCTGACTGGCTCTTTGACGAGTCCTATCAGGCGGTGGGCGACCTGGCCGAGACGATCGGGCTGCTCCTGCCGGAAAGTGGAACGCCGAGTGATCGACCGCTGGCCTGGTGGGTTGAGGAGCGACTGCTCGCCCTGCGCGGCCTGGAGCCCGACGACCAGCGCGCGGCATTGATCTCCGCCTGGCGCGAGCTGGATGCGCGCCAACGCTTCGTATGGAACAAGCTGATCACCGGCGCCTTTCGGGTTGGCGCGTCGCGCCGGCTGGTCATTCGGGCGCTCGCGGCGGTCAGCGGCGTCGCCGATGACGTCATCGCCCATCGGCTGATGGGCGCGTGGGAGCCCGACGCGCGCTTCTTTGCTCACCTCACTGCGCGGGATACCCGCGACGCCGACCGGAGCCGACCCTACCCGTTCTTTCTGGCGCACGCGCTTGACCAGCCACCGGCCGCACTGGGCGATGTCACCGCCTGGCAGGCCGAGTGGAAATGGGACGGCATTCGCGCGCAGCTGATCCGGCGTCGCGACCAGACCTTTCTCTGGTCCCGCGGCGAGGACCTGCTGAATGGCCGCTTCCCCGAGATCGAGGAGGTGGCGGCGCTGCTGCCGCCGGGGACCGTGGTCGATGGCGAGCTGCTCCCGTGGGCCGGGGGCGCGCCGCTGCCCTTTGCGCAGATGCAGCGGCGCATTGGCCGGCGGGCGCTCAGCCGGAAAATCCTGGCGGAAGTGCCGGTGGTGCTGCTGGCATACGATCTCCTGGAGGCGGATGGCGCGGACACCCGCGCGCTGCCGCTCAGCGAACGGCGCCGGCGACTGGCGGCGATCATCGACGCGCTGCCGATGGGTGCCGGCATCCGGCTCTCGCCCCTCGTCCCGGCGCCATCGTGGGACGCGCTGGCCACCGCCCGCGATGCCGCGCGTGCGCGCGGCACGGAGGGGCTGATGGTCAAGCGGGCGGACTCTCCGTACGGTGTCGGTCGCCGCCGCGGCGACTGGTGGAAGTGGAAGGTGGACCCCTTCTCGATCGACGCCGTCCTCATGTACGCCCAGCCCGGCAGCGGACGACGCGCGGGACTGTTCACCGATTACACCTTCGGTCTGTGGGACGCTGCCCGGCTGGTCCCGTTTGCCAAGGCGTACTCGGGGCTCACCGACGAGGAGATCAGCCGGGTTGACGCCTTTGTCCGGCGGAACACGCTGGAGAAGTTCGGACCGGTACGGGTGGTGAAGCCCGAGCTGGTGTTCGAGCTGGCGTTCGAGGGGATCCAGCGATCGACCCGCCACAAGAGCGGCGTTGCAGTGCGGTTTCCGCGCATGGCGCGCTGGCGGACCGACAAACCGGCGGCCGAGGCAGATACGCTGGACAGCGTGCGCGCGCTCATCGACGCGCCACGGAGCGACGCCGGATGACCGACCGCCGACCACCCGCGCGCCCCGGCTACTCGCTCGGCCGCCCAGTCGTGCCGGGGACGCCGTTCGTGGATCCCGAGCCGCCGCGTGAGGCGGGTGAGCCGCCCACTGGCCGGAGCTCGCTCCCGGCCGAGCTGCGCCGGGCGCGGACCCGGCGCCGGGCGGAGCCGTCGCACGAGCCGGCAGCGCCGCCCGCCCGCAGCACCGCCACCGCCCCGCTCGCCCGCGATACGGCGCAGCGGCGCGCTGCCCGCCGGCGCGCCCTGGCCGATCCCGACGGCGCCGTCCGCGCCTGGTTCGCTGATCATGGGTGGAGTCCGTTCGGATTTCAGGAGGAGGTCTGGGAGTCGTACCTCGCCGGGGAGAGCGGGCTCATTCACGCCGCCACCGGCACCGGCAAGACCTATGCGGCGTGGATGGGGCCGCTCATCGAGTGGCTGCGCGCGGCGGCGCCCGCCGTGCGCACCGTCGCGCGTCTCGCCGCGCCCCCGCTCCGGATCCTCTGGGTCACGCCACTCCGCGCCCTCGCGGCCGATACCGAAGCCGCGCTTGCGGCGCCCGTTCGCGATCTCGGCCTGCCATGGACCGTCGAGACCCGTACCGGCGATACACCGGCCGGGGTCCGGAGCCGCCAGCGCAGCCTGCTGCCGACCGCGCTGATCACCACGCCGGAGAGTCTGTCGCTCCTGCTCACCCGCGACACCGCCGCCGCGCTATTCGCGCAGCTCGAATGCGTCGTGGTGGACGAGTGGCACGAGTTGATGGCGAGCAAACGCGGCGTGCAGACCGAGCTGGCGCTCGCGCGACTGCGCCACTTCCGTCCGGCGCTGCGCACGTGGGGGCTTTCGGCCACGCTCGGGAACCTCGACGCGGCCCGGGATACGCTGCTCGGCGTCGACCCGGACGGCGCGCCCCGGCCGGGCCAACTGGTTCGCGGACTGGTGCCCAAGGTGATCGACGTGGACTCGCTGGTTCCGCCCACCATCGAACGGTTTCCGTGGTCGGGCCAGATCGGACTGGCCCTGCTCGATCAGGTGGTGGCCGCCGTCGATGAGGGTGGCACCACGCTCGTTTTCACCAACACCCGTGCGACCGCCGAGCTGTGGTTCCAGGCGCTCCGCCGCAGCGGCGCGGCATGGGCGGACCGGATCGGGCTGCACCACGGCTCGATCGCCCGTGCCGATCGCGACTCCGTGGAGGCGGGTCTCCGCGGCGGTACGCTCCGCTGTGTCGTGTGCACATCCAGTCTCGATCTCGGCGTGGACTTTACGCCGGTGGACCGCGTACTGCAGATCGGCAGCCCCAAGGCGGTGGGACGACTGGTGCAGCGCGCCGGCCGGAGCGGGCACCGGCCTGGCGCGGTCAGCCGCGTCACCTGCGTGCCGGCGAGTGCCCTGGAACTGGTCGATATCGCCGCGGCGCGCGCGGCACTGGAAGCGGGCGCGATCGAGGCACGGCCGCCGGTCGAGCGGCCGCTCGACCTGCTCGCTCAACACACCGTCTCCGTGGCGCTCGGAGGCGGCTTTACGAGCGACGAACTCTATCACGAAGTCCGGACCACGCATGCCTACCGCGACCTGCCGCCCGACGAATGGGCGTGGATTCTCGACTTCGTGACCCGGGGTGGCCAGGCGCTGCGTGCCTACCCCGATTACGCGCGCGTCACCGAAATCGACGGCGTCTACCGGGTGACGGACTCCAGAATCGCCCTCCGTCATCGACTGTCGATCGGCACGATCGTCAGCGAATCGTCGCTGACGGTGCGCTACGTCAGCGGTCGGACGCTGGGCACTATCGAGGAGGGGTTCATCGCGCGGTTGCGCCCCGGCGATCGCTTCGTGTTTGGCGGCCGGCCGCTGGAGTTCGTCCGGGTCCGGGACATGACCGCCTGGGTGCGCCGGGCCCGCGGCCCGGCGAATGCCGTGCCCAGGTGGTCCGGTGCGCGACTCACGCTGTCACCGGAGCTGGCGCGGGCGGTCCGTGACAAACTGGACGAGGCTCGACGCGGCATCTACGACGCGCCGGAGATGCGGGAGGTGCGGCCCGTGCTGGAGCTCCAGGCCGCGTGGTCCCGCCTGCCGGCGACCGACGAGCTGCTGGTGGAGCGGACCCGGAGCCGGGATGGCCACCACCTGTTCTTCTATCCCGTCGAGGGGCGGCTGGTACATGAAGGGCTCGCCGCGCTCTTCGCCTATCGCATCGCACAGCTGGCGCCCATCTCGTTCAGTCTGGCGGCCAATGATTACGGGTTCGAGCTGCTCTCGCCGGACCCGGCGCCGATCGAGGCCGCGCTCGAGGGCGGGCTGCTCTCCGCCGACTACCTCTTCAACGACATTCCGGCCAGTCTCAATGCCGCCGAAATGGCCCGACGTCAGTTCCGGGAAGTGGCGCGGGTGGCCGGGCTGCTTTTTCAGGGATATCCCGGCAGCGGCAGATCAGCAAAGCAGCTTCAGGCCTCGAGCGGGCTCATCTACGACGTGTTCGCACGGTATGACCCGGACAACCTGCTGCTGCGGCAGGCGGAGCGCGAGGTGCTGGAGCGGCAACTGGAGCGGAGCCGGTTGGGCCGCACGCTGGTACGGCTGAGTGCGGGACGGGTCACGCTGGTGGACGTCGAGCGCCCCACCCCGCTGGCGTTCGCACTCATCGTCGATCGCGCGCGGGAACAGGTCAGTTCTGAAAAGCTTGCCGATCGGGTACGCCGAATGGTCGCGCCGCTGGAACGCGCCGCCGGGCCGGCCGTCCCGCGCATCGCCACGCTTCGCTCCGCCGGATGGGACGGCCCGCGGTGAGCGTTGTCCCGGGCGACCTCAGCGTGACGGTGGCCGGCGAGGCCGTGACGCTCATCCCCGAACGCGCTATCTACTGGCCGAGGGTGCAGGCCCTGATCGTCGCGGACCTGCACTGGGGCAAGGCCGCGACTTTTCGCGCGGCGGGCGTAGCGCTGCCGCCCGGAACCACTACCGACGACCTGGCCCGCCTCAGCGGCGCGCTCCGGCGAACCGGCGCCCGCCAGCTCATCCTGCTGGGCGATCTGTTCCACGCCCGGCCGGGCCGGGAGGCGGACCACACCCTCGGCGCCATCGCGGCGTGGCATGCCCGGCATCCGGCGCTCGACATACTGCTGGTGCGCGGCAACCACGACCGGCGTGCCGGCGACCCGCCGGCGGAGTTGGGCATCGAGGTCGTCGACGCGCCCCACCGCAGCGGCCCGTTCGTGCTGCGGCACGAGCCGGCGGAGGATCCCGAGGCCTACGCCCTGGCGGGGCACCTGCACCCGGCGTGCATCGTCACCGGAGCCGGCCGACAGCACGCCCGGCTGCCCTGCTTTCTCCTCGGGCTCCGGGGTGCGGTGCTTCCGGCGTTCGGCAGCTTCACCGGCACCAGCGTCGTCGAGCCGCGCGCCACGGACCGCGTCTTCGTCGTCGCCGGCAACGCGGTGATCGCGGTGCCGGCGTGAGCCTCACCGGCCCCGTGGCGTGGGGTGCTGGCGCTGGTACTGCGTCGGGTAGGCGACGTCGGGCGGCGCCCCGCCGTTGGGCCAGTCGCGCTCCTTGCCGGCAAAGTCCGGCCGCGGCTGCGCGTTGACGTACATCGCCACATCCATCGCTTCCTGATCGGTGAGCGTGCCGCGGCGGTCGTACGGCATGTTGTAGCGGATGAACGCCGCGGCGGTGCGCACCCGTGCCATGCCGGCACCGATGTTGTAGGAGCGGGCACCCCAGAGCGGCGGCGCGATCACCGTCCCCTGCCCCGTCGGCCCATGGCATCGCGTGCACTGGACGAGGAAGACCCGGGCGCCGCGTCCGGTGTCGCCGGTCGTGAGGGTGAGGCGCTTGAGTCCCTGGCCCTCGACCACGGCGCCGACCGGCACGCCGCGCGAGAGGAACGTCATGTAGGCCACGATATCGCGCATGTCATCGCCGCCGGCGGGCAGGGTCCGCCCATTGAGACTGCGCTCGAAGCAATCGTTGACCCGGTCCTCGATCAGCGAGATGGACGCGCTCCGACTCCGAAACTGGGGAAACCGGGCGGTGACGCCCACCCAGGGCATCGCATCCGGGCGCCGCCCGTTCTCGGGATGGCAACTAACGCATCGGAGCCCATTGCCGACGAACCCCGGCAGACTGTCGGCGGTGTGCGTGAGGAGCGCGAGCCCGCGCCGCGCGGCGCGTCCCACCGGATCATCCGGAATCATGGAATCGGCCGGCGGCGCAAACGCCACCGTATCGGCGTCGCGCGCTGCGCGCGCCCGCGGCGGCGGCGAGCAGCCCAGGGCTGCCGCGATGAGCGGCAGGGCCATGCCGACCTGCTGGGAATACCGACGCACGCGAGCTCCTTTGCGGATTGACCTGCTCCGTTACTCTATGGGGAGCCGGCGGCCGGGGCAAGCACGCCATATCCGGTTGCCGCCGGGCACCGTGATTCCTATGTTGCCTCAGCGATCCCGGAGGCGCGCGTGTCCAATCTCCTGGCGGCCCGCGCACAGATGGCGGTCTCGCTTGGCTTCCATATCATCTTCGCCGTCATCGGCATCGGCATTCCGCTGCTGATGGTGATCGCGGAGCGCCGGTGGCAGCGCACCGGCGACCGGATGTATCTCGAGCTCGCCCGCCGCTGGGCCAGGGGCACCGCGATCCTCTTTGCGGTCGGTGCCGTCTCCGGCACCGTGCTGTCGTTCGAGCTGGGACTGCTGTGGCCCAGTTTCATGGCCTTCGCCGGCCCCGTCATCGGCATGCCGTTCTCGCTCGAGGGGTTTGCGTTCTTCCTCGAGGGCATCTTCCTCGGCGTCTATCTCTACGGCTGGGACCGCGTCTCTCCGCGGGCGCATCTGCTGGCGGGGGTCGCCGTCGCGGTCAGTGGTGCCGCATCCGGAGTGTTCGTCGTCATTGCCAACTCCTGGATGAACACGCCGGCCGGCTTCGATCTGGCCGCCGGCCGGATCACCGACGTCCACCCGCTGGCCGCGATGACCAACCCGGCCGCGCTCCAGCAGACCATCCACATGCTCATCGCGGCCTATGCGGCAACCGGCTTTGCCGTCGCCGGACTCCACGCGGCACTGCTGCTGCGCGATCCCCGGAACGCCTTCCATCGCCGTGCCCTCGCCGTCGCGCTACTGGTGGGCGGGCCGGCCGCCGCGCTGCAGCCGCTGTCCGGCGATTTCAGCGCCCACGCGGTCGCGGTGCAGCAGCCCGCCAAGCTCGCGGCGATCGAGGGCCTCTTCGCCACGACCCGTGCCGCCCCGCTCACCATCGGCGGGATTCCCGACGCCGCCACCCGGACGATGCGCCTGGGCCTCCGCATTCCCTACGGGCTTTCCCTGCTGGCCTTCCATGATCCGCATGCGGTCGTGCGGGGCCTCGATGACGTGCCGCGCGGCGACTGGCCGCCGGTCGCGATCGTGCACGTGGCCTTCCAGTGCATGGTGGCGCTCGGTCTCTACCTAGCGCTCGTCGCACTGGTCACCGGATGGGTGGCATGGCGCCGGGGCCCGCCGGCAGACCATCGCTGGCTGCTGCGCGCCCTGACCATCGCCACCCCGATGGGATTCCTCGCCATCGAGGCAGGATGGGTGGTCACTGAAGTGGGGCGCCAACCCTGGATCGTCACCGGCGTGCTCCGCACCGCCGATGCGGTGACACCGATGCCGGGACTGGTGGTGACGTTCACCGCCTTTACGGTGCTCTATTGTCTGCTGGCCGCCGCCGTCGTTTGGCTGCTGCGCCGCCAGGTGATCAGGGCCCCGCGCACCCAGGAGGCCGACCCTGTCTGAACACGGCCTGGGCGATCTGCTCGCCGGCATCCTGGTGCTCGCACTCAATGCCTACGTGCTGCTGGGCGGCGCGGATTTTGGCGGGGGTGTCTGGGACCTGCTGGCGCGCGGGCCCCGGCGGGACCGGCAGCGGGCGCTGATCGCGGACGCGATCGCGCCGATCTGGGAGGCCAACCACGTCTGGCTGATCCTGGCCGTGGTGCTGCTCTTTACCTGCTTCCCGCCGGCCTTTGCGCGATTGAGCGTGATGCTTCACCTCCCGCTGGCGCTCGCGCTGCTGGGCATCGTGCTGCGGGGTTCGGCCTTCACGTTCCGCAGCTACGACAGTCGCCGGGACGCGGTGCAGCAGCGCTGGGGCGCGATCTTCGCCGGCGCGAGCGTCATCACGCCGGTGCTGCTCGGCATCTGCGTCGGCGCGATCGCTACCAGCCGCCTGGGCGGCGATCACGCCGGCTTCGTCGCCGGATACGTGACGCCATGGCTCACGCCGTTTGCGGTGGCGGTCGGCCTGATGACGCTCGGCCTCTTTGCCTTTCTGGCCGCGGTCTATCTCGCCGTCGAGGCGCGCGACCCCGCGTTGCAGGAGGACTTTCGCCGGCGTGGACTGGCGGCGGCACTCGTCACCGCCGCGCTTGCCGGCGTTGCGGTGCCGCTCGCGGGCCACGGCGCGCCCCGGATGTTTGCCGTGCTCACGGCCTCGCGGTGGACGCTCCCGCTCCACGCCGGCACCGCGCTCGCGGGGCTCGCGGCGCTCGCCGCGCTCTGGTGGCGCCGGTTTCGGCTCGCGCGGGTGGCCGCGGCCGCGCTCGTGTCGCTGGTGCTCTGGGGCTGGGCGGTGGGCCAGTACCCCTACGTCGTGCCGCCCGAGCTCACCATCGGCAACAGTGCGGCGCCGCCGGCCACGCTGAGGTTCGTGCTCCTCGGCCTCGGGGTCGGCGGCGCCGTGCTGGTGCCATCGCTGGCCTATCTCTACCGCGTCTTCAAGCGCGCGCCAACATCCGCTTGATCGGCTTCACCAGCAGCGCCAGGATTGCGGCAAAGATGAACGCGTAGATTGCCACGACCCCGAAGAGCGTGGGCAGGCTGAACTGCTCGTAGAGCCCCGCCACCCGCCCGCCCAGGTAATTGCCCACCGACGCCGCCAGAAACCAGACCCCCATCATCAGCCCCACGATCCGCGCCGGCGCCAGCCGCGTCATGGCGCTCAGGCCTACCGGGCTCAGGCTGAGCTCGCCGATGGTGTGGAAGAGGTACACCATCACCAGCCAGAGGGGGCTCACCCGCGAGCCGTCGGCGGCCGCGCGCGCCGCGCCCATCAGCACCACAAAACCGAGCGCGACGAAGAAGAGGCCCGCCGCGAACTTGGCGGGACTCGACGGGTCCCGGCGCCCGAGCCGGAGCCAGAGGGCCGCGAAGACCGGAGCCAGGATGATGATGAAGAGCGAATTGATGGACTGCCAGAAGCTGGCCGGGAAGGCAAAGCCCAGGATCCGGTTGTTGACACTGCGCTGGGCAAAGAGGTTGAGCGTCGACCCCGCCTGCTCGAACACCGACCAGAAGACCGCGGCGGCGAAAAAGAGCACCAGAATGACCACCAGCCGCTTGCGCTCGTCCCGGGTCCAACCTTTCGACGAGAAGAGCCAGAGGAAGAACCCGATGACGCTGGCGAGCAGCAGCCAGCCAAAGACCCGGCCCACGCCGTCGGCGGTCACCGTGATCACGCCGCCTCGCGCGAGGAGCAGGATGAGCACCACCACGGCGACCAGGCCCGCCAGGGTGAACCACGCCGCGCGCCGACGCGCGGCCAGCTCGCCATCCCGGGTGGGCGCCGCCGGCGCCAGGCCCGCGGTGCCCAGGCGGCGACCACCGAGCACATACTGCACCAGACCAACGAACATGCCGACCGCCGCCGCCGCAAAGCCCCAGTGCCACGACGTCTCGGGGGACATCCCCCACCCGGCCAGCATCGCGCGGAACTGGGTGGACTGCGCCAAGAAGCCGCAGACCAGCGGGGCCACCATCGCGCCGAGGTTAATCCCCATGTAGAAGATCGAGAACCCGGCGTCGCGCCGCTCGTCCTCCGGCGTGTAGATCTGCCCCACCATGGCGCTGATGTTGGGCTTGAGGAGCCCGGTGCCGGTGACGACGAGAAGAAGGCCGAGGTAGAACGCGCCCAGTCGCGGCACGGCAAGACTCACATGCCCCAGCATGATCAGGATGCCGCCGTAGAGCACCGCACGTCGCTGGCCGAACAGCTTGTCGGCCAGCCACCCGCCCGGAAGGGCGGTGAGATACACCAGCGACGTGTAGGTTCCGTAGATGATCCCCGCCTTCTCGGTGGGGAACCCGAGGCCGCCGGTGGCGACGGAGGCAGTCATGAACAGGATGAGGATCGCCCGCATCCCGTAGTAGCTGAAGCGCTCCCACATCTCGGTGAAGAAGAGCGTGGAGAGTCCGCGCGGATGGCCGAAGAAGCCGGCATCCCGCACGGCGCCCGCGGATTGCGGCTGGTCAACGAGGGGACTGTCGGACGGTCCGGCGGGGTGTGAGGTCAAGACCGGCTCCTCTCAGGGTTCCTTGCGAAGTTTCTTCTTCAGGTGGGCCAGCTGTGCTTCGACCGCCGCGTCGTGGAGCGCGCGGTCCGCGCGGGCGGCCATGCGCTCCGTCTCGAGGTCGCCGTCGTCGGGAGCCGCGCGCGGCGCAGCGCCGGGGACACGGCCCTGCTGGGCGCCGCGGAGCTGCGCGGTCATCTCCGCCAGCTCGCGTTCGGCCATCGCAAGCTCATCCCGCTGGACACCGAGCTTGCGCCCGAGCACCCCCACCCGCTCGCGATGGCGCGCGGCAAACCGCTCGGCCACCGCCACGGTCTCGGCATCGGGAATCCCGGCCGCCAGCCGGCCCCGCCGCTCGGCGTCCTCGAGCTGGCGCTGCTCTGCCGCCAGCTCGCGATCGGAGGCGGCCAGCGCATCGCGCATGACACCGACGGCGGCCCGCGCCTCGATCACCGCGTCGCGTAGCCCCGCCGCGTAGGCGCGCGCATCGGGGCGTGCGCCCTGCTCGGCAAAGAGGTGGTCGAGCCGCGCGCGAAACGATTCGAACACGCCTGCGGGTCCTTTCAATGGGGAGTTGGCCCACGGGGGGCCCAGCGAATGTTACGGCGGCATGCGCGCGACCGTCAAGCGACCAATCGCGTCCAGCCGCCCCCGAATCCCGGGCGCGGCGTTAATTTGCACGGGTACCTTCGCGCGCCCTCCCGCGACCCGGAGCCCACATGTCCTCCCGGTTCATCCTGCTGTCCGTCCTGCTGCTCGCCGCCTGCGGCGACGGCAAGCCCCACCCGGCCTGCGGTATCGCGGCGATCGCCGGCCCCGCGGCACTGATCACTGAATTCGGAACGCCGGGCCAGACGCTGGGCTCGCCGCCCGCCACCCTGCCGGAGCGCCTCGTGGCGCGGCTGGCGGCCGGGCCGGCCTATCGTGCCGTGACCGGCCGGCAGCAGGGCGATTCGATGTGGGTAATCGGCGTGGACGGCACGCTGCCGCCCAACGTGCGACTCAGCTACGGCGTGCTCGTGCTCGATCGCTCCGAACAGCCGCGTGGCGTCATGCTGTTTGAGGACGCCCCAGTGGCCGGTGCCGCGCACATCGGCACCGTCACCATGGGCAGCAGCACGGTGCCGCTGCTGGGTGTCGAAACCGATCCGACCCGCTACGAAGATCCCGCCTGTCCGTTTTTCCCCGATTCGGTGCTGCGATCGTGACCTGCCGGATCGGCGTGACCGGCGTCACCCGCCAGTGGGAGGGTGCGGACCGCTCCGGCGTCAATGCCGCATACATCCGACGCGTGCTGACCGCGGGCGCGGTCCCCCTCGTGCTCCCGCCGCTCATCGACCCGGGCGATGTCGATGCCGTGCTCGACGGACTGCACGGGTTGCTGTTTACCGGTGGCGAAGACGTGGCACCGGCCTGCTACGGCGCGGACCCATCACCGCTGCTCGGCACGGTGGATCCGGTGCGCGATCGGTTCGAGCTGGCGCTGTTCGCGGCCGCTCGCCGCCGACGGATGCCCGTGCTGGGGATCTGCCGCGGGATTCAGCTGATCAACGTCGCGCTGGGCGGCACGTTGTGGCAGGACCTGGCTACGGAGCACGTGGGAAGCGTGGAGCACAATGCACCGGGCTCGCGCGCCACCCGCACCCACACCGTCGAGATCGTGCCGGGCAGCCGCACGGCGCTGGCCCTCGGTGCCACTGCGATGGCGGTCAACTCGTTCCATCATCAGGCGGTGCGGGACCTCGCGCCGGGGCTGGTGGCCAGTGCGTGGGCGCCCGACGGCCTGCTGGAGGCGGCGGAGGCGCCGGAACGTGAGCCGTGGCTGGTCACGGTGCAGTGGCACCCGGAGGAGCTGGACGCTGCACGCGCCGCCGCCGGGCCCGGGCTCATGGGCGCGCTGGCGGCGGAAGCGGAGGTCTGGAGTCGCGCGGTCGTCGGCTAATGGACGCCGAGATCGCGCAGCAGGCGGTCGGGTGAACTGTGCTGGGGAAAGAAGACGCGGTCGCTGAGGCCGTTCAGTGCGCCCCGCAGCGCCGGGAAGCGCTCGGCGGCCAGGCGGAAAACGCCGCCAAGGCCGTACTGATCGGCCAGCGCATGGTCGGACGCCAGGCCAAAGCCGCGGCGTCCGAGGGAGTCATAGTAGGTGAGGTCCGGCCCGCCTTTTCGCACCCGGCGCGCCGCGATATAATCGGGGAAGAGTCCGGCCAGCCAGAGCGCGTAGTTTCCGAGATGTGCCATCACCTTGAATCGACGCTCGCCGTCACTCGCTTCGAGATCGGCGAGGATGTCCACCAGGTAGCGGTGCGATTCATCGTCGTTCCAGTCCACGCGCCAGGCCCGATCGCGGTGCCCGAAGTCGATCACCATCGCGGCCAGATAATCCGCCAGCTCGCGGTCGTCCACGCCGGCCCGCCGGAGTGCGTCGCGGGTGACCACGTAGACGAACAGTGGCTCGGACGGCAGCAGGATCGTGCGGACCGCGAGCAGCCGCTCGGGAAGCTCGGGATCATCGAGCAGCACGTCGGGACCTTCGGCGGCGAGCCGCCGCTCGAGCGACGCGCGACGATGCGCGGAGCCCCGACTCAGCAGCAGGATCATCAGATCCAGATCGGTCGCCGCCAGGCGGCTTCGCGCATCAGCGCGGATCATGGGTCCTCACCTTAGGTGGCAGAGTGCTCCCTCCCTCGACTGATGCCGACGCGATCGCCGGCCGCCTGACCGCGTTTGCGGAAGAGCTCGCCGGCACCCTCCGGCGCGGCTCGGTCATCGACCTCTTTGTCCGGCACCTGCGCGAGGGGCTGACGCCTTCGCAGACGGCCCTGATCCTCTTCAACAAGGACAGTGAAGCGGGCGAGCTCGTGCACACCTGGCCCACCGGCGACCGCGAACTGGTCCCGGTCCTGGAACTTGCCGCCCGGCGCGGCCCGCAACTCGTGGCCGACGGACTTGCCGGCCTGCTGGGCGACGCGATGGCGGCGAGTTCCGCCGACCTCTCGGGAAGCTGGGTCATCACGCCGCTGCTGGCCAGGGGCCGGGTGACCGGCGCCGTCGCCGCGCGGGCCGCCAACGGCAGCTTTGGCGCGCGGGATCTGACGCTGTTAAAGGGGCTCGCCGCCCAGGTCAGCGTGGCCCTCGAGTGCGTCCGCCTGGTGGACCTGCACGACGACGGCCGCCGGTCGTGGCAGGAGGTGGTCGACGCCATCTCGCTCGCTTTGTGCATTGTGGACCGAACGGGCAGCATCCGCCGTGCCAACCGGTCATTCGCCACGCTGGTGAATGTGCCGCCGGCTTCCCTCATCGGCCGTCCCTGGCCCGCCTTCGTGCCCCCCGAATGGGCGCCCGACGTCCGCCGTGCGCTGGCCGAGCAGGTGAGCGGACCGCCGGTGGAGCTGCGGGTGGGCGAGCGCAGCTACGCCCTGACCACCGTGCCCCTGGCCGAGGGCGACCCCACGGCCACTGTCCTCCTGTTCGATGACCAGACCGAACGCCGCCGGCTGCAGGATCAGCTGATCCAGGCGGAGAAGATGTCCGCCATCGGTCAACTCATCGCCGGGATCGCCCACGACCTGAACAATCCGCTCGCCTCGGTCGTGGGATTCGCAGACTTTCTTGGCGAATCGCGAGACGTGCCCCCCGCCCTGCGGGAGCCGCTGTCGGTGATCCGGGAGGAGGCGGAGCGGGCCTCCAACATCGTCAAGAACCTGCTTGGCTTTGCGCGAAAGCAGGAGCGCCAGCGCCGGGCCGTGGCCTTCGGGCCGCTTCTCGATTCGACGCTGACGCTCCTGCGCAATCAGCTGCTGGGCTATCACGTGGACGCGGTGGTCGACATCGCATCCGACCTGCCGCTCATCTCGGTGGACCCCAACCAGATGCAGCAGGTCTTCGTCAACCTGATCAACAACGCGGCGCAGGCGATCGCGGCCACCGGCCGGCCCGGCACGATCACCATCCGCGCGCGACGGGTGCTCGACGGCATCGCGGTGGACGTCAGCGATACCGGCCCCGGTATGAGCGCCACGCTGGCCGAACAGGTGTTCGAGCCGTTCTTCACGACCAAGGTCGAGGGTCAGGGCACCGGGCTCGGGCTGTCGATCAGCCAGGGAATCGTCAAGGAGCACGGCGGGCGGATCACGCTCTGCACGCGCGAAGGCGACGGATCGACCTTCACGGTGCAGCTGCCGCTCGGCGAGGGACCGGCGGCGGCCACGCCCGACCTCGCCGCCCCGCGCCATCAGGCCCTCCCGCTGCGCGTCCTGGTGGTGGATGACGAGCCCCACATTCTTCATTACATGCGGGCGACGCTCGAGGCCTGGGGCCACGAGGTCGCGGTGGCCGCTGACGGCACCGACGGGCTCGAGCTGGCCGGCGGCGGCGAGTTCGACCTCATCATTTCGGATCTGCGGATGCCCCGCCTGGGCGGCCGCGAATTCTTCGAGGAGCTGCGCCGGGTGGACCCGGAGATCGGGCCGCGCGTCATCTTCAGCACCGGCGATACGGTCCGGGGCGACACGCTGGCGTTCCTCGAGAGCCTGGGCCGTCCCTATCTGCACAAGCCGTTCAGTCTCGCCGAATTGCGGGCGCTGCTCGCGGACGTTTCCAGCCGGCGCGACCTTGCCGCGCGGATCTGAGCTTCTCCGGGCGCGCGCGTCGGGTGTATCGTTCACGCGACCTCATCACTGACGGGCCATGATCTACATCTGCATTCCCAGCCACGACGAAGCGCCAACAGTAGGCCTGCTGCTCTGGAAGATCCGCCAGGTGTTCGACGCCTTCCCGCGCGAATACCAGCTCCTCGTCGCTGACGACGGCTCGACCGACGCGACCGCGGAGGTACTGGCGCCGTATGCGCGGGTGCTTCCGCTCACCGTCGTGCGCCACGCCACCCGGCAGGGCTATGCCCGCACCACTGAGGAACTGCTGCGCTTCGCGGTGCAGCGCAGCGACCGGCCCAAGCGGGACTGCGCCATCCTGATGCACGCCGACTTTGCCCATGGTCCCCACTCTCTTCCCGACCTCGTGCGCCAGATCGAGAGCGGGGCGGACCTCGTGGTGGCCCAGAGCTCGATCGGTGGCGATCCCTCGCGGGCACGCCGGCTGGTGCGCCGCTTTGCGCCGATGCTGCTCCGCCGCCGGGTGCGCGTACCGGGCGTCACCGATCTGGTGTCCGGGTTTGCCGCGTTCCGCCTCATGACGCTCCGCAACGCGTTTCGTGAGGCGGGGGAGCGGATGCTGACCACGGAGGGGTGGACGGCCAATGCCGAACTGCTGGGTCGCACGGCCAGGCACGCACGGCGGATCGAGACGGTGGACGTCGTGGAACGGCACGACCTGCGCCCACGGGCCAGCCGGGTTCAGCCATGGGATGCGGCGCGGAGTCTCTGGCGGGAGGGAGGTCGCCTGCGGCTGCCAGGACCCATCATGGCCGCACCAGGGCGGGTCGAGGCGGGCGGCGGCGCGGCGCCGTCCTGAGCCCCGCGGCGCCATACGAACGACGAACGCCCGGCGGATTGCCGGGCGTTCGCCATTCTGGTGCCTGCGTAAATCAGGCGGGCTTGCCGGTGACCACTTCCCTGACCCGCGCGGCCGTGCCGGGTGCAAGGATCTTCAGGATGACGTAGATCAGGAATCCCCACAGTGCGAGCTTGAGGATCAGGCCGAAGATTCCCAGTACGCCGACGAGCAGGAAGAAGATCGCCTTGAGCAACACCAGCGACACCAGCGCGAAAACCGAGAAGCCAACGATGCTCCGAACCATGCTATTTTCCTCCCGAGGTGGTCAGACGCAGTTCAGTACGCCCGGACGTTTCAAATAGTTTCATAGGATCCCAAAGTGTCGTCAAGTCATGACGTTATCGTCATCGGTGGCGGTGCTGTCGGGGCCGCGTGCGCCCGGGAGCTGGCCGTGGGCGGGCGCCGGCCGCTGATTCTCGACCCCGGCGCACCCGGGGCGGCGTGGCAGGCCGCCGGGGGAATGCTCGCGCCGCAGATCGAGGCCGACGGGCACGATCCGCTCTTCGAGCTGGGGCTGGCCGCGCGCGAGCGCCACCACGAGCTCGCCGAGGAGCTTCGGAGCGATACGGGCATCGACATCGGGCTGTGGCAGGGGGGAATCGCGCGGATCGCGGCCGACGAGTCCCAGGTGCCCGAGCTCAAGTCCAAGGTCGCGTGGCAGCGGCAGCAGGGATATCTCTGCGACTGGCTCGACGCGGCGGAAGCGCGCGAGCACTGGCCGTGGATCGGCGGAGTGCACGGCGCGCTGTGGGCCCGCCGCGACGGCGCGCTGGATCCCGCCCGTCTGGTCGAGGCGCTCCTGGCAGATGCCATGCGGCGCGGTGCGCGGGTGGCGCGCGACGGCGCGCGACGGATCGAGCTGACCGGCAACCGGGTCACTGCCGTGATCGGCAGCGAGCGCTATCCAACCGAACAGGTGGTGATCGCCGCGGGCGCGTGGTCGGGGCGGATCGCGGGGCTTCCCCGCCCGTTGTCGGTCGAGCCGGTGCGGGGACAAATGGTCGCGCTGCCCTGGCCCGAGGGCATCGAGCGCGCGATCCTCTACAATCGCGACTGCTACATGCTCGCGCGCGGCCCGGAGGCGATCGCCGGCTCGACGATGGAGTTTGCCGGATTCGACGCCACAGTCTCGGCAGCGGGCATTGCGGGGATCCTCGAGTCGGTCGCCATTCTGTGTCCGCCGCTGGCG
Organism: Gemmatimonadales bacterium; assembly: GCA_038250675.1. Taxonomy (GTDB): domain Bacteria; phylum Gemmatimonadota; class Gemmatimonadetes; order Gemmatimonadales; family GWC2-71-9; genus JAICUF01. Next base: position 81,620 of record JBBSCB010000011.1, read on the forward strand.
GGGGTGGCACCGCTGAGGACGTGGGCCGGCCTGCGGCCGGTGACCCCGGACGGCCTGCCGATCGTCGGCGCAGCGCCGGGCGTCGACGGGCTCTGGTACGCCACCGGCCATGGCCGCAACGGCATCCTGCTGGCGGCCATCACCGGCGCCATCGTGCATCAGCTGGTGGCGGGCGAGCCGACGCATGAGGATGTCTCGCTGCTGACACCGGAGCGGTACTGGCGCTGGTAAGCGTGACCCCTGGTCCCATCCAGTCGGCGGTGCCGGACGTAACCAGGGCAGTCCTCAGCCCACCCCCTCCTTCCGCGGAGCGCCGACGTGCCTGTGGCCCTGCCCGCCCGCGCAACTTCTCGCCGCTCCGCCACCGGTCGGCCCGGTCCGGCTGCTTGTGGAGCCCGCCGAGGCCATGGTACACTCCGGAGCCGGCACCGCGCGCCCAGTCACGCGTCCACGAGGAGCGGCTTCCCACGATGCACGATGAGTAGCACGGCCCCGTCGGGCGACGCCGATCTGGTCGAGCGCGCGGCGCGAGGCGACGAGCGTGCCGTCGCCCAGTTGTATGACCGCTACGCGGCCATGCTGTATGCTGTGGCATACCGGATCCTCCGCCGCCCGGTGGACGCCGAAGAGGTGGTGGCGGAGGCCTTTGCCCAGGCGTGGCGTGAGGCCGGCCGGTTCGAGGCGGGCCGGGGCTCGGTTCCGGCATGGCTCACCATGATGGCCCGCAGTCGTGCGTTCGACCTGGCCCGCGGCCTGGTCCGCCGTGACCGGCTGGCGACAGGCGCCGCCGCCCTGGCGGACGATCCGCCGGGCGTGGGCGCATGGCAATCCGATCCCGAGACCGAGTATGACACCGCCGAGCGCGGCCGTCAGGTGCGGCTCGCGCTCGACCAGCTCAGCGAGCCGCAGCGGCAGGCGATCGAGCTTGCCTACTACGAGGGGCTCTCGCAATCGGAGATCGCCGCTCGCCTGAACCAGCCGCTGGGCACGATCAAGACCCGGGTGCGCGCCGCCATGCTGAAGCTGCGCGACGCGCTCCGCCCCTACTTCTACGAGCAGCCGCAATGAGCGATCCCACCGGGCCTTCCCCGCTGGATCTGGCGGCCGCGTATGCCCTCGGCGCGCTCGAGGCGGACGAGGCGCGCGCGTTCGAGGCGCTGCTGGCGCGCTCGCCCGAGGCACGGCGCGAGGTAGCGGAATTTCGTGAGGTGGCGGCGCTGCTGGCCGCGGGCGCCGGCACCGGCACCATGCCGAGCGCCGCGCTGCGGGAGCGCGTGATGGCGGAGCGCCCCGCGCCGCCGGCGCCCGAAGGGATCCGCACGATCCGCATCGCACCGACACCGGCGGCACGCCGCCCGTGGCTGACGGTCGCGCTCCTGACCGGGCTGGCCGCGAGCATCGCGCTGCTGGTACTGGGCAATCAGCGGCGCGCCACGCTTGATGCCGCCGTGTCGGCTCGGGACAGCGCACTGGTTCAGGCCCGCGCCGCGCTGGCAGAGCGCGAGGCCACCCTCGCGGCGCTGCTCGCGCCGGGCGTGCGGATCTACGACCTGGCCTCATCGGCCGGCCAGGTGCCCGGCGCGCAGTTGTTCCTCAATCAGGCGCAGCACACCGCGGTGCTGCACGCCTTCCGGTTGCCGCAGGCGCCCGCCGGCCGGGCCTACCAGCTCTGGTTCATTCAGGATGGAAAGCCGGTGCCGTCGGTCACCTTTATTCCCGACGCAGCGGGGCGCGCGCTGGTGCAGCAGGTGGCGGTGCCGGCCGCGGGTGCGATCTCGGCGGCGGCCATCACCGAGGAGCCGGAGGGCGGTTCCCTCGCGCCGACGACGCCGATACTCCTCGTGACTCCGCTGCCGGCGTCGTGAGCCGCCGGACGCAACGTATCGTGGGCGCTCCGCCGGTTCGGATCATCGGACTGATCGCCGCGCTCGCGCTCGGGCCCGCGCGCGCCCGCGCGCAGCTTCCCGCCGGGATCGCCGCCGAGCGCGCCACATTGGCGGAGTGGCTGTCCAACGCGAGCGTGTCTCCGCGCGCGGCGATCGCCACCGTGGACGTGGGCGCCGGCGGCGTGGCCATCCCCGGGGCCGCGGGTGCGCGAGCGATCGAGCGCGACGGGTCGGTCTGGCTCGACGGCGCCGGGCGGGCGAGAGTGCTGCCGGCCTATCGGGCGGTGACCGTCGGTTCCGTCACGGTGGTCGCGAGCGGTGATCCCGGACGGCGCCGGCTCACGGTGTTCGGCCCGCCGCGCGCCGGCCCGCCGCCGGAGTACTACCCCTACGATTCGACGCTGGTCTTCACCGGCCCGCTGCGCACCATTGCGCCGCTGCCGCACCGCGTCCTGACCCCGGACGGGCTCGACGTGGCCGCCGCCGAGGTCGGAAGCGTGGCGTTCCGACTCAGCGGCCGGGACGTTCGGCTCCGCGTGATGCGGATCCCCGAGCCGGGCACCGAAGAGTCGTCGCTGGAAATCTATTTTCGCGACGCCACCAGCGGCGCCGGCAGCTACCCCGCGGGACGCTTTCTGACGTTGGCGCCGATCGGAAACGGCCGGTACCGTGCCGACTTCAACCGGGCCCGGAATCCGTTCTGCGCCTACGGTCCGGCCTATCCCTGCCCCGTCCCGTGGGCCGGGAACACGATTGCGTCGCCGGTGCGCGCCGGCGAACGCTACACCGCACACTGATGTTCGCCACCGTTGCCGCGGCGGCGATCCTGGCGGTGGGACCGGGCGGAAGCTGGCGCGCCGCGCTGGATCTCGCTGACGGCACGCTGCGATTCGGCGTTGAGATCACCGCGGACGGCCAGGGCGGCCGGCTCTGCAACGGTGCGGTGTGCACGTCGCTTTCGGCGGTGCGGGTCCGCGGTGACAGCGTGATTCTGGAAATCGCGGCCTACGCCGCCAGCATCGCGACGGTCCGCCGCGGGGATTCGCTGATCGGCTACTACCACAACGTGGGCAATCGCGGCCCCCGGACGATTCCGTTCCGCGCGGCCCGCGGCCGCTGGCCCCGGGTGCAGGCGTCCGGCGCACTCCTCGGCGCCTGGGATGCGACGTTTACGACCGACGGACGGACCAGCCCGCGGGTGCTGCTGTTCAATCGCGATTCGACCGGTCTCACCGGCGCATTGATCTCCAACACCGGCGACTACGGGCATTTCTGGGGCTCGATGGACGGCGACCGGTTTGCGCTGGCGCACTTCGACGGCTCGTTTGTCTACCTGATCACCGGTCGGCTCGTCGGTGACACGCTCCGCGGCGTCTTCCACGCGGGACTGAGCACCGAGACGCCGTGGACGGCGGTCCGGAGCAGCGGCCGGCCCCACCTCCGCGCGCCGACCGCCATGACGACGGCGGACACGACGGCGCCATTCCATTTTGCGTTTCCCGACGTGCACGGCGACACGGTGGCCTCCACCGATGCGCGCTTTGCCGGCAAGGTCGTGGTGGTCGACATCTTCGGCACCTGGTGTCCCACCTGCCACGATGCGGCGCCGGTGCTGGTGGACCTCTACCGCAGATATCACGCGCGGGGCCTCGAGATCGTGGGGCTGGCGTACGAAGTCACCGGCGACACCGCCCAGGACGCACCGCTGGTCCGGCGGTTCCGCGACGATCACGGCATTCCCTATCCATTGCTGCTGGCCGGCGTCAGCGACGCGGAGGCGGCCGGCGCGACGCTGCCACAGCTCCATGGCTTCACCGCGTTTCCGACGACGGTGTTCCTGGGACGCGACGGTCGCGTGCGGCTGGTTCATGCGGGCTTTCTGGGACCGGCGACCGGTGCACGCCACACCCTGCAGGTGGATGAGTTCCGGAGCACGATCGAGCGGCTGCTCCGGGAGCCGGCGCCGTGACGGCGGCCCGCGTGCTCCCGGCGCTCCTGGCGCTGACCGCGGTGCCTGCCGCCCCGGCGGCGGCCCAGCTTACGATGCAGGTGGGAGAGGGCTGGAACCTCAGCGTCGCCGGGAACGTCAACGCCTTCACCGTCTTCACCGATGCGCGCACGGTGGCGCCGGGCCCCATCGACGGCGGACGCGTGCCGGTCGAGCGAATCACCCGCATCCGCACCGGGCTCCTGCCCGCCGTGGCCGTAGTGGACGTCAAGACGCGCGAGGGGAGCGTCGACCTTGGCGTGCATTTCGGTATCGGCGCCGAGATCGGGAACGCCAGCGTGCATGACAACAGCGACAACGGCACCCAGGCGGGCGCGCGGATCGACATGCGCCAGGTCTATCTGACGGTCGGTGGCGGATGGGGGCAGCTCCTCGCCGGGCGGGAACTGAGCCTCTTTCAGCGGGAAAGCATTCTCAACGACATGACGCTGTTCGGCACCGGGGCAAGCGGCGGCGGGATCGGTGCGGCGGGCACGACGCTCGGCCGGAGCGGCTTCGGCTACGTGTATCCCAGCTTCAACGCACAGATGACCTATTCCACCCCGGCGGCGCGGCCCTACCAGCTGTCCGTGGGCATCTTCGATCCGGACCGCATCATGGGCGACTTCTCGCCGGACGGCGCCGCGCCCACGGCGCTCCCGCGCATCGAGGCGGAGGCGACCTGGCACGCGACGGTCAGCGGAGTGCGCCTCCGTGCCTGGGGCGGCGGGATGTACCAGCGCGCCGAGCAGCAGGTGCGGGCGC
>JBBSCB010000012.1:0-81986 GCA_038250675.1 Gemmatimonadales bacterium
GACGTCGCGCGCCGCACTGCGCACCCCCAGCCGTTCGTCTAAACGGCCTCGGCGAAAACCATCCTCGCCAAAGTGAGCGAGCGAACGCCACTTTGGCTTCGGTCCACTAGAACGTCGGAACCCCCCCGCTGCCGCCGCCCCGCGTTTCCCATCCGGTCTCGCGGGCGCCCCACCTCGGCGATGCTCCCTGACAGCACGCGGTCGGATGCCGCGAGCCCCCAGTGCGCAGCCAGCCCGGGGAGGCGGTCCGGGGTGTCCCGCCAGGGGTCCAGCGTAACGACCACGAGCGGCACGTCGGGCCGGTGAGCCGCGCGTCGTGCCGCGCGGAGATCGCTCACGATCACGGGACAGACGGTGACGCAGTGACCGAAGGCAAAGGTCACCAGCGTCGTCTGCCCGCCGAGTTCCGCCAGTGACACGCGGCGGCCCTGCTGGTCCACCAGCGACAGCGCCGGCAGCGCCTGGTCCACCCGCCGGGGCGAGCCCGTGGCCGCGAAGCCGCCGTGGCTCCGGCGCCAGGCCGACGCGATGCGTCCCGCGAGGAGGCCGGCCGCGATCAGTCCCAGTATCACGACCGCTGACGCAACCGCCTTTCGAGCCCGTTGCGCGCCGATCCACCTGAGGTCCCGCCGGAGCGAGTCGCCCCACACCGCCACGAGCACTCCGATCATGCCGGCCGGCTCGCCGAGGAGCAGGATCCACCCGCCGGCATCGGGCAATCCGCCCGGCCCCGCGCCGAAGCATACGGCACGCGTGCGGCTGAGCCACTCCGGCTCCGCCGCCCCGGCCGGCCAGAGCGCAAGCGCCCACCACGCCGCGGTGATCGCGAGGATCACCACGAGCGCGACGAGCGCCCCGCCCGGCCGCCCGGCCCGCGGCGCTGCTATCCGATCTTCCACAGGAAGCTCAGCAGCTTCCAGTTGGTGAAGTAGTAGAGCATGAACGCGAGGAAGAAGACACCCACCAGCACCAGCGTGCCGGGGGTGGGGCCGGCCCAGCCATGCGCCGGAGAGTGCAGCTCCTCGTTGATCTCGTTGGCGTCGGCCGAGTGGACCGGCGGATTGGTGAGGCCCTGCGGGATGCCCTCCACCGCCACGCCGCGGGGGAACTCGGTGACCCGCTCGCCAAAGAAGACCGACTTCACCGCGATGATGATGAACGAGTAGGCCCCGGTCACGGCGATGATGCCGCCGATTCCCACCATGGCGAGGAAGAGATCCACGATCGGGCTGAACGGCACGTCGAACGGCGCCTGGGCAAACGAGATGTCCCAGTGCCGCCGGGGCACCCCGAAGCTGCCGGCGAAGGTCATCCCGAACTCGACCAGCAGCATTCCGCCGGCGAAGAGGTAGGGCTGGATCCGGGCGAGCTTCCAGAACGCGACCTTCCGCTGGAAGATCAGCGGGATGAGATAGTAGGTCGCGCCCATGAAGGCCATAGCCGTGCCGCTCACCACCGTCGCGTGGAAGTGTCCCGGGATGCGGAGCGTGTTGTGCGCGATGATGTTGATCTGCTCGGTGCCGATGGTGACGCCGGTGATCCCGCCGAAGAAGCCGAAGACCACCACCGACAGGATGAGCGACGAGAAGCCGGGATCACCCCAGGGCGCCTTCCGGAGCCACTCGAACATCCCGTGGGTGTAGCCGCGGAGCCGCATCCCCAGCTCCATGCCGGCCGGCACCGTGAAGCCGTGCACCATGGACGCGAGCACCGCCATGTACATGAAGTAGGAGGTGTTCACAATCTTCCACGCGGGACCGAATCCGGGATCCACCAGCAGGTGGTGGGCGGAGGCCATGGAGATGAACAGGATGTAGAGCACGAAGGCCGAGCGGCTCACCTTCTCGTTGAGCACCACGGCGCCGACGGTGAGCGCGCCGAGCATGTACCAGATCGCGACCATCGCGGCGACGTTGATCTGCTGAGCCGAGTGGCCGAGGGCCCACCAGAGCAGGCGGTACATCTGGGGATTGATCCCCTTGAGGACGCCGATGGACCAGAGGAAGGTGGGGATGTAGATCATCGCGCCGTGGAGCAGGGTGATCACGGCGATGATCGCCGCGGTCATCGCGCCGTACACCACGAGCGGCATCGAGCCGATGTAGGTCTTCTCCCGCTTCGCGATGGTCAGCGTCGCGAAGAACTGCCCCGCCACGCCCAGCGCGCCGACGGCGAACAGAATGATCCCGAGATAGAACAGCGGGTGTGCCTTGAGCGGGGGGTACGACGTATAGAGCACATCGGCCCGGCCACTCCACTGCATCGTCTCCACCGTGAGCGACCCCACCAGCATGAGGCCGAAGTTGAACCAGCCGTACCTCGGCGCGGCGGGCCGGGCGTTGAGCAGCACCGTGCCGGCGAACCAGAGCACCGCCATCTCGAAGAAGATGATGAAGAAGATCAGCATGTTCATGCCGTGCACGCCGAGGATCCGGTAGTACCAGGCCGCCGGCAGCAAGTGCACCGCCTGCCAGCGCGTGAGCGCGAGCAGGAGCGCGGCGGTGGCGCCGACCAGGAGCGCGACCACCGCGACGACGGCGTTGACCCGGATGAGGCGCTCCGCGCCGAGGTCGATGGTCCGGCCGGTGGCGGGACAGATGCGCGAGGGACGCAGCGCCAGTGTCGCGCTCACAGGCCACCGCCATGCCCGACCTGCGCGGTATGGTTATCGGCCACCGTCGCCCCGGTCGAGTCCACCACGATCACCCGGCCAACCATCGTGTGGTGGCCGATGCCGCAGAACTCGTTGCAGATGATCCGGAAATCCCCGGCGACGGTGGGCGTCACCCGGAGCGCGTAGTCGAAGCCCGGCACCACGGCGAAGTTGATGTTCATCGGGTAGAGCGAGAAGCCGTGGTTCATGTCGAGCGACGACATGTGGAGCATGTACTCCTTGCCCTGCTCCAGCTTGAGGATGGGATACCACTGGTAGGTGAGCCCGACGAGGTAGACGTCGGAGCCGGGCGGCGGCGCCACGATCGGAAGCCCGCGGTCGGTGCCGACCTTGTATTGCTTCACGAAGGCGACGGTCCGCGCGTAGTACGCCTTCGGCGTCACGCGGGTGCGGACGCCCGAAGGGTTCTGCCCTCCCTTCCAGTGCCACAGCGGCATCATGGCGAACAGCACGATGCACCAGGCGAAGGCGATGGAGACCCAGACCTTCTCGGCCTTGTGCGCCGGCTTCCACCACACCCCCGGCACCGGGTCCAGCCCGGTATGAACTCTGGTGAGCATCCGGATCTCCTAGGGAAGGGTGTCGGCCGGCATGGACATGATCTCCCACATGCCCCACGCCGTGAAGACGACCAGCATGACGAGCACGCCGAGGATCAGGAGCAGATACATGTTGTCGTACAGGCGCTGGCCGAGCGGGATCGGCTCGGCGCCATCATCCGGACGAGCGGGAGACGGGTCCATGCGGCTTCCTGGGGTTCGGGTGGCGGGCGGAACGGATTCGCTCGCGGCGCTCGGCCGCGGCACGGGGTTTCTCGCGGAGCAGATCGGCGATCGTCGTCGTCTGGAAGTAGTGCTCCATGGCGCCGGCGAGCTGCTTCCAGCGCTGGTGGGCAGGGCAGGGGTCCGCGTCGCCGCAGGTGGGCCGGCCGAGGAGACAGCGGCGCTCGCCGATGCGCGCGAACGGCGCGATGATCCGGCCGAGGGGAAGCCGGCCGGCGGGCGCCGCGAGAAGGAACCCGCCGCGCGGGCCGCGCTCGGAGCGCAGGACGCCGGCGCCGGTGAGGAGGTGCAGCGTCTTCGACAGGTAGTTCCGCGGACAGCCCATGGCGGCCGCGATCGCGTCCACCCGGACCGGTCCCTCGTCCTCGCTGCCCGCGATGCAGAGCACGGCGTGCAGCGCCTGCTGGGCGGTGCTGGAAAGCCACATGTCGGGGGTGCCTGGAGGAAAGTGCTGGCAAACATCATGTCGATATGATAAATTTTCCGCAAGTCCCCCATGCGCATACTGGAACGCGGCCTCCGCCGCCTGCTGAGCGTCCTCGACGCCGCCGCCGCCCGGCTGTACGGGTGGCGGTGGAACCCGCTGTACCAGAGCGGGACGGTCGCGATCGCCATGCTGCTGGCGCTCATCGCCTCCGGAGTCTACCTGGTGCTGTTCTACCGGCTCGGGTCCCCGGCCGCGTCCGTCGCCCGACTGGCGGCCGACCCCTGGCTCGGCGGGTGGATCCGGAGCTTCCACCGCTACGCCTCCGACGTCTTCGTCCTCGCGGCGGTCCTTCACCTCCTCCGCATGCTCGCGCAGGCGCGGAGCTGGGGACCCCGGACGCTCGCGTGGGTGTCGGGCCTGATGCTGCTCGGCGCCGGCCTGGTGTGCGCCTGGACCGGGTTCGTCATGGCCTGGGACAGCTTCGGCGAGCGGCTCGCGCGCGAGGGCGGGCGGCTGCTCGACGTCCTGCCGGTGCTGTCGGAGCCGCTCAGCCGGATCTTCGCCGGCGACGGACCGGTGCCCGGCGCCTTCTTCTTCGTGAACCTCTTCATCCACATCGTGCTCCCGCTCGCGATGGGAGCGCTCCTGTGGCTGCACGTGTCGCGGCTGGCGCGGCCGGTGCTGCTCCCGCCCCGGCGCGTGACGTGGACGATCGTCGCCGCGCTGATCGTGCTGGCGGTGCTGGTGCCCGCGGCGCTGGGCGCGCCGGCCAACCCGTTCCGGCTGGCCGCCTCGACGCCGACCGATCTCTTCGCCGCGTGGTGGCTGCCGCTCACGGAGCGGCTCTCGCCGGGAACGGTCTGGGCCGCCGGCATTGGGGTGACGGTGGCGCTCGTCCTCGTGCCCCGGTTGACCCGTCGCCCCCGCCGCGACTCCTGGGCGCCGAGCGTGGTGGACCCGCGGCTCTGTACCGGGTGCAACCAGTGTCCGCAGGACTGCCCCTGGGACGCGATCACGATGGTGAAGCGCGATGACGCTCGGCCGACGCTCGTGGCGCTGGTGAATCCGGAACGCTGCGTGAGCTGCGGCATCTGCGCCGGCTCATGCGCACCGATGGGCGTGGGTCCGCCGGGCCGTACCGGCCGCGACCAGCTCTCGGCCACCCGGGCCGAGCTGCTGCGCGATTTCGCCCGGGGCGGCGAGCGGCCGGTCGTCGCCATCTGCTGCGCCCAGGCGCCGGCGGCGCACGTCGCCGCGGTGCAGGCGCGCGGTGGCTACGTGCACATGGTGACGTGCGTCGGCAATCTGCACTCATCGGTGGTGGAGATGTTCGTGCGGGCGGGCGCGCCGGGCGTGGTCGTCTGCGGCTGTGCGGAGCGGGACTGCGTGAGCCGGGAAGGGCCCAAGTGGCTCCGCGAGCGCCTGTTCAACGATCGCGAGGCGGAGCTGCAGCCGCGGGTGGACCGCCGCCGCGTGCGGCTGCTAACCTTCGCGCCGGGGAACCGGCGTGAGGCCACGGCGGAGTATGAGGCGATCAGCCGGGAGCTCGAGCGGCTGGACCAGCCGGTGCCGGAGACCGACCTCGAGATGGACCTGGTGTGCGACCCGGTGCCGCTCGACGAGGTGGAGGCGTGATCACGACCGGGCGGGTGGCGCGCTGGGGCGTGGCGGCGCTCGTCTCCGCCTTGCCGCTGGCCGCGATCGCGGCCGGCTCGGCCGCGCCGGTGGCGCTCCATCCCGGCGAATCGGGGCGGCTCCGCCTCTCGTGGAGTGCGCGGCCGGAGCGGATCGAGACCTGCCGCAACGTGTCCGCGGAGGAGCTGGCCGAGGTGGAGGAGCACATGCGGCAGCGCGTCGAATGCGACGGACACTTCGCGACGTACGCGCTGGAGGTCCGGGCCGACGATCGTCGCATCGCCGCGATGGTAGTGCGCGGGGCCGGCCTCCGGCACGACCGGCCGATCTACCTGCTGCGCGAATTCGACGTGCCGGCGGGCGTCCGCCACATCCGGGTGAGTTTCACCCGGCGGGAGCGGCCCGCCGACGGCGCGGCGGACGCGGCCGGCTCCGAGGCAGACAGCGGCATTTCCGCGGGGCGCGAGGAGCGGGAGGCGGTGGAGCGGGCGCGCCGCGGCCGGGCGGCGGTGCCCGCGCGGCTGGTGCTCGACACCTCCCTGACGATCGCTCCGCGGGGCGTCACCGTCATCACGCTGAGCCAGGAGCGGCGGGAGCTGGAGATCCTGCGCGACGACGGCGACTGATCCGGCGCGCGGCGGCGTCCTCGAGACGCGCCAGCGTGTCCGACGCGAGCGTCTCCCTCCAGAAGAGACTCGCCGCTCCGGGATGTGGCCCGAGCCAGTGTACCGAAGCCAAAGTGGCGTTCGCTCGCTTCACTTTGACGAGGGCCAGCAATAGGCACGCTGCTTCTGCTTCACTACACTAGCTGGCCGACCGTGTGCGCGATGGGGGGCACGTCCTGACTGGGTAGGCCCGGAAGAATTCCCGGTCCCCCCCGGCAGGTCCGATGCGTCCGCAGTCTGTCTCGTATCTCGCCTTCTGCGCGGTCGTCGGCGGCAGTCCTCACAGCCTTCCGGCTGGCGCGGACATCGTATCGGTTCCCGACCCAGGGCCGAGTCATACGGCGATCGATTCACTGATCACGAAGGTGACGGCCGAGCCCGCGGTTCAGAACGCGTTTCGGCTCTCCTATCGCGGCGGCCCACCGGCAGCGCCTCGGCGCTCCGGGCTTCCATCGGTTCGATCGGGTAGCGAACAGCGGCGGAACGGCTCATGGACCACGATGGCACCGGTGGCGGCGGCGCGCCGTGCGAGAGGTCACCACCCGCCGCACGTTGCCGACACCGCGCGGCGCGGCGAGATTTCGCATGTTCGTCTCTCCTGAGTTCCGCCCACCGAGGTTGTGTCCGTGGCGACAGTCATTCCACCGGCCGGCAAGCGACGGCTCCTCTCCCGCCTCCTCGACCCTGCCCGCTCGGGTCGCGCCGAGTCGGAAGCGGGGGATCGCCGCGTCGGGCCGTTCCGGGGCCAGCTCCTCGGCGCCGAGGGACTGGCCACGCATGCCCGCGCGCTGGCGCGGCGCCAGCGGGTCGCGGCGCAGGAAGGACGCGTGGCGCGCCGATGGATGACGAAGGTCGGCCCCGGCCCCCTGCTGGGCCGGCTGGACGACACCGAGCGGCTCCTGGAACGCACCCGCGACGAGCTGACCACCGCGGCCGACAACGGCATCGACGTCAGCTCCGCCGGCGACTGGCTTCTCGACAACTTCTACATCGTGCAGGAGCAGATCCGGGAGATCCGCAGCAGTCTGCCGCGCGGCTACTACCAGGAGCTGCCCAAGCTCGCCGAGGGCTCCCTCGCCGGTTATCCGCGCGTCTACGAGCTGGCGATCGAACTCATCGCGCACACCGAAGGCCATCTCGACCTCGAAAATATCGGGCTCTTCGTGCGCGAGTTTCAGGGTGGCGCGCCGCTCAACATGGGCGAGCTCTGGGCCGTGCCGTCGATGCTGCGCCTGGGACTGGTGGAAAACATCCGCCGCCTGGCGCTCCGCGTAGGCCTGCGGCTGGAGGAGCTGCAGGAGGCCGACGAATGGTCCGACCGGCTGCAGGACGCGAGCCGCCTCTCGCCCCGGGCGCTCACCGACGCGCTGGGCGAATTCGTGGAGCACCATCCGCCGCTGACGCCGGTGTTCGTTTCCCGGCTGTTCCAGCAGATCCGCGGCTACCAGGCCGAGTTCCGCCGCCTGCTCTGGCTCGAGCAGTGGATCGCCGAAGAGGCGCTGAGCCCGGAGGACGCGGTCGCGCGCTCCAACCAGCGTCTCGCGCTCACCCAGGTGATGATGGCCAATCACGTCACCAGTCTGCGCCGCATCGCACGGCTGGACTGGGAGACGTTCTTCGAATCGCAGAGTCTGACCGAAACGGTGCTGCGGGGCGACCCGTCGCGCCACTACGCGGAGATGACGTTCGATACGCGGGACCGCTACCGCCACATCGTGGAGGACGTGGCACGCGGCGCCGGCCGCAGCGAGGAGGCGGTGGCGCGCGAGGCGGTGGCGCTGGCCGAGGCCGTCGGGAGCGACGTGGCGGACGGCGACCGGCGCCGCCATGTCGGGTACTTCCTGGTGGACCGGGGCCGGGCGACGCTGGAGCAGGCCGTCGGCTACCGGCCGACCGCCGGCGAGCGGCTCTACCGCGCGCTGATCCGCCATCCGAGCGTGACGTACTTCACCACGATCGCGGTCCTGGCCGCACTGGTACTCACCGGCCTCCTGGCACTGGTGTGGCCCGACACCGCCGCGGCGCAGGGGCTGTTGATCCTGCTCGCGCTGATTCCGGTGAGCGAGATCGCGATCGGCACCGCCAATCAGCTGGTCACGTTTCTGCTGCCCCCCGCCCGGCTCCCCAAGATGGAATTCCGCGAGCGCGGGCTGCCGGAGCAGTACCGCACCGTGGTCGTCGTGCCGACCCTCCTGCCCAGTCTCGCCGTGGTGCACGAGCAGCTCGAGCACCTGGAAATCCAGTACCTGGCCAACCGCGATCCCAATCTGCAGTTCGCCATTCTGAGCGACTTCATCGACGCCGACGCCGAGCACACGCCCGGTGACGATGCGATCCTCGCGGCCGCGGCCGATGGCGTCCGCGCACTCAACCGGGCCTACGGCGGCGGCGCGGAACGCACCTTCTACCTGCTGCACCGGTCGCGGACCTGGAATCCGCGGCAGGGCGTCTGGATGGGCTGGGAACGCAAGCGCGGGAAGCTCGCCCAGCTCAATGCCTTTTTGCTCGGTGGGCCGGAGACGCCGTTCACCACGATCGTCGGCGACCTCGCGCCGCTCCGCGGCGCCCGCTACGTGGTGACGCTCGATTCGGACACGACGCTGCCGCACGACACGGCCACATTGCTGGCCGGCACGCTGGCGCACCCGCTCAACCGCCCGCGGTACTCCGTCGAGGCCGGCCGAGTCATCGACGGCTACGGCATCCTGCAGCCCCGCATCGGCGTGGCGCTCGCCAGCGCGTACCGCTCGCGGTTTGCCGCCATTCATTCGGGACACCCCGGCGTCGACCCCTACACCACGGCCGTATCCGATGTCTACCAGGATCTCTATTGCGAGGGCAGCTACACCGGCAAGGGGATCTACGACGTCGAGACGTTCGAGCGCGCCACCGCCGGCCGCTTTCCCGAGAACGCGCTCCTCAGCCATGACCTGATCGAGGGGGCCTTCGCGCGGGCCGCGCTGGCCACCGACCTCGAGCTCTTCGACGACTATCCCGCCAGCTATCTCTCGCACGCGCGACGCAAGCATCGCTGGATTCGGGGCGACTGGCAGCTCCTGCCCTGGCTCCGATCCCGGGTCCGCGGCGCCGCGGGTCCCGAGACCAACCCGCTGTCCACCATTTCCCGGTGGAAGATCCTGGACAACCTGCGGCGGAGTCTGCTGGAGCCGTCGCTGCTGGCGCTGCTGCTGGCGGGCTGGCTCCTGCTGCCCGGCTCCGCGCTCGTCTGGTGCGCTGTGGTGCTGGGCGTGCTGGCGTGGCCCTGGGCGTTCGGATTCTATCTGGCGGCGATCCACCCGCCCTCCGACAAGTCGTGGCGCGGCTACTACGCGGCGGTGCTTCGCGATTTCCTGGCGAGCGGCCAGCAGTTTGTGCTCACCGCCATCTTCCTGCCGCATCAGGCGGCCCTCTCGGTCGACGCCATCGTCCGGACGCTGTACCGCCTGCGTGTCAGCCGGCGGCACCTCCTCGAATGGCAGACCGCCTCACAGGTGGAACGGAAGGCGAGCGTGCTCCAGCGTGACGTGTGGCGGCGGATGGCCCCCGCACTCGCCATCGCGCTGGTAGTCGGCGCCATCGGTCTGCTGCGCGGCGATTTCCTCCCCATCCTCCCGCTGGCCGCGCTCTGGCTGGCATCACCGGCCATCGCGCGGTTCCTGGTGAAGCCGCCGCCGCAGCGTGAGCTCAGGCTTTCACCCAATGACCGGGTCACGGCGCGGCGCTACGCGCTCCTGCACTGGCGCTTCTTCGAGCAGTTCGTGACCGACGCCACCCACGGGCTCGCGCCGGACAACTTCCAGGAGACACCCGAACCGGTGGTCGCGGCCCGTACGTCGCCCACGAACATCGGACTGCAGCTCCTGTCCATCGTGACGGCGCGCGACCTGGGATTCATCACGACCCCAGGCATGATCGAGCGCCTGGAGGAAGTCTTCCGCTCGCTGCAGCGCATGCGCCGGCACCGGGGACACTTCTTCAACTGGTATGACCTCACCGATCTCCACGTGCTCGAGCCGGGCTATGTCTCCACGGTGGACAGCGGCAACCTCGCCGGCCACCTGCTCGCGCTGAAGCAGGCCTGCCTCGAGCCGGCCGACGAAGCGTCGCCCGCAACCATCCGCTCGGCCCTCCGCGCCGCGATCGGGCTCGCGCTGGAGCCGCTCGCCCAGCCACCGGCCGACGACGGTGAGCCCCGGGAGCAGGCCCGGCTCCGCGCCCGGGCGCACGACGCGGCAGCGGATCAGCTGCGCGGGGCCCTCAAGGCGCTGGCCGGCTTTGAGCAGCCGGCGACGATGCGTGCTGCACTCGAGGGCGTACGCGATGCGGCGCGCGCCGCCGAGCGCGTGCTGGCCCCGGCGGACGATGCACCGGGCGCGGCCGTACCCGATCATCTCTGGTGGATCCGCTGGGTGGTCGGCGCGTCGGAGCGTCGCCTCGCCGAACTGGGCCAGCCGGACGCCGCGCGCGAGGAGCGTACGGCGCGCCTCCGGGTGCTCGCGGCGCAGGCGCATGCGTACGCCATCGCGATGGACTTCCGCCTGCTGTTCGATCGTCGGCGCAAGCTCTTCTCGATCGGTTTCCGGGAGGCGACGGCGACACTCGATCCGTCGTACTACGACCTGCTGGCCTCGGAGGCGCGGCTCGCCAGCTTCGTCGCCATCGCCAAGGACGATGCCTCGCCGGAACACTGGTTCCGGCTCGGCCGCAGTCTCACGATGGAGCATGGAGCGACGGCGCTGGTGTCCTGGAGCGGCAGCATGTTCGAGTACCTCATGCCGCTGCTCGTCATGCGGGCGCTGCCCTACACGCTGCTCGATCAGACCCATCACGGCGCGGTCCGGCGGCACATGCTTTACGGCCGCGAGCAGGGCACGCCATGGGGGATCTCGGAGTCCGCCTACAACGTCCGCGACCGTCACGGCACCTACCAGTACCGGGCGTTCGGCGTCCCGGACCTGGCGCTCAAGCGGGGACTGGGCAAGGAGCTGGTTGTGGCTCCCTATGCGACGCTCCTCGCGCTGATGGTCGAGCCCCGCGCCGGCATGGAGAACCTCGGCGTGCTGGAGCGGGCCGGGACGCTGGGACCGTACGGGTTCCGCGATGCATTGGACTACTCGCGGCCGGAGCCGGAGACACGGGGCGGCACCGTGGTGTGCACCTACATGGCGCACCACATCGGCATGGGGCTGGTGGCGCTGGCCAACGCGCTCGACGAGCAGCGGTGGCAGCGCCGCTTCCACTCCGACGCCCTGACCCGATCGGCCGAGCTGCTGCTGGCGGAGCGGATCCCGCGACGCTTCGTGGCGCAGGAGCCGCAGCCGGTGACAAGCACGGAAGGACGCGTGCGCGATGAGCGCGAGCGCCCCGCGGTCCGGGAATACTCGACCGCCGACACCCGACAGCCGCAGGTGGCCCTCCTCGGCTCGCTGCCCTACACCGTCATGGTGACCAACGCGGGCGCGGGCTACAGCCGCTATGACCAGATGGCGGTGACCCGGTGGCGGGCCGACGGGACCCGCGACAATCATGGCCAGTGGTGCTACATCAAGGACCTGGACGACGGTCGCGTCTGGTCCGCGGGTCGCCAGCCGATAGGCGGCGAGCCGTCGAGCTATCACGCCGTGTTCGCCACTGATCGCGTCACGTTCCACCGGCGCGACGGCGACATCGAGACCCGGATGGAGATCGCCGTCGTGCCCGACGATCGCGCCGAGGTCCGCCGGATCACCCTCACCAATCATTCCTGGAGCCCGCGCGAGCTGGAGCTCACCAGCTACGGCGAGATCGTCCTGGAATCCCCCGATGCCGATCGAGCCCATCCCGCCTTCGGCAATCTCTTCGTCGAAACCGAATGGATCGCCACCCAGTCCGCCATTCTCGCCAGCCGCCGGCCCCGTTCGGCGCACGAAAACCGGCTCTGGTGCGCACACGTCGCCGCCGTCGAGCATGGCGCCCGCGGGGCGATCAGCTACGAGACCGATCGCGCCCGGTTCATCGGCCGCGGGCGGACGGTGGCCAATCCCGCCGCGCTCGACGACGGCGCCCGGCTTTCCGGCTCGGCCGGCGCCGTGCTGGATCCGATCTTTGCGCTCCGGGTCCGGGTGCGGGTGCCCGCGGGCCGCTCGGCCAAGGTGGCCTTCACCACGCTGGTGGACACCGAACGGGACCGCGCCATCGAGCTGGCCGACCGGTACAACGACCTCTACGGCGCGCAGCGCGCGTTCGACCTGTCGTGGACCCGCTCACAGATGGAGCTCCAGGACGTCGGCGCGAGCGCAACCGATGCGGCGCTCTTTCAGCAGATCGCCGGCTATCTGCTCTATCCGCATCCGGGTGTGCGTGCCTCGGCCGACGAGCTGGCGCGCAATACCCGCAGCCAGGAGGCGCTGTGGGCCTACGGCATCTCGGGCGATCTGCCCATCCTGCTGGCCCTCATTCATTCGCTGGACGGGATCGACAGCGTGCGCCAGCTGCTGAACGCGCACTACTACTGGCGGCTCCATGGCATGGCGGTGGACCTGGTCATCCTCAACACCAATCCGCCCACCTACCTCCAGGACCTGGCGGACGAGATCCTCTCGGTGGTGCGGAGCTCGACTGAGGCGGCCTATGCGGATCAGCCGGGCGGCGTGTTCATCCGCCGGCAGGAGCTGCTCTCGCCGGACGACGTGGCGCTGCTCCGCGCCGTGGCCCGCGTGCATATCGTCTGCGACGGCCTCGGCATCGGTGCCGTGCGCGACTTGCCGGACGCGCCGCTGGACTATCCGGCGCCGTTTACGCCGACGGCCGGCACGGCCGCCACCCGCAAGGTCCGCCGCGCCATCGCCGGCAATCCCGAGCCGGCCCCGCGAAGCGAGCAGCCGGCCCAGGCACTCTCGCTGTTCAACGGCACCGGCGGGCTCACGCCATCGCTCGGCTACGAGATCCGGCTGAGCGGCACGGCGCTGCCGCCCGCGCCCTGGGCCAACGTGGTGGCCAATCCGCGCGTCGGATTCGTCGTCACCGAAAGCGGCGGCGGCTTCACCTGGGTGGAGAACAGCTTCTTCTTCCGGCTGACCCCCTGGTCCAACGATCCGGTCACCGACCCGCCGGCCGACATCATCTATCTCCGCGACGAAGACACCGGGGAGATCTGGAGCGCCACGCCGGCGCCCATCCGTCACCCCACGCCCTATGTCACGCGGCACGACGCCGGCGCCACGGTGTTTTCCCACGAGCACACCAATATCGCCACCACGCTGACGCTGGCCGTGCCGGAAGATGACCCGGTGCGCATCGGCCAGCTGGCCATCGCCAATCACGGCACCACGCCGCGGCGCATCGGCGTCGTGAGCTATCTCGAATGGACCCTCGGCGTCAATCGGGAACGGACGCAGTACACGACGCAGACGCGGTTCGACCGGGCCAGCCAGGCGATCTTTGCGCAGAACTATTTCGAGAAACTGTTCGCCGACCAGGTGGCCTTCAGCTGGATGAGCGCGCCGCTGGTGAGTCATACCGCCGACCGCAGGGAATTCCTGGGACGCAACGGCAGCCCGGCGCAGCCGGACGGGCTGACGCGCCAGCGGCTGGCGGAGCGCACCGGCGCCGACCTCGATCCGTGCGCCGCGCTCCAGAGCGTCCTGACCATTCCACCCGGCGGGGAGGTGGAAGTCGTGTTGCTCCTCGGTGCAGCCCGCGGCGTGGAGGCGGCGCGCGCGCTGATCGATCGCTACCGCCCGACGGGCGCGGCCGCGGCCGCCGTGGCGACGGCCGCACGCGCATGGGAACACCGGCTCGGCGTCATCCGGGTGCGGACGCCCTCGCCCGAGTTCGATGCCGTGCTCAACCGCTGGACGTTCTACCAGGCGCTCGCCTGCCGGATGTGGGCCCGCTCAGCCCTGTATCAGTCGAGCGGCGCCTACGGGTTCCGCGACCAGCTCCAGGACGGCATGGCCTTCGTGTACGCCGAGCCCGGCATCACGCGCGCGCACATCGTCGAATCCGCGGGTCGTCAGTTCGTCGAGGGGGACGTGCAGCACTGGTGGCACCCGCAAAGCGGTCGCGGCGTCCGCACACGGTTCTCCGACGACCTGGTGTGGCTGGCCTTCTGCACCGAGCAGTACGTGCGCGTCACCGGCGATCAGTCGGTGCTCGATGAATCGGCGCCGTTCCTGCGCATGCGGGCGCTGGCCGAGGGTGAGGACGAAGCGTACGATCTGCCGCAGGACTCGGGTGAGCGGGGCACCGTGTATCAGCATTGCCTCCGGGCGCTTCGGAAGGCGGCCACCCGCGGCGTGCATGGCCTGCCGCTCATCGGCTCAGGCGACTGGAACGACGGCATGAATCGCGTCGGGCACGAGGGGCGGGGCGAAAGCGTATGGCTCGCCTGGTTTCTCATCGATACGCTCCGCGGGTTCGCCGGCATCGCCGCCCGGCGCGGCGACGGCGCGGCCGCCGGCGAGCTCAACGGGATCGCCGATGGCTACACCGCCGCCGTGGACAGCTCGGCCTGGGATGGCGCGTGGTACCGCCGGGCCTACTTCGATGACGGCACCCCGCTGGGCACCGTCGAGGCGGAGGAATGCCGGATCGACTCGATCGCGCAGAGCTGGAGCGTCATCTCGGGCGCCGGCGCGGCCGAGCGGCAGAGTCAGGCGATGGCTTCACTCGAGACCAATCTCGTCCGGGACGACGCGCGGCTCATCATGCTGCTGACTCCGCCCTTCGACCACATGTCGCATGATCCGGGCTACATCAAGGGATACGTGCCCGGTGTGCGTGAGAACGGCGCGCAATACACCCACGCCGCGCTCTGGGCCGTGCTTGCCACCGCGCTTCGCGGCGATGGCGAGCGCGCATTTGCTCTCTTCCAGATGCTCAACCCGTTCACCCACGCGGCCGACGCGGCAGCGGTGGACCGCTACAAGGTCGAGCCCTATGTCGTCGCTGCCGACATCTACACGGCCGACGGACACCTGGGACGCGGCGGCTGGACCTGGTATACCGGGTCCGCCGCGTGGATGTACCGCGTGGGACTCGAAGCCATCATGGGCTTCCTCAAGGAGGGCGAGACGCTCACGCTCGATCCGCATATTCCGGCCGCCTGGGACGGCTTCGAGCTGGAGTACCGGCACGGGCGTGCGACGTATGCGGTCTCGGTGCGGAATCCGGCCCATGTGACGGCCGGCGTTAGTCGGGTGGTCGCGGACGGCATCGAGCTGCCGAACGGACGGATCCCGCTGGCCGATGATGGTGCACGGCACGACGTCGAGGTCACGCTGGGGGCGCGCCGCGGCGCCTGAGCCCGCGGCAACCCCTTGCATTTCGGGATTTGTTCGGTAAACTGAGACCGGCCCCGAACCGCGAGATATCGATGTCCCTGCCATCCCTGGAAGACCGCCTGAAGACCCTGATGGCGGATGCCGCTGATGACCGTGAGTCGGCCACTTCCCCCCGCCCCCTCCCTCCGCGGCTGCGGCACGCCGATGACGTGGGCGCCCTGCGTCCTCTCAATATCCGGGACCTCCGGGTGGGCGGCGGCCGGCGGCGGCTGCTCCGCATCCTGATGACCAACGCGTGCAGCTTCAACTGCCACTACTGCCCCATGCGTCGCGACCGCAACATGCCGCGGACGCTGCTCAAGCCCGCCGAGCTGGCGAGGATCTTTGCCGGGGCGGTGCGCCGCGGATGGTGCGACGGCCTGTTCGTCACCACCGGCATTCCCGGACGCCCGGTCAAGGTGATGGACGACCTGATCACGGCGCTCGAGCTCATTCGCGAGCGCGACCGCTTCACCGGCTACATCCACGTCAAGATCGTGCCCGGCGCCGAGGCCGCGCAGGTGGACCGGCTGACGCAGCTCGCCAGCCGGGCATCGGTCAATCTCGAGGCGCCGTGCGGCGCCTCGCTGGCCCAGATCGCCCCCGACAAGACGTTTGCCGTCACCCTGGCCGCGCTCGAGCGGGCCCGCGCGCAGGTCGTGGCCAACCGGGCGGAAGAGGCCGCCGGACGCCCGCGGGACCGCCTGCATCCGGGCGGCACCGCCGGCATCACGATGCAGTTCGTCGTCGGCGCCACACCGGACACCGATCGGACGATCCTGGATCGGGTTACCGGGCTCTATGCCGGCGGCGGCATGCATCACTCGCAGTTCAGCGCGTTCCGCCCCATTCACGACACACCAATGGAGGGCGTGCGCGCCACGCCGGCACTCCGCGAGCACCGGCTCTATCAGGCGGACCATCTGCTGCGGGGATATGGCTTCAGCGCGGATGAGGTTGTCTACGACGAGAGCGGCAACCTGCCGCTCGCGGCAGACCCCAAGGCGGCATGGGCCCTCGCACACCCGGAGCGGTTTCCCATCGAGGTACGCACGGCGTCACGAGAGGAGCTGATCCGCGTCCCCGGCATCGGCCCGGGTACCGCCAGGCGCATCGTCACCGAGCGCGCGGCCACGCCCATCCGGTCTCTGGCTGACCTTCGCCACCTCGGCGCGGTCACGGGCCGTGCCGCCGGGTTCATTACAATCGGCGGCCGGCTGATGCAGAACATCCGGTGGGCGGAACAGATGGGATTCTGGTCGGAAGATGAGGAGGCGGGACGCTACCAGCTGACCTATAGCGTGAGCCCGGGCACCTTTCGCTGATCGCGACAGTCAGCGAACGATCTACCCAGCGGCAGGCCGGCCCGGACAGGTCCGCTGTCGGTGTCGCCGCTACTGCGGCCCGCGGCTCACGTGCAGTG
This sequence comes from Gemmatimonadales bacterium, assembly GCA_038250675.1. Lineage (GTDB taxonomy): Bacteria > Gemmatimonadota > Gemmatimonadetes > Gemmatimonadales > GWC2-71-9 > JAICUF01. The sequence goes on from JBBSCB010000012.1 coordinate 16,909, forward strand.
CCACTCCGCCAGCCGCCGTGGCGCGCCGTGGCGGTTGTGGGTCCGGTCCCAGCGCACATGACCGGTCTTTCCAGCCCAGACGTCGGCGGCGGCCTCGTCGGCATCCGGGTATGCGCCCAGCCATTCATCATCGAGCCAGAGCGTCACGCCGGCATCGGCCCGGGCGACGATCCGGAACGTGCCGATGCCGGTCGGAAAGCTGTAGGTGCCGGCGGCGTCAAAGACGTCGGTATTCTCGTGATCAGGCATCGGTACCCCCGTCGGCTGGTGCTGCGCTGGTCCGGAAATCGCAGAGTCGCGCTCCCCAGCCGCATCCCGCGCCCGCGCCGCCTGAAACCCTCGCCTTTCAATATACCGCAAGCGACGGCCTGGCGACGGCAGCGGCGCACAGCGGCGTCGCGCGAACCCCATCCCGGATTCCCCCGACTCGCGCCAGCCCGCCAGGATGCAGGGATCGAGCGGAGACCCAACGCTTTCGGGGATCGCGCCTTCGGCCGCTGGTTCTTCCGGATCGTGGTCAACCGCGCCACAACGCGCTGGCCGAGGTGGCCGGCATGCTCGACATCACCGAGCCGGCGGTTCGCTCGACCGGTGGGTGCGCCGGTCGCCACACGCCGAATCCGCAGCGCAGAGCTATGTTCCCTCGCCATCCCCCACGGAGATCCGCATGCGCTTCCGCCGTCTCGCCGGCTGGGTTGCCGTCACCGTCTGCCTCATTGCGGCCGCGCTGCTGGTGGCGTTCGCCGTGAAGGATCCCGAGCGCCGCACGCTCGACGCCAAGGCCCGCGAGGGAGTCGCTGGCAGTTTCGTCTCGCTGCAGGACGGCGTGACCCACTACGAGACGGCGGGGCCGGACAGCGGGCGCGTCGTGGTGCTGGCCGCCGGCATGTCGGTCCCCGCGTACATCTGGGATCCACTCTTTCAGACGCTGGCCGACTCCGGCTACCGCGTCATCCGCTACGACTACTATGGGCGCGGCTGGTCCGACCGGCCGGCCATCGACTATTCGCAGGATCTGTACGTGCGGCAGCTCGCCGGCCTCCTGGATTCGCTGGGTGTGCCGGGCCCGGTCACGCTGGGCGGCGTGTCGTTCGGCGGCAGCGTGATCACGGGGTTTGCCGCGCGACACCCCGATCGTGTGCGGTCGCTCATCTACGTCGATCCGGGCATCGTGGCGCCGTTCACGCCGCCATTGAAGCTCCGCTCATCGCTGCGCTGGAACATCGACATGATCCTGGGCGGCGGCAGCGATGCGATGGCCACCGGTCAGCTCGACGACTTCCTCCATCCGGAGCGGCAGCCAGATTGGGTCGCGCGCTATCGAGTGCAGCAGCGGCTCAAGGGAACGCGGGCCGCGATCCGTGCGGCGCGAATGGGCATTGCCACCGGGCCGGATGTACGGGAGCAGCTCCGCCGGGTCGGCACGGTGGCGCGGCCGGTGCTGCTCATCTGGGGCCGGGAAGATCACACCGTGCCGATCGCCCGGAGCGATTCGGTGCGCGCCGCCCTTCCGCTGGCGGTGTGGGTGCCGGTCGACTCCGCGGGGCACCTGCCGTTCATCGAGCGGCCCGACGTGGTGGTACCGGCGGTGATGGCCTTTCTTCGGGCCGGCGGGTGACTCAGCGTACCCGCACGCCATCCTTGTAAACCGCCGCGACCCGGCGGAGCGCCGTGATGTCCCGGGTGGGGTCGCCCGTCACGGCGACGAGATCGGCCAGGTAACCGGGCACGATCCGCCCCAGCCGATCGTCGACGTGAAAGGTCCTGGCGTTGCCGCTCGTGGCGGACCGGAGCGCCGCCAGCGGCGTCATGCCGTATTCCACCATGAGCTCGAGTTCGTGTACGTTCTCGCCGTGGGCAAAGACGCCTACGTCACCCCCGAAACAGATGTTCACGCCCGCATCGAGCGCCGCCTTGAAGCTGGCGTGCTTCTCGGTCACGCTGCGCGGCACCGCCCCCTGCCCCTTCCTCCAGCCCTGGAAATAATCGGCGTAGGCCTCGCCCGCGGCGAGCGTGGGACAGAGCGTGACGCCGTGCTCCTTCATGAGCCGGAAGACATCGGGTGTGCCCGCATCGCCATGCTCGACGGTCTCGACGCCGGCGAGAATCGCGCGGCGCATACCCTCCGCCGTCGTTGCGTGCGCCGCCACCGGGCGGCCGTAGCCGCGTGCGGTCTCCACTGCCGTGCGCAGCTCGTCGAGGGTGAACGTCGCCATCGCCTGGCCGCTGGGGCCGACGCCGTAGTCGGCGTAGACCTTTACCCAGTCCGCGCCCCGTCCGATCTGGCTTCGCACCAGCCGCGCGATCTCGTCGCTCCCGCTCGCCTCCTCAGCCCCCTGGGGCGGGTCGAAGGCGTAGTTGGCCCGGCGGGGCCCGTAGGCGCCGGTCGCCACGATGGCACGGGTGACCACGATCATGCGCGGCCCGGGCACCACCCCGCGCAGGATGGCGCGCTTGAGCTGCACGTCGTTGTCCAGCGCGCCCTCGGTTCCCAGATCACGCGTCGTGGTAACGCCGGCGCGGAGCGTCGCCGCGGCGTGCGCGACCGCTTCCGCCATCCGGTAGCCCAGCGGCTCCTTCAGCACCTGATCGTCCCAGAGCGTCTCGTTGTACGGGTGCAGAAAGAGATGCGAATGTCCCTCGATCAGGCCCGGTATGAGCGTCGTGCCCGGCAGCACGATACGCTCGGCGCCGGCGGCAGCGACGCGGTCGGCCGGGCCCGCCGCCTCGATCCGATTCCCGGCAAGCATCACCACCCAGCCGCGCTCGGGGGCGTTGGCCGCGCCGTCCCAGACGGCATCGGGCACCAGGAGCACATGGCGCGTGGAGTCGGCGGCACGAGCCGGCTGCTGGGCGAGCGCAGGAACGGCACAGGCGAGGAGCAACGCGAGGGGACGGCACATCATATGAGAATCCTGGCGGCTGGGGTGATACAATTTACGCCGTCGGCAGCGAGGCGCACCGGGCCCGCCCCTTTTCCCTGGCGAACGGACATCCGATGACATTGCGAGAGGCACGACCCGACGACTGGCCCGCGATCGAGGAGCTCACGCGGCGCCTCGCCGATTTTGAGCGTCCACCGGGTCGCACCGCCCGCGAGATCTCGGTGGCGGATCACGCCATCCTTCGGGCGCAGTTCGCCGCTCCCGATGCCGCGGTGCTGTTTCTGGTGTGGGCTGCGCCTGACGGAGAGGTGCTGGGTACCGTGTTTGCCAACACCCGGCGCGACTACTTCACCGGAAATGCGCACGCCTATGTCGAGGTCCTGGCTGTGGCCGAGTGGGCCGCCGGCCGCGGGGTGGCGCGGGCGCTGATGGAAGCGGTGGAGGCGTGGGGACGTGGGCTGGGCATGGTGCGGGTGGATCTCTCGGTGTTCGCGGCCAATCGCCGGGCACGCGGGCTGTACGAGCACCTGGGGTACCACGCAGAAATCGTGAGGTACGCCAAGCCGCTCGGGTAGCGGATCGCATCGACGACCCTCATACATGCAACCTTCTTCCGGCAAAGGGCGTCATATGTGAAGACACCTTCCGGGACTCGTGCATGCGCGGTTACTTCGGAATCGTCGCGGCGCTCGCCGCGGCCGGGCCGCTCTGTGCCCAGCAGGCCGCCATCCATCCAACGCCACCGCCCCAGGTCGGTGCCGTGCGGCTGTCCACTCCGATCACGCTCGATGGCCGCCTCGATGAGGAGGCCTGGCATACCGCGCCCGCCGCCAGCGGCTTCCTCCAGAGCCAGCCGCATCAGGGCGAGCCAGCGGTCGAGCGCACCGAGGTCCGGTTCGCCTTCGACGACGAGGCGCTCTACATCGGTGCGCGGATGTACGACACGGAGGGGGCGCGTGGCGTGCAGACCCGGCTGGTCCGCCGCGATGCCGAAGCCGATGCCGACTTCCTCGAGATCATCTTTGACACGTTCCACGATCACCTCGGTCGCACCATCCTTCAGGTCAATCCATCGGGCGTCCGCACCGACGCGTACGGGCCGGGCGGCTCGAATCCCGATCCCTCATGGGACCCGATCTGGACGGTGCGGACCCGGATCGACTCGCTCGGCTGGACCGCCGAGATCCGCATCCCCTTCTCGCAGGTCCGCTACCCAGGGACTCCGGACCAGACCTGGGGGCTTGAGATCTGGCGCCAGGAAAATCGCACCAACGAGTTGTCGCAGTGGTCGTTCTGGCGGCTCAACGAGAGCGGCGGCCCCCAGCGCTTTGGCCACCTCACCGGCCTGAAGATCTCGGCCTCGCCGGAGCGCGCGGAAATCCTGCCGTACGTCGTGGGCCGCTCCAGCAACCACCCGGCCGGCGACCCGGCCGACCCTTTCAACGACCCCCACAAGCTGGACGGGCGCATCGGTGTGGACGGGAAGGTGCTGCTCACGTCCAACCTCACCCTCAACGCGACAATCAATCCGGACTTTGGCCAGGTGGAGGTGGATCCGGCGGTGGTGAACCTGAGCGCATTCGAGACCTTCTTCGACGAGCGGCGGCCATTCTTCGTCGAGGGATCGGGGCTGTTCTCGTTCGGCGGGTTCAACTGCTTCTTCTGCTCCAACGTGTCGGGCCTGTCGCTCTTCTACTCCCGCCGGATCGGCCGGAGCCCACAAAGCGCCGGCAATGCCTTCGCCGCCGGGCCCTACGCCGATGTGCCGGGAAACAGCACCATTCTCGGCGCCGCCAAGCTGACGGGGCGGACCCAGTCGGGCTGGTCCATCGGCGTGCTGGACGCGCTGACCGGCCAGGCCGACGCGACAGTGGCCCAGACCGACGGCAGTCGGAGAAGCGTCACCGTCGAGCCGCTGACCAACTACTTCGTGGCGCGTCTGGCCCGCGACCTCCGCGGCGGCAGCACCGTGATCCGGGGCATGGCCACGTCGGTCGTGCGGCGGCTCAACGATCCGCTCCTGGCGCGCGACCTGGGCAGCCACTCCGAGACCGCCGGGCTCTCGACCGACTGGTGGTTCGGGAAGCGGGAGTACCGGCTGATGGCCCAGGCGGCGGTGAGCGACGTGAGCGGGTCCGCCACCGCGATCAATCGGCTGCAGCGCTCCAGCGCGCGGTACTTCCAGCGGCCCGATCGCGGCAATGGATCGAATGCCGTGTTCAGCAGTGCGTACGATTCAACGGCCACCTCGCTCCACGGCTATGCGGCCTACGTGCGGTTCGGCAAGGCGGCGGGCGACTGGCTCTGGGAAGCGCAGACCAACATCCGCTCGCCCGGCTTCGAGAACAACGACATCGGGTTCCTCACCCGCGCCGGCTACATCTGGATGGGCGGCAACGTGCTGCGCCAGTACACCGAGCCGACCCGGACCTATCGCTCGCTGAATTTCACCGCCGGCGGCCAGCAACAATTCAATTACGACTGGGACCGGACCGACCGTCAAACCCAGCTCTACGGCTCGATGCAGGCACTCAACTACTGGCAGGGATCGGCGTTCTGGATCCATCGGTGGACCAATCTCGATGACGGACTCACCCGCGGCGGCCCGGTGGTGAAGCGTCAGGGGTCCGATTTCTTCGAGAGCTCGATCTCGAGCGATTCGCGCAAAAGCGTGGTCATCAACACCGACGCGTCATACGGCATCGGCCGTGAGGGAACCCATGGCTGGTCGGTGAGCACTGTGCTGCAGTGGCGGCCGGTGTCCAATCTCCTGCTTTCGGCGGGCCCCGGGTACAGCTACGACGAGACCCCGGCCCAGTACGTCACCGCGGTGAATGATCCAACTGCGACGGCGTTCTACGGCCGGCGCTACGTTTTTGCCAGCGTCGCCCAGCGAACGCTCTCCATGGACACACGGGTCAACGTCACCTTCACGCCCAATCTGACGCTCGAGCTGTTCGCGCAACCGTTCGTCGCAAGCGGCGCGTACGACCGATACAAGGAATTCGCCGCGCCACGGGAACTACGAAAGGTGGTGTACGGTCAGGACGCCGGTACGATTACGTCGGCCGACAACAACGGCACCCGGCAGTTCACGGTGGATCCGGACGGCGGCGGCCCGGCGGCGCCGTTCACCTTCAACGATCCCAACTTCACGGTGCGCTCACTCCGCGGCAACGCCGTGCTCCGCTGGGAGTACCGGCCGGGCTCGACCCTCTTCCTGGTCTGGACCCAGTCGCGCGGGGACCAGCTGGCGGCAGGGAATCTCCAGGTGGGGCGCGACGTCGGCGCGCTCTTCAGCGCACCGGCCGAAAACATCTTCCTGGTTAAGGTCAACTGGTGGCTGGGACTGTGAGGCGGACGGTGGCGTTCCGCTAATCCAGGAAGGTCCGCGTGCGGACGTGCGCGACGTCCACGATGCGCTCGCCCTCGGCGGTCACGATGGCGAGCGCCCGCTCGGTACTCCAGCGGGAGTCCACCAGATACCACACGTTTTCATCCAGCATGCGGTAGGCCCAGGCAAAGGCGGGCCGCACCCGGGCCTCGATCCGGAGCCCGTGCGGCCGCTCGGCGTGGATCGGCTGGTTCTGGTAGTCGGTGAGGAGCGTCAGCAGCTCATCGTCGGAAAAGGCGTCCAGATTGGGGCGGCCACTTGGCACGAGCGCGTATGCCCCGATGGACGAGACGAATCGCAGCCACCGCGTCGTCACGCCGTCCTGGTCGAACGGCACCATTCCGGCCACCCATTGCGTGCCGTCCGGGTTCCGCAGAATCCGCGCGCCGTCGCCGCGGCAGAGCTCCACCATGCTCGGTGCCAGCGGAATGTAGGTTTCGGCGTCGTCCGGCATCGCGTCGAACGGCCGCACGAGGATCCGCCCGTCCGGCAGCGCCGGGGTGAGCCCGTCGCCCAGCACGTCGTACCACGCGCCGTGCGCAAGATGGTAGACGTCAGGCGCGTCGAGCCGCAGTCGTGCCCGCGTCTGCGGGCGTCCCGGGAGCGTCAATACGACACCGCGTAGCGGCTGAAGCCGGGAATGTCGGCGCGAACCGTCTGGGTCGATGGGGCAATGGCGGAGGCCAGCCGCAGGAACAGCCCGCCGGCCGTCGCCTGGTGCCAGATGCCGAAGTGGGCCACCAGCGCCGAATCGGCCGCGTCCACCTGGCCGTCCTGATTCAGGTCGCCGCCGGCCACCCCGTAGTTGATCCGGAGCTCCGCCGGCTTTGACGCCGTGAAGCGGAGACCGGACGGCTCAAACTCGAAGAGGAGCTGTGTGCGATCCACCAGCCGGACCGTGATCAGCACGGAATCGCCGGCCACGAACGGGCGACCGTCCGGCCATGCGAGCAGCGAGTTCTTCCAGACAGTCAGCCGCACGTACTCCGAGCCCAGCGGCGAGCCGGGCGCGCCGGCATCCTGATTTCCGTTGCCGTTGCCGCCATTCCCATTTCCATCCCCGTGGCCGTGGCCGTCGTCATGCTCGTGGTCTCCGCCGTCGAACGCCGGCGATCCCGCCGGGTTGGCAAAGAACAGGCTCACGCTGCGGTCCTGGTCGTTCCGCGCATAGAAGCTCGCGGTGTCGTAGACGGGAGCAGGTGCCGAGGCGGACACCGCCACTGGGTGCATGGCCGTATCGGGCAGCTCGACGGGACCGAGTGGGGTCGTTGCGGTGAACGTTTCCGGCGACGAGGGAGCGCCCGAACTCGGACTGAAGCCGTCCGAGGCGCAGGCCGCCACAGCGGCCAGTGTCAGGACGAGGATGGCGCGGTGACAGGATACGGCGGACATCGGGTCTTTCCTTTCAGCCAGCGGGCTCAACGAAAGAAACGCGGTACCTCCACAGGGCACTGGGGCCGAGGGAAGCACCGCGCGAGGCGCGTTGCGGATCCACCTTCGGCACCGAGCTATCTCGCGGCGACGATCGCCCCTCGAGACCTCAAGTTTTGCGGCCCCGGATCACTCCGGGTGTGCTCTTATCGGGTAGAACTATTTTTTTGACCATGGCAACGACTGTCGCTGCCGGGCCGATGGATATGCAAAAAGGAAACCGCGGCCGGCCGCGGGAGTGACCCGTTTCTTGACACGCCAACGTCTGCAGCCAGCCAAGTCCAAGCGGGAGCGGGCGCTGGGCCGCGCACGCGCCTGGTCGCGCTGCGCATAACCGTCGCGAAGGCAGTCAGCGGCAGCGCCATCGGCGGGGCGATGCGTCTGACCGCGCTGCACCGATTCGGTCAGGGTGCCGCACCAGTGCCGCGACACCGTTGTCCGCCGGCTTTCATTATGTTTCCGATCGTTGCCGTCCTGCGCCCGCCAGTCACCGGCTGACCACACGAGACAGGGGTACTCGAAGTGACGCCTCATACGCCCGGTCAGCCCACCTGGCCGTCGCCCCGCCTTGAGCGGGCCCGTGATCTACGCGGCCGCCCGGCACTGGCTTATCCGCTGGCGGTTGTGCTGATCGTCGCCGCCACGCTCCTGCGCCAGTTCCTGAGCCGCTGGATCGGTCCGGTCGACCTGCCGTTCCTCACCCTGTTTCCCGCCCTCATCATTGCGGCCTGGCTGCTCGGTTCCGGGCCGACACTTCTGGCGCTGGTGCTGGGGCTCGCGAGCGCCGACTTCTTCTTTCTCGCACCAGTGGGCACCTTCTTCCAGTGGACGCCGGTATCGCTCGTCGGCCTCACCATGTTCGCGGTCGTTGGCGTGGGGCTCGCGGTCCTCGGCGATCGCGAGCACCGCGCCCGGCGAGCCGCCGAGCTCCAGGCGGACGAGAACATCCGGCTCCGCGACCTGGCCGAGGAAGCGGCCTCGCAGGCGGAAGAGGAAGCGTCGCGCGCCGAGGAAGAAGGGATGCGCGCCGAGGAGAATGCGGAGCAGGCTCGCGCACTGGTGGCGGAACGGGAGCAGGGCGCAGCCGCACTCCGCTTTCTGGGTGAGGCCAGCGCCGCCCTCGGTGGATCGCTCGAGTACGAGACCACGCTCGCGACGGTCGCGCGCCTCGCGATCCCCGCCCTGGCCGACTGGTGCGCCATCGACCTGGCGCAGCCCGACGGCACGCTGCGCCGAATCGCCATCACGCATGTCGACCCCGCACGAGAGGCCTGGGGCTGGGAGCTGGAGCGACGCTTTCCGCCCCAGCCGGGCGAAGGGGGCTCGTACGACGTGCTCCGCAACGGCCAGTCACGATACGTGCCGGACATCACACCCGACATGCTCGACATGCCCGGCCGCGACCCGGAGTACCTCCGAATTCTTCGCGAGCTGGGACTCGTTTCCTATATCGGCGTGCCGCTGATCGCGCACGGCGCGGTGTTCGGCGTTCTGAGCTTCCTGATGTCCGAATCGGGCCGGCACTATACCTCCAGCGACCTGCGGCTCGCCGAGGTGCTGGGTGAGCGCGCCGCCGTGGCGGTGGACAACGCGCAGCGTCACCGGGAATCGGTCGAGAGCGTCAACATGCTGCAGGCAGTCCTCGCGGCATCACCGGTGGGGCAGGCCTTTGTGGACCAGGAGCTTCGCTATGTCCAGGTCAACCCGGCGCTGGCCGCGTTGCATGGCGTGCCGGTCGAGACGCATGCCGACCGCCGGATTCGTGATGTGCTCCCCGCGTGGGCCGAGGTGCTGGAGCCGCTGCACCGCCAGGTCTTCGAGACCGGCCAGCCGATCCTCGACCACGCGATCACCGTCGCGGCACCCAGTGGCGGCGACTACGAACTGATGGTGAGCTGCTTTCCGGTCCGGGACGCGGAAGGTGTCATCCGCTGGGTCGGCGTCACCAAGGCCGATGTCACCGAGCAGCGTGCCGGCGTGCGCGCGCTCAGGGCCAGCGAGGCCCGGCTCCGCCGCGTCGTGGAATCGCCGCTCATCGGCATCGGTTTCTATGATCACGATGGGCGGATCACCGGCGCCAACGGCGCGTTGTGCGATCTCCTGGGGTATACGCCCCGGGAGATCGAGGCGGGAGCGCTCCGCTGGGACACGAATCTGACACCGCCGGAGTTTCGCGACCGGGACGAGCGCGCCGCCCGGGAAATCCGGGAGACAGGCGCGAGCCGCGCGTACGAGAAGGAGATGCTGCGGAAGGACGGCTCGCGCGTACCGGTGCTGGTCGGCGGCAGCCGGCTCGACGAGGAGGGCAACGCCGGCGTGTTCTACGTGCTCGATCTCACCGAGCGCCGCCGGGTGGAGGAGCAGGCGCAGGCAGCGCAGCGGCTCGAGGCGGTCGGCCGGCTGGCCGGCGGCGTGGCACACGAGATCAACAACGCACTGCAGGGCGTGATCGGCTTCAATGGCTTCATCCTCAATCGCACCCGGCCCGGCGAGCCGCTCCGGGACGACGCCGAGAAGGTGCAACGCTCGGCGGAGCGGGCGGCGCGGATCACCCAGCAGCTGCTGGCCTACAGCCGCCGCCAGGTGCTCCAGCAGGTGGACCTCGACCTCACGCGGGTGGTGAACGACTTCTCGCCGATGCTGCGCCAGGCGCTTGGGCCCGATCGGGATTTGGTGGTGACCCACCCCCGCGGCGCCGCCATGGTGCACGCCGACCGCACCCAGTTGGAGCAGGTGCTGCTCAATCTCGCCCTCAACGCACGCGACGCCATGGTCGATGGCGGCCGGCTCACCATCGCGATCGAGCGGACTGCGGTGTCCCAGTTCCGGCCGTCTCAGCACGGCGGCGGACGGCTGGAGCCGGGCGACTACGTCCAGCTCACCGTGACCGACGCCGGCATCGGCATGGATCCGGCCACGCGCGCGCGGGTCTTCGAACCGTTCTTCACCACCAAGCCGGTCGGCCACGGCACCGGGCTCGGGCTGTCGGTGGTGCATGGCATCGTCCGGCAGACCGGCGGCCATGTCTGGATCTACGGTGAGCCGGGTGAGGGCACGACGGTGAGCATCCTGCTCCCGGACGCCGGCGTCGCCGCGGCTGACCGCGAGGCGACGCTCGCCGACGCCCGCGCGAACGCCGTCTCGCCCGCCGGCGGCAGCGAGCGCATTCTCGTGGTGGACGATGAGCCGGTCGTGCTGGGGTATCTGGCGGAGCTGCTGCGGAAGGCGGGATACGAGGTGCTCCAGGCGACCCACGGCGAGCAGGCGCTCGAGCTGTTTCGCGCGCGATCCGACGGAGCCGAGCCGGCGGCGCTCGTGATCACCGATCTCGTGATGCCGGGTATCGGAGGCCGCGCGCTGGGCGAGGCGCTGGCCGCGGTCGCGCCCGGGGTGCCGATCCTCTACTCCTCGGGGTACACCGGCGACGAAGTGGCCCGGCGCGGACTGATCGCGGAGGGCTCGGAGTTCATGCCGAAGCCGTTCCTGCCCGATGAACTGTTATTGCGAGTGCGGCAGATGCTGGACCGGCGCGGGGGCGACGAGTAGCCAAGACTGATCTCGCCGCACCGGGGCAACTTGCCTCGCCATGGCGAACGGCGTGGACACGATCCAGGAGGCCACCTTTGGCGCGGCTGCGGGAACAGTCGGGCTGATTCAGCTGCCCGGCACAATCTCGGGCGAGGCCGCGTCGCTGTGGCCTTGTCCCAACTGGCCCTCGGTACCGCGTCCCCAGCAGTACAGTGATCCGTCGGTCGAGGTGCCGCAGTAGTTGCTGCCGCCGCCAACGATTGAAGCGAATCGCAGCGTGCCGGTGATTTGCGTCGGCTCGTCGTAACGGCCATGGAATGTGGGATCACCGCTTGCCAGCTCGCTCGCCACGTCCGCCCCCCAGCACAGGACCCGCCCCTGAGTGTCGAGCCCGCATGCCGAGAAGCGCGCAGCGCGAATCGCAGTGAAGTGATGCGCGCCGTTCACCGGCACCGGGTGATCGGCCTCGAGTATGGCCGGCCCGGCACCGACGGCGTCGATTCCCCAGCAGTACGCGACATCATCGCGCCCGATGCCGCAGGTGTGATATCCGCCAGCACTGAGTGATGCAAAGCGCAGTGCACCTCCGAATGACTGCGTGTCCGGCAGAAAAGCGGCATTATTGTGCTGGCCCGCGACCGGCAGCCCGTTGTACCCCCAGCAGACGGCACGCCCGCCAAGGTCGATGCCGCAAACGTGGGCATACCCCGTGGTGATGCTGGTGAACGAAACTCCGGCCGCGGCCCGGATCGGTGTGGGCGAGCAGCGAATGCCGCCGCAGGTCGTATCTTCGCGGCTGCCGAGCTGGCCCTGATCGTTCAGTCCCCAGCAATAGGCGCCGCCATCGGTCGCGATGCCGCAGGTGAAGTTCCGGCTGGCGGCGAGTGAGCGGAAGCGGATCGCGGTGTTGACCGCGACCGGGCTCGCGCGGCACGTCGCGGCGCCGCACACCGCGCCGGCCTGGTCACCGGTGCCGAGCTCTCCGTAGCCATTCGAGCCCCAGCACCAGGCCGTGCCATCGGCGTCCAGCGCGCAGGTATGTGTGGTGCCGGCGGCCAGCGATGTGAACGCCGCGCCGGACGTCAGGGCGGTGGGTGGCGCATCGGCCGGCGTAGTTCCGATGCCAAGCTGCCCCTCCGCCCCGCGGCCCCAGCAGCGGGTACCGGCAGCGGTGATCTGGCAGCTATGCGTGGGGCCGATGGCGAGCGCGGCCGCACCGGCGCCGCCGGATGGACCGGTGGAATCGCCGCACGCGGCGCCAAGGCAGGCGATGACGCAGAAGATTGAATTGCGCATGCCGGGTGAGACGAGCGGGCGGCATCGGCTCGCACACGTGGGCTCGCTCCCGCGCGCTATCCCTCGCTGAGCCCCGCACTCACCCGGAACGTGTGCCCGTCCGGGTGCCTCAGGTGAAACTCGCGCACATTCCACGGCTCGGGGCCGCCGCGTGATCCCTGCGCGCCGAGGCACAGCAAGATCTCGACGGCGCCACTGCCCACCGCGCCGAACGTCAGAAGTGCGGCCTCTTGATGAGGCCCTTGATCTTGTTCTTGGCGCCCTGCTCGGCCTCGTTCTGCTTTTCCTTGAGCGCTTCCTTCACCGCATCGGCCACAACGCGGTTGGTCGCCGCCTTCATTTCCTTGCCCAGGTCGAAGTTCTTGAGCGCCTCGCAGGCCTGCTTGGCCTGCGCCTTCTCCTCCGGAGTGAGCTGGCGGGTCGACGCGGGGGAGGCCGCCGTGCCCTCGGGCTGCGCAGACGCCATCTTCGCCTTCGCGGCGGCCAGCGAGTCGGCCAGCTCCTGGCTCGCGAGATAGGTGACATAGCCGTGGGCCACCGAGTCGACGTCCGCCACCATCGTGTTCTGGAATGTCACCCCTGCCGGCGGCGAAAACGCCGAGGCCGGCGGCTCACCCTTCCGGACGGCGGTGGCGGTCTGCTCGTAGTTGACGCAGAGGAGGCTGCCGCTGACGTGCAGCGGAACACCGGGCGTTCCCTGCATCGAGCAGATGGTAAACGTACCGAACGTCCGCTCGTCGCACTTCTCGCCGGCGTAGGTCCGGGTCTCACCCTTCTGGCCGGCCATGAGGGTCCCGGTGCCAAACGCGCGTGAGATCATTTGGGACATCTCCTGCATGTTCTGATGCAGCCGCTGTTTGCCCGCGCCATCCAGCCCATCGTACGCCTTCGCCATGGCGGGCAGCATGTTTGGCATCCGGGTGCCGGTCTTCTTGGTGAGGTCGGCGGTGTACATCGAGTCCGGCGTCATCAGCGTCCAGGTGTCGTGCGTGGACGTCTTGCCGAAGAACTTGCCGGTGGTCGTCTCATGACTGGCCACCCGGTCGCCGGCGATGCTGCGCTGGCCGGTGCCGGTCAGATCGCCGGCATAGGTGTAGTCCACCTGGATGGCGGACACCTTGTTTTTGGGCAGTTTGAACGGATTGGCCTGCGCGACGAGCGGCGACGCGACGAGGAGGAGCCCGGTCGCGAACGCTGCGGTGGTGATGCTGCGGTCCATGGGGAGCCTCGGAGAGGGATGGGACGAGGCTAACATGCGCGCTGGTTCCGGGGTGCGCAAGCGGCGGCGGCGGCTTTCGCCGCCGGGCTCGCCGCCGTAGGTTCCCCATCACCACTCCGCACCTCACCCTGCCGCATCGGAATGCCTGTGGCCGATCGCCTGGCCGAGCTTCGTGCCGGCCTTTCGACAACCTATGTCATCGACCGCGAGCTCGGCCGGGGCGGCATGGCGACCGTCTACCTCGCGCGCGACCTGCGTCACGACCGGCCGGTGGCGCTCAAGGTGCTCCACCCCGAGCTGGCCACCGCACTCGGCGGCGAACGGTTCCAGCGCGAGATCCGGCTTGCAGCCCGCTTCCAGCACCCGCATATCCTGACGGTCCACGATTCGGGCGAGACCGCGGGCCAGCTCTGGTTCACCATGCCGTATGTGGATGGCGAGTCGCTCCGCGAGCGGCTCAACCGTGAGCGGCAGCTCCCGGTGGCCGATGCGCTTCATATTGCGGGCGAGGTGGCGGACGCGCTCGACTACGCGCACCGGCAGGGCGTGGTGCATCGCGACATCAAGCCCGAAAACATCCTCCTGAGCGGCGCGCACGCGCTGGTGGCCGACTTCGGGATCGCGCGGGCACTGGCCGCGGTGGACGAGGAGCGCCTCACCGGCACCGGCATCGCGGTCGGCACCGCGGCGTATATGAGCCCGGAGCAGGCAGCCGGCGACCGCGCGCTCGACGGGCGGACCGATATCTACAGTCTGGCAACGGTCCTCTACGAGATGCTGGCGGGGCAGACGCCGTTCGCGGCGGCGACACCGCAGCAGTCCATCGGGCGCCGTTTCGTCGAGACGCCGCGGCCGCTCACCGAAACCCGCGAGTCGGTGTCGCCGGCGGTGGCGGACGCGGTGCACCGGGCGCTGGCCCGGACGCCGGCCGACCGGTTTGCCACCGCGGCCGAGTTTGCCCAGGCGTTTGGTGCCGGCGCGACGGCGACTCCCGCGCTCCCGGCGGCGGGCGCCCATGGCCGGCCGCCGGCACCTCGGCGCCTGCGGACGATCCTGATGGTCGCGGGACTCGCCGTGCTTATCGCGTTCGTGGTGCTGTTCGCCTGGCGCCGCTCGCGCACGGGCGTCACATCCAGCGGCCCGCACCTGCTCGCGGTGCTTCCCTTCGAGAACATCGGTGCGCCTGACGACCAGTATTTCACCGATGGCGTCACCGACGCCGTCCGCGGCAAGCTCACCGGTGTGCCCGGACTCCGCGTCACGGCCTCGGCCAGCTCGAACGGATACCGCGGCAGCACCAAACCGCTGCGTGAGATTGCCCACGAGCTGGGCGTCACCTATCTGCTGGTGGGCAAGGTCCGCTGGGCGCGGCAACCTGACGGCACCAGCCGGGTGCAGGTCAGCCCCGAGCTGATCGAGGCGGGCACCGCTGCTTCGCTCTGGCAGCAGCCGTTCGACGCGACGCTCACCGACGTGTTCGAGGTGCAGTCCAGAATCGCGGGGGAGGTGGCCGGCGCGCTCGATCTGGCGCTGGGTGACAGCGCCCGGCAACAGCTCGCTCATCGGCCCACCGGCAACCTGGCCGCCTACGACGCCTACCTGCGCGGGGAACAGGCCTCGAACGGCGGCGCCGCCGGCGACCCCGCCTCGGTGAGCCGCGCGGCCGGCTACTACGAACAGGCAACGGCACTCGACCCCGGCTTCGCACTGGCGTGGGCACGACTCTCGGAGATGCACTCGTGGCTGTATGGCATCTTTGACCCCAAGGCGACGAGCCGCACCATGGCACAGCATGCCGCGGAGCGCGCCGTCGCGCTCGCGCCGGACGCCGCCGAAGGGCACGCGGCGACGGCGCTCTACTACCAGCTTGTCGTAAAGGATCCAGTGCGGGCGGCGGCCGCCGCCGCGACCGGACTGCGGCTCGCGCCGGAGGACGCGGCGCTGCTTACCGCGGACGCCTCCATTGAGGCCAGTCTCGGACAGTGGGATTCGGCGGTGGTTCACCTGCGGAGTGCGGCCGCACTTGACCCGCGCTCGCCGCTGATCGCGCACCGGCTGGGCACGACGCTCCGGTGGATGCGGCGCTTTCCGGAGGCCGAGGCGGTGCTGGATCGAGGCCTGGAGCTGGCGCCGACCGATCTCATCATGCGGGTCGAGCGGATGATGGTCGAGCTCGGGCGGGGCGATTTGCCGGCGGCGCGGGCCATCCTCGGGCAGGTACCGCGCGAGGTAGATCCCACGGCGGTGGTAGCGTTCGTGGCGACCTGGTCGGATCTCTACTGGGTGCTCGACGAGGAGCAGCAGCAACTCCTGCTGCGGCTCCGGCCCAGTGCCTTCGAGAACGATGCGAACTGGGCCATCGTGCTGGCCCAGACGTACCATCTGCGCGGCGACTCGGCGCGAACCCGGATCTACGCCGATTCCGCCCGGATCGCCTTTACCCGCCTGGCAGCGGTCGCACCACAGGACGCGCAGCAGCACCTCTTCCTCGGGCTGGCGCTGGCCATGCTCCACCGCAACGCCGAGGCGATCGCGGAAGGGGAACGCGGCGCGGCGCTGCTGCCGATCTCACGTGATGCGAACTACGGTGCCTACATGCAGCACCAGCTGGTGCGCATCTACGTCCTCACCGGCAACACGAATGCGGCGCTGGACCGCCTCGAACCGCTGCTCCGGGTGCCGTATGACCTCACGCCGGCGTGGCTCCGGATCGACCCGCGATTCGACCCGCTCCGTGGAATCCCGCGGTTCGAGGCGCTTGTGGGGCGATAGTAAGGACAGTTGGGGTCGTGTCGAGATCGGTGCGTCAGCTGGGCTCTGGCCCCTTCGCTTCGCTCAGGGTGACATTCGGGGTCGCGTTGGGATTGGTGCGTTAACCGCGGCTCTGGCCACTTCGCTTTGCTCGGGGCGACATCCGGAATGGCGTTGGAACTGGTGTGTCAACTGCGGCTCTGGTCCCCTCGCTTTGCTCGGGGCGACGTTCGAGTGTAGGTGAGCTCCGGTGTCGCTGGATCGGCATCGATCGAGGCCCAGACCTCGGAGCGACGGATGGACCCAGATGTCACCCTGAGCGCAGCGAGGGGGCCGAGCCACCGCCGATGCCGAGTTCCAGACTCAGGTCCCGCCATTCCGGATTCGCCCCGTCCACCAGTCTCAGCTTGCGCCCGCGCCGATACCCCTTGAGGTGCTTCTCGCGCGTGATCGCCGCAGCCGCGTTCGGCGCGACTTCGACATAGACCAACCGGTCGACCCTTCGCGCCGACGCATAACCGGGTGTCGCGCCCGTGCGATGCTGCTGGAGTCGGACCGCAAGCCGGCTGGTCACGCCAACGTACAGTTGCCGCGATTCGTTGGACAGGATGTAGACGACGAATGTCTTGGGCACGCTCCAGACTCGCGTGGTGTGCGACGAGCGCTGGATCGGATTGTTGCGCGCCGGGTGAGAATTGTGCGGGCGGCGCGTGGCGCCGGCCCCGATTGTGGGGCGTGGGTCCGGCCCCCTCGCTTCGCTCAGGGTGACGGGCGGTGAATCGAGACCGGTGCGGCGGGGTGGGTTTGGCCCCCTCGCTGCGCTCAGGGTGACCTCCTGGTGCAGGTGACGTCCAGTGTCCCCGACGTCTCTGGATCGGCATCGATCAGGCCCCGCGCATCGGAGCGACGGATAGACCCAAATGTCACCCTGAGCGCAGCGAGGGGGCCGAAGCGCGGGCAGGCACGGCCTTATGTGTGCCGCCGCAGCTGCCCGATCCGCTGCCCCGCCGCCGAGTCGGCCACGAGCGTCGCAAACCGCTTGCGCCGGGTGGCGTCCTGCTTGGCGCTGAGCACCCACC
This sequence comes from Gemmatimonadales bacterium, assembly GCA_038250675.1. Lineage (GTDB taxonomy): Bacteria > Gemmatimonadota > Gemmatimonadetes > Gemmatimonadales > GWC2-71-9 > JAICUF01. The sequence continues at coordinate 34,492 of JBBSCB010000012.1, forward strand.
AGGCCGCGGTGCGCTGATATCCCGGCGGCTGTGCCGAATGGAACGCCCACGCCGCCCGGTTCCGCTTGAACTCGCGCACCAGATCGTCCGGGAGCGCTGCCGCTTTCCGATCCTGCTCGTACGCATAGATCGCGGACTTCGCGGCGGTGCGCCGAGCATACGCCGCAAGCCCCGCCGGTGCCACCACCCCGTCGCGGATCAGCGCTTCGAGGCGCCGGATGTTCACCGCGCTCCAGATGCTCCCCTGGCGCCGGGGCGTGAAGCGGATGACGTAGCTCGTCTCGCCCAGCGATTTCCGAATGCCGTCGATCCACCCAAAGCAGAGCGCCTGATCCACCGACTCGGGCCAGGTGATGCTGGGATGGCCGTTGGCCTTCTTGTGGAACCCCACCCAGAGCTCGTTCTGCCGACCGTGGTTCCGCTCGAGCCACGCCCGCCAGCGTGCCGGCGTCGCAAAGAAGGTGGGCTCTCCGGTCACACCACTACTGGCGGCAGACGGCGTGGGGATCTCCCTTCGGCGCATCCAGTGCCGGCCGGTGATCGAGATTGGCGATCCGCAGCGCCGCGTCGTGCACCATCGTCGACACCCGCGCCAGGTCGGCGTAGTCGATGTACTGCGCCTCGTCGGTCACCTGGTGGTAGTCCAGGTGCTCGCCCCGCGAGAACGCTACCGCCGGAATCGAGTAGCGCGCGTAGTTGTAGTGGTCCGCGCGACAGTAGTACTGCAGCGGATGGCCCGGCGCATCGAACTCGTAGTTGAAGACGAACGGTGTCGGCTGCGCCGCGTTGGCCGCTTCGAGAATGCCGCCGAACTCGCGCGACAGCCGCTTGGCACCCACCACCTCGAGATACGCCGGCCCGCCACCCGGCAGGTCCTCGGCCGTGCCCCGCCCTACCATGTCCTGATCGATCTCCGCCACGATCGAATCCCGCGGTACCGTCGGATGGTCGGTAAACCACGCCGAGCCCACCAGGCCATACTCCTCGCCGGTGTGCGAGACGAACAGGATCGAGCGCCGGATCTGGTTGCGCTCGTTCGCCATCCGCTCGGCGATCTCGAGGATCGACACCGTGCCGGTGCCATCGTCGTCGGCGCCGTTCCGGATCGAGTCGGCGCGCGCGGGACGGATCCGCCGCAGACTGTCAAGGATGTGCCGGATCCGCGGCGTCTCCTCGGCGGTGGCCGGCCGGTTGGGGCTGTCGGCGCCCATCGGCCGCACGACGCGGTCGAAGGCGCGGAGCGAGTCGTGGTCCACCGGCGCGTGATCGAACCCGACATGGTCGTTGTGCGCGGTGAGCGAGACATACTGATGCCGAAGCACCGGATCGTGACCCCGCAGCACGCCGACGACGTTGCGCGCGGCATAGGGCAGCACCATCACGGCAAAGCCCAGACTGCCGTCGATCGTCCGGCCGACGGTGCCCGGCGCGGTGCCGGCCACCGGCCGGCCCAGCATCGCCTCCGCAGCCGCCGGCGAAAGGAGAATGACGGGCGCCACCGGGCTCCGTACGGTGTCCACCGTGATCCGCCCCTCGCCGATCGCCGCCACCGTCTCCGGGCCGAGCAGGTCGAGCGCCTCGGCCGCGACCAGTGCGGCGCCGGCAAAGTGCCGGTTCCGGAGCCGGGCGCCGATGCCCCGCGTGGACCTGATGCCGTCGGGTCCCGGCGCAATGCTCACGATTACGATGCGCCCGGCGAGCGATTCGGCTGGCGCCCACTGGGTGCTGTCGTTGATGGGCCCGCCGTAGACCGCCGTCAGGCCACTGAGATTGTGGTGCGAGACGGGCGCACCGCTCAGCAGGAAATCCCGCCCGCTCAGGAAGGTCCTGCCGCCGGCCACGATCCGGGTCGCGCTGTCCACCGCCACCCGGAAGAACGGCACCGTCTGGAACCAGCCGCCGTGCTCGCCGGCCGGCTCCAGACCCAGACGCCTGAACTCGGATGCGATATACTCGGCCGCCTGATAGTCGCCGATGCCGCCCGGCGCCCGGCCGCCCATCGAATCGTCGGCGATAAGATAGAGGCGGGTGCGGAGGTCGGCCGCGGTGATCGCGGGGTGGGTCCGGGTCGCCTGGGGTCGGGCCTGGGACGCGGCGCCCAGCGAGGCGAGCAGGACCAGCGCGATGCCACGGATCAGCGACTTCTGCATGACAGCTCCTGGTGGGGGTGTGACGCCGGCGGGCGAGGCGGAAACAATACCCGACGGATGAAGGCGCGGCCAGTGGGCCGGAGAGGGGGCGTGGGAAATCGAAATCGTCATCGGCGCAATGAAACCGGAGCACCGCTTCTCGTTCCGCTGGCATCCGTACGCCATCGATCCCGCGGTGGACTACTCCAACGAACCGCGGACGCTCGTCGAGTTCACGCTCGAAGTGGCCGACGGCGGCACGCTGCTGACGGTGGTGGAGACCGGGTTCGACGCGATCCCGGCGGCGCGACGGGTCAAGGCGTTCGAGATGAATTCGAAGGGGTGGGCCGGGCAGATGAACAACATCCGGAAGTACGTCGAGGGCTGACCGCACGGGGCGTCGGGGGCTGGGCGGTGTGTCGGCCCCCTCGCTGCGCTCGGGGTGACGTCGTGTCACAAACGGGTCGCACCAAACAAATGTCACCCTGACCGAAGCGAAGGGGCTGGTGCCCGCGGCTCGAGCGTCATCGCGGGGCCACGTCCGCCACCCAGATGTCCGCCTGATGTTCACCCGCCACGAAATAGAACCGCTTGCCATCGGTATCGGAGACGCCGCGGACCGTCCGCGCCTCGCCATGATCGAAGCTCACCACCTTGCGAAGCGCCCCGTTCCGGAGATCCACCGCCCAGTAGGCCGGGTCGCCGGTCGTGTCGCGGGAGAAGACGTACAGCGTCCGGCCGTCGGGCCCCATCCGGAGCCAGTTGGGCCGGAACCAGGGTGGAGGCTGGAAGAGACTCGCCGGTGCACCGCCGCCCGAGGGGATAGCGACAAACGCGTTGGTACTGTCTTCGGTGACGCTGGCGTAGGCCAGGCGATCGTGGGTGACACCGCTCGTGATGCCCGAGCCGATTCGCGCTGGTTCCCCCCAGGGTGCAGAGCGCGAGGCCCGACGGATTTCCAGCAGGTCCGGGCTCGCTCCCTCTCCCCGGCTGAACGCGAGCGTGTTGTTGTCCGGTCCCCAGGCCGCGTACCAGTCGCTCAGCGTGTCGCGGGTGACCTGGGTCAGCCCGGTGCCGTCGGCGTTGATGACAAAGACATCCCGGTTGCCGGTGCGGAACGAGTGAAAGGCGATCTGGCTGCCGTCGGGAGACCAGTCGGCAGCGAGGTCGTCCGAAGGATCGTGCGTGAGCTGCCTCGGCGTGCCGCCCTCGGACGGCACGACGAAGAGATCGGCGTTGCCATTGAGGTCGGAGTCGTAGACCAGCCACTTGCCGTCCGGGGAGAGCCGCACCACTTCAGTGGCCTGGTTGCCCCGGGTGATCGGCACGGCGGAGCTGGCGCTAGCACTGCCTGTCGGAGGCAGCCGGACCATCCAGATGTTGAGATCGCGGCTGTACTTGGCATAGGCCAGGTGCTTCCCGTCCCGGGAGAGCGCGATGGTGTGCGCATCGAGCCCGGTGGTGATCCGGCGGGGGGCGCCGTCGGGCCGGCCGGCGCGGCCGATGGCCTGGCGATAGATGTCCCGGCCCCCACCACTGCTCGAGACGTAGAGCAGCCCGCTCCCATCGGGCAGCCAGACCGGCGAGACGTTGAGGGTGGTGGAGTCGCTCACCATGGTCGGCGCCCCGCCGGCGGCGGGGAGCACGAAGACCGTGCTCGCGGCCAGGTTGCCGAACGAGCGCTGACCATACACGAAGTCCCGGTTGCCCCGTACCCCGGCCAGCCAGCGGCCGTCCGGCGACCACGCCAGTGAGTGGACGGCACCGACCATTGCCAGCAGCGTCACCCCGCCGCCGTCGGCTCCCATGACCATGACGCTGTCACCCTGCTCGAAGGCGAGATGAGTTCCGTCAGGAGACCATTTGGGCGCGAGCGGGACACCGCCGTCATACGACGTGCGATAGAGCCGCCGGACATCGCCCCCGGTCGGAGGCATGACGGCGATGCTGGCGCCGCCGGCCTCGTAGGAGACAAAGGCCAGCCGTCGGCCATCGGGTGACCAGTCCGGCGATGCCTGGGAGCCGGGCAGGCTGTCGGTGATGCTGATCGCGCGTCCCCCGTCGGTGGGTTGCAGGAAGATTTCCGCCCCGCCCGCGGCGTCCGCCACATAGGCCAGGAACTGGCCGTCAGGCGAGAGGGCGGGCAGCGTCTCCCTCCCCGGAGCGCTGGTGAGCCGGCTGGTCTTCGTCAGGCTCAGCTGCGTGGCGCCTGCGCCTCGCCGGGTCAGCAGCAGGATACCGCCCAGTGCGACGATCACGCCGAGTGCAATGAGGAGGCTTCGATTCCGTCCCACCGGTACCGATGGTGCCACGGCCGCGACGGGCATCGTGTGAGTCGGCGTCATCCCGCCGCTCGGTGTCGCCAGCGGCTCCAGGTGCTGCAGCATCTCCTCGGCGGTCTGCCACCGGTCCGCCGGCCGCTTCTCCAGCGCCTTCATGATCACGCCTGCCAGTGCCGGCGAGAGCGACGGCCGGTGGTTGGCCAGCGGCTCCGGCAGCTGCATCACGTGCGCCGCGAGGACCTGTTGCGGCGAGGCGCCGGTGAACGGGGGTCGACCCGCGAGCAGCTCGTACCCCATGACGCCGAGGGCGTAGATATCCACCCGGTGGTCGAGATGGGGATCCGCGCTCGCCTGTTCCGGCGCCATGTACGCCGGCGTCCCGAGGGCCACGCCGAGGGTGGTAAGCCGATTCTGCCCACTCGCTTCGTTTACGGCCTTGGCCACGCCGAAATCCATGACGAGGGCGTGGCGGCCGGAGAGCATGACGTTCTCCGGCTTGATGTCGCGATGCACCACGCCCCGGCTGTGCGCGTGACTCAGTGCGTCGGCGATCTCGATCAGCAGCCGCACCGCCTCGTGGACCGGGAGCTCGCCCTCCCGCGTGAGCCGCTCGCGCAGTGACTCGCCCTCCACGTACGGCATGACGTAGTAGAGAAACCCCTCGGCGCTGCCGGAATCGAAGACGCCGAGAATGTGCGGGTGCTGCAGCCGGGCCGCGATTTCGATCTCCTGGGTGAACCGGTCGGGACCGAGCGCCGCGGTGAGATCGGGGCGCAGCACCTTGATGGCCACCCGGCGGCGATGCTTCAGGTCCTCGGCGAGATAGACCGTCGCCATGCCGCCGGCGCCGAGTTCGCGCTCGATGCGGTAGCGGTCGGCGAGTGACGCGGCGAGGCGCGTATCAGCGCCCATTCGCATTCGCCATCAACGACCGCAGCTCGTTTCGCCACTGGTACACCACGAATAGCTCCGGATGCGTCGTGCTCTGCACCATGAGGAACCGGCTGCCGTCGGGGGAGACGTCGTAGTTGGCGTGCGGCGCCCGCGCAAAGCTGTAGTTATCGGCAAAGAGGTCGGTCCGCCCGGTCACCGTGAACCCCGACGCGGTCGAGACCGACGCCGCGACCAGGTGGCGGCCGTCCCGGTAGAAGAGCCGCCGGCCGTCCCGCGCCCAGACCGGCTCGGACCCGCCGCCCACCGACACCTGCACCCTGCCGCCCGGCCCCGGGTACGGCTGCACCACGACCTCCGACCGGCCCGATGCGTCGGTGACGTAGGCGATCCACTTCCCGTCCGGCGAGAAGCGCGGCTGGGCCTCGATGAACTGGGAGGCGGCCACCGGCCGCGACGCGGTGTCGCCGGCGACCGCCCCGACCCGCACATCCGCCTGGGTCCCGCCGCCGTCATCCACCTGGTAGACGACCGCGCTGCCATCAGGCGAGAGCACCCCCTCGTAGTAGTCGTGCGCGTCGGAGGCCAGGAGCGGCGCCGCCGGCGTGCTCAGGTCGGCCGGCTGCCACCAGATGGCGGTGCGCCGGCCCAGGTCGGTGCGGTAGAGGACGTGGGTGCCATCCGGCGACCATTCCGGCCGGTCGCTGACCCTCCCCGCGTTGGTGAGCCGGGAGAGCGTGGCGGAGGTGAAGTCGTAGAGCCAGACGTCGGACCGGTCCCCGCTGCCCACCGCCACGGCGAACCGCCGGCCGTCGGGGGAGAGGCGGGGATAGGCATAGGCCTGCGCATCGTTCAGCACCGGCTCGAAGCGGTGCTGCAGGTTCACCCATCCGACCTGGCCGGCGGCGCCGGACGGCTGGTAGATCAGCGTCCCGGTCGCCGAGAGCGATGCCTTGCTCGCACCGGCAAAGGTCGTGGCCACGCTCGGTCCGAGCACGACTGGGGTGCCGGTGATCCGTCCCCGGCGGAGGTCAATGCTGACGCCCATGAGCGCACCCGAGGGCGCGACGTAGACCAGCGTCCCGTCAATGACGCCAAGCGGGTCCAGCGCGGCGATGCCGAACCGCGTCACCTTCCCCGATTCGAGCGACACCAGACCGATTCGGCTGAGCCCCACGCCGCCCGTCGGCGTGATCCCGACCATCGCCATCGCGCCGTTCGGCAGCGTCCGCGGCTGGTCGAAATAGAGCTCGCCGAGCGCCGAATCCGGCCGCGCGACCATCCGGGCCGCGCCGCCGCCGGCCGGCAGCGCCCCCAGCCCCTGGGTGGAGCCGACCAGGATCTGGCCGGACGCCGACCACGCTGTCCCCAGCGGCCCGGAGCCGGTCGGGCCCACCATCACCGGGGTGCCGCCGGTGACGGCGATCTTCCAGACCGTGCTCCCGACGAGGTAGGCGAGAGACCGCCCGTCAGGCGAGAAGGCGGGCTGCTGCGCCCCGTCAGTGCCGGCCACCGGCACCGCCGCGGCGTCGCTCATTCGCCGGACATACAGCGACGAGATGCCGCTGGCGCCTACGACGACGTACGCAATCGTGCTCCCGTCCGGCGACACCGCCACGTTGTTCCCCTCGGCGGCGTTGGTCACCAGCAGCGTGGAGGGCGGCAGGTCCAGGGTGAATCGCACCGCACCCGGCACCGGCGTCCGCTCCGCGGTCCGCCACTGGAACGCGGCAAGCACGAGTGCGGCGACCAGCGCCGCCGCGAGTCCCAGGACCAGCGGATGCCGGACCACTGCCCGGTGACCACCCGCCGTGCCGAACGCCGACCCCGGCCCCGCGGACGCCGTCCTGAATCCCGGATCCGCGAGCGCGTCGGCGAACTCCCTGGCGGTGGCAAAGCGGTCGGCGGGCACCTTCTCCAGCGCCCGGGCGAGGGCGGCGGCCACATTGGGCGTCACGCTCTTCCGGAGCGTCGTGATCGGGGCCGCGTTTTCCGTCACGATCTTCATGATGATCTGCTGGGCGGAGCTTCCGGTGTGCGGCGGGTTCCCCGCCAGCATCTCGTACAACACGCTGGCCAGCGAGTAGATGTCGCTCCGGCCGGTGATCTCCTTGTCGGCCGTCGCCTGCTCGGGACTCATATAGTGCGGCGTCCCGAGCGAGAGACCGGTCTCGGTCATCCGGCCGCCGGCCGCGGCACTGAGTGCCAATGCGATGCCGAAGTCCATTACCATCGCCCGCCCGTCGTGCAGCAGGATGTTTTCCGGCTTGATGTCGCGGTGGATCACGCCGTGGCGGTGCGCGTAGTCGAGCGCGTCGGCGACCTCGCGGGTGATGCGCACCGCTTCGTCGATGCCGAACTGGGTTTCACGGTTGAGCTTTTCGCGGATCGTCTCGCCCTCGATGTAGGGCATCACATAATAGAGCTGACCGTCGGCGCTGCCCGAGTCGAACAGTGGCAGAATGTGCGGATGACTCAATGCGGCGGTGGTCTTGATCTCCTGCACGAACCGCTCGGCGCCGAGGACGGCGGCGAGTTCGGGCTTGAGGACCTTGAGGGCGACCTGGCGATCGTGCTTGAGATCGTAGGCGAGGTAGACCGTGGCCATGCCGCCCTGGCCCAGCTCGCGCTCAATGCGGTAGCGGTCGGCGAGTGCCGCTTGGACGCGGTCGAGGCCGGCGCTCATCGCATCCCCGAGAAGGTGAACAGCAGCGAGAACCACTTCCGGGTCTCGTACACGTATGACCTTGGATCGTCCGCCAGCGATAGCCGCGCCGAGCTGAAGACCGTCGTGGGCGCATCGATCGTCAGCAGCGGCGTACGGCGACCGCTGGTAACGTCCACCCGGTCGACCCGTGGGCGGGACGGAGTCCCGGTCTGCACCCAGAGCGCTGCCCCGTCGGGACTCCACCGGATGACACTGTCGGCCCCGACGCCGCTGACCGGCGTCGGAGCGCCACCGCCGGCGGGATATAGCGCGTGTTGCCCGTCCCGTCGGACAAGCACGGCGGCACCGTCGGGCCGGGGCAGTCCCGCACCGATGCCATCCGGCGTCATCGGCGTGAGCGTGGAGGCGTTCAGCGGGCTGCGATAGCATCGGGCGCCTCCACTCGCGGGGGTTCCGCACACGAAGAGCGAGCCGTCATCGGGGACAAATGCGACGGACGCGACCGACTGGAGCCCAGCCCAGGTGAGCCGCCGCGCGTCCCCCGCGCCAGCGGGATAGAGCCAGAACTGCGGCGGCGTCGAGACGATCAGGCCGAGCACCCAGCGAGCGTCCGGGCTGATGCCGGTGGCCGTGCCCGGTCCCAACCGCACTGCGGGCGATCCGTCGGTCTTCCGAAGCATGACGGAATACTGGGCACCGCCGGCGATGTCGGTGAACGCGACCCAGTGGCCGTCGGCGGAGACGACCGGCAGAATCGAACTGTCGAGCCACGAGAGATCCCGGTCCGCCTCCGCTCCCGCCGAGCGCGCCACGAGCCCGTGGTTCTGATCGTCGCGGGTCACGAGCCACCGGCCCCCGGTCCTGACATCGTGCAGCGTCAGTGATCCCGGACTCGGCAGGACCAGCCGCGCGGTGCCGTCAAGGTCGGCTTCATGCACCTGCAACGCATCTCCGGTGCCCGATGCGGAGAACAGGAGCGATCGACCGTCGGGGCGCCAGGCCAGTCCCTCCAACCCGGAAAACTCCGGGGTCATCCGGCGCGCCTTGCCCGCGCGATCCACCACCATGGCCCAGCCCCGGTCGTCCCCCGCGAAGGTGTGCGTGAAGAAGGCGACCCGATCTCCTTGCGGTGACACCCGTGGATCCGAGAGGTAGCCACCAGCCAGGCTCCGGTACAGCACCGTGCCGGCGGGGTACTCGAGCTGGACGTACTCACCGGACGGGCGGATGATCGCGAGCTGCGCTCCGTCGGGCGACCAGTCGGCCTCGTGGACGTTCTCCATGATCTCCCGGGGAGCTCCGCCACCCAGCGGCATGCGCGCGAGGGTGCCGGTGAACACCCGGTGGTTGTCGTGGCGAGCGTGAGTGAGCAACGCCAGCTCGCCGGTGCTCGAGACGGCGAGGAGGTTGGCCGAGTCGGGGCCAAGAGCTTCCGGTTCGAGATAGTCGGGGCGAATGACGTAGAGCCGCGGCGTCGAGCCCTGCGCGCTGGCGCTGTAGACGATGGTCTGTCCGTCGGGCGCCCAGCGCGCATTGATGATCGCCTCCTGCCGAAAACTGTGCTGCGTGACCGAGATGCGCCCGAGGTCGCCGGCGTCGGCCCGGTGCCGCAGCAACAGCCAGCCGCTCGCTGCGAGTGACACCGCAGCGACCGCGAGCGTGAGCCGGCTGCGCCAGTCGGCCAGCCAGGTCGGACCCCGATTGCGGGGCCGGATCGGACCCGGCCCGCTGAGCGCCGAACCGAACTCCGCCGCAGTGGCAAACCGGTCGGCCGGCAGCTTTTCCAGCGCGGTGAGCACCGCCTCCTCCACCGCGGGCGGGACGCTCTTCCGCTGCCCGATCAGCCCCGCCGGCTCCGCGGTCATCACCTTGGCCACGATGGCCTGCGCGGTCGGGCCAGTGAAGGGCGGCTCGCCCACCAGCATCTCGTAGGTCATGGCGCCGAGCGCATAGACATCGGAGCGCGCCGTGATCTCCCGCTCGCCCATGGCCTGCTCGGGCGACATGTAGTGCGGTGTGCCGAGCGACATCCCGGTCTCGGTCATGCGCGAGCCGCCACCGGCGCTCGACACCGCCAGCGCAATGCCGAAGTCCGCGACCAGCGCGGACCCGTCGTGCAGCATCACGTTTTCCGGCTTGATGTCGCGGTGGATCACGCCCCGGCGATGGGCATAGTCCAGCGCGCCGGCCACCTCGCTGGCGATCCGGACCGCGTCGGCAATGGGGAGCTGCTTGTCCCGGTTCAGCCGATCGCGCAACGACTCGCCCTCCACGTAGGGCATGACGTAGTAGGCCGTGCCCTGCACCTCGCCGCTGTCGATCAATCCCAGGATGTGCGGGTGCTGGAGGTTGGCGATCGTCTGGATCTCGCGCAGGAAGCGCTCGGCGCCGATGACGGCGGCGAGCTCCGGCCGGAGCACCTTGATGGCCACCTTGCGATGATGCTTCAGGTCCTCGGCCAGATAGACCGTGGCCATGCCACCGGCGCCCAGCTCGCGCTCGATGAGGTACCGGTCGGCGAGGGCCTCAGCGAGGCGCGTCGAGACGTCACTCATGGCCAGCCCGCATCGCGGCCGGCAGCCAGTTGTCGACCTCCACGACCCGGGCCCCTCGACCCAGCGCGCTCGGCGGCAACGCAACCATGATCAGGTGTTGATCATCGGGGTCCACGGCGTACGCGTGATAATAGATGTAGTCGAGATACCCCGTGCTGGAGAATAGCGTCCGTTCACGCAGCACAGCGAACGTGGGCGACGTGCTCACGTCGGCGACCATCATCCGGCCCTGCTGCGTCTGATAGAAGAGCCGATGGCCATCGTGGGACCACCGCGGCGCGACGCCATTCCGCGATGAGACCTGCCAGATCGCGCCACTCGCTTGCGGGAACGGCTGCACAAATATCTGATTGACCCCGTTGACGTTCGATGAGTAGGCCAGCCAGCGGCTGTCGGGTGAAACGGCTGGGGCCAATTCGTTTGCCGGCGTCGCTGCCAGAGGGACCGGCGTCGTATCGCCCGTCGTGGCGATGGCCAGGATGTCCCGGTTGCCGGTGACGCCCGCGTCGGTACGATACACGATCCAGTGCCCGTCGGGGGACCACTCGCCACCGTAGATGCCGCGCCGGCTCGAAAGAAGAACGGGGACCTCTCCCCCGTCGACCGCCTTGGCCCAGAGTCGAAGCGCGCCACCGCCGGCGTTGGACACATACATGATCCGACGTCCATCGGGCGACCAGGCCGGCCGGATATTGATCGTGCCGGTAAAGGTGAGCCGGGTGGGGGTGCCGCCCTGAACGGGAAGCACGTAGATGTCGCTCCGGCCGGACGCGGAATCCGTGAGATTCACGGCCACACGCCGGCCGTCCGGCGAGAGATCGATCCCCCCGAGGCCCGCCATCCGAAGCGTCCTCGCCGAATCGAGCAGTTCGGCGGATCCATCGGTCGCTACGCGCGCGAGGTGTGAGCCGTCAGTCCCGGCCATCGGTGACCGCTTCACATAAAGCAGCGTACCATCGGCCCCGATGACCGCGTCTGCGGATCCGTCGAGCTGGTACATCTGGATGCTGTCGCGCAGCGCGGTCGGGGCACCCGAAAGGACCCGGCGGCTGGGATCGAACGGGGCGCCAAAGAGTACGCCGCCCCCATTGACGTACACCAGCCAGTGGCCGACCACCCACGCGCCGACGGCTCCGGCCTGAATGTCGTGAGTCTGTCCCGTCTTGAGATCGAGCACCATGGCGCGCGCATCCGGGCCGATCACTGTCACGACCACGGCGTTCGCACCGGCGATCGCGCCGACGGTACCGAACACGCCGTCCGCCCCATTCAATTTGATCACGCGCCTCGTGGGCCCGCCCGCCGATGCGGTGGCATACAGCGCCTGCCCGCCGAGAGCAAACGAAACGATGGTTCCCTTGTCGCTCCAGGTGACCGCCTGCACGGCCGAATCCGAGAGCACGACGGGCGCACCACCACTCCGGGGCACACGGAAGAGCTTGCCGTCGGCGAACGCGATCGACCGCCCGTCGGGTGAGAACGTCGGGCCGGGATTGGGGCCCGTGAGGTGTGCCAGCACGCGAGGGGCGAGGCGGTCGCGCTCCTTGAGCATCAACTGGTAGTCACCCGCCGCAGTCGTATCCACGTATGCGATCGCCGATCCGTCGGGCGCAAGGGCGGTGCCTACCGCCAGGGTGCCCGGGACCGTTCCCAGGCTGCCAAGCACGATTTCACGCTCGGTCATTGGTGGCGCGGGCCGTGACCTCAGCCACCCCCACAGGGCCGCGGCAAGCAGAACGACCGACGCGCCCAGGGCGGCGAATGCCACGCCGCGCCAGCGGTTTCGACCGCGACCCGCCAAGCCTCCGGACACCGCGCCACCGGCCACGACCGTGAAGTGCGGGTTGCTCAGCGCATCAGCGAACCCCCTGGCGCTCTCGAAACGGTCGGCTGGAAGTTTCTCCAGCGCCTTGCTCACGGCCGCCGCAACGTTGGGCGGCACACTCCTGCGCAGCCTGGTGACCGGCTGCGCGTCCTCGGTCACGATCTTCATGATGACCTGTTGGGCGGAGCCACCGGTGTGCGGCGGTTCTCCGGTCAGCATCTCGTAGAGCACGCTGCCCAGCGAGTAGATGTCGCTGCGCCCGCTGATCTCCTTGTCGGCCGTCGCCTGCTCGGGCGACATGTAGTGCGGCGTGCCGAGACTCAAGCCGGTCTCGGTCATCCGGCCGCCGGCGGCTGCGGACACGGCAAGCGCGATTCCGAAGTCCATCACCATCGGGCGGCCATCATGCAGCAGGATGTTCTCGGGCTTGATGTCGCGATGCACCACGCCGTGGCGGTGGGCGTAGTCCAGCGCATCGGCCACCTCGGCGGCGATCCCGACCGCCTCGCTGATACCGAACTGGGTGTCGCGGCTCAGCTTTTCGCGGATCGTCTCGCCCTTGATATACGGCATGACGTAGTAGAGCTGGCCGTCGGCGCTACCGGAATCGAACAGCGGCAGAATATGCGGATGACTCAGCGCGGCGGTGGTCTTGATCTCCTGCACGAACCGCTCGGCGCCGAGCACGGCGGCGAGTTCGGGCTTGAGGACCTTGAGGGCGACGCGCCGGTCGTGCTTCAGGTCCTCGGCCAGATAGACCGTCGCCATCCCGCCCTGCCCCAGCGCGCACTCGATGCGATAGCGGTCCGCAAGGGCATGCGCGAGGCGAGGCGCGACCTCCGTCAGGGGCCGTGATTCGTCAGTCATCGATTCGCCGCGTCCGTCATCTCAGCCGCCGCCCTGCAGGCCGAGCCGTCTGAGCAGGGCGCCGAATCGGGGGTCCCGCTGGAACGCCGGGTTCAGAATCTCCCCGCGTACCAGCGGCAACAGCATCGACCGCTCCTGAACCGCGAGGTCCAGATCATGAAAGGCCCCATCAAAGTCGCCCAGCTCCGCTCGCCAGTCGGCCCGCTCGAACCACAGCTTGCCGGCGGTGAATGCCTCGATCTGCTTCCGACAGACCGCGTCGTGTCCGCCCGACTGCCAGGCGCGCCGCAGCACGGCAGCCGGCGCGCCGGCGCGGGTCGAGTTGGCCTGGAGACGCTCCTGCGCCGCGAAGAACGCCGCGGTGTCACCCCGCACGAAATAGATCCGCGCGATCCAGCGGAGCGCGAGCGGCAGCGTGGGATCGAGTTCCAGCGCCTTCGTCAGCCGAATCATCGCCTGGGCTGTATCGCCTTGCGCGAGGAAGATTTTGCCGAGGTTCGTGTTGGTGATGGCCGAGAGCGGATCCAGTTGCAGTGCCCTCGTGAACGACTCCAGCGCCCGGTCCGTCTGCCCCGCGGCGTCCAGCACATCGGCGTACCATTTGTGAGCGTTGACGTACCCTGGGCTCAACTCGATGGCTCGACGAAAGGCAGTGTCCGCCTTCGGCAAATCCCAATCCTGCAGCAGCAGCAGATAGGCCCGGGTCGTCACGGCCTCGCCGAAGTCGGGATCGATCGCCAGGGCCCGATCGACGGCCGTCCTGGCCTGGGCGAGGGTGGCGATGGAGGGCACGTTGGAATAGAAGCCAAGCACGATGTAAGCGTCGGCAAGACCGGTCCATGCCTGCACGAAGAGGGAATCCCGCGCCAGCGCCTGTTGGAACAGGCCGATCGCACGTTCGACGTCGATCGTGGTGCGCTTGGCCTGGTAGAAACGACCCTGCAGGTACAGGTCGTACGCCTCGGGATCGCGGGTCGCGGTCCCCGCCCCACGGACCGCGCCGGCAAGGACTCGACCTCGAAGGGCCGCGATCACCGCTCGGGCGACTTCATCCTGAACGGCGAAAATGTCGGTGGTGCTTCGATCGAAGGTCTCCGACCAGAGACTGACGCCGTCCGCGGCCTTCACCAGCTGGGCCGTGATCCTGAGCTTGTCTCCTGCCCGCTGGACGCTCCCCTCGAGGACCGTCGAGACGCCTAATGAAGCCCCGATCTCCCGTACATCCACGTTCTTGCCCCGAAACGAGAACGCCGAGGTCCGCGCGGCCACGTCCAGGCCGGGCACGTTGCCGAGCGCGCTGATCAGGGTTTCGGCGATCCCGTCGCCGAAGTATTCGTTGGTGCGGTCGGCGCTCAGGTCAGAGAACGGCAACACCGCGACCGATGCGTTCTCGGCCGGCGCCACTCCTGGCCGGGCAGGCCGCCCCCAGACGATCACCGCCGCGAGGATCGCCACGACCGCGATCGCCGCCGCGATGAAACCAAGCGGCCCTCGGCGCCGGCCCAGGACCGCCTCGGGAGGCAGCGGAGCCCGTTCTTCCCGGGCGGCCAGTGCCCCGGCGAACTCACCGCACCCGGCCCACCGATCCGCCGGCGACTTGGCGAGGGCGCGCTGCACCGCGGCGTCGACACCGGCGGGTACCTCAGGGCGGACGCTCCGAATCGGCCGCGGCGTCTCGGTCATCAATCGGGAAATGACGACCCGCGCCGTCGCGCCGGTGTGGGGCGGTTCTCCGGTCAGCATTTCGTAGGCTATGGCACCCAGCGCGTATTGATCGGCCCGGGCATCGACGCTGCGTTCCCCGGCCGCCTGCTCGGGGCTCATGTAGCGCGGCGTGCCCAGGGAGAGGCCGGTCTGGGTCAGTCGCTCGCCGCCGGCCTCGGCGACGGCCAGGGCAATTCCGAAGTCCGCGATGACGGGCTGCCCCGACTGGAGCAGGATGTTCTCGGGCTTGAGGTCGCGATGGACGATCCTCTGGGCGTGGGCATAGTCGAGCGCGTTGGCCAGCAGCCCGATCAGGCGGACCACTTCATCGACGGGCAACTGGGAGGCCGCGTCCAAACGGGCCCGGAGGGTTGGCCCTTCGATATAGGGCATGACGTAGTAGAGGAACGAACGAGGCCCTTCGCTGCGCTCGGAATGGTCGGCGAACACTTCGCCCGAGTCGAACAGTGGAAGGAGATTCGGATGCCGAAGGTTGGCGGTGACCTTGATCTCGGCGAGGAATCGGTCGGCGCCGAGCACGGCGGCGAGTTCGGGCTTGAGGACCTTGATGGCCACCTGGCGATCGTGCTTGAGGTCGCGCGCCAGATAGACCGTGGCCATGCCACCCTGACCGAGCTCGCGCTCGATGCGATACCGGTCCGCAAGCGCGCTCGCGAGCCGGTCCGCCGCCACATTCGCGAACCGTGATTCGTCACTCATCGATTCGCGGCGTCCACGGCGGCTTCCATCTGCCTGACCCAGTTGGGGATGACCCGCAGGAAGGAGGGATGGGCCTGTTCGGGACTCTGAACATAGATGATCCCGCCGTCATATGAGGGGCGATTCGACCAACCAGAGGTATCCGAGAAGCGGGGGTCACGGGCCCAGAAGGTCCCCGCACCAAGCGGCTCCCCGGTCTCGGGGTTGACCCGGGCCAGGTACCACGAGACACCGAGCCGGTAGAGGATCTCGGAGGAGGAGAGAAAGAGCGGCTCGACGCCCTGGGTGGCGATCTGCCACTGGCGCCCCGCCCGGGGGAACGTGGTCACGATGATGCGACCGCCCTCCAGCGACTGGTACACGACCAGCTTCTGGTTGGGAGAGACTGAGGGGAAACGCGCGCCGGTGAGCACGGTATCGAAGGTGGGATGTGCGACGCTCGGGTTGAACCGCACCACGATCGACCGGCCCCAGTCCTGGGCCACCGCAAGCGTATCGTCAGGGTAGCCCACCGGATCGAACGACTGGGGAAGGCTCGCCTGGTTGAAGGCGCCGGTGTCCACCGGGAAGCGCGCCAGGGTGTCGACCGATCCGCCCGACCCCGGAGCGCCGCGAAGGACGTACCACCGGATCTTGTCGTGCGCCTGGTAGATCACCTGCTGGCCGTCGGGACTCCAGAGCGGGTGGCGCATCACCTCCGCCCGCTGCCAGACGTAGTGCTGGCCGTCCCGGAGATCATAGACCCGCAGCTCGTTCAGGTCGGGTCCCTGCACCACCGCCACCAGCCAGCGCCCATCGCGAGTGAGGTCGTAGCGCTGGAAGTCTCCCGCCTCCATCGGCAGCGCCTCGGGCGCGTGGCCGGGGCGCAGCCGGACCACATGGCCGACACTGGCATCGATGCCGGGGGCAAAGAGCAGGGTGCCATCCGCCGAAAGGTCGAACTGACTGGACCCGAGCGGTTCACGTCGCACCCCGGTCAGGAGGCTCACCGATCGATAGGCCAGATGCTTCACCGGATCGTACCGCGCCCCCGTGAGCGATCCGTCGGCCGCGATGAACAGGAGGTAGCGCCGCTCGACCACCCGGAAGGCGGAGCCGGCGACGGGGCTCCCCGGCGTGCCATCTGCCTGGACCGTGCGGATGGGCCACACCGCCCCCGACTCCGGGTTCATCATCTGGGCGGTTCCGTTGAAGGAACAGATCAACTCACCGAGATCCGGCTCGTAAGTGCCGATCACACAGCGGCCAACCGACTTGGTGCGGGGCACCCCGCCCCCCGGTTCGATCCAGTTGATGCGATAGCCATCGTCGTCGACGAGAATGAGTTGCCTGGACGACACCCAGCTCACCAGCGTCGCGTTCACCGCCGTCCCCGCGGGCCGTGACTCGCCGCCCGCAACGGGCGCCAGCATGATCTGCCCATGGGCCACGTAACTCACCTGGGCGCCATCGGGAGAGATCCGCGGGATCGTGGCGCCGAGGGTCCCGGCCAGCGGGCGTGCCTCAGCAGTCCGGAGACTGCGGTACCAGAGCGTGGTGGAGTCGCCGATCGCGGCCGCGTAGACGGCGAACTCCCCATTCGCGGCGATCGAGAGATTGCGGATCGCCGTCCCGTACGGCCCGGCGCTCGAGGAGCCGGGCGCAAAGCTCATCAACGCGCTGTCGGGGAGGCCCACGTCGAACACCGCGGGCCCGGCGTATGGCGCCGGGCGAAGCAAGGCCCATGCGGCAATCGCGGCAGTGCTGAGCGTGGCCACCCCGAGCACGATTGCGATGCGCCGCCACGACCGTCCGGACCCACCCACCGCACGAGCCGAGCGGGTCCGCGTGCGAGGCACGGCATCGTCGCGCAGTGCCGCGGCAAAGTCGGCGGCGGTCGCGAAACGATCGACCGGCAGCTTGGCGAGGGCGGTGAGCACCGCGTCCTCCACGTTCTCGGGGACGGTATCGCGCGTGGCCGTCGGTGCCGTCGGCTTCTCGGTCATGACCTTGGCGACGATCGCCTGCACTGACGCGCCGTTGAACGGTGGCTCGCCGGTGAGCATCTCGTAGAGGACGCAGCCGAGCGCATACACATCGCTGCGCGCGTCGAGATCGCGCTGCCCCATCGCCTGCTCGGGGCTCATGTAGTGCGGGGTGCCGAGCGACATCCCGGTCTCGGTCATCCGGGACCCGCCGTCGGTGCGGCTGGCGGCCAGGGCAATGCCGAAATCGGCCACCAGCGCCTGGCCGTCGTGCAGCAGGATGTTCTCCGGCTTGATGTCGCGGTGGATCACGCCGTGCCGATGGGCGTAGTCGAGGGCACTCGCCACTTCGGTGGCAATCCGCACCGCTTCCGGAATGGCGAGCTGCTTTTCGCGGGTGAGCCGGTCACGCAACGACTCGCCGGTGACGTACGGCATCACGTAGTACACGAGGGTGAGAGGTCCTTCGACTTCGCGACCCTGCGGGTCGCTCCGCTCAGGATGACTCAGGCGCACAGCGCCTGAGTCAAACAGCGGCAGGATGTGGGGGTGCTGCAGGTTGGCCGTCGTCTTGATCTCGACCAGGAAGCGCTCGGCGCCGATGACGGCGGCGAGTTCCGGGCGCAGCACCTTCAGCGCGACCTGGCGGTCGTGCCTGAGGTCGTGGGCGAGGTAGACGGTGGCCATGCCGCCGGCGCCAAGCTCGCGCTCAAGGGTGTAGCGGTCGGCGAGGGCGGCCGAGAGTTGGTCAAGCGCTTCGGTCACGTGCAGCTCCCGTGGGACCGGCGGAGCGACTCCGGCTGGGCGAAAGTCGCGGAAGAGCGACTGGAGGAATCCTTACAAAATAGTGATATCAGGAAGAGGTATGGCGGATTCGGCGATTCACGCCAACGGGTGGCACCACCGCAATTCGGGGAATCGCGCGAAGTCACGGTCCGTGGTCACGAACTCGCAGCCGGATTCGATCGCCAGAGCCGCGAGCCAGGCATCGGGAACAAGATTTCCTTTCGCGCCAGCTTCCCGACAGAGCCGCTGGAAGATCTCCCAGTGGCGGAGTCCAGGAGCGATCATCACCGCGTTCGGTTGGGTGCGAAATGCATTCGCAAAGCCCAGCGCCGCATCGATGGGTGTCGGCGGATGGAAGATGCGCGGGTGGGTCGCAATGCGGAGAAAGCTGGCGAGCACCTGATCGGATACGGCGTAGGCTTCATCTGACCGAACCAATGCGTCGAGCCACGCCCGATGCGCCGTATGCTCAGGGGCGCCTTCCCTGAAGGCGTGGACGAGGATGTTGACGTCAACGAGTCGCAGTGGGGCTATCCTCGTCCATCAGGTCGAGAAGTGCCGCGCTGTCGTCGAGATCGACCCCCGGAGCGAGTACACCACCGGCAAAGGTCGGCAGTGGCGTTCTCCCGCCCTCGGCCGCGCCCGGGCGCGTGGACGTCTGGGCCTCGAGTGCTTCCAAGCCACGACGGAGGATGTCTGACTTGGTCGTGCCGAGGCGCGCGGTGAGCCGTTCCAATCGCTCGCGGTCTGGTGGCTGCAGGTAGACCTGCACCGGCTCAGCCACGCGGGACGGCCGTTTAGGCGGTTCATGACGATATGTCATGAAATCATGATATGATTGGGAGCGTCCGCTGTCAAGTCGGCCTGTTACGGGGCGCAACCATGATGCTCACCGCTCCAGCCCCGTCAGTAGGGACGATCCAGCGTGTGTGCCCCAACTCGAACAAGTGCCGCGACATCTTCGAGTTGTCGCGCCGAGCCACCGAGCCGAGCCCACTCGAGTTTCGAGATGATGATGTCCTCGGCTGTAGCGACCCACAGGTGAATACCATCGAAGTCGATAGCTTCGCGACGGGAGAATTCCAGCTGACTGAAGGGACGTGACTTGCAGAGGATCACGTCCGCTTTCCATCCGGTTTCGGTGTCGACAATGTTGAACATCGATTCGTGGGCCAGGGCCTCGAGCGCCGCATCGCGCGAGATGTACAGGCCCGGGCCGTCCAGCGCATCGACTGCGGCTCCCAGCTGTGCCGCGCTCGCCTGGATCACCATATCCACGTCCATCGTCGCTCGACCGGCACCGTGCACCGCGGCCCCGACTGACCCGGTCAACATGAACGGCACCTCGTGTGCGTTCAGGGCGGACACGATCGATCGCAATAGTCCGGCAAGACTCACCGGCGGTGGCTCGCGGGCACCAGCCGGACACCCAGCAACAGCTCGACAAGTTCGAGATCACTCTGGCCCGGTCGACCCTTGCGCAGTCCGGCAAGCGTCACGACGCGCATCGCATCGCTCAACGCCAGCGCCTGTCGCAATCGGTCGACTCGGGGGCGGCCCCGTACCGCCTTCAGGCGAATGATCTCTGCCGCGGATGTCGTGTCCGAGAAAGGCCACCCTCGGCTGGCGCTGCCGGGAGCGAGGAGGCGCGCGCCGGTCTGCCGCGCATTGTCCTGCCCGTACCCGATCAAGCGCTCGGCGACCCAGGGGATGTCGTCCTTCGCAAGGATGCGATCAGCGGGGAAGGACGGGAAACACTCATCATGGAAACGACGGAAGGCCCGGCGTGCCTCGCGGAGCCGGACCATTTGGCGTGCGGTCTCCGGGTCGAGGGTTCGGCGGCTTTTGAGGCCGCCCCGCCGGCCGATGGCGGCGAGATATTTGCTCACCTTTGACATCCAAATATCATAATCCGCTTATGATGTAAGTTCAAGTGTTAGAGTGCTGTACGATGATCATCGTGCGCTGACGCCGTGATCACCGCACCCCATCCACCACGAAGAGCGTCGAGGCATAGCCGAGGGCAATGACTGCGTACGTCCGCCCATCGTCCGCGAGGCGCAGATACTGGTATTGCCGCACCCCGGCGCGTCCCGGCGGAGCAATGTCGATGAGTGGCGAGCGTTGGCCAGTGGCGGGATTCACTCGTTCGACCCGCACCGCGAGGTCGCCGGGCCGCCAGACCCAGAGCTCGCGTCCATCCGGACTCCAGCGCACCAGGTGGTCGTGAGGACGCAACCCGCGCGCTGGCTGTGACGGGCCTCCGGCAACGGCGATGAGCACGAAGCTGTCCCGCACCTGGGCGGCGATGCGCGTGCCATCGGGGGAGAGCGCCGCCTGGAGAGTGCCTTCCGGCGTGACCGGCGTGAACGTGCCGCCGGCGGTGGTCGCGATGTAGCATCGCACCGAGTGGCCCGCCTGACTGCCGCACATGAAGACGCGCTGGTCATCGACGAACTGCCCGGTGACGTACGATATCGTTTCGAACTGTCCCTGATCCAGCCGGCGTGGTTCTCCCGGGCCGGTGGGATAGATCATCAGCCGCGGCGGCACCGAGGGGACGATCGCGAGCACCGATTGCCCGTCGCGCGACAGTGCCATCGGCTCGCCGTCGCCGAGCCGCGCCGCCGGCGAACCGTCGGTCTTGCGCAGCAGGAGACCGTAGTTGAGGCCCCCGGTCACACCCTGGTCGGCGAATGCAACCAGCTTTCCATCGGCGCTGATCACGGGCGTCTCCGAGACATCCAGCCAACTCAGGTCCCGTTCATGATCCGGCTCCGGACCTCCAACCAGCAATCGATAGGGCAGGTCATCGTGGGTGACCAGCCATCGGTTACTGGCCGAGATGTCCTGCAGCGTGATGCCGCCGGCGCTGGCGAGTGCGAGTTGCATGCGGCCATGCAGGTCCATCGAGTACGCGGTCAGCGCGGTGTACGACCCATTCGTCGCCGTCGAACCGGTGTACATCACGCGATCCGGCTCCCGTGACCATGCCAGCCCTTCCAGCGCCCAATGCACCGGCGACCGGGCGAGCACAGCACCGTTGCGACCCAGGATCACGACGGTGCCTCGATCGTCGTACAGCGCCTGGTGATCGAAGAGCGCCACCTGGTCCCCGGTTGGCGACACGCGGATGTCGGAGAAATACCCGGCCGAGCGAGCCAGCACCGTGCCGATGGGATACTCCACCCGGTCCTCATCGTCGACCCGATGGATGATCGCGAGTGTCTTGCCATCGGGCGACCAATCCGCCTCGCGAACGCCGGCGAGCAGCGCGCGCGGCGCCCCGGGTCCGAGCGGCAGGGAGGCAAGCGTGCCCTCGAACAGGCGGTGGTTCGCGTAGACCGCGCCAGTAAGGACGGCCAGCGTACCGGTCGACGAGATCGCCAGCAGGTGGGTGGAGTCCGGTCCCAGCGGCTGTGGCTCTGGGTAGTCGGGGCGGATGACGTACAAATGGGGAACGGTGCCGCTGGCGCCGGTGGAACTGAAGACGACGGTCTTGCCGTCGGGGGCGAACCGCGCGGTGAAGATCGCCTCCGGGCGGTAGGTCTGCTGCGTGAATCGCACGTCGGTCAGGGTACCGGCGGCGCGGCGCTGGGTCAGCATCACGAGGAGCAGTGCCGCGACGATCGCGGCCATGCCCCACGACCAGGGATTGGCCAGCCAGGCGGCGAGTCTTCGCGTTGGCGCAGTGACTGCGCGGCCCGCGGCGGACCGCCGGCCTGCCACTCCCGGGGTACCGAGCGCGTCGGCGAATCCCTTCGCGCTCTCGAACCGATCGGCCGGCAGCTTCTGCAGTGCGACGTGCACCGCATCGGCGACGTGCGGCGGCACGGTGCGGCGCAGGGTGGTGAGCTCCGGCGCGTCGGCCGTCATGATCTTCGCGACGATCGCTTGCGCCGTCGGACCCGAGAACGGCGGCTCGCCGGCCAGCATCTCGAACGTCACGCAGCCGAGCGCGTAGATGTCGCTGCGGGCGTCGAGCTCGCGCTCCCCCATCGCCTGTTCGGGCGACATGTATTGTGGTGTGCCGAGCGACATGCCGGTCTCGGTCATCCGGTTGCCCGCGGTGCTCGCGGCGATGGCGATCCCAAAATCGGCCACCAGCGCGCTGCCGTCGTGCAGCATCACATTTTCCGGCTTGATGTCGCGATGGATCACGCCGTGGCGATGGGCGTAATCGAGCGCGCTGGCCATCTCGGACGCGATGCGGACCGCGTCGCCAATCGGCAGTTGCTTCTCACGCGTGAGACGGTCGCGCAACGATTCGCCCTGCACGAACGGCATCACGTAGAACAACACGCTTCGTGGTCCCTCGACTTCGCCGTCGTCCGGATCCCCATGCTCAGGCTGACCCAGGCGAACCGCTCCTGAGTCGAAGAGCGGCAGGATGTGCGGATGCTGCAGGTTCGCGGTGGTCCTGATCTCCGCCAGGAAGCGCTCGGCGCCGATCACGGCCGCGAGCTCGGGCCGCAGGACTTTCACCGCCACCTTGCGGCCATGCTTGATGTCGTGTGCGAGGTAGACCGTGGCCATGCCACCGGCGCCCAGCTCGCGCTGGATGGTATAGCGGTCGGCGAGGGCGCTGGCCAAACGGCCGACTCCGCCCATGGACGGAGACGGCGGCACCGGAGTGGTCACCGCACCGGCCCGAGATATTTGTCGAACCACTTCAGCGTCTCGGAGATCAGCGCGGTGCGCGGGACATCATGGCCGCCCTCGTAGACGATCCATTTCTTCTCATCGCTCGGGGTGCCGAGCAGTTCGAAGAACGGCTTCTGGGCCAGCTCGAGCGGGAAGAAGAAGTCGTACTTGCCGTTGAGCATCAGCACCGGCTGCTTCACGCGAGGCAGAAAGTTGAGCGGATCGACCTCGGGCCGCCCGAGCTCCATGGTGAGGCCCGCCACGTAGAGCACCGCCGCCTTGAACCGCGGTTCGATTGCCAGGTTGATCGGTGCCTGGTTGGAGCCCCAGCTATAGCCGAAGTAGGCAAACCTGGTCGAGTCCATGTCGGGCCGGCTGGAGAGGTAGTCCAGCGTGCGGCGCATGTCCTGGGACCACATCACCACGTGCTGTCGCCAGAAGATCGAGCTGTCGGGCAGGTCACTGTGGAGCGAGTCGCGCCGTTCGTAGGTGCTCTTGAGGATCGGCAGGATGAAGGCGCGGCCGTTCTGGGCGAGGAATCCCGGCACCAGGTCGCTTCGCGCCACGCGATCGCTGAAGATCACCCCTGAGCCGGGAAACTCGACGACCGGCTGCAGCGGCTGGTCATGGTGCTTCGGCGTCAGGATCACGGCCTCGACGCGTTCACTGCCATAGGCCGCGTCGAAGCTGACCCGCTCCATGTTCCACGCTTCCTCGGTGGTGTCGCGCGACTCCACCTTGGCGTTCAGCGGCCGGCGGTCGTAGTCGAAGATCGGGCGGTAGCTGGCGAACACCTCATCCGATACCGGCTTCTCCCTGGTGTAGTCACGAAAGGCTCGGGTCATCGGCAGGCGGGCCCTGGCGAGCGCCGAGTCGTCGTCGCGGTACCTCACCAGCCGAATCCCGTTGATCGCCGAGCGGTCCATCGACGCCTGGGCGTAGCCGTCGGTAAAGCCGTACTTCGGGTCGCTCCACCCACCACCGAGGATGAAGTGCTCGTCACCGCCGGCAGCGTTCTCGCACCACTCGCGCACGTTGCCGGCCATGTCGAAGACACCGTAGTAGCTCAGGCCGCGCGGCGTGGTGACCGGCATCGGCCCGGTGCCGCCGAGGTTGCTCCCCGGCACGACATACTTGGCGGCGGCAACGTTGGCGGCGCGCGCCCAGCTGTAGATGGTCGGCAGCGACTTGCCGGCGAACCGGGCGTAGGCGGCCGCCTCGTACCAGCTCACGCCGCCGACCGGCTCGTCACCCTGATCGTTCGGGTAGCTGCCCGCCTCCCAGGTGGATGGACCGGACTGCCCGGTCTTGTCGCGCAACATGGACATCGCCGCGTCCCAGGTGAGCGTCTTCGCGCCATCCTGGAACTCCGTCGGCCAGTATTCCCTCCTGGTGTACCCGCCCGAATCCACGAACGCCTTGAATTGCCGATTGCTGATCTCGTGCATGTCCATCTGGAAGTCGGCGAGCGACAGCTCGTCATGTCCGTCGAGCCCGACCAGGAAGACGCCGTAGGTGCCGGGCGAAAGGTGCACCATGTCGCTGTCGGCGGATCCCACCGAGTCGAGCATGAAGGTGCGGTTGCCGTTGCCGATCAGTCCCCGAAAGGCCCGGAATCCCGGCTTCTCCACCCGCACCATTCCGTACTGCGACGGCAGCCGCAGGGTGTCGGTGGGCGTGGTGCCGAGCAGGACCCAATGGGTGGTGTCATCGAAGGAGGCCCGATAGATCCGGGCGCCTTCGGGGGTCGAATGGATCACGGCGTTGCGGGAGAGCCGGGGCCAGAGTGTCGCGAGGGCGGAGTCGCCGGGGACGATCGCCTCGGCCCGCTGCGCCAATGTCCAGGCACTGTCGATCTGGGCCACATCGAGATGCGCCTTGATCTGCGGGATCGCCTCGTTGCGCACCCAGCGCCGTGCCCGCATCCCCGAGGTGCCGAACCAGACGGCCACCGCCAGGACGGCAGCGGCACCGAGCCAGGCCAGGAGCCGTCCCGACCGCGCGGGGGCGGTACTGGCACTGGCCTCGAGGTCGGTGAGGAGGGCATCGGCGGTCTGATAGCGCGCCGCCGGGTTCTTGGCGAGGCACTTCATCACCGCGCGCGCGAGCGCAGGCGGCAGATCGGGACGGTTGGTGATCGGGGCGGGTACGGTGCTGATGTGAGCCGCCATGATCGCCTGCGGCGTGCCCGCGAAGGGAGCCTTGCCGCTCAACATCTCGTAGGCCAGGACGCCCAGGGAGTAGATGTCGGCGCGGTGATCGAGGTCGGGGTCGGCGGCCACCTGCTCCGGCGACATGTAGGCGGCGGTACCAACCGATGTACCCATCTGGGTAAGCGTTACGGCATCTGCACTGACCCGGGCGGCATCGAGCGCCTTGGCGATGCCGAAGTCGGTGACCTCGGCGGCGCCATGCGAAAGCAGGACGTTGTCTGGCTTGATGTCGCGATGCACCACCCCGTGCTGGTGGGCATAACTCAACGCCCGCGTCACGTCACGGAGGATGCTGAGGCACTCGGCGAGCGGGAGCGGAACGCCGGTCGCGAGTCGGACCCGGAGCGACTCCCCTGCCACGTAGGGCATGGTGAAGTATGGCAGGCCGTCCATGTCGCCGGCGGTGAGGAGGGGGACGATGTTGGCCTGCTGCAGCGCTGCCACCACCCGGATCTCGCGCTCGAAGCGCTCGGCATTGATGCCGGCGGCGAGGTCGGGCGGCAGCACCTTCACCACGACGGTGCGACCGAGGCGGGTGTCCTCGGCAAGGAAGACGCGCGACATCCCTCCGCCACCGAGCTCGCGCCCAAGCAGATAGGACTGGCCGAGGGTTGCCTGCAACTGTTCCCTGAGGTCCATGCCCGGTGCTCCGGTCAGAGATGGGTGGCTAGAATCTGAAGTTACGAGTTCCCGGGAGCGACCGCCACCAATTTCCGCGGTTCAGCGAAGGCTCGCGCTCGATGCGGTAGCGGTCGGCCAGCGCCGTGGTTAGGCAATCACTCGTCGTCACCGCGTGAAATGCATCCGGCGCATCAGGGCGATGAACCGCGGCTCCCGGCGGAGCGGATCGTAGATCGCGTCCTCCTTGAGCCAGACCAGCGACTGGGCATTGGCCGCGAAGGCCCGTTCCAGATAGTCGAGCGCCTGCACCGTGTCGTTCTGGCCCAGATAGAAGAGCGCCAGGTCGAAGGGCAACCCGTTGCCGCTGCGCGACATTTTTTTCAGGTCGGCCAGCGTGGCCAATGCGCGCGCCCGGTCCCCCGCCTTGCCGTAGGTATAGGCGAGGTACGCGGTGACAAACGACGGCGCGTCCATGCTGCGCGCCTTTTCCAGCAGCGGCACCGCCTCCCGGAATCTGCCCAACTGCAGGTCGAGCAAGCCCTCCTCCAGGGAGGGAAAGTAGAAGGTGGGGTCGAGTTCGGCCGCGCGCTGCGCCAGCGCATGGGCAGCCGGCAGGTTGTGCTGAAACTGAAACGGGGTAAGCGCGTCGATCAGGATCGAGGGCGAGAGCGGATCCAGTGCCATCGCCCGCTTGCCCTCGGCGATCGCCTCGTCGAGCCGCCCCAGGATGGCGAGCATCAATCCGAACTGATCGTGTGCGAACGCGTAGTTGGGGTTCAGCGCGATCGCATGGCGAAGCTCCCGCTCGCTGCCGGGCCAGTCATGGGCGAACCACGCCAGCCAGGTGCCGAGCGACGCGTGGCCCTCGGCGGCGCTGCTGTCGAGCTGCACCGCCCGCTCCGCGGCCGCCTGCGACCTGGGCGCGGCCTCGAGGGGACCGATGAATCCGTCGTTGAACGCCGCCCACAGATACGCATCGGACAGGCCGGACCATGCGGGCGCAAAGCCCGGGCTCAGCCGGACCGCCTCGTTGAACTGCGCGATCGCCTTCTCCAGGTTCTGGTCGCTGGGCCGGGCGAAGAAATAGCGCCCCTTGAGATACGCATCGTGCGCCGCGGGGTCGACCGTCGGTGCCGCGGCCAGACGGGTCTGCTCCCCCGGCGTCAACTGGACGTTGACCGCCTCGGCGATGGCCGACGCCAGTTCCGCCTGCAGGGCCAGCACGTCGCTGGAGTTGCGCTCGAAGCTCTGGGCCCAGAGGTGGCGGTCCGCCCGCGCATCGATCAACTGCGCCGTGATCCGGACCTTGTCCCCCGCCCGCGTCACCGAGCCCTCGACGATCGCATCCACGTTCAACGCCCGGGCAATCTCGGGCGTGGGCGGCCGATTCCTCCCCGCGTACTGCATCGTGGAGCCGCGGGAGATGACGCGGAGCGAGCTGATCGTCGCGAGGTCGGTGGTCAGCTCGTCCGTCATGCCCTCGGCGAAGTAGGCCTGGGTGGAATCGGCGGAATAGTTGTCGAGCGGCAGCACCGCGATGGACCGATAGGCCGCCGGGCTCGTCGGGCCTGCCGCCGCCGGCTTCGTGCGCCACGGGGCCAGCATCAGAATCACCACGGCACCGATGCCGACCGCGGCGAGGCCGGCGAGCGCCAGCTTCCGCCTCAAGTCGGTCGCCCGGCGCGGGGACTTCATGGCCGGCGCGCCAAGTGCGTCGGCAAAGGCGCGCGCGGTGGCGAAGCGATCGGCCGGGGCCTTGGCCAGCGCGCGCATGATGGCGGCCTCGGACGGCGGCGGAACACCGTCGCGCAGCACGCGAAGCGGTGCGGGGCGCTCGGTCATCAGCTTCGCGATGAGCGCCTGCACGCTGGCGCCGGTGACCGGCGGCTCGCCGGCGAGCATCTCGTAGGCGACGGCGCCGAGCGAATAAATATCGCTCCGCGCGTCCACGGCCCGGTCGCCCGCCGCCTGCTCGGGGCTCATGTAGCTCGGCGTGCCGAGCGACAGCCCGGTGCCGGTGAGGCGGTCGCCGCCGGCCTCGGTCACGGCGAGCGCGATGCCGAAGTCGGCCAGCACGGCCTCGCCTTCGTGCAGCAGGATGTTTGCCGGCTTGATGTCACGGTGGATCACCCCCTGGCGGTGGGCATAGTCCAGGGCCGCGGCGACCTGCCGGGAGATGTCGAGCGCCGTGTCGATGGGAAGCTGACGTTCGCGGGCGAGGCGGTCCCGGAGCGACTCGCCGCGGACGAACGGCATCACGTAGAACAGCGTGCCGTCCACGTCGCCCGAATCGATCAGGGTCAGGATGCGGGGATGATCGAGCTGCGCGGTGATGCGCACTTCCGCGAGGAAGCGTTCCGCGCCGAGCGCGGCGGCGAGCTCGGGCCGGAGGACCTTGATCGCGACGTCGCGGCCGTGCCGGAGATCGTGGGCGAGATAAACCGTGGCCATGCCGCCGGCGCCGAGCTCGCGCTCGATGCGGTAGCGGCCGGCCAGACTCGTGGTCAGCCGTTCGATAACCGAGGGCAACATGGCGCCTTGCGGGGGAAGTAAGCCCCGCAAGGATAAGGCGATATCCGAGCCTCGGCTAGGGCGGAACAGGTGCATCGAGCGCCCGCACCGGCGAGATTGCGGTCACCCGCCAATGACCTCGCATTGCGCCGGGCGGCGGCGTCCCGGAGAGCGCATGAATTCAGGCGACCTCATCCACACATCGGAAGCACCGCTGGTGGCGTGGCTGTCCCTCGGCGCGCTCGCGGCGGTTCACGTATTCACCCCATCATTGCGCTTTCTGAGGGGAACCCCCCGAAGCATCTGGCTCTCGCTCTTCGGCGGGGTGTCCGTCTCCTATGTGTTTATCCACCTCCTGCCGGACCTTGCCGAAGGCCAGAAGCAGTTTACCCGGGCGCTGAGCGGCGGTAGCACCGACATCGCATTCGCCGAACGTCACGTCTACCTGGTCGCGCTGGTGGGACTCGCGGCGTTTTACGGACTCGAGCGGCTGGCCAAGCTCGATCGGAGCCGGCGGGAGGGCGCACAGGTGACCGGCGGGCGCGGTGGCGAATCGAACGCCGCCGCCTCCACCAGCGCCGGCGTGTTCTGGATTCACATGGCCAGCTTCAGCGTGTACAACGCGCTCATCGGCTATCTGCTGGTGCACCGTCCGGTCACCACCACGCGTTCGCTGGTCTTCTTCGCGATCGCCATGGCCCTGCATTTCGTGGTGACCGATTACGGACTCGATGAGGATCACCAGGCCCGGTTCCGCCGCTTCGGACGGTGGGTACTGGCGGCAGCCGTCGCGATCGGGTTTGCGACGGGAATGGCCGCGAAAGTTCCGGAGGTTGCGCTGGCGGTGCTGGTTGCGTTTCTGGCCGGCGGTGTGATCCTCAACGTGCTCAAGGAAGAGGTTCCGTCCGAGCGGCAGAGCCGGTTCTGGGCCTTTGCCGCCGGGCTCGCCGCCTACGCCGCGCTGCTGCTCGCGTTCTGACGCCGTGACGGGCGTGCGTCAGCGCACGTGCACCGCCACGTGAACCAGCGGCGGCACCTGGGCCGACGGTGCTGAGGGCTGGGGATATCCGAACGCCAGGGAATATTCGCCCGCAGCCGGGGCGCGGTACTCGAAGTCGTAGATCTCGCCGGGATCGAAGGTCAGCGTCGCCGGGTGGGTCACGGCCTGGGCGGCGGGCAGCGGGTACCCGTCCTTGGCGATCGCTCGCCACCGGACCGGCTGGCCGCGATGGAGCAGGGTTACATACGTGGGACTGTCGCCGGCAAGGTTGAAGAACCGAAAGCGATACCGCGTGCCGGCGTGCAGGGTCATCGGCGCCGGGTGGGCGCTGCCGTTCAGCAGGACGGTTGGCGGCGGCACCAGGAAGGACAGTATCGCGCCCGCAGTGCCGAAGAAGAAGGTGCGGTCGCGTTCGGGATCGTAGGTCTGCCCCGGCTCCAGGACGATGATGGGACCGTAGAGGCCGCCGCCCATCTGCTGCGACTCGTTGAAGTGCGAGTGGTACATGAACGAGCCGGCGCGCCTCGGCGTCCAGCGCACCGTGAGCGAGTCGTGCGGCGCGATCGGCGGATAGAGCTCGGCACCGGCCCCGCTCCACCCCGGCACGCCGTCGGGATAGCTGCTTTCCAGCTCGATCCCGTGCCAGTGGATGGCGGCGTGCTGGTCCGAGGCGTTGACCAGCGTGACTTCGACCCGCTTGCCGCGCTCGAGTACCAGGATGGGGCCCGGAATCGGCAACGCCGCCGAGTCCGCCGGCCTGGTGTCCGAGATCAGATAGGCGAGCCCGGGTTGGGTGCCGTAGACGCCGGCTTTCTCTCGCTGCTCGATCCGGATGCGCCGGCTCGGTTCCGCCGCGACGACCGCGGGCCCCCGCGGCGTGATGGTAATTCCGGTCACCAGGCCGTACATCTGATGCGGGCGGTCCGAGGGATGGCGCAGCTTCGCCATCGTGTCGAGCACGCCGTGCCGGGTATCCAGGGTGACGAACGCCGAGACGTGCGTGGCATAGTGGCAGTGAAAGATCCAATTGCCCGGCCGGTCCGCCTGCCATGCCAGCTCCACCGCCGAAAACGGCTCGACCATCTCCGTCACCGCCATCCGGCGCTGCGCCGGCGAGTAGATCGTATCGATGCCGCCGCCGCTGCGCGAATCCACCCGGAAATAGAACCCGTGCAGGTGCATCGGGTGATCGCCTTCTGTGAGATTCACGACCCGCCAGTGCACCGAATCGCCCTGGGCATAGGTGAGCCGCTCGGTGTGCGGCCAGCCGAGGCCGTTGATCGTCATCACGCCGACGCCGACGCCGGTCGGGCTCGTGGAATCGCCAGTGAAGTACCAGCTGATGGCGAGGATCCGGTCCGGCGGCGGGTTCGGGCCGTCCACCACGATCACGCCGTTGAGTTGCGATTCGCCGGCGGCGCGTCCCTTCGCCGGATCGATACGGGAGTGCGCCGAGTAGATGTAGGTGCCGGGTGCGCTCGCGCGGAAGTCGAATGGGATCGTGGCGCCCGCTCCGACGATCAGACTGTCGGACAACGCCCGCGACCGGCCCAGCCCGATCACCGTGAGGGGAAGGCCGAGGGTGTTGTGCAGTGTGCCACGCACATCGGTCCCCACCGGCACGCGGATCAGCGGCCCCGGGGTGGTGCCGTCGTGGCCGGACTCGGCAAAGGCGGCCACGCTGTCGAGCGACCGACCGCCGGGGCCCTCCGGATGCCAGGTGCCGGGCCGGATCTCGAGGGCGAGCGACAGCACACCGCTGCTGAGGGTGCCGGCGGGATGCGTGTTGTCGTTTGGGGCGACATCCACGGTGCGGCGCGGCGGCGCGGCGGAGGTGAGACCGAGACACCATGCTGCGCCCAGCGCGATCACTACGATCCGTTTCATGCCCGGCTCCCGGTGCGAGGTACCGCGCGCAGAAGCGCGGCGGATATCGGTCGTACGGAGAATTGACTGGCGATGACGCATCGATCGGCGCGACTCGTCGTCAGCCCCGACCTGGCGGTCGTGCCTGAGATCGTGGGCGAGATAAACCGTGGCCATGCCGCCGGCGCCAAGCTCGCGCTCGATTCGGTACCGGTCGGCGAGTGCCGCGGTCAGGCGCTCGAGGCTCACCGGGTTCCCCCCGCCCTGGTCTTCATCTTCGTGGCCAGGTCGGCGAGGAAGTTCTCGATGTAGACGGCTTCGGGAATCGGCCCGGCATCCGGCTCGCGGATCATCAGGAAGCGGCGGTCATCCGGGGCCACGTTGTACTGCGGCCGATTGTTCGCGGCAGCGTACCCATCCAGCGAGAAGAGCGGGCGCGGGATGCCCGGGCTGAAGGCCGCTCCGGGAGCCACCGGCACGCTGACCAGCTTGCCGCCGCTCTTGAAGAAGAGTTCCCGGCCGCTGTGCGCCCAGCGCGGCTCGGTCCCGCCGCCTTGCGAGACCTGCATGCGCACCTTCATGTCGGGAAAGGAACCGACATACACCTCCGAGGCACCCGAGATGTCGGAGGTGAACGCCAGCCATCGCGCGTCAGGAGAGAGGGCGATCTGGGTGGTGAAGCTGCCGTCATCGAGGATGGTGCGGAGCGTGGTGTCGCCCCGGAGCCGCCGGGCGAGGACGACGCCGTACGAGCCGGACTTGTCCCGACGGATGACCTGCCACTGGCCGTCCCGCGAGTATTCCGCCTCCCAGATCCCACCATCGACGTGGAGCGTCCGCCGTGGGGGCGAACTGCCATCGGCGGGGCTCTCGTACAGATCATTTCCCGACCCCGCCGAGCCCGACTTCGCGACACCTAGCGTGGTCACGAAGGAAAAGGCGCGTCCGTCCGGCGTCCATGCCGCCCGCCAGGTGCCATCGTCACCGACCGAGACCTTTCTCCGGGAGCCGTCGGCCCGGCGGATCCAGAGCTGGGTGAAGGCGCCTCGGACACTCACCGCCAGGGTACGGCCATCCGGGGCGAGCGCCGGATACTCGAACGCCGCCTGCCAATCGGCGGCAAATGGCTCCGTCGTACCGTCCCGAGCGACCCACACGAGTCGTGAGTCGTTCAGGTTGCGAGTGCCGACGGAGTACACGGCGTTCCCCGAGCGCGAAAGCGCAAACCGTGACGGTGCCACACCCGAGATCACCGGGATGGCCCCCGAGGTGATCCGCATCCGGCCGAGATCGAACCCCGCCGCGTACAGGCCGCCGTCACGCGTGGTATACAGGAGGTAGCCGTTCGGGGCGTACCAGGCCCCGCTGGCGTTGTCCACCAGCAGCTGGGTGCTGTCGGTCCGGAAGTCGTAGGCATAGATCGCCGACCCGCTGGCGCAGTTCCCGGGACAGCCGGTGAAGAGAACGCCGTGGCTGCCGGGAAGTGCGGCGAGCGCGGTCGGGTCGATCCGACCGCTGGAGGAGGGCTTCCGCGCGATGGAGGTGGGACCGCCATCGCCGGAGACTCGACGCAGCGAGTTGGTTTGGCCGACGTAGACGATGGTGTTGTCGTCCAGCCAGTCTCCAACCAGGTAGGTGGCGTTGGCGCTGTCCGCCAGCGGCACCGTCCCGCCGCCTGACACCGGGACCTTCCGGAGCCGGCCGCCGGCATCGAAGTACGCGATCCACTTGCCATCGGGCGAATAGAAGGGAGACATGGCGCCCTCGGTTCCGGCGATCGGCGTGGCGTCCACCTGATCGCGGAGCTTGAGCATCAGCTGCGACGTTGCACCGACCGAATCCGAGAAGACGATGCTCGAGCCGTCCGGTGCAATGGCAACCTGCGACTGCACCCGGGCGGTGCCCGGCGCCAGGAAGTCCCCCACGCCATGGTGCCACAACACCACCCGCTGGTAGGTCGGTCCCACGGCGGGCCTCGGCCTCGTCCACCCCCACAGGGCGGCGAGCGCCAGCAGGGCAGCCGCAACCGGCCAGGCGAATCGCACCGGCGAGGGTGCCTTCGGCGGGCGGGGCGCCGCGCGAGTCGTTCTCCCGCTCGCGGCCGCCTCGCCGGCCAGCGCGGCGGCAAACTCCCTGGCCGTCGCATAGCGGTCAGCGGGCAGTTTCTCCAGTGCCCGAAGCACCGCGACCTCGACCGACTCCGGCACCGCCTTTCGCTGGATGCTGATCGCCCGCGGTTCGTCGGTCACCAGCCGGGCGACGATGGCCTGCACACTCGGCCCCGTGAACGGCGGCTCACCCACCAGCATCTCGTAGGTCACGACGCCGAGGGCGTAGATGTCGCTCCGCGCGTCGATCGAGCGTTCACCCATGGCCTGCTCGGGACTCATGTACTGCGGTGTGCCCAGCGAGAGCCCGGTCTGGGTCATCCGCGCGCCGGCGGCGGTCTGCACGGCGAGCGCGATGCCGAAATCCGCCACCAGCGCATGTCCGCCCTGCAGCAGGATGTTCTCCGGCTTGATGTCGCGGTGCACCACGCCGAGTCCGTGGGCGTATCCGAGGGCGTCGGCCACCTCCCGGGCAATAAGCACCGCGGCGTCGATAGGAAGCTGGCGCTCCCGCACGAGGCGGGCCCGGAGCGTCTCGCCGGTGACGAGCGGCATCACGTAGTAGAGCAGCCCGTCGGCCTCGCCGGAATCGAGCAACGGCAGGATGTGCGGGTGCTGGAGCCGGGCGGTGGTGCGGATCTCGGAGAGGAACCGTTCCCCGCCCAGGGCGGCGCCAAGGTCGGGGTGGAGGACCTTGATGGCGACGTCGCGATCGTGCTTGAGGTCGTGGGCCAGGTAGACGGTCGCCATCCCGCCCTGGCCCAGCTCACGCTCGATGCGATACCGGTCAGCCAGCGCCGCGGTGAGGCGGTTGGGCGTCGGAGGCATGGTCACCTGGTACGGGGATGTAGCTGGGACGTGGTAATTAAGGATAGGGGCAACGGAACGGACGGGGAAGGACGGCTGGGACGGCTGGGACGGCTGGGACGGCTGGGACGGCTGGGACGGCTGGGACGGCTGGGACGGCTGGGACGGCTGGGACGGCTGGGACGGCTGGGACGGACGGTGCGTCGCAAGGCCACCATTGTCATCCCGAGCGACCCTGAGCGCAGCGAAGGGGAGTCGAGGGATCTACTCCGCGTGAAATCGACACCAGTCTGAGGCGACGGCCTGCGGACTCCTCGGCGCGATGTTCGGGAATCGCTCGGCACTTCCACGTCTACATCTGAGCCAGCCGCGCGCAAACCTTCTACGTCGGCGTCACGGGCAATCTCCTGCGCCGGTTAGCCCAGCACCGAAACGGCTCATCGGAATTTACGGCCCGGTACCGGGTGGATCGCCTGGTGTACTACGACGAGACGGCGGACGCGCGGCAGAAGAACGTCCAGCTGATCGAGCGATCGAACGCCCGCTGGCTGGACCTCGCCCGGAATTGGTTCGGCCCTGTGCCTGAGTAGATCCCTCGACTCCCCTCGCTGCGCTCGGGTCGCTCGGGATGACACCGTGGGGCATGGCGCTCCGTGCGGGACCGTCCGACGGCGCCGATCGTCCCGTCGATTCGACGCATCGACCGCGGCTTTCATGTGTCTGACCCAGGTACCACGAGACACCGAGCCGGTAGAGCACCTCGGAGGGCGAGAGAAAGAGCGGCTCGACCCCCTGGCGTCACGGTATGCACCGGGTCCATCAATGCACCCCCAGCGGCTGATACTTGTCCAGCCACGCAAGCGCCTCCTGAATCATCCGCACCCGCGGAACGAAGTGGCTGCCCTCCTCGATCACGTGGCGCTTGTCCGCCTCCGGCGTGCCCAGCAGCCGAAACATCGGGAGCTGGGACGTGGCGATCAGGAAATAGAAATCGTAGCGGCCGTTGACCATCAGTGTGGGAATCCGGATGCGGGGGAGAAAGTTGACCGGATCCACCTCGGGTTGCGCCGCCGCGAAGGAGAGACCGGCGACCTGGAGAATGCTGACCTTGATCCGCGGCTCGATCGCGGGCATCAGCCCGCCCATCTCGCCGCCCCAGCTCACACCGTAGTAGGCGAGCTGCGCCGTCGTGACCTCCGGGATCGTTTCCAGATAATCCACCGCGCGCCGCAGGTCCTTGCCCCACATCACGACATGGTCACGATAGAATCGGCTCGAGTCGCTCGCATCGCTTTGCAGCGAGTCGCGGCGCTGGTAGGTCCCCTTGTAGACAGGGTACACGACCGCCCGCCCGCTCTTCAGGATGAAATCGAACAACGAGGTTTGGGCGTCGGGCGGCACCGGAAGCGTGATCGCGCTGCCGGGCGGAAAGAAGACGACGGCGGGCGCCGGGTGGGGCGCTCGTCGCGGCAGATAGAGATAAAGCAGGAGACTGTCCCCAGCGTACGCGGCATCGAGTTGGACCAGCCGGCGGGTCCACTCGCCCTCGTCCACCGTCTCGAGGGTCCGCGCGTGAACCGGTTTCCGATCGTATTCGTACATCTGGCGATAGGCCGCGAACACCGCGTCCTCCACCGGCTTCGCGTGCACGAGGTCGCGCAGGCGCTCGGTCACCGGCGCCGAGGCCCGCGCCAGGTTCGGCTCCGACGCCGCGTAGCGCACCAGGCGAATGCCGTTGAGCGCCGAGCGATCGAACGGGTCCTGCGCGTAAGAGTCGTTGAAGCGGTAGGGCGGATCCTCCCACCCGCCGCCCAGGATGAAGTGCTGGGTACCACTCGAGTTCAGGCACCACTCGCGGACGTTCCCGGCCATGTCGTACGTCCCGAACGCGCTGATGGACCGCGTGCTGCCGACCGGCGCCGCACCCCGCCCGGAGAAATTGGCGGCCGGCACCATCCACGCGCTGTTCCGGATGCTGGCGGCGCGGCTCCAGTGCACGACGGTCGGGAGCTGCTTGCCACGGAAGCGCGCGTAGGCCATCGCCTCGTACCAGCTCACCCCGCCGACCGGCTCGTTCTCGCGGCCGCTCGGCGGCTCACCCGCTTCCCACGTGGCCGGGCCGGTGCGGCCGGTGCGATCGGTCATCAGCGCCATCGCGTCCTTCCAGGGGATCACCCGGCCGTCCTTCGACATCGCCTCGGTCCACAGCTCCGGCCGGCGATACCCGCCGCTATCCACGAAGCTCCGGAACTCGCGATTGGTGATCTCGTAGCGATCCATCAGGTAATCACCGAGCGCGATCGGAGCGGTGTTGTCGAATTCGGGATAGTCGGCTTGCAGCAAGCCGCCGCCCACGCGCACCATCTCGGCCGGAATGGCCGAGTCCCGGTCGAGCGTGATCGCTGAATCCTGAAACGGCATTCCAACCAGCTCCAGCGTCCGGTATCCCGGGCTCTCGATACGAAGGCGATTGGCATCGAGCAATCGGCCGCCCGGCCCGCTGAGTGCGACGAGCGCACTGTCGAGTGGCGTCCGCCCGAGCAGTTGCCAGGCTGAGTCGGGAGCGCCATACGCCTTGCGCCAGACACTGGCGCCCTCGGGCACTGTATGGATCGGGTAGCGGCGGGCAAACCGCGACAGCAGCGCCTCGAAGAGTGAGTCGCCGGGTGCGCGCTGCTCGACCGTTTTCGCGAGTGCGTACGCCCCCTCCCAGTCGGCCGAATCCGCCAGCGCCTGCAGGCGGGGGATCGCGGTGTCGCGCACCCATGTGCGGTTCCGCCACCGGGCGATCGGGCCGGCCCAGGCCCACGCGGCAAGCAGGACCACGGCGGCCGCGGCCGCGACCCACCAGCGCCGCTGCCGAGGGGCAGCCGGTGCGACCGCCGGTTCGAGTGTGCGAATCAGCGATTCCGCCGTCTGCCAGCGATCCGCCGGATCCTTTGCCAGGCAGCGCATGATGGCCGCGGCGAGCGGCGGCGGCACGGCGGGATCGAGCGACGAAAGCGACGCGGGGGTCCGCGTCACGTGGCCGGCGATGATCGCCTGCGGTGTCGTGCCGGCGAAGGGGGTGTGTCCGCTCAGCATCTCGTAGCCGACCACGCCGGTGGCGTACAGATCGGTCCGGCCGTCGATCTCGGCCTGCCCGAGCGCCTGCTCCGGCGCCATGTACGCCGGCGTGCCGATGGCAAGCCCGATGGTGGTGAGCGCCGTCGCGGCGGCCGGGCTCGCCGCGATCGCCTTGGCCACGCCAAAGTCCACCACGAGCGCATGCCGGCCGGACAGCATGATGTTCTCCGGCTTGATGTCGCGATGCACGATGCCATGCTGGTGAGCATGGGCCAGCGCATCCAGCACCTCACGAAGGAGCGGCATCGCCTCCGCCGCCGGCAGCGTACCGTCGCGCGTAAGGCGTGCGCGCAGACTCTCGCCCTCGACGAACGGCATCACGTAATACAGGAGTCCGGGACTCGCGCCATCCTCGGACGGCACCTCGCCGGAATCGATGAGCGTGAGGATGTTGGGGTGCTGGAGTCGCGCCGCGATCCGGATTTCCCGGAGGAAGCGGTCGGCGCCGAGCGCGGCGGCGAGGTCCGGCTTGAGCACCTTGATCGCGACCTTGCGGTCGTGCTTCAGGTCATGGGCGAGATACACCGTGGCCATGCCGCCCTGGCCGAGCTCGCGCTCGAGCGTGTAGCGATCGGCGAGGGCGGCGGCAAGGCGCCCGGCGGCTCCCGCCGTGCTGTCGCTCACTTCTTCGCTCTCAGCTTCAGCTCCTCGATCCAGTTCTCCGTGACGACGAACGCCCCGAAGTCGTCCGCTCCGCCGGCGAGGGTCCGAGCCATGAGGAACCGGCCATCGCGGGCGACGTCCCACGGGGTGTAATACAGGTACTCGGCGCCGAGCAGCTCGTCCGGCACGTGGAAGAGCACGCGCGGCTCGTCGGTGTCGATCGTGGCGCCTCCCGTCACCCGCGCGGCCATCATATTGTGATCACCGCTCACATAGAAGAGTTCCTTCCCGTCGCGCGACCACAGCGGCGCCGCCCCGCCACCGCTGGACACCTGCTTCTTGCCCTCGCTCGTGTTCGGAAACGGCCGGAGGAAGATTTCGGTGCGGCCCGTTTCATCCGACTGGTACGCCATCCACCGGCTGTCAGGGGAGAGTGTCGGCGCCTCTTCGTCGAATTCGGTGGCGAGCACCGGCCCCGGCACCGTGTCCCGGCCGATCATGAGGCCGTTGATGTTGCGGCCGCCGGCCACCTGGCCCAGCGAGCCCTGGCGCAAGACGATCCAGCGGTTGTCGGGCGAGATGAAACCTTCATCTATCACGCCACCGAAGATGAGGGAATCCGACCCCGCGCCATCGGCGCGATGAAGATACAGGCCGCCCACCTCGCGAACGCCCACGAACGACACGAAGCGGCCGTCCGACGTCCAGTGCGGCCGCATGTCGGACTGCGGATCGAACGTCACCCGGTACGGCGCGCCCCTGGGGAGTGGCTTGATCCAGATGTCGTCACCGGCGCCAGTGGAGAGCCCGATCGCCACCCGGGAGTCGTCCGGCGACAGCGACCAGCCGTGATTTTTCGCGATCGCGGTGAGCCGGAACGTCCAGGCGGTGTCCACAGGAGTTTGCCGTCCGGCTCGGTCCACCCAGACCAGCTCGAAGCTCCTGCCGGTCACGTTTCTCCCGCCGAGCGCCGTGGTCAGCATGCCGGAGCGCGAGACCTGAAAGAGCTGGAGGCCGGCCGTGACGGCCACCTCCACGCCCAGCGGGATCGGCGTGCCGGACATTTTGAGGCGGCCAATGTCGAACGGAACCGCGGTGAGCTCGCCCGCATCGGTCGCATAGACCAGGTGTCCGGTCCGCACGTACACCGGCGAACTGCCCCCCCTGACGAGCAGGCGCGCGGTGTGGGGCCGCTTGAAATCGGCGACCCAGACCTGGCTCTCCGGACAGCCCGGAAGACAGGAGAGGAACAGCACGCCCCGCCCGCCCGGCAGCGGACTTGGCAGCATCGAGGCCATCGAGTCGGAATGCCACACGAGCAAGGGCGTGCCGCCATCCGCCGGAACGCGCATCAGTCCGGCGGCGCCGCGCAGGCTATAGACGATGGTGTTGTCATCCAGCCATGCGACGCCGTAGACGCCGCCAACGCTGTCGTTCACCAGTGCAATGGCGCTCCCGCCAGCGACGGAGACCTTCCTGAGCTGGCCTCCGCTGGTGAACGCGATCCATTTGCCGTCCGGCGACATTGCGAAGGTCTGCGTGCCGTCCGTACCGACGATCGCGCTCGCGGCGTAATTGTCGCGCCGTTTCATCCAGAGCCGCCTGCCGCCGGGCCCGACGTAGACCATGAATGAGCCATCCGGCGCCGGCGTGGGTGGCCCCGATCCGAGCTCGGGTGCCTGCGACGGCGGGAGCGCGAGGCCATAGCGAATGACCGGCGGCCGCGGAACGCTCAGGCGGCTCCACGCAAGCGCGGCGAGCAGCAGCACGGCGAGCACCGCGGTCGGAAGGAAGGCGCGCCGGAACACGCGGCGTTCGGCGATGCGCATGCCGGCGGAGGCGCCGTCCGACGTGCGAAAGCTCGGATCGGCCAGGGCGCTCGCGAACGCCGATGCCGACTCGAACCGGTCGGCCGGCACCTTCTCGATCGCCCGGGCGACGGCGGCCGCGACGTTGGGGGGCACCGCCTTCCTGAGCTTCGAGACCGGCGCCGCTTCCTCGGTCACGATCTTCATGATGATCTGTTGCGCGGAGGAGCCGGTGTGGGGCGGGTTCCCGGCGAGCATCTCGTAGAGCACGCTGCCGAGCGAGTAGATGTCGCTCCGACCGGTGATCTCCTTGTCGGCGGTCGCCTGCTCGGGGCTCATGTAGTGCGGCGTGCCGAGCGACATGCCGGTCTCGGTGACCCGCCCGCCGGCGGCGGCGGAGAGCGCGAGCGCGATGCCGAAGTCGGCCACCATGGGGCGGCCGTCGTGCAACAGGATGTTCTCGGGCTTGATGTCGCGGTGGACGACGCCCTGGCGATGCGCGTAGTCGAGCGCGTCGGCCACGTGGGTGGTGATCCGCACCGATTCGTCGACGCCGAGCTGGGTCTCGCGGTCGAGTTTGGTCCGCAGCGTCTCGCCCGGGATGTAGGGCATGACGTAATAGAGGAACCCGCTGGCCGTACCCGAGTCAAAGAGCGGCAGGATGTGCGGGTGTTGCAGCGCCGCGGTGGTCCTGATCTCCTGCACAAAGCGCTCGGCCCCGATCACGGCGGCAAGCTCGGGCTTCAGCACCTTCACCGCAACCTTGCGGTCATGCTTCAGGTCGTGGGCGAGATAGACCGTGGCCATGCCGCCCTGGCCCAGCTCGCGCTCGAGGGTGTAGCGGTCGGCGAGCGCGGCGGCGAGACGGTCAGTCGCCTGGACCATTCGGATCTCGCGGGCAAGAGTGGTCGAGCCGACGCCCGCCGGATGCCGGTCGCCGGAAGATTGACGTGCGAGCGGTGCAGACCCGGCCGCGCAGGATCACGCCGGGGCCGGGACCACACCCTGCGGCGTGAGCTTGTCGATCGCGCCGGGCAGTACCTGCGCCAGCTTGGCGGACAGTTCCTGCGGCGTGATTCCCAGTTTGGCCGCCAGCTCCGTCATGGCGTCACCACCGAGGGCCGCGTGCACCTGATCGCCGGTGACCGGCTGGTTCGGTCCGGTGCCAACCCAGGATCGGACCGTATTGCCCAGGCCCTGCGATTCGAGCTGGTTGACGATCCCCTGCACGCCGCCGTGCCGCTGGATCAGGCCGTTCACCACCGTGGCCATTTCAGCACCCACCACGCCGCCGAGCACTCCGTCGAACAATCCCATGATTCCCCCTCATCGAGTGGTTTGCATCGTGCACGCTCTCGCCGACCCATCCGCGGGCGCGGGAGCTGAATCCCCGAGCGTCGCGGCGCGCTACGGCTGGCCCTCCGCGACCAGCCGCTGGAACGCCGGATCCTTCCGGATCGGATCCCGCGTGGGGTCGACCCGTAACAGGGCTGGTGTCAGCATCTGCGCTGCGGCCATGACTCGACGGATCTGCTCGACCGCGGGGCCGGCCTGGCCCAGGATGGCGTAGACCCGCGCGAGCACGACGACGTTCTCCAGGCCGAAGTAGGCGTCTCGTTCGAGTGGCAGCAGCTCAACCGCCCGCCGGCCCGCGCGTACTGCGGCGTCGGCCCGGCCCAGCCGGGCATCGATCATGGCGAGCTGCGCGTGGGCTTCACGTCGCGATGGACCACGCCGCGGGCGTGCGCGCAGGCCAGCGCGTCGGCCACTTCGCTCAGGATACGGGTGATGTCATGGATGGGGAGCTCACCGCCCTGATTGAGCCGGTCTCGGCGTGATTCGCGTTCGACGTACGGCATCACGTAAAACAGGAACGTGTCCGCTTCGCCCGAATCGAAGAGCGGCAGGATGTGCGGGTGCTGGAGCGCCGCCGGGGTCCTGATCTGCTGCACGACGCGTTCGGCCCCGATCACGGTGGCAAGCTCGGGCTTCAGCACCTTCACCGCGACCTTGCGGTCATGCTTCAGGTCGTGGGCGAGGTAGACGGTCGCCATGCCGCCCTGGCCCAGCTCGCACTCGAGGGTGTAGCGGTCAGCGAGCGCGGCGGAGAGGCGTTCCACGGGCATCAGTTTACCTGCCGAAGGGCTCGCGCGTTAGAGGGGGCCGCCCCCGCGCGAGGTGGCTCATTCCCCTACCTCCGGAATCCGAGTGCACGGGCCACCTCCCCCTGGTGCTCATCCAGCGTGAGGAAGCTCAGCGCACCCGGATTGCCGGCAAGGTAGAGCGCCGTCGCCAGGTGCCAGCAATCAGCGCCGCGAACGTAGCCCGCCGCGAGCACCTTCTCGATCTCCGGGCGCAGCGGACGATCCGGAATGATCCACGAGAGCGCCGCCGTCAACTCCGGCGGCGGCGGGACACCTTCGCGCGCGAATGCCGAATGGAGCTCCGCCTCGAGGAGGTTTGACGTCACCAGCTCGTCGTACGTGCGCAGCCGTCTGGCCAGCGCCGTGGCGCCCGGCTCCCCGAACGCGATGGCCACGACACACGAGCCGTCAACGTACGCGGCCCCGCTCATCCATCGCGCTCGGCCAGGAATCGCGCCAGCGCTCCGGGGCGGCGGATCACGGCCCGCGGGCGGGGCGCGCCGGCATCCGGCCTCACGAGGACGCCCTGCTCGGCGAGCTGGTCCAGTCGTTGCGCCAGTCCGGCCGGTTCGCGCTCGATCGGCCGGATCTCGGCCACAGGCTCGCCGTGGACGGTGACGATGACGCGCCGTCCCTCACGCACGCGGCGGATGATGGCGGAGAACTTCGCCTTGGCCTCGTACAGGGAAAAAATTTCTCTCATGAGACGAAGCTATCAGGTCTGGTCAGACTGGTCAACTTACCAAAGCGGGATATGAGGCGCTGACGGGGCCGGGCCGCGGCCTTCAGCGCCCCGGCAATTGCCGCGGGGCTTGCCGGACCATCCAGATGTTGGCCTCGAGCTGCCAGGCGCCATCATAGAGCGTCCGGCCATCCGGCGCGGCGACGACGTCGCCCAGGGGATTCGGCGGGTATGGTGGGCACGACAATCCTGCTTCCCGCTCCCCCTGTTCCCTCTCCCTCCATGCCCCGCTGATCAGCGATCCGCCACATCCATCACCCAGATATCGCTCTCCTGCTCCTGAATGGCTACGTACATACGCCCTCCGCCAATCGACAGGAAGGGACGGTAGGCGTGCAATGTTGGGTCAGTGAACCGGGTGAGCAGTTCCGGGGTACCGCCGGTGACGGGGATCGCCCAGACTGAGGCGTTTCCGATCGCGTCGTGGCTGGTGAAATAGATCGTCCGACTGTCCCGACTCCACAAGGGTGCCTCTACTCCGCTGCCTCCGATTGTCGCAGAGTCCAGCACCGTGCGGGGTGCTCCCGAATCGGGGTTCAGTATCACCAGCGAGCCGCCGATGACGTTGCTGTTGAGAGCGATCCAGCGGCCATCGGGCGACCAGGAGGGTGTGTAGCCGAACGGCACCCGCTCAACCGGGGTACCCCATGTACCGTCCGGATTCCGCCGCACAACCCACGCCGACCCGCGGGTTGAGAAGGTGCTGAATACCAGCGCGCGGCCGTCGGGCGACCAACTTGGTTGCACCTCATGGCCGGGCGACTCGGTCAACCGCTGTACCGGCCCGCCATCCAGCGGCAGGACGTAGATGTCCCGCGAGCCTGATCGCCAGGAGTGAAAGGCCACTTCGCGCCCGTTGGGCGAGGGTCGGGGCGCGAAGTCGTCGCTCGGGTCATTGGTCAGCTGTTCCGGCTCCCCATCCGGCAACCGTTTCCGATAGAGCTCCGAATTTCCGCTCACGTCGGAGGAGTAGTAATACCACGTGCCATCCGCCGTAACAGATCCTCCCCCGGCGAATTGCGAGCCGCTGGTAACCGGTCTGAGAGCGGCCCGGGTCACCTCGCCGGGAGGAAAGGGCAGCGACCAGACGTTGGAGGTGGCGCTGAATGCCGCGTACGCGAATCGCCGGCCGTCGGCCGACACCG
Source organism: Gemmatimonadales bacterium (assembly GCA_038250675.1). Taxonomy (GTDB): domain Bacteria; phylum Gemmatimonadota; class Gemmatimonadetes; order Gemmatimonadales; family GWC2-71-9; genus JAICUF01. Next base: position 78,221 of record JBBSCB010000012.1, read on the forward strand.
CCATAGTGTGGGCACCGAGGCCGACGGTCAGCCGGATTGGTCGCCGGGCTGGGCGACCGTCAGAACCAACAGCGGCGGCGAAGATGTCTCGCGGGCCCAGCCGGCTCGAGATGTAATAGAGCCACCGGCCGTCCGCCGACCAGGCGGGGCTCTGGTTGACCGAGATACTGTCGGTGATCGCGAAAGTGACGCCGTCCCGGACCCGGACCAGCACGATCCGGCTGGGGGAGGGATTGGCGAAGAGGACCCCGATGCGGGAGTAGTACGAGTTGCCCGAGGCGCAGGCGATCAGACTGCCCTGGGGCGACCACCGGCAGAGCGATGCCTCCGCGATTCTCGCGAGCGGCCGGACTCCACCTCCGTGCCGGATGAAGACCGAATCCCCGACCGCGTAGGCGATCGTCCTGCCGTCCGGGGCCCAGGCCGCGGCGATGACCGGCCCGGAGGGATCGCGCGGCATTTCGGGCCGGGCCGCGCCTCCCGCCGCGGGCGCGCTGAACACGCCACCGGTGGATAGAAAAAGAATCCGGGAACCATCCGGCGACCAGGATGGGTCGGTCTGGACCGCGAGCGAATCGTCGGTCAGCCGGATCGGGCGCCCGCCGGCGACCTGGCGCACCAGGATCCGCATCCTCGTGGTATTTCCCGAGGCGTAGGCGACTGACTTGCCGTCGGGCGAGAGCGCCGGCTCGATCTCGAGTCCGGGATCCCATGTCACCTTGGTGGCGCGACCGAACTCGATCATCCGCGGCCGGGCAGCTGACCCGGCGTAACCCAGAAAATACCCGGCGGCGATGAGCCCAACGCCGAGAATCACAGGCAGCGCCAACCGGCGCCAGGGGCGTGGCCCGGAGGCGGGAAGCCTCCGCGCAGTCGAATGCCTTCGCCCGGGTGTCGGCCCGCCGGCGTCCAGGGCTCGGGCGAAATCCGCCGGCGTGGCGAACCGGTCAGCCGGCAACTTCTCCAGCGCCGTCAGTACCGCGTCTTCCACCTCGGGCGGAATGCTGCGCCGCTGGGCAATGAGCGGGCGCGGCTCGTCGGCCACCAGCCGGGCCACGATCGCCTGGCTCGTCGGTCCGGTGAACGGCGGCTCCCCGACCAGCATCTCGTAGGTGATTGTGCCGAGGGCATAAATGTCGGTCTGGCCGGTGATGTCGCGTTCACCCATCGCCTGCTCTGGCGACATGTACTGCGGCGTCCCGACACTCATGCCGGTTTCCGTCAGCCGGCCCCGGTCGCCGCCGGCACTGGTCACGGCCAGCGCGATCCCGAAATCGGCCACCAGGGCGGAGCCGTCGTGCAGCAGGATATTCTCGGGCTTGATGTCGCGGTGGATGACGCCGTGGCGGTGGGCGTAGTCGAGCGCGGCGGCCACTTCCCTGGCGATGCGCACCGCGCCCTGGATCGGGAGCTGCTTCTCCCGGTTCAGCCGGTCACGCAGCGACTCGCCATCGATGAACGGCATGACGTAGTAGAGAAAAGCCTCACCCCCTATCCCCGGCTCCCCTTCGTGGAGAGGGGGAACAATGGCTTGACCGGAATCAAACAACGGGACGATATGCGGATGCTGGAGATTGGCAGTGGTCTTGATCTCGGTGAGGAACCGCTCGGCGCCGATCATCGCGGCCAGTTCAGGCCGCAAAACCTTCACGGCCACGTTGCGATCGTGCTTGATATCGTGCGCGAGATACACCGTCGCCATACCGCCCCGCCCCAGCTCGCGCTCGAGCGTGTAACGGTCGGCGAGGGCTGCCGTCAGGCGATCCATCGCGCCCGTCACCGGCTTCCCCCGGTACGCCGCCGCAGCTCCTCGACCCAGTTCACCACCATCACGACGTGCCGATCCTCTCCAACGGGTCGGATCATCACGAAGCTTTTCCCGTCGGGCGTGACATCGTAGTTCGGATGATAGCCGTCGGTGGCGAACGGCCACGCGAACAGCGTGTCGCGCGCGGTGACGGCAAGCGCCGGCGTCGTGGCGATGGTCGCGGCCATCAGCCTGGCACCGGTGCGGTAGAAGATGCTGGCCCCGTCGCGCGACCAGAGCGGTTCGCCGCCGCCGCCGGTCGACACCGCGACGCGTCCGCCCGCCGTCGAGAGCGCGCGCACGTACACCTCCTCGCGACCAGACTCGTTCGACACATAGGTGATCCATTTCGAATCCGGCGAGACCCTCGCCTCCTTGTCGTCGTTGATGGTCACAAGGATGGGCACCGGCGTCCGGTCGCCGGTGAGTGGCAGCAGGTACACGTCGCGGTTCCGCTCCGGCGTATCCACGCGATAGAGAAGGGCCCGGCCGTCCGGCGTGTACACGCCTTCGCGGATCGGGTCGCTCGCATGGTATACCATGGTGGCGCCCGCGCTGCCGTCAGCGGGCTGCGACCAGAGCCCGTCGGCCGGTGCCCGCGTGGAGGTGTACAGCACCTGGCTCCCGTCCGGCGACCATTCCGGCCGGTTATTGTAGCCTCCGCGGGTCAGCCGGTCGATCGTGTGCTCGGCCAGGTCGGCGATCCAGATGTCGACGCCGGTGGCCGCCTGCACTTCGACTGCGACACGACGACCGTCCGGCGAAAGCCGCGGATGCAGATACACCTGTGCCGAATCGACGAGCACGCGGGTCAGGCCGTGCGGGTCCACGCTCACGACCTGACTGCGGTTCCCGCCGCGCTGGAACAGCAGCGAGCCGCTGGCTGACAGTGCTATGGGAACGTTCCAGGCGGAGGGTGGCACCGCGACGCTGTCGGCAATCTGGAGTGGCGCGCCGGCCCGGAGGGTCCGGGTATCGAAGGGCACCACCATGAGCGCGCCATCACCCCGCACGTAGATCAGGGACCCGTCGATGAGCCCGGCGACCCTCGCGGCGCGAAGCCCGGCGAAGACGGTGGATTGCCCGGTCGAGACCGTCACCACGCCGATCCTCAAGTCCGCGTTGCTGGCGACGGTGCTGCTGTAGAAGACGAGCCGGCCGTGATCCGCCACCCGCGGCGCCAATTGCAGCCGCTCGCCGGTGGCCCGGTCGAAGTGGGAGAACTGCACCGGCTCGCCGCCATCCGACGAGACCCGCCACAGCCCGCCCCCCATGCCGTATGCGCCGCGGGCGAACACGATGTCGCGATCGGAAATCCAGGTCAGCCCGGCGCCCACGAGTCCGCCGTCATCGATCGTGCAGAGCGTCGTCAGCGACGATCCATCGATGGCAATCTTCCGGAGCTTGCCGTCCGCCGACCGGAAGGCGATCCAGCGGCCGTCGGGCGAGAATTCAGCGTTGAGCCCGCCCTCAGTGCCCGGCAAGGCCCGGGACGCCAGGCGATCGAAACTCTTGAGGTACAGACTCCAGCCGCCGCCGGATTGGGCAACGGCGATGACCGCCATGCTGCCGTCGGGTGAGAGGGCGAGCTGCGTGGCAACGCCGTCCTGAGGCACGGCGATCGTGCTGCCGGAGCCGGTCTGGAGCTCGAACCGAAAGACGGCCGGCGTGTCGGGCCGCCTGACGCGGAGCCAGCCCACCGCGGCGAGGACCAGCGAGGCGAGCAGGGCGGCCACCCAGGGCCACGGCGCGCGGAACGTACGGACCGTCGCGCCCGTGGCGCGGGTCGAGCGGCGCATCGGGTTCACGCCGGCCCGTGTGGTCGGCTCGCCATCGAGCGCCACGGCAAAGGCCGCGGCGCTGGCCCAGCGATCGGCCGGGAGCTTGGCCAGCGCCGTGAGCACCGCGTCCTCGACGGCGTCGGGGACCGTGTCCCGCGCCCGCGACGGCGGGACCGGC
>JBBSCB010000013.1:0-74870 GCA_038250675.1 Gemmatimonadales bacterium
CCATGCTGGAGGATATCGACAAGAACACCGTCGACTTCCAGCCCAACTTCGACGACCGGCTCCAGGAGCCGACCGTCCTTCCGTCCAAGCTCCCCAACCTCCTGGTCAACGGCTCGAGCGGCATCGCCGTCGGCATGGCCACCAACATCCCGCCCCACAACCTGCATGAAGTGGCGAAGGCGGTCGAGCTGCTGGTGGACGACCCGGAGACGACGATCGACGTGCTCCGGAAGGCCATCAAGGGTCCTGACTTCCCCACCGGCGCCTATATCTACGGGCGCCAGGGGATCAAGGACGCCTATGAGACCGGCCGCGGCCGGGTGGTGATGCGGGCCCGCGCGCAGATCGAGGAGAAGGAATCCACCGGCAAGTCGCAGATCGTCGTCACCGAGATCCCGTACCAGGTCAACAAGGAAAACCTGGTCCGCTCGATCGCGACGCTGGTGAACGACAAGAAGCTCGACGGCATCGCCGACGTGAACGATGAGTCGGACAAGGACGGGATGCGCATCGTCGTCAAGCTGAAGCGCGACGCGATCCCCAACGTGGTGCTGAACCAGCTCTACAAGCACACCACGATGCAGAGCACCTTCGGCGTGATCATGCTGGCGCTCGACAACGGCGCGCCCAAGGTCATGAACCTGAAGGAGATCCTCGAGCGCTTCATCGAGCACCGCCACACGGTCATCGTGCGCCGGACGCAGTTCGACCTCGATGCGGCCGAGGCGCGGGAGCACATCCTCGAGGGGCTCAAGATCGCCGTCGACAACATCGACGAGGTGATCAGGATCATCCGCGGCTCGGAGGACACGCCCACCGCCGATGCCCGGCTCCGCAAGCGGTTTGGCTTGAGCGAGAAGCAGACCGACGCCATCCTCAACATGCGGCTGGCCAAGCTCACCGGGCTCGAGATCGAGAAGCTCGAGGCCGAGCTGGGCGAGGTGCGGGCCACCATCAAGGAGCTGAAGAGCATCCTCGCGTCGAAGCCCCGGCGCATGGCCATCCTCAAGGCCGAGATGGCCGAGATGACGGAGCGGTTCGGGGACGAGCGGCGGACGGAGATCCTGTCCGACCAGGGCGAGTTCTCGGTCGAGGACCTGATCGCCGAGGAGGACATGGTCATCACCGTGTCCCACACCGGCTACATCAAGCGGATTGCCGTCTCCGCGTACAAGAAGCAGCGGCGGGGCGGGCGCGGCCTGACCGGCACCGACCTCAAGGCGGATGACTGGGTCGAGCACCTCTTCATCGCCAGCACGCACGATTACCTGATGTTCTTCACCAACGAGGGCCAGGTCTACTGGCTCAAGGTGCACGAGATCCCGCAGGCCAGCCGCGCGGCGCGGGGCAAGCCGATCGTCAACTGCATCGCCATCCGAAGCAACGAGACCATCGCCGCGCTCGTGCCGGTCCGGGAGTTCGTGGAAGACCGCTGTCTCATCTTCGCGACCCGCAACGGCACCGTGAAGAAGACGGTCCTCTCGGCCTACGGCAACGTGCGGGCGGCCGGCATCAACGCCATCAACATCGAGAAGGGTGACCAGCTCATTGACGTGCAGGTCTGTGACGCCAGCAACGATATCGTGCTCGCGACCCGCCAGGGGATGAGCATCCGGTTCCATCAGGGCGACGTGCGCGACATGGGCCGCGCCACGACCGGCGTCAAGGGGATCGAGCTGGACAAGGAAGACCACGTCATCGGCATGGTGGTGGTGCGCCGGGACGCGACGCTCCTCTGCGTGAGCGAGAAGGGCTACGGCAAGCGGTCGGAGCTGGCGGACTATCGGGTCCAGAAGCGGGGCGGGAAGGGCATCATCACCTTCAAGCTCACCGACAAGACCGGCTGCATCGTGGCGCTGAAGGAGGTCATCCCGGACGACGAGCTGATGATGATCACCCGCCAGGGCGTCATCATCCGCGTGCCGGTGGACGGCATCCGGGTCATCGGCCGGAACACCCAGGGCGTCCGGGTCATGAACCTGGACGACGGCGACACGCTGGTGGATGTCGCGCGGGTGGTCAAGGAGGACGAGAGCGGGCAGGAAGAGCACAGCGGCGAGGTAACGCCGACGGCCGCGGTCGAGTAACTTCATCCGTGTGATCGCGCTCGAGTCCCTGCGGCGGGCCGCCGCCGCGCTGGAAGGGGTGGCCGTCCGCACCCCGCTGGTGGACGTGCCCCCCGGGCTCCTGCCCGGTCCGCGCGTCGCCCTCAAGTGCGAGCAGCTGCAGCCCATCGGTGCGTTCAAGCTGCGCGGTGCCTTCACGGCCATCAGCCGGCTGAGCGACGCGGAGCGCGCCCGCGGCGTCATCACCCACTCCAGCGGCAACCACGGGCAGGCGGTGGCGTTCGTGGCCCGGCACTTCGGCATCCGCGCCATCATCGTGATGCCGGCGGATGCGCCCGCGGTGAAGGTTGCCGGCGTCCGCCGCTATGGCGCCGAGATCGCGTTCGTGGCCGATCGCTCGGAGCGGCAGGCGCGGTGCGACGAGCTGGCGCGCGAGCACGGGATGGTGGCGGTGCCGCCCTACGAGAATCCCGACGTGATCGCGGGGCAGGCCACCTGCGGCCTCGAGATCCTGGAGCAGATGCCGGACGTCGACACCATCGTGGTCCAGGTGGGCGGCGGCGGCCTCATCGCCGGTATCGCGAGCGCGGTCGCCGCGCTCAAGCCGTCGGTCGAGATCATCGCGGTGGAACCGGAGGGCGCCCCCAAGCTGGCCCGTGCGCTCGCGGCCGGCCGCCCGGTCCGGCTCGACAGCGCCCAGAGCATCGCCGACGGGCTCTTGCCGTTCCAGATCGGCAGCCTGCCGTTCGACGTCATGGCCGGCGTGGTCCGGCGCGCGGTGCAGGTGAGTGACGACGAGATCACCCGGGCCGTGAAGTTCCTGCATGTGCAGCTCGGGCTGGACATCGAGCCGTCCGGCGCCGCGGCGTTCGCCGCGATCCTTGCCGGCCGGGTCGTGCCCTCCGGGCCCACCGTGGCGATCCTGAGCGGCGGGAACGTCGACCCGGACCTCTTCCAACGTCTGGTAGCGTAAATGAGCCTGGCGCCCAAGATCCTCGTGGCCGACGACGACCAGGCCCTCTCGCGCACCCTCTCCTGGATCCTCAAGGAGAACGGCTACGATGTCGTGGCCATTCCCGGCGGCGAGCACCTCTTCGAGCACCTCCAGTCGGACCAGTTCGACCTGCTCCTGCTGGATATCATGATGCCCAAGGTGGACGGGCTTCAGCTCCTCCAGCGCATCAAGACCGACCCGCGCTTCAAGGACCTGCCGGTCCTCATGATCTCCTCCATGCCGCCCGAGGAGGCCACCGTCCGGAGTCTCGGCCTCGGCGCCGCCGACTTCATCCCCAAGCCGTTCCGGGTGCGGGAGCTGCTGGCGCGGGTGCGGGCACACCTGCGGGTGGGGCGCGAGCTCAACCAGGCCAAGGCGGAAGCCCGCTCGCGCACCGAGATGGTGGAGATCCTCCAGGAAGTCACTGCCTCGCTCAAGCCGGAGGAGATCTACCAGATTCTGGTGCGCCGCGTGGCCCAGGGACTCAGGATCTCCCGGTGCTCCATCATCCTGGCCGGGCCGGGCGAGGAGAGCGGCACCGTCGTGGCCGCCTTCGAGAACCCCACGCTCCGGAGTCTGGGCGTGGACCTCCGCCGGTATCCAGAGATCCTGCATGCGCTCAATACCGGCGAGGTGGTGCTGGTCCAGGACGTGGCCACCGATCCGCTGTACCAGGCGGTCCGCACCGGCTGGGAAGCGGAGGGGCGCCCGGTGCCGTGCCGATCGGCGATTGCGATGCGATTTGCCCTGAGGGAACAGCCCGCCGGCGTCTTTTTCCTGCGCACCACCGGTGACGACATGCCGCTCAACCGGAGCGACGTCGAGTTTGCCGGCCAGGTGATCGGCGCCGCCGTCGCCGCGCTGGAGAAGGCGTACGACATGGAGAGCGCGGTGACCGGCCAGGAAAAGCTGCGCCATCTGGCCGAGACCGATCCGCTCACCAACACGTACAACCGGCGGGCACTGACCGAAAAGCTGGAACAGGAGATGGAGCGCGCGGCGCGCTACGCGACGATGCTGACCTGCATGATGCTGGACATCGACAACTTCAAGCAGATCAACGACACCCATGGGCACCTGGTGGGCGACGTGATTCTCCGTCAGCTCGCCGCGCTCCTCAAGCGGGAGCAGCGCTCCCCGGACATCGTGGCGCGCTACGGCGGGGAGGAGTTCGTCGTCCTGCTGCCGGAGACGAACAGCATCGAGTCGCGCAACTTTGCCGAGCGGGTCCTCAAGCGCGTGGCGTCGTATGATTTTGGCGAGGCCGGCAAGCCGGTCCGCGTCACGATCAGCATCGGGCTCGCCTCGTTTCCCGACGTGCGCATCACCGACGGCCAGTCGCTGCTCGAGCTGGCCGACAACCACCTGTACCGGGCCAAGAGCGAGGGCCGCAACCGCTACCGGGACTGACGCCTGCCCACCCGCCGCTGTCCCAAATGTCAGACCGGCTACGCCGCCCCCGCCCGTTACTGCGTGCGGGATGGTACCCCGCTGGTGGAAATGCCGGATGGCGTTCCGCCGACATCGGCACCGCCGTCGCCGCCGCAGGTCCCCGCCGCGCCGCCCATGCAGCGCTCCGCGCCCGAGAGCGCTGCCGCCCCGTCACCCGCCGAAGCCGCCGAACGTCATCGCTATGCCACGCTCTCGGGCCAGAAGCTCGACGGCCGCTACCGCATCGTGCGGAAGGTCGGTGAGGGCGGAATGTCGTTCGTCTACCAGGGCGAAGACATCGAGACTGGCCGCACCGTGGCCATCAAGGTGCTCACGCCGCGTCTCTCCCGTGATCCGCCGTCGGTCGAGCGACTCAAGCGCGAAGCGGTCATCGCCATGCGCTTTGACCATCCCAACGTCTGCCCCATCCTGCGCGTGGGCCAGACCAGCGATGGCGTGCTCTACCTGGTGATGCCGTTTCTGGCCGGCGAGGCGCTCAGCGACTTCGAGACCCGCCGCGGACAGGTGCCGGTCGACGAGGGCATCCCCATCCTCGCGCAGGCCTGTCGCGGGCTTCAGCACGCTCACAATCTCGGCATCGTGCACCGCGACCTCAAGCCCGAGAACGTCATGCTGGTGCCCGACCAGCGCGAGCGCGGCGGCATCCGCGCGGTGGTGATGGACTTCGGGCTGGCCAAGCAGCGGCGGGCCGGGTCGGAGGTGGCCAAGCTCACCCAGACCGGGATCGTGCTGGGGACGCCGGAGTTCATGAGTCCGGAACAGATCCGCGGCAAGCCGCTCGATGGCCGGAGCGACGTGTACGCCGTAGGCGTGCTGGCGTTCGAGATGTTCACCGGCCAGCTTCCGTTCAGCGGCCGTAACGCGCAGGAGACGATGCTCGCGCGGCTTCGCGGGCAGCCCGCCGCGATCCGCACCGTGCGGCCGGACCTGCCGGCGCGGCTCGAGGCGGTGATCGCCCGCGCGCTCTCGGTGCAGCCGGTCGATCGCCAGGCGTCGATGGACGAGCTGGCGTACGCGCTCGAGGCCGCGGGACAGAGCGGAACGCTGGCCCGCTGGTTTGGCCGATGATGCGGGACACTCGGACAGGGAGAGGCCCATGCGCATGAATGGCTGGCGGTCGATCGTGCTGTACATCCTGCTGGGTGGCGCCGCCGTGGCGGTGGGTGCCGCTGCCGCGTGCGCGTCGCGCGCGGCGGGCCGGCCGCTCGACCCGGTGACGACGCACGGCGAGTGGGTGCAGATTCCCCGCGGCGCCGACTCGGTCCGCGCGTACGTCGCCTATCCCGAGCGCAAGACGCGGGCGCCGGCTGTGATCATCATCCACGAGATCTTCGGGCTGACCGACTGGGAGCCCACCGTCGCGGATCGGCTGGCGGCACAGGGCTACGTCGCGATCGTGCCGGACCTGCTGTCCTCGCGCTGGGGACGCTCGCCGGCCAGCGCCGATTCGGGGCGCAAGCTCGTTGCCCAGCTTCGGCCCGACGATGTCACCGCCGATCTCGACGCCGCCTACGCCTGGGTCAACGCGCTGCCGGCCGTCGCACGCGATCGTATCGGCGTCATCGGCTTCTGCTGGGGCGGGGGCCAGAGCTTTCGCTACGCCACCGACAATCCGCGACTCAAGGCCGCCGTCGTCTGCTACGGACCGCCGCCCGACAGCGCGGCGCTCGCGCGCATCCGGGCGCCAGTGCTCGGCGTGTATGGCGAGCAGGACGCCCGGATCGACCAGACGATTCCCGAGGTCTCCGCGCGGATGGCCGCGCTCGGCCGGTCGTACGCGCACGACATCTATCCCGGCACCGGCCACGGCTTTCTCAAGCCGGGCCGGCAGGGCTCGGACGGCCCGCAGGTGGCGCGCGCCTGGGAGCGCATCATGGCATTCTACGCGACGCATCTTGGGAAGTGAGGCCGCCGGATGATCCACCATGTCGTACTCTTCCGGTTCCATGAGAACGCCACCACGCTCCAGGTGGCAGACGCCCGCCGCGCGCTGCTCGCCATGGACGGTTTCATTCCGGAGGTGCGGGGCGTGACGTTCGGGCCCAATCTGGGTCCCACCGCCGATCTCTGGCCGCACGTGCTGGTGGTGCGACTGGACGACATGGAGGCCGTCGAGCGCTACCTGCACCACCCGGTGCACGTGGATGCCGTCGCCAAGTACGTCGGGCCGATTGTCGATGCCCGCCTGGCAGTGGACGTCGAGGTCGAGTGATCCTGCTGCTGCTGGCCCTCCAGGATCCGCTCGCCGTCCGCGCAGACACCGTGCGTCCGGTGCACGATGCGCTTCACTATGAGCTCAGCATCAGCGTGCCCGATACCGGTACCCGCATCCGGGGTGAGGCCGAGGTCACCTGGCGGATTACCTCCACGGCGCCCATCCGCCTGGCGCTCGATTCGGTGTTTACCGTCAGCCGCGCCGCGTGGTCGGGCGAGCGCCGCATGCTGCGCCGGGAGTGGATCCGCCGCGGCGACCTGATTGAGATTCCGCAGCGGCGCCGGGTGGGCGATACCGTCGTGACGCGGCTTGAGTACGCCGGCTCGCCCCGCGACGGGCTCGTCATCCACGCTGACGTGCACGGCGATCGCACCGCCTTTGCCGACAACTGGCCCGACCGCGCCCACCGCTGGTTTCCGGCGCAGGATCATCCCAGCGACAAGGCCACGGTCAGTTTCAACGTCGAGGTGCCGCGCGGCTGGCGCGCCATCGCCGTCGGAGCGCTCGAGCGGGTGGACACGCTGCCCGGCGAGCGCACCCTGTGGCACTATCGGATGGCGGAACCGGTGCCGGTCTACACGATGGTGTTCGGGGCCGGTGTGCTCAGCGTGACGCGGCTGGCGGACGCAACATGCCCGCACTGCGCGCCCAGCAGCGTCTGGGCTTACCCCGAGGATTCGGTTTTTGCAGTGACGGGGCCGTTCCGGCGGGCACCGGAGATCGTGCGCTACTTTGCCCGCCTCGTCGGGCCGTTTCCCTATGCGGGGCTGGCCCACGTCGAGTCGAGCACGCTCTTTGGCGGCATGGAGAACGCGAGCGCCATCTTCTACAACGAGAAGGCGTACGCCGATCGCACCATGGATGAGCAGACCGTCGCCCACGAAACGGCACACCAGTGGTTTGGCGATGCCGTGACCGAGAGCGACTGGCATCATCTCTGGCTGAGCGAGGGGTTTGCCACCTACTTCGCCGCGCTCTGGGCCGGCCATGTCGGGGGCGATACCGCCTTGGAGCGGGTCATGCAGGGTGGCGCGGCGTCGGTCTTCACGTCGCCGGTCACCGACCGGCCGATCCTCGATTCCGCCGCCGACAACCTCATGGGGCTGCTCAACAGCAACAACTACCCCAAGGGCGCGTGGGTACTGCACCAGCTTCGCGGCCTGATCGGCGATTCGGCCTTCTTCCGCGGGATTGCCACCTACTATACGCGCTACCGCAACGGCAACGCGCTTTCGTCCGATTTTGCCGCCGCGATGGAGGCCGGATCGGGCCAGGACCTGCACTGGTATTTCATGCAGGCGCTGACGCAGCCTGGCTATCCGGTGCTCGAGGTCCGCTGGAGCTACGCGGAGCATCACCTCAGCGTCGCCGTACGCCAGGTGCAGAAGGCGGCGTGGGGCACGTACCGGATCCCCGGGCTCGAGCTCCGCGCGGGTGAGCGCATCTATCGGCTCGACCTGACCGGGCCCGACGCGAGCGCCGACTTCGACGATGTGCCGGCGGAGCCGGCTGCGCTCGAAGTGGATCCGCACGGCCACTGGCTGCTGCAGGCCACCGTCAGCCGGGTCGAGTGAGTACGGAGCCGCGCGTCGGATGGCGCGCTGCCCTGGTGCTCGGACCGGCGGTCGCGCTGGCGTGCGCCGGCTGTTCGCTGCCCCCGCTCCGGGGACGCGCCGAGGTGGGTACCGATCCCTACGGCGTCTTCGTGGCCGATGCCCAGGGCGGGTCCGACCTGTACGCCGTGCTTGCCGATGGCGGTCCCCCGATCCAGTTGACCTTTTCGGCGGTGGACGAGCGCGGCCCGGTGCTGTCGCCGGACGGCGCGATGGTCGCATTTCTCCGGGTGCAGCGCGGCGTCTCCGCCCGAGATCCCGAACGGCGGACCGTCTGGGTGCTGAACCTGCTGAGCGGGGTTGATCGCGAGCTGGCGCTCCCGGCCGGGGCGCCGCCGGCGGCGCGGGTGGGCTGGTCTCGCGACGGCCACCACGTGTACGTGCGTGCGGGCGACGCGATCTACCGGGTCACGCCGCCGCCCGCCAATGGCGCGGCGTCGCTCGTGGTGCCGCCCGAGCGCGCGGTGGCCGATTCGAGCTTCTACGTGCTGCTCGGTGAGCCGGCCTTCGCCCGCGCCGTTGGCTGTGACAGCGGCCTGTGTACCGTGGGTCCGGACGGTGTGGCATCGCCGCTGGCTCAGGGCGCGAGCGGCGCTGTCCGGTGGGGCCGCGACTCGGTGGGGTATTTCACCGGAGAGGGATTCAATGTCCGGCCGCTCGGGCCGGGCCGGATCCGGCTGCTCGGTTGGCGCCCCGAACCCGATCATCCGCGCGAGATGACCTTCTGTCCCGGCCGGCCGCGGCCGCTGGACGCGTCCTAGCGCTCCGCCGTTGCCGGCGGAGCCGGCAATCCATCCCGGGCCGGTGCCGCGATGGCATCCCACGCCGCATCGAGCGTCAGCGCCGCCTGCGGATGCTCCAGGCCCCACTCGCCCCCGGCAACCCGATCGGCGGCAAACGCCACAATCTCCAGCCAGATCGCCGCCCACAGCTCGGCCGGCCCCGCCCGCACCACGCCGTCCGACTTGCCGCTGGCCACGATGCGCTGCAGTCCGTCACGAAACGCCCGCGCCGCCGCCCGGCTGGCGTCATCGAGATACTGTGCATCCTGCGCCTGCAGGAGCATCCGCACCGCCGCCGGCCACGCCACCGCCTCCGCCAGGAGCCGGCGCCCGACCTGGCGCAGCCGCTCCGGGGCGCGGGCCGTGCGCTCCGCTTCGGCGGCCTTGACCACCTCGCCGGCCCAGAGCTGGGTTTCCCGGAACGCAGTGTTCAGCAGCGCTTCCTTGCTCGGAAAGTGGCGGTAGATCGTGCCTTCGGCGATGCCCGCGCGCGCCGCCAGCATGGGCGTCGTGGTGCCGCGAAAGCCCTCGGTCGTGAAGAGATCGAGCGCCGCGCGCATCAGGCGCCGCCGCGTGGCATCGGCGTCGCGGCGCGCGGGCGCGTCCGGAGCGGGCGTAGTCATGGCCGGGAAATGTAACGCGAAGGTTGAAGCGCGTGACGCCACCGGGGTAGATTCCGTGGCTGTGCTGCCAACCCGAACTCGCGTCTGAGGGCGATCTGTCATGAAAATGCTGGTGCTCGGAGCCGGATTGCAGGGCTGTGCCTGCGCGTACGACCTCCTCCAGAATTCGGCCGTCGCCGAAGTCACCCTCGCCGATCTGCACCCCGATCGCCTGGCCGCCTTTCTGGCTGACCATGGTCCCCGGCTCCGCCCGGTGCGCCTCGATGTCACCGATGAAGCCGCCGTGCGCGGCGTGATGGCCGGGCATACCGCCGTCATGAGCGCGCTGCCCTACTACTTCAACGGCCCCATGGCGCAGCTCGCCGTCGAGGCCGGCGCCCACTTTGCGGACCTCGGCGGCAACACCGAGATCGTGTTTGAGCAGAAGAAGCTGCACGACGCGGCGCTGGCCCGGAAAATCTCGGTCATTCCCGACTGCGGACTCGCCCCCGGCATGGTCAACATCCTCGCTGCCGAAGGGATCCGGCGCATCGAAAAGCCGGCGAGCGTCAAGATTTACGTCGGCGGTTTGCCGCGCCATCCGGAACCGCCGCTCAATTACCAGATCGTCTATTCGCTCGAAGGCGCGCTCGACTATTACACGACGCCGTCGTGGGTGCTCCGCGGCGGCAAGCGCGCACAGGTCGACGCGCTCTCGGAGCTCGAAGACGTGACCTTCCCGTCGCCGGTCGGCACGCTCGAGGCGTTCCATACCGGAGGCGGTATCAGCACGATGCCGTTTGCTTGGGAAGGCAGGATCGATGTGATGGAGTACAAGACACTTCGCTATCCGGGTCACGTCGCCATCATGCGGCCCATCCGGGAGCTGGGACTCCTGGCCGACGAGCCGCTCGACGTGAAGGGCACGCAGGTGGTCCCGCGCGATCTCTTCATCGCGGCGGTCCAGCCCGCGCTGTTCCGGCCCGAGAGCCCGGATCTCGTCGCACTCAAGGTGCAGGTCTCCGGCACCAGTGCCGGCAAGCCTGCCACGGTGAACTTCCAGCTCATCGACTACTTCGATCCCGAGCATGGGATCAGTGCGATGATGCGGACCACCGGCTATTCGCTGTCGATCACGGGACAGATGCAGGCCGATGGCCGGGTCACCGCCATGGGCGTGCACACGCCGGACGAGGCCATGCCGTTCCGCGCCTACGTGGACGAGCTGGCCCGGCGCGGCATCCGGATCGAGGAGAGCTGAGCGGCGGCATGATGGACTTTGTCGGGCTGTGGGATCAAGCGCTCTCGTTCGAGCGGTTCGTCGCGGAGAGTACTCAGCACTGCGGGTTGTGGGAAGGGGTCTATCGGTTGGCCCGCATACCCGCCTGGGCACTGGACGCGGTCGCGGCGACGCCCGGCCACCGGCTCCTGGTCCTGGTGGAGGACTGGTGTGGCGATGCATCGAACACCGTGCCGATCCTGGCGCGGCTGGCGGCGGAGGCGCCCGGTCTGGAGCTGCGGGTACTCCGGCGGGATGAACACCCCGAGGTCATGGACCGCTACCTCACCAACGGCACGCGATCGATCCCCATCGTGGTGGCGCTGGATCCGATGATGCGCGAGCTGGGATCGTGGGGCCCGCGCCCGACCGAACTGCAGTCGTTCGTCATGGCCGGCAAGGCGACGATCCCCAAGGGCGAGCTCTACCCCCAGGTTCGCAAGTGGTACGCCAGGGACCACGGCGAGACGACGCTGCGCGAGGTGTTGGGCCTCCTCAGGCCGGCGGCCTGAACCACCCGCCCGCAGCGCCGGCCCGTCAGAACGCCCAGCCCGACCCCGCCGATATCCGCCATCCCTCGCCCCCGCGCGCAATGTTCACGGTGAAGATGGTCGATCGAAGCAGCCGCGCGGCCACGCCAATTCCGCCCGCTACGTGCAGTGCCCGGCCATCCACCGTGAATGCCTGGTTCTCGAAGACCCGGCCCGCATCCACGAAGGCGATCAGCGTCGCGGCGGCGATCTCGCCCAGCGGGAGAAATTCCTGCCGCAGCTCCAGACTGCCCAGAATCACGCCGCGGCCGACGAAGCGGCCACCGGTGTACCCGCGATTGGACGTATAGCCGCCGTAGACCGAGAGCGGTGTGTTCCAGGTCGGCAGTTCGAACCGGGCGTTGAGCGTCGGCGTGCCGTGGATGTCCGCCCCGCCCAGACGCGCGGCGAGCACCGTGGATCCGCGCAGCGGCACGTAGCCGTCGAGCATGACGTACTTGCGGGTGTACCCGGCGCCGCCGCTGCCCACTTCGAATCCGGTTTCCAGCAGCACGCCGGTGGTGGTGTTGTACTCATTATTCCGGGTGTCGTAGAGGAGTGCGATCCGGCCGTTGACGTCGTCCTGGGACAGCGTCGGTCCGTAGCTGTCCGCAAATGTCGATCGCCCGTCGAGCGCCTCGAACCGCACGGACTCCGCGCCGACGCGGCCCGCGAGCGCCAGCGGGCCGATGATCCGGCGCGTCACCTCGCCGTGGATTTCGTAGGTCGTGCGTTCAACCCGGAACAGGTTGGGCTGCGTGGTGTCCTGCAGCGACTTGTCGTATTCCGTGTTGTTGCCCAGCCCGTAGAATCCAAACCGGGTCAGTCGCGATGCGGTGGCGGTGAGCAGTGTCCGCAGATTGGGCATGAGCAGCGGCGAGTCCCACGTGGCCGTCGCAAACCAGCTCCCATGGACACCGACCCCGGCGTCCACACCAATCGCGCTCCGGTACGTCAGCCGGTCCTCGAACGCCGCCGGCAGCCAGCGGCGGACTCTCGCGGCCACCATGAAGTCGCCGCCGGTGCCGGTCAGATAGGGGAAATAGCTGGTATGCCACGGCGGACCGGGCTCGACCGCGAGCGAGTCGGGCGGCTTGCCGGTGGGCTGCGCGTCAACGCGCACCGTATCGATCGGCTCGGCCAGCGCGCGCAGCGTGTCCGCGCGGGTGCGCGGATTCTGCTGCACGGCCGGTGCCGGTGCCTGCTTGTCGGACGGATTCCCTTGTTCGGCGGCAGGCGGCGTGGCGGGTGGCCTGGCCGCCGGCTGCTGGGCGGCGAGCGGCATACCCCCGGCCAGACCGGCGACGACGAACAGGTGCGCGCGGAGCGCGAGCCCCATCAGGTAGACCTTTGATAGAGGAAGGCGGCGTCCCGCAGGCCACCCTGGCTGCCGTCGTGCGCGGCATATCGGTTCGGGTACAGCGACGCGGCACCGAACTCACCCCGCTTGTTCACCGCGTAGAACTGCAAGTCGAATTTCGGCTTGCCGTCTGGTGCGACGAGACTGGGGGGCGTCGCCGCCATCACCCGCTTGAGCGTTTCCATGCAGGCGTCGGTCGGCTTCATCCCGCGCCGCATGTGCTCCAACGTGAGAAAGCCGCCGCACACCATGATGTTCGACTCACCGCGCCCGGTGGAGCCGGCGGCCCCGATCTCGTTGTCGGTGTACTGGCCGGCACCCACGATCGGGGAATCGCCAGCCCGCCCCGGAATCTTCCAGGCCAGCCCCGCCGTGGTCGTGACCGACGAGATGTCCCCTCGCGCGTTGATGATGTCGAGGTTGATCGTCCCGGTCGGGCGAACCACCATCTTCTCGTTCTCCGGAACGTCGAGCCAGTCGTCGCCATGCCCACGGTTGGCGCGCCACGTGAGCCAGAGCTGCCGCGCTTCCGGCGTCAGGAGCTCCTCCTCCTTGAACCCGTACGACAGCGCAAATCGCTTGGCACCCTCGCCGACCAGCATGATGTGGCTGGTGTACTTGAGCACCAGTCGGGCCACCTCACTCGCCGTCTTGATCCCCTCCAGCGCCGCCACCGCGCCGGCCCGCCGGGTCGGACCGTGCATGCAGGAGGCATCCAGCTGGACCACGCCATCCTCGTTGGGCAGCCCGCCATAGCCCACCGAGTTGTCGGTCGGATCCAGCTCCTGGATCTTGACCCCCTCGACCGCGGCGTCGAGCGTGTCCATTCCGTCCGCGGCCAGCTCCATGGCCCGCTGCACGGCACGGAGCCCGTTGCCCGAGCTCACCGCCGCGGGCCGGCTCGCACCACGGATGTGGACGGCCGGGGCGGCTGCCCGGGCGGCCTCGGGAAGTGCCACGGCGGCGGCGGCCACACCGGCGGCACCCAGGAAATGGCGGCGGGACAGGGAATCGGACACGAGCGCACCTCCGGTCGGTGATGACAACGTGAGAAGCCGTGGGGATTTAGGCTGCCCCGCTCCCGCTGTCAACGGCGCTTGCTCCCTTCCCGGTCATGTCCGTAAGTTCCCCGTCCGTGCCGCAATACTGCACCGGCGACCCCTTGGGGTCGGTGAGATGACTCACTAGCGCTCCGGAGAGCTTCCATCTGATGGTCCGACGCCCCCGGCTGGACCCCGAGATCTTCCACCTGCCGGTGGAGCGCATGCGCGCCGGCTACTACAGCGACAAGTACTTCGTACGCGCCCGTGAGATCCTGGTGGCCGATGGCCACCATACCCGCGTGACCATGCAGGTCTTCGGCAAGCAGCGCGCCTCGCTGGGCGGCATCGACGAGGCGATCGCCATCCTCAAACTCTGCGCCCACGACTGGCCCGCCCTGAACGTGTACGCACTGTATGACGGGGACGAGGTCGAGCCCTGGGAGACGGTCCTCCTCATCGAGGGCCCGTACGACGCCTTTGCCCACCTCGAGACGCTGTACCTCGGCGTGCTCGCCCGGCGGACCCGGGTCGGCACCAACACCCGGCGGGTGGTCGAGGCGGCGGCGCCCAAGGAGGTCATGTTCTTCCCGGCGCGGCATGACCACTGGCTGGTGCAGACCGGCGACGGCTACGCCGCCCACATCGCGGGCGCCATCGGCGTGTCCACCGATGCGCAGGCGTCGTGGTGGGGCAGTGAAGGTGTCGGGACCGTGCCGCACGCCCTGATCGCCGCCTACGACGGGAGCACGGTGCTGGCGACGGAGAAGTTTGCCGATCACATCGATCCGTCCGTCAAGCTCGTCACGCTCGTGGACTTCGACAACGACTGCGTCGGCACGTCGCTCGAGGTGGCGCGGGCGCTGGGCCCCCGGCTGTACGGCGTTCGGCTCGATACCAGCGAGATGCTGGTGGATCGGTCGGTGCTGGGGCAGATGGGACGGTTCAAGCCCACCGGCGTGAACCTGCACCTGGTGTCCAACGTGCGGGAGGCGCTGGACCGTGACGGCTTTCCCGATGTACGGATCGTGGTGTCCGGCGGGTTCGACGTCGACAAGATCCGGCACTTCGAAAGCCACGGCGCCCCGGTGGACGCATACGGCGTGGGCTCGTCGCTCTTTGGCGGGCGGTTTGACTTCACCGCCGACGTCGTCCTCAAGGACGGACGGCCCTGCGCCAAGGTGGGTCGCGAGTTCCGGCCCAACCCGCGCCTGGAGCGCGTGGTGTGATGCCAGCCGGGACGGCGCGCGCGATGCGGACGATCTTCTGGGACGTTGACACCCAGTACGACTTCATGATGGCCGACGGCCTGCTGTACGTCACCGGCAGCGAGGAGATCATCCCGATTCTCGGAGCGCTCACCGACTACGCGCACGCGCACGGCATCACGATCATCGCCAGCGCCGACGATCACGAACCCGGTCATCGCGAGCTGAGCGAGACGCCTGACTATCGCGCGACCTTCCCACTGCACTGCATGCGCGGCACCCCCGGCCAGCGCAAGATTGCCGAGACCGCCCTGCGGAATCCGCTGGTCATCGAGCCCGAGCCACAGGATCCCGACGCGCTGGCGCGCCGCGTTGCCGGGCATGACGGCGATATCCTCTTCCACAAGCACTGGTTCGACGTCTTCACCAATCCCAACGTGCTGCCGGTGCTGGACGCACTGGCGCCGGAGCGCATCATGCTGTACGGTGTCGCGCTTGATGTCTGCGACCGCTACGCCATCGAGGGGCTGCTGACGCAGCGACCCGGCATCACGCTCACCCTCGTGACCGACGCCGCCCGGGCCATCGATCCCGCAACGGCCGCCTCCCTCATCGACGACTGGCGCCACCGCGGCGTGAGTATGGTGGCCGCCGGCGACGTCCTGGCCGGGCGCCTTGGCTGACGCGCACGGGATCTCCGGGCGGTTCTTCCTGCCCGGGCCGGTCGAGGTGCATCCGGACGTGCTGGCGGCGATGGCGCTCCCCCTCATGACGCACCGCGGTCCGGAGATGGCGGCCATGCTCGAGCGGATGAGTGGGCCGCTGCAGCGGCTCTTCCGCACATCGCGACCGGTGCTCATGTCCACCAGCTCGGCCACCGGACTCATGGAATCGGCCGTCGTCTCCGGTGTCCGCCAGCGCGTGCTCGTCGCGGTCGGCGGGTACTTCGGCGAACGATTTGCGGAGGTGGCGGAGGCGTGCGGCAAGGAAGTCGTACGGGTCATGGTCCCCGAAGGACGTACCCTCGAGCCGGACCATCTCGCGCGGTTCCTCGACGGGCCCGATGTGGATGCGGTGGCGCTGGTGCATTCCGAGACTTCCACCGGTGCGCTTGCGCAGCTCGAGGAGCTCGCACGCGTCGTGCGCGCGCGCAAGGACGTCATGCTCCTGGTGGACGCCGTCACGTCGCTGGGCGGCTCGCCGGTGGAGACCGACGCCTGGGGGCTCGACTACGTCTTCACCGGCACCCAGAAGGCGCTCGCGCTGCCGCCCGGCATGGCACTCGGCGCCGTCTCCTCCCGCCTGCTGGAGCGGGCCCGGTCCCAGCCGGCGCGCGGGTGGTATCTCGATCCGCTCAAGCTTGAGGAAGGCGCGCGCACCGGCGTGCCGCCCCAGACACCGGCGATATCCCTCCTTTATGCGCTGGACCGCCAGCTCGCGCGCATCGATGCCGATGGCGGGGTCGAGCCCCGGTGGGAGCGTCACGCCACCATGGCGCGCATGGTCGCCGATTGGTGCGACCAGACCACCGGGTTCAGTCTCATGGCCCCGGCCGGGCGCCGGTCATGCACCGTTTCGGCGGTCCGCCTGCCTCCAGGGATCTCCGCGCCGACGCTCGTGGAGCGGCTGGCCGATCGCGGCTATACCGTGACCACCGGCCTCCCGCCGCTCGACGAGACGGTGATCCGCATTGGCCATATGGGCGAGGTGCAGCCTGCCGATCTCGTGGGCCTGCTGGGGGTCATCGAGCAGGCCGCCGGCACCGCCATGTGATCTACCGCACAGCACCCGTACCGCCGCTTCCTATCTTGCGGCGCAGTGGGAGCGGTGAGCGGGCGACTATCTGCGAGACATCCGAAACAATCCCGGAGCCCCCAAGCTCCACGGCCGGATGAGTTGTCTGCCGGGCCATTTCCGCTGCGGTTCCTCCATACCCCCTCGATCCACCATCTCGCCGGGGACGGGCGTTCGCGCCCGTTCCACCCACCTCTTCTCCTGATGCAGTCGCGCGCGGCCTGTGACCCGTTTCACCGCGAATGACGAAGTACACAGCCAGGCAGACGCGGCAGGAAGAACATATTGAGGAGGGCTACGTCAAGCGCGGCGTGCCACCGAAGGAAGCCGAGCGCCCGCCTGGGCCACGGAGAACGCCGTGTCGGACGGCGGCCGCACGAAGGACGGCTCCGGTCGCTCCCGCAGCTAGTCAGACCGCGCGCTCGCCCCAGAGCAGTGCCACGGCCGCGAACAACGCTCCAAACCAGACCGCTCGCGGAATCTGCCGCCGCGAGCGGCGCCGTTCCCCGGCCGGCTGCGACACGATACGCGCCTGCATCGAGGCCGTGCGTGCCGTTGCCTGCCAGGCGTGCCACTCGTCATCGCCGCGCACATCGAAGCGGGGCGCGGCGGTGCCGTCGATGATCCGGTACCACCCAGCCTGACGGGGCCAATAGGTTCCGGTCCACAGCCCCGGCTCGAAGGCATCCTCGCTCAGGAACACGGAGTCCCGCGCGCCCGCCGGATCCTGCACCACGATCACCGGCGTCATCTCCGTGCCGCTTCGCCGGAGCGTCATCGGCCGGTCGACGAGCAGCGGCCCCGCCATGCCGATCTCCCACCCGGGATCCGTCGGCCGCGCCACCGCATCGAGCAGCAGCGCCCAGTAGCCGCGGAATGTGGCGTCGTCACCGGTGAGCGCCCAGTGCGAGGGCGCGGTCACCAACGTGACCGCCACCGCGCCGGCACCGGCTCCTGCCCACGCGGCCAGCGGGTGTCCTGTCGAATCCCATGCCAGCGACCGTACGGCACCGTCGAGACCGAGCTGATAGGGTGCACGCGTCGCACGGGGACTCGTGACGCTTCCGTTCCACCTTACCTGGGTCTCAAGCCCGCCGCCCGGCGTGGTGTGGAGCTGGAACGCGGTGAGCAGACCATGGCCGGCGAGCCGGGCCGCCACGGCGCCGGCCGTAACCACCAGCCCGAGCCCTCGCTCACGGACGGCGCGCTCGAGGGCGTCCCGCTCCCCCGGACTGAGCGCCGCCAGCGCAGGCGCATCGGACAGGATGACGTCGAACCGGCCCAGCAATGCCGGTGTGAGCACTGCGACGTCCGTTGACGCGACGTTCACGCTCACTGTCCGGTAGCGCCCGCGGCTCACCCGCGTGCGCACGACGACATCCGCCCCCTCCCGCGCCATCCAGTCCTTGAGGTACCGGCTCTCGAAGCTCGGCGCATCGTCCAGCACGAGGAGTCTGGGCGGTGTCGGTGCGACGACCTCGATGCCGGCGGTGTCCGCCATCCCCCCGTGATCAACGCGCAGCATGTAGGAGATCAGGCCGGCGGCGCGCGCCCGGGCACTCAGCGTGAAGGTCGAGTCGGCCGAGACCGACGCGGAATCGACCGGCCCGCCGGGCCCGTCCAGATGGATCGTCGTGCCCGGCGCTATGCCCGTGGTCGAGCCGCTGATCGGCACCACGCTGCCCACCTGTGCGCGGCGCGGCCATCTGAGGGTCGCGATTCCGGCGGGCGCCGGCGCCGCCACGAACCCGCTCGGCATCGGGACGGCGGCGCCGGCTGCGGCGGGATCCAGTCCCCACCCCGTGACCGTGAGGCGACGGAGGCCCGGCTCCCGGCGGAGCAGCGCGGGCAGGTCCGCCACCCGCCGCGCGTTCGCGCCAAAGGCACGGGCGGCGCCGGCCTCGGGCAGCACGAACACGGCGGCCTCGAGCGAATCGGCCACCCGCCTGACGAGTGCCGGCGTCGCGCCCTCCGTGACGAGCACGCCGCCGCCGTCGCGGGCCGGCGGCGGCGACGGCGCCAGCAGCGCCGCGAGCGCGAGGACCGCCAGGACCGACGCCACGCCGCGCGCCGTCCGCCATCGGGGATCGGGCCGGCGCCACTCAAGCGCGCCAAGCACCAGGGCGGCGAGCGTCGCGATCAGGGTGAGGATCATCGCGCGGAATCCAGGCGCTCGAAGTAGCGGCGAGCCATCGGGCCGGTGGCGGCGCGCGTGCGGGTCGGCGTCCGCATCGTGGAATCAGGAAGGGCCTGCCACAACCCCCGGATCACGCTGGCGCGGCAGCCGTCGCAGCGCCCACCGCTCCGCGCCCGATCGAGCAATGCGCGCACGTCGCGCAGCGTCTCCAGCGTCGTCGCGTTCGTCGCGGCCAGCGGCGCCAGTTCGGATTCGGCGCCGGCCAGCTGGGCCAGCGCGGCGACACCCAGCGGCGTGTCGTCGCTAGCGGCCGTGAGCGCGGCCAGCGCGGCACGAATTGCCGGACGTAACGGCGCGGCCCACATCGAGTCCCGCGCTGCCCGGCTCGTTACCCCGTCGAGCTTGCCGGTGAGCCGGGTCCGTCCGGGGTCGAGCGGTGGCGGCGAAAACCCCACCTTCTGCACGTAGACCCGAGCGCTCTGCTGCGCCTCCTTGAGCCGGTCGAGCGCGCGATGTTCGTACGGCAGCGCCTCCAACGGCCGATAGGTGCGGAGCCGGATCTCCGCTTCCCACATCTCGCTGAGTGCCACCCGCAGCTTGCTCTTGACCGACGCCGCCAGCAGCGTGGCATTCTCCGGCGTGTCATGCTGGTGAATCTCCGGGGAGCCCTCCTCGCTCTCCGTCTCGTCACCGGCCAGCGTGCCATAGCGGGTTCGCAGCAGACTCTGGTCGATCCCGATGTCGTTCGAGCGGCGTCGGAAGGTGGTGTCCGTGAGCCGGGCCCGCTCCGCCAGCAGCTTCTCCGTGTCGATGATGACCTGGCGCTGGCTGCGGAAATACTCCGGTGTCAGCCGCAGCGTGACGCCGGCGATCGTGGCCATCGGCGCGCGCGTCGAATCGAGCAGCGTGATGAAGACCGTCTCCGATCGCGACACGTTTGGCGTCGGCGCACGGCGATCCACTGCCTCGGCGTGAAAATACAGCTCGTCGCCCGGCTTGAGGCCCAGCGCGGCGAGATCGAGCTGTGCGCGGTAGAGGACGCCGTGCGGGCCGGGCCGGGCCCCTGCGGCAGCGAGCGCGATCGTCTGCTCCCTGAACTTCACCGCCTCGCCTTCGCCCGAGGTGACCGTTGCGACCAGATGTGCGCCGGCCACGCCGTAGTCGTCGCCGGCGGCAACGTCCACGACCACGCGCGGTGGCTCGCCGGCGGCGATGTACTGATGCACCGGCGGGCGGAGCACGGCGATGAGGGGGGGCTCATCCGGCCTCACCGTCAGCCGGTGATAATCGCTCACCTTCAGGTCCGTTCCGCGCCGCGCCGCAAGTTGATAGAGCACGGACGATCCGGCGTGGAGCACGGCCCGGAAGCGGTCGCCCTCGGACGGGAGCGCCAGCGTGTCGCCGGCACTCGTGGTCAGCACCAGTTGATCGGCGTCGGCACGGATGAGCCAGGTGACCGTCGCGCCTTCCGGCGCCTCGACGTCCCAGTCCTGCTGCCGGCGCGTGGCGAGGCCGGTGTACGCCGGCGGCGCGATGCTGATCTCGGCGCCGTCGATGGATGGATGGGCCGTGTGATTCACGCGGGCGACCGTCGCGGCCCGGCCCGGCGGCGTTGCGGCGCTCCGCGGCGCAAGCAGCAGCCCCAGGCCCAGCGCCGCGGCAGCCAACCCGCTCATGCTCATCCATCGGGCGCGTCGGTCCGGCAGCGGGGGCAGTGACCCGATCCCGCCGATGGCTGACTCCACGCGCCGCCGCTCCAGCCGGCCTACGAACGTCAGCGTCTCCGGCGGCGACAGGAGCAGCTCTGCGCTGTCCTCGAGTGCCGGCACGGTACGATCGAGGTGCCGCGCGACGA
Organism: Gemmatimonadales bacterium; assembly: GCA_038250675.1. Taxonomy (GTDB): domain Bacteria; phylum Gemmatimonadota; class Gemmatimonadetes; order Gemmatimonadales; family GWC2-71-9; genus JAICUF01. The sequence continues at coordinate 20,928 of JBBSCB010000013.1, forward strand.
GGTTCGCGGTGACACGCCGCCGGCGCTCCCGCCACAGATGCCACGCGGCCACGCCCAGCACGACGATCCCGCCCGCGATCAGCGCTGCGCCGCTTTGGACGCCTGCCCGCGTCGCGATGCTGGCGGCCAGCGCACCGCTGCCCAGGGCGAGTGCGCCGGCCGCGAAGCCGCGGCGGACGCGATAGCGCGATGCCGCCCGGGTCAGGCGCGCCGCTCCGGCCATCATCGGCGGAGCCGGTGCGCCACGGCGCGCTCGACAATGAAAAGCACGGCGGCGAGGGCCAGCAGCATGCGCCCGAGCTCCCGCGTCGTGCCGGTCGCCGCCTGCGGCGCGACGTGCGTTGGCGCGAGTTGCCCCGCTGCCACATCCAGGTGATCATCGCCGGCCCCGGCCGCCAGGCCGATGAGCGCCGCCGCCCACAGCCGGGCCAGCATCCGGGGAAACGCCGGCTCGAGCGCCACGCCCGACCTCACGAGACCTGAGCGGCCGCGGTAGATGTACGCCGTCCCGTCACCCGCACGGCGCTGGCGGAGCAGCGGCCGCGCAAAGCGGTCGGTGATGACGGTGTCGCTCGAGATCGTCGGCAGCTCCGCCGGCGCGGTCGCTGGCTGGGCTGAATCGTTTCCGTCGGCGGGCTCCGCAGCGAAGAGCGTGGCGCCGGGAGGCAGCCGGGGGAGCGTGGCGGCTGTGTGCCCCAGCCACACCGTCAGGCCCGGTCCCGGCGGTGGCGTCACGTTCGATGTGACCGGCGCGAGCGCGATCGGAATGCCCAGTGCCTCAGCCACGGTCCGGATGGCCGCGCTCATATAGCGTGCATCGCTCGCCCGGCCCGGGGTGGCGGCGATGCGGACCGGCACGCGCCCGAGCGCCACCGCGTTCGCGGCGCCCGCGGCGCCGGTCGCCGGCGTCACGTGCCAGACGGAGCCGGCGCGCCACGCGTGAACTGGCGAGTCCGGCACCGGCGCGCCGGGCACCGTCGGGCCCGGCGCGGTGCCGAACTGCACGAGCTGCCGGGAGACGCCGCCGTGCGCGGCGTCGGCAAGGACGGCGGTACCGGAATCGCCGCTCGTCCATGCCGCCTCGATCCAGGAGCCGGGCTCCGTCCGGCCAACCGTTGTCACGACGACATCGCTCGCGGTGCGCGGACGCACGCCGCGCAGCAGCGAACGGCGCGACGGCACGACGATCGTGATGCGGGAGCCGGGTGGGAGCGATGCGTCGGCCTCCGCCACGAGGGACCAGAGATCCGGAGCTTGGCCTGACGCGGGTGCGCTGGCGTCCGCCAGCGGCGGAAAGCCGGGCTCGAGGCTGCGGATCTGCGTACCGCCGGATCTCAGGGAGTCCAGCAGGGCATCGTGGTTCAGGGCGAGCGTGTCAGCCAGCAGCGCCGGGGCGACAAGCACCCAGCGAACGGGGCGGGGAGGGTTGGCGCGAATGACGGGGATGGCCAGGCCCAGCACGGTGGCGGTGAGGACCGCCAGCCGGAGTGCCAGGAGCCACGGGTCGCGGATGGCGGGGCGACGGGTTCGCGGCGGCGCCGAACCCTCGAGATGCCGGACGCTGCCGACCAGGACGCGGCGGCCGATCCGGCGCCGTCGCAGGTGCAGGAGAACGGGAAGCGCCAGCGAGGCGAGGCCCAGCAGCCAGATCGGCGCGATCCATCCCACCGGTCAGACCGCGCCGGCCGCGCGGCGCCGGCTGGCGAGGAACGTACGGAGTGCGCCGTCGAGCGGCTCATCCAGCGCAAACCGGCAGTAGTCGATGCGGTGTCCGGCGAGGGTGTGACGGAGCGCGCGGTGTTCTCCGTCCACCGCGGCGACGTACGCCGCCCGCTCGGTGGCGGGGTTGATCTCCACGACGCGGCCCGTCTCCAGCTCCTCCAGCGCCACCGGCCCGTCGTAGCCCAGCTCCAGCTCCTGACGTCCCAGCAGGTGCATCAGGATGGCGTCGTGACCCATGGCGGCCAGCTTGCCGAGGGCCGAGCGGATCTCATCGGACCGCTCGTGCAGATCGGTGATGAGCACGGTGATGCCCCGTCCGCCACCGATGCTGAGCGCCCGCTCGACCCGGTCCCACGGCGGCCAGACGCCGGCCGGCTTGAGCCGCTCGATCGCGTGCATGACCCGATCGAGGTGGGCCTGGCCCCGGCCAGGGCGCACCGCCAGGAGGTCGCCGTCGCTCAGGCCAAAGAGCCCGACCGCGTCGCCCTGTCGATGCGCCAGCAGCGCCAGCGCGGCAGCCAGAAACCGCGCGTATTGCATCTTGGATATCCCTTCCTCGTGCGCCATGGACGCGCTGGCGTCCACGGCGATCCGGAGGGTCAGGCTGGTTTCGGTCTCCGCTTCCCGAACGAAGTAGCGATCGGAGCGTCCGTAGAGCTTCCAATCCACCCGCCGCAGGTCATCGCCTGCCTGATAGCTGCGGTACTGGCTGAACTCCAGTCCGGCGCCCGGCATCCGGCTGGGATGCACGCCATACATGACGCCGTCGACGACCGTTCGCGCCACCAGCGTGAGGTCCCTGATGGCGGCGAGCGTCGCGGGACGGATGAATCGGTAATGAGTGACCGGCATCACATTCGGCAAATAGGGAACTGCTGCGATGAGTCGCAATTCATTGTATCGGTGGATCCGCTCCGTGTCGGGCCCTGGTTCAACTCACTTCTGAATCAACCAAGCATACTAGTTACAATGGCTTAATACATCAGTGCACCGCTAGTGTAATCACTCTTCATCTATTTTTCCTGCGTGCATACGCCGTGCGACCCTACGGTAACAACGGCACCGAAAAGTTGACGGTCAGCGCAGCGGGCTTGCGGGCCCCGGCAATTCAGCCAGCAGCCGCTCGGTCACTTGGTCCACGGAGATCGCCTCGGCTTCCGCCCGGAAATTGAGCAGGACCCGGTGCCGCAGCACCGCCGGGGCGATGGCCCGAACGTCCGCCAGCGTCGCGGCAAACCGCCCCGCCAGCACCGCCCGCGCCTTGGCGCCCAGGACCAGCGCCTGGCCCGCCCTGGGGCCGGCTCCCCAGCGGACCCATTCGCGCACATGCGCCGAAACGGAATCAGCCGGGCGGGTCGCGCGGACGAGGCGCGTCACATACGCCAGCAGATCGTCGGCAATGCGAACATCCCGCACCAGCGCCTGCGCCGCAATGAGGTCGGCGGCCGTGACCACCGCTTCCGGCACGGCCTGCGGCCGTCCCGTGGTACGGGCCAGGATCTCCCGTTCCTCGGCTTCCGCTGGATAGCCCATGCGGATATAGAGCAGGAAGCGGTCGAGTTGCGCCTCGGGCAGCGGATAGGTACCGGCCTGTTCGATGGGATTCTGCGTGGCCAGTACGAAGAAGGGGCGCTCGAGCGGGTAGGTCGTGCCCCCGTAGGTCACTTCGTACTCCTGCATCGCCTCCAGCAGCGCGGCCTGGGTCTTGGGCGGGGTTCGATTGATCTCGTCGGCCAGCACGATGTTGGCAAACAGCGGCCCCCGGTGAAACTTGAAGAATCGACGGCCGGTGGCGTGGTCCTCCTCCAGGATCTCGGTGCCGAGGATGTCGGTCGGCATCAGGTCCGGGGTGAACTGGATGCGCCGGAACGAGAGATCCACCGCCTCCGCCAGCGTGCGAATCAGCAGCGTCTTGGCCAGGCCGGGCACGCCCTCGAGCAGCGCATGCCCGCCGGCGAGGAAAGCCACCAGCAGCTCATCCACCGGGGCCTGCTGGCCGACGATCACCTTGCCGATCTCATGCCGGAGACGGGCCAGCTTGTCCAGCATGACCGCGACCTCGGCTTCAGTCTCTGGCGCGACACTCATCGGGCGGCCGTCATCCGGTCATTGCCTGAATCACGACGTTCACCCCGAACTTGGTGTTGTCTTCGGCCAGGAAACGCTTGTTGCGGAAGTCGTAGTCCCACTCGCAGCCGTAGTCCTTGTTGCTGTAGAGGATCGCCAGGCGGCCGTCGAGGACGACGGCCTTGAGATAGTCGTGCACCAGATCGTCGCCCCAGCCGTTCAGCTCGAGCGCCGTGGTGGGCGGGCCGTCCGGAAAGCGGAAGAAGGAGGAATAGAGGTCGTGCGACGCCGGAATCTTGCGGAGCGCGTCCGCGCCGAAGATCGCACCGATCTGCGCCTCGAATGACCGCGCGAACAGCCCGTCCACGTCGTGATTGCAGTCGTCCGCAAACACAAACCCGCCGCCCCGGACGAACCGCTCGAAGATATCCCGCTCACGCGCATCGAACTGCACCAGCCGGTGGCCGGCCAGGTAGGCAAAGGGCGTGTCGAGCACCCCGGTGCTGTCGAGCGGCACCACATGCTCCCGCGGGTCCAGCTCGACCGTCGTGTACTCCAGCAGCGAGTGCAGCAGGTTGGCCGGCATCCGCTGGTCCACGTCCCAGTCTCCCGAACCGTACCGCAGCCGCACGAAGCGGAAGTCCGCCCGCCGTCGCGCCAGGGCCAGCGCGCGCCGCTCGGCGCCCGCCGCCAGCTCGATCATTCTGCGCCGATCACACCGCGTCCGACAGGCTGGAGAACGTGAAGTCCCGCACCCGCATTGGCGGAATCAGGTTGCCCCTGACCCGCATCGGCTTGCCCAGCGCGTCCACGTTGTTCAGCATGATGACCGGCGATTCGTTGAACCGGAAATTCTTCACCGCATACTTGATCTGACCGTTCTCGACGTAGAACGTGCCGTCACGCGTGAGACCGGTGAGCAGGAGGGTTTGCGGGTCCACGAAGCGGATGTACCACGTGCGGGTAACCAGCACGCCCCGGTCGGTATCACGAATCAGATCTTCCAGCGCGGCGTCGCCGCCGGCCATGATGAGGTTGGCCGGCGGCGGGGTCGCCGCGCGCTGCTGCTTCTCCGCCCAGTAGCGGGAATAGAACAGGTTCTTGACGACGCCTCGCTCGATCCACGGCGTCCGGGCGTATGCCCGGCCGTCGCCCAGCCACGGTGCGCTCGGCACCTCGGCGTTGGTCGGGTCCGAGGTGATCGTCACCCGCTCGTCCACCAGCTTGTGGCCCAGGCGGGTTCCGCCTCCCGGCGCCGCCATGAAGCTCCGGCCCTCGTCCGCCGATCGCGCGTCCATGCTGAACATCATGTCCTGGATCAGCTCGACCGACGCCTCGGGCTCGAGGATCACGGTGTACTTCCCCGGCTCGATGGCGCGGGGGTTCCGGCTGGCCACCGCCTTCTCCAGTGCGATGCCGGATGCCCGGCCGACGTCGAGCTGACCGACGTCGTTGTAGTCGCGCGCCACGTACCCCGAACCGGTGCCGTCGTTGCTCCGCACCGTCGTCGAGTAGTTGACGCCGGTGGCCCGGTTGTAGGCGAACAGTCCCCGCGAGTTCATCATGGCGGACCAGCTCGATCCGTCCTGGAGGAATCCGGCGGCGGTGCACTCGCGCGCCTTGGGCGCACCGATGCTGGTGGCGGCCGCCGCGGCGCGGTAGTCGGGGGTGATGACCGCCGTCTCGTCGTACCACGTCCGGGTGTCGAGGTAGGTCTGCGGGCCCATCGGTGGCATGAATTCGGGGTCGTCCGGGGCTAGCCGCGCCAGCTCCTCGGAGTGCCGGACCACGCGCTCCAGCGTCGCATCGTCAAACTGATTCACCGTCGCCTGGCCGGCCCGCTTGCCGAAGCTGGACTTCACCACCAGGGAGCGGTTCTGGGAGGACCCCGCCGTCGTGACCGTGTTGCGCGCAAAGCGCAGATTGCCGCCCGCGCTGCCGCTGAGACTGGCCTCGCATGCGTCGGCGTTCGAAAGTTTGACGACCTTCTCGAGGATGGCGCGCGCGTCCTGCTCGCTGAGCGGTGGCATCAGATCTTCCTCGCGGTGTTGAGCACGTTGACGCCGTTGAAACGCGCGGTGGAGGTGCCGTGGGAGACGGCGCTGATCTGGCCCGGCTCGCCCTTGCCGTCGAAGAACGACCCGCCCAGCCGGTAGTCGCGCTGATCGCAGATCTGCACGCAGGAATTCCAGAACTCCCGCGTGTTGGACTGGTAGGCCACGTCGTTGAGCATGCCACCGATCTTCCCGCCCTTGATCTCGTAGAAGAGCTTGCCACTGAACTGGAAGTTGTAGCGCTGCTGGTCGATGGAATACGAGCTGTCGCCCACGATGTAGATCCCCTTGTCCACCCCGGCGATCATCTCCGCCGGGGTGAGCGGCGCGGTGCCCGGCTGCAGCGAGACGTTGGGCATCCGCTGGAACTGCACGTCACTCCAGTCGTCGGCATAACTGCAGCCGTCCGAGGCATCCTGTCCCAGGATGTGGGCCTGGTCGCGGGTCTTCTGGTAGTCCACCAGGATGCCATCCTTGATCAGCGTCCAGTCCTTGGTCTTGACCCCTTCGTCGTCGTAGCCCACGGTGCCCACCGCGTACCGCTGCGTCTTGTCCGCCAGAATCGTGACCTGCGGGCTGCCGTAGTTGAAGGTCTTGCTCCGCCACTTGTCGAGTGTGAGGAAGCTGGTGCCGGCGTAGTTGGCCTCGTAGCCCAGCACCCGGTCCAGCTCGGTGGGATGGCCGGCGGACTCGTGGATGGTGAGCCAGAGGTGAGACGGGTCGAGCACCAGATCGTATTTGCCCGCGACCACCGACTTGGCGGCCAGTTTCTCGTGGGCCTGCGGTGCGGCCAGCCGCGCATCCTCGATCATGTCGTAGAACGTGCCGTACTTGCGGGGGCCCGGGCCGGCGATCTTGCCCGAGGGGCGGCCCGAGAGGTATTCCCAGCCCATGCCCATCGGCGCGCTGAGCGCGCCGCGCGCCTCGAACTTGCCGGTCTTCTTGTCGATCACCGTGACGTCGAAGTAGGGCCAGATCCGGTGGACGTCCTGATCGATGTAGCTGCCCTCGGTGGACGCGAAGTACTTCTGCTCGTTGACGAGGAACAGGCCCGAGTCCACATAATTGGCGCCGGCCTTCAGCGCTCCCGCGCCCACCGCCAGAAGCAGGTCCGCTTTTTCACCCAGGGGGAGCTCGATCGCGTTCGTCTCGATCGGCGTCTTCCAGCTCACCTCGCCAAAGCCCTGCTGCGGTGCCAGTTGCACCGGCTCGGTCTGGACCCGCGCGTTGGCGCGGGCGATCGCCACCGCCTCATGCGCGGCCGCCGCGACACCGTCGGTCGTCACATCGTTGGTGGCCGCAAAGCCCCAGGTGCCGCTCGCGATCACCCGCACACCCACGCCGTACGACTCGGTGTTGGTCACGCCCTGGATCTTGGTGTCGCGGGCGTTGATGAACTGGTTCAGATAGCGGGCGATTCGGACGTCGGCATACGTGGCACCGGCCGAGCGGGCGGCGCCGAGCGCCGCGTCGGCCAGCGCCTTGCGGTCGCCGGTGGGGATCGGTGTGAGCGAGCCGCTGAAGTCCAGCACGCGGCGGCCCCGGCGGGGCAGCGCGAGCGCCCCCGCGAGGAGCCCGCTGAGCTGGACGAAATCACGACGTTCCATGGAGTCCCCGGCGTGTATGCGTTAGACCGCGTCCGACAGACTGGAGAAGGTGAAGTCGCGGATCCGCATCGGTGGAACCAGCGAGGGCTGGCCCGTCTCGTCGGTACGGACCCGGGTCGGCCGGCCCAGTGCATCGAGATTGTTGAGCATGATGACCGGTGACTCGTTGAAGCGCATGTTCTTAACCGCGTACTTGATCTGTCCGTCCTCGATGTAGAACGTGCCGTCGCGGGTGAGTCCGGTGAAGAGCAGCGTCTGCGGATCCACGCTTCGGATATACCAGGTGCGGGTCACCAGCAGCCCGCGGCTGGTCCCCCGGATGAGATCCTCCAGCGAATCGCTTCCCCCGGCCATGATGAAGTTGGCCGGCCCCGGCTGCGCCGGCTTCCCCTGTTTCTCGGCCCAGTAGCGCGAGTACGCCAGGTGCTGGTAGGCACCCTTGTCGATCCACATCGTGCGCGACTGCGGGCGCCCGTCGCCGGCCCACGGCGATCCGGGAACCTCCGCGTTGGTCGGATCGGAGTAGATCGTCACCCGATCGTCCATCAGTTTCTCCCCCAGCCGGGTGCCGCCGCCGGACTTGGAGAGGAAGCTGCGCCCTTCGTCGGCGCTCCGCGCATCCACCCGCAGCAGATTCTGGATCAGCTCGACCGACGCGGCCGGCTCCAGCACCACCGTGTACTTGCCCGGCTCGATGGCCCGCGCATCGCGGCTGGCCACCGCCTTCTCGACCGCGATCCGCGCCGCCGCGGCTCCGTCAATCTGCGCCACATCGTTGGCATCCTGACCGGCCCAGCCGGAGCCGAGACTGTCCGCGGTGCGGGCGGTCATGGTGTAAGTGATGTCGGTGGAGCGGCGATAGCCGAACAGGCCGGCCGAGTTGGCGCGGGCGGACCAGCTCGCATCGTGTTGCAGAAACCCCGCCGCCGTGCAGCCCCGCTCCTTCGCCGCCGCGATGCTGACGCGCGCCAGTTCGGCCCGGTACTCGGGCGTGACCGCCGCGGTGGCGTCCACGTACGCCGGCGTCGGCGTGTACGTCTGCGGGCCCAGCGGCGGCATCGCCTCCGGATCCTCCGGTGCCAGCCGGGCCAGCTCCTCGGAGCGCCGGACCGCGCGCTCGATGCTGGCGTCGTCGAACTGATTCACCGACGTGCCGCCCGAGCGCTTGCCGAAGCTCGAGCGGATCGACAGCCCCGTGTCGTCGGTTTCGCCGCTGGTTGTCACCGTGTTGCGGGCAAAGCGGATGTTTCCCGAGCGCCCCCCGCCCAGCGACGCTTCGCACGATTCGGCCTGCGAGAGCTTGAGCACCCGGTCGAGGATCGCGCGCGCTTCAGCCTCCGTCAGTCCCGGCATCAGATCTTCCTCGCAGTGTTGAGCACGTTCACACCGTTGAAGCGGGCGGTGGCGGATCCGTGCGACACCGCGCTCGACTGCGGCGGCTCACCCTTTCCGTCGTTGAATGCGCCGCCCATGCGGTAGTCGCGCTGGTCACAGACCTGCACGCAGGAGTTCCAGAACTCCCGGGTGTTGGCCTGGTACGCCACGTCCCGCAGCATGCCGACGATCTTCCCACCCCTGATTTCGTAGAAGAGCTTGCCGCTGAACTGGAAGTTGTAGCGCTGCTGGTCGATCGAGAACGAGCTGTCGCCCACGATGTAGATCCCCTTGTCCACGCCGGCGATCATTTCGGTCGGGGTCAGCGACTTTGGGCCTGGCCGCAGCGAGACGTTGGGCATCCGCTGGAACTGCACGTCCGCCCAGCTCTGTGCGTAGGAGCAGCCGTCGGAGGCGTTCTGGCCCAAAATGTGGGCCTGGTCGCGGGTCTTCTGGTAGTCCACCAGGATACCATCCTTGATCAGCGTCCATTCCTTGCTCTTCACGCCCTCGTCGTCGTAACCCACCGCGCCCAGGGAGTAGCGCTGCGTCTTGTCGGCGACGATCGTGACCTGCGGGCTGCCGTAGTTGAAGGTCTTTGACTGCCACTTGTCGAGCGTGAGGAAGCTGGTGCCGGCGTAGTTGGCCTCGTAGCCCAGCACCCGGTCAAGCTCGGTGGGATGGCCGGCTGACTCGTGGATGGTGAGCCAGAGATGCGAGGGGTCGAGCACCAGATCGTACTTCCCGGCCAGCACCGACTTGGCGGCCAGCTTCTCGCGCGCCTGCGCGGGCGCCTCCTGCACGTCCTCCAGCATGTCGTAGAATGCGCCGTACTTGACCGTGCCCGGGCCCCGGTACTTGCCACTGGGGCGGCCGGAGAGGTACTCCCAGCTCATGCCCATGGGGGAGCTGAGCGAACCGCGGTTCTCGAACTTGCCGGTGGCCTTGTCGATGACGGTGGCGTTGAAGCCGGGAAAGATCCGGTGGATGTCCTGGTCGATGTAGCTCCCGTCGGTGGACGCGAAATACTTCTGCTCGTTGACGAGGAAGACCCGCGAGTTGACGAAATTGGCCCCGGCCTTGAGCGCCGCGTCGTTGACTGCCATCAGGAGGTCCACCTTCTCCGCGATCGGGATGTCGAATCCGTTCTTCTCGATTGGCGTCTTCCAGCTCACCTCGCCAAAGCCCTTCTGCGGGGTCAGCTGCACCGGCTCGGTCTGGATCCTGGCGTTGGCCCGGGCGATGGCTACCGCCTGGCGCGCCGCCGCGGCGATCCCGTCCGGTGTCACGTCGTTGGTCGCCGCAAAGCCCCAGGTGCCGCCCGCGATCACCCGGATGCCCGCACCATACGACTCGCTGCCGCCCACGCCCTGGATCTTGTGTTCGCGCGCGGCGACGAACTGGTTGAGCGATCGCTGGATCCGGACGTCCGCGTAGGTCGCACCGCCGGATCGTGCCGCACTCAGCGCGGTGTCGGCCAGCGCCTTCTTGTCGGCGGTGGGGATCGGGGTCAGGCTTCCCGGGAACTCGCCCAGCGCGTGGCGGCCGCGAGGGAAGGCAAGGGCGCCGGCAGCGAGGCCGGTGAGCTGAAGAAAGTCTCGACGTTCCACAGGCGTACTCCCGCAGGGAGGATCGGATGACCGGATGCAGTGTATGGGGAACCGGTAACGTAATTCCGGACCGGCGCTTCGTATAGACGGCGCGCCCCGCCAAAAAGTTGCGACCCGCCGGAGCCGGACGCACAACGGCCGGCGGGATGAACTCCGCCGGCCGCTGGATCTGGTGTCGCGCGTTCGCGTGCTGCTGCGTGCTACATGGTCGTGATCGGCGCGCAGGCGATGACCGCGCTCTGCTCATCCCCCGAGGCGTGCGCCGCGATAATGTGCTTCCCGTCGGTGAGCGTGCTCAACGAAACGCTCACGTCGGTCTTGGTGACCTCATACCCCTGCTCGGTCCCCGTGATCGTCTTCAACGGGGCGACCACGGGTCCCGGCGCGTCGCAGGTGCCGGTGTGGATGTGCTCGGCATGCGACTGGCCGGCCGCCGAGTCACCCGCGGCCGGTGCAAGCGTGACTGTGACGACCGTCATTCCGCCCTGTGGAACCAGCTCGGCCGTGCCGGTGAGGCCGGAGTTGTTGACCGACTGAAGCGCCACCACCCGCGCCATGCCCGGCGTGTTCGTGCCGGACGCCTCGTAGCCCGAACCGCTGGGTGCGGGGCTTTCACCGGCGGTGTAGCCGTTGTGACAGGCAGCGGCACCCAGGCCGAGCACCACCACCGCGAGCAGTGTGTTGCGTTGCATGGAACCCTCCTTACATCACATCGCCGGAATTGCGACGCAGACGATCGGCCGGCTGCCCGGGTTTTCGTGCGCCACGATGATGTGGTTGCCGTCCATCAGCTGGCCCATGGTCCGATCGACTTCCGTGTTGCTGGCCTTGCCGTTGCCTTCGACATCGTGCAGGCCCACGTCGACCGCGCCCGGCGCTTCACAGGTGCCGGTGTGGATCATGGCGTTGTGATCAGCGTCGGCGTCGGTGTTGGCCGGCGAATTCAGCGTCAGCGCCACCCGCGTCTTGCCGCCCAGATCAGTAAGCGTCACGTTGCCGCCAAACCCCGAGTTGTTGACCGGCTGCAGCGTCAGCACATGCGCGCCGTTCGACATGCCAACGGCCGAGTCGGTGGACGTTGTTCCGGGCGTCATGATGGTGGTGGAGGTGGTCGTGGTGCCGGAGGCCGCATAACCGACGGTGTCGCGGCGCATGGTGGTGTCGGCGTTGGCGGTGGTGGTCGTGGTGACGGTGGCCCCGGTGGCGGGGCTCGGATTCTCAACCGTCGTGTGGGAGCAGGCGCCAAGCCCGAAGGCGGCGACCAGCGCGGCGATGCCGCCGAGTCTCATCGTAGTCATGGGGATCCCTTCTATGTCGTAAGTGACAACTACACCATCACTTGCCATTTCACTGCCAGGCAAGTCCACAAACTAACGCCTTTCGATCGGCGGCACAGTGCGCGCGGTCACCATCCGGAAGACAAAAAAAGAGGCGCACCGAAGTGCGCCCCCCGAGACTGCAGTGGAGAGATCAGGAACCGGTCTGCGCGTCCGGCAGCTCGGTGTCGCCCAGCGCGCGCAGGATGCGCCCGGCCGGCGTTCCCGAATCGGCGCTGCCGGCGATCAGGCCGCTCAAACGCCGGCGCGCGGTGGAAAAGTCACGGGCGGCCTGGGCGTCGCGGAAGCTGATGGTGCTGCCCGCGATGCTGTAGCCGCCTTCGTGGCTGCTCAGGATCGCCAGCATCTGATCCATCGCGTCGAGCAGCCCGTTGGCCAGCGCCGCCAGCTCGGGCGACTCGAGCTGGGTGGGGCGGTTCTCCCAGACTGCGATCTGCGTCGGGGTCCAGCCCAGCTGCCGGCTGAGCATGTTGAGCGAATCCCGATAGGACTGCTCGATAGTCGTGCTCTGGCGGCGATAGACCCGGAGCAGATTGGCGGCACCGGCGACGGCAGCGCGTGCCGTCCCGACGTTGCCGGCCGACAGGCGCGCGGGTGCGAGTGCGGTGCCGACGCCGGCCAGCCGCATGTCGCGGTCGAGCTGGGCGCGGGCCGCGTCATACGCGCCGGCGTAGTGCACGACGAGCGTGGCGGGCGTCATGCCGGTCGGCCGGTCGGACGCGGGTCGGTCCGAATCCGAGATGCCGATCGCGCCGAGTGTGAACTTCGGTGCCTCGACCAGCGTGGGTGCGTCGCTCACCGTCACCGGGGCATCGACCTGCTTTGTCGGCGCCGGCGCCGGCGTCGGCGGCTTGGGCGGAGCGCTTTCCGGCGGGCTGCTGGCATCGGCACCGGCGCCAAACGACGGCGTCGCCGGGTTCACCGCGGGCTGCGCGCCGTAGCTTACCGGGGCGGGCGGCACCTGCTCGGGCTTGGCGCCAGCCCGCGAATGGAAGGCCGACCATGCCGCCCCGCCGCCCAGGAGCACGACGGCCCCGACGGCGACCAGGCCGACGGTCCAGGTGCGTCCACGTCCCCGCGGGTGGATCTCGATGAAATCGGTGTCGACCGCGCCCGCGTCGCGCGTGGCGGCACGCACTGGATGCGGCGGGAGCGGTGCATGCATCACGCTCTCGATCGCCGGCGCCAACTCGGCGTCCAGCGTCATCACCGGGGCGGGCTTTGCCGCCGCAGGCCGGCGGGCCGGGGCGGCGGGCTGCTCCGCCGGCGGTGCGTAGGGGCTCCGGGCCACCGGTGCTGCCTGTGCCGCCGCCGCGACGCTGAGCGGTGGCTCCGTCCGCGGTGGCTCCGACCGCGGCCGCGGCCGCGGCGGCACGGGCGCGGGTCGGGGTGCCACGGTGTCCGTTGCGGCGGGGCGGGTGGCGGTTTGCTCAAAGATCGGCGGCGCTGACGCCGCGGCCGGGCCGGCTACGCGCGAGGGCTGCTGGACGTCGTTCCGCGGGGCCGTCGGCGGCCCCTTGGTGAGCGCGACCTTGTAGTGCGGGTGGAACTCGATCGGCAGCCACTTCTCGCTGGTCTGGTGCCAGATGCGCGCGTGCGACGTGATCACCCCATTGGCGATCCCGGCGGCCATCTCGTCGATGGACTTGAACAGCGCTTCCTCACCAGGCGCAAGCTCGATTCGGTACATGGGCACACTCGGAGTGATGGCGCGATTGCGGCGGACGGGACCTCGGCTGCCGAGGGAGGCGAGATTCATGCCCACCAGTACCCGGGGGATGATTGACGCCTGCGCCGGTGGTATAAGTATTTGCGAATCAAGTATTTGTGGTGCAGCCGTCGGCGTCGAAAATGCCCCGCTGCGCCGCCCGCCGGCGCCGCGGCCGTCTGGTCAAACGCGAGAGTCGCGCGGAGAGTGGCAGATCGGCTCTCCTCTCCTCCAACGTCCCATGTTGTAACTTTCTGCGGATGCCGTGCATCAGAACGGCGAATCCCTCCACACTGTCTGCCGGGAGCGTTTGGCATGGCGCACCCGATGCGCTCGCTGCTCACGCGCGGTGGCATCGTGTTCGGCTTCGGCGCGGCGTCGCTCGTGGCCATGACAAGATGGTTTTTCCCCGGAGCTTCCGGATCATCGACCGGGGGCGCCATTGTCCGGTGTTTTCCGTGGTTGTGGGGCTGCTGGTCGGCGGGTATCCCGCGCGCCGGGGTGCCCGGCTGGCCCCGATTCAGGCGATGAGCGGCATCTGAGTTTGGCGGGGGGTGTTGCGCTTCCGCCAGACGGGGAGAGATTACCCCTGAGGCGTGGCGCCCGGCGGGACTGGTCCCGCTGGCGTCCAGCGTCTGTGCCTGGAGTTATGCATGGTTACGGAGCGCGAATTCCCAGGTCGCGGGGTCTGGCCCCGGATCGTCGGGCCCCTTGCGACGTTGCTGGTCTGTGCGTCCCTCTGGCTGCTGGCCTATGCGGATGTTGTCCGGCTCGTCCCGGCACCGTTTCTGGGGCTTGCCGTGGTCTTTGGCGCCCTCCGCGGACGGATTGTTGGTGGGCTGACAAGTGTCGTAATTGCAGTAGCTTACGCCGCCATAGCCCATCAGCTTATTGGCACGCCCCTCGGTCCGCCCACCGTTACCGACCTGATCGTCCTGGCCATCCTCCTGGCATCCGTGGTCTTCCTCGTCTCGTCGCGGGTGGACTGGCTGCACGCGCGGGTCGAAACCGCGCTTGCGGCCGCCGCAACGGCCGAGCGCCGGGCCGCGCTGGTGACCGGCGACGCCGCGCGCCGGGCCAGCGAGACCGGTGAAGTCGGTCGGCTCTATGAGGACCTCCGCCAGCGCGCCGGGCGCGATGCGCATTCCCTCGAGGTGCTGGAAGCGGCGCTGGACGCGGTGGCCCAGGGCGTGGCCGTCGTGGACCGTCAGGCCAATCTGATCTGGTGGAATCGCTCGCTCGCCGCGCTGGGCGGGCTGCCCTCCGAGGCGCGCCGCAGCGAGCGTGCACGGGGTGATCTGCCCGCCGCCTTCATCGACCGCGATCAGCTGGCCCGTGCCTTCGACCGCGGCGAAACGGTCACGCGGCTCAGCAAGGGCACGCTGGGCCTCAACGGCGACAAGCCGCACACCTATGTCGAGCAGTACGCGCCGCTCGAGACCGCCGGAGGCGGGCGGCTGGTGGCGGTGACGGTGGCGCAAGTGATGCCCCACGCCAATGGCAATAGCAGTCCTCCGGCCGCGGCTTCAGCGCCTGCGTCATTGCCGAGCTCCAACGATCCGGTGGTCCTCGACCCCGAAGTCATCGATACGCTCCGGGCGCCGCTGGCGGCGATCCGCGAGTACGTCTGGTACATGGTGGCGGGGCCGGACCAGCCGCGCCGCCGCGCCAACGACGAATACGGCAGCCGCGTGCTCGGCGCCGCGCAGCAGATGGACGAGCGGATCCAGGCGCTGGCGGAGTACTCCCAGGTGCTGCGCGGTCCGGTCAAGACCGAGCCGATCCAGCTGGGCGAAGTGGTGCGCGACGCGCTGCAGGGGCTGGAGCCCGGCCTCACGGCGAGCGGTGCCCGTGTCCGGATCGTGGCCCATCCCGCGCCCGGCCCGGTCAGCGGCGACCGGCAGCTGCTCACGCTGGCGGTGACCCATCTCATCGGCAACGCCATCAAGTACGTGCCGGCCGACGTGCCGCCTCGCGTGCTGCTCTGGATGGAGCAGGTGGATGGTCGCGCCCGTCTCTCGGTGGAGGACAACGGCATCGGCATTGCCAAGGGTGACGAGCGGCGACTGTTCCGGCTGTTCGAGCGGCTGCCCGAGGCGGAGGCGTATCCCGGCAATGGCGTCGGTCTGGCGGTGGTGCGGGCGGCGGTGGAGCGGATGGGCGGCCGCATCGGGTTGCAGTCGGAGCCGGGCTGGGGCAGCCGGTTCTGGATCGAGCTGCGCGGCGCCGATGCCGGCGACCCGGCGCAGCTCTCCGCGCTCGACGAGCAGACGGTCGGGGCCGAGCCGGTCAATCGGCCGGAAGGGTCGTCGTTTGCCGGCATCGCCGACGATGAGTGGCGGCCGATCTAGGCACGACAGGGGATGAATCGATGAGGGCGGCCGATCGGGCCGCCCTTTTTGTTGCCCGCTCCTTGTGGCGACCGGGTCCGGCTGGTATTCTGTTTCTTCGGTATATATTCGTATCCTGATTCGATGGCCGCCGCGATCCATGAGCCGTTCCGCCACCGCCCGCGCCCTGCTTGCCACCCGGTTTCCCGATGCCCTGCCTGCGGCCCAGCGGGGCTGGAGTGCCGTGCCGGTGGGGATCCGGGAATTCGACCGGATCCTGCCCAGTGGGGGATTTCAGCGGGGACGACTCACCAATTGGGTGCCCGGGGTGGGTGCTGCGGCGTTAGTGCGTGCTTCCTGTCTCCATACTGTTGCCAATGGAGAACGCGCGGTCTGGGTGGATGCCGCCCACACCGTGGCCGGTGCCTGTTGGTGCCCGGCGCCGATCCTGATCCGCCCGCCCGGCGCCACCGCGGCACTCCGGGCCACCGAAGAGCTGGCGCGTTCCGGCGGCTTTGCCCTGGTGGTGCTGGACGGGGTGGACCCCGAGACCGGCGCGCTGGTGCGGCTCTCCCGGGCGGCGCGCGAAGGGTCCGCGGCGCTGGTGCTGCTCAGCCGGGTGACGGCCCTGGCCACGGTGCGGCTCACGTCACGCCCGCTGCTCGGCGAGTACGTCTGGCGCCGGAGTCTCGTGGGCGATGCGGACGATCTCGAAGCGGTACGGGTCCGCATCGAGGCACGGGCCTCGGGATGGCTGGCCCATCAGGTGTTTTCTCTTTCGCTCTGGCGTGATGACCTTCGTCTGTCTGTCGACACTGGACGGCCCGACCGCCGCGGCGAGCGCCGCTGAGCTTGCACCGCGGCTGCTCGCCGTGGTGCCGCGGGTCCGGGCCGATGCGCGAGGCGTCATCTGGGCGGACGCCCGCGGCATGCCGGCGCGTCTACTGGCCAATGCATTGCTCGCCATCCTGCAGCAGCGGGGCTGCGCGGCGCCGCGGGCCGGCCTCGCCGGGACGCCGGTGGCCGCGGAGGTAGCCTCGCGCTTTGGCGCGACCGCCGTCGTCGAAGTGCCGGCTGGCGCCGACCGGGAGTTTCTGGCGCCGCACGGCATCGCCGTGCTCGAGCCCGAGCCCGCGCTGCGCCGGCTGCTGGACGGCACCGGCATCGAGCGCTGCGGCGATCTGGCCCGGCTCGACCGCGCCGGTGTCGAAGTGCGGTTCGGCGCCGAAGGCGTGGCGCTCTGGCGCCTGGCCCGGGCGGACGATCCCCGGCTGCTCTTCGATCCCACCATCCGCCCGCTGCCGGATGCTTCGCTCGAGTGGACCGATTACGCGCTGCGTGATCCCGAGCGGCTGCTCTTTGCCATCAACGGCCTCGCCGGCACCGTCTGCGCCGCGCTGCGCGCGCTGGGGCAGGGCGCCACCGGCTTCACTCTCGCCTTTGCGCTGGCCGGCGGCAGCATGGTGGAGCGGCCGTTCCATCCGTCACGGCCCAACGCCAGTCAGCGCACCTGGATGCGGCTGATACGGGACGCGCTCGATCGGCTGGAGCTTCCCGATGCCGTCGTCGGCGTCTTTCTCCGGGTGGACTCGGCCGATCGTTGCGAGATCGCCCAGGGGGACATTCTCGACCGCGGCTTTGCCACCGCCCAGGTGGCCGAGGAGGCGCTGGCCCGGCTCCTCGATCAGGGCAGCGTGGTGGTGACGCCGGACAATTCACGTCATCCGGTGCTGCAGCGGCGGACCCGCTGGCTGGAACAGCCGCCCGCGCTGGTCTGGGCCCGGCCCCAGCTCGCGCCCGGCGACACCGAGCCCCGGCTGGCGCTGCATCTCTTTTCCGAGGCCGAGCCGGTCGAGGTAGATGTAACGGACCGACGCGGCTTCCCGGCGCCGCTCCGCTACCGCGCCCGGGACGGCGTGCACGAACTGGTGGCGGCCTCGGGGCCCGACTGTGTCTCGGGCGGCGCCTGGGAAACGGCGTACGCGTGGGAGCTCTACTGCGGCGTCCGCACCGACGGCGAGATCGTCCTGCTGGCGCGCGATGCCCGCGCGGACGCGTGGCAGGTCATGGGCCACTGGTCGTAGCACGTCATGGCGTACGTCGAGCTCCGGGCCCACACCGCCTTTTCCTTTGGCGACGGCGCCGTCACTCCCGAAGCACTGGTGACGCGGGCCGCCGCCCTCGGCTATTCCGCACTCGGCCTCACCGATGCCGCCGACCTCGGCGGCGTGCCGCGGTTCGTGCTCGAAGCCGCGCGGCAGGGTGTCACGCCCATCATCGGCGCCGAGCTGGAAGTGGACGGCCATTCCGCCGCGTTTCTCGTGCTGAGCGAGGAGGGGTACCGGAACCTCGCCGGGCTCGTCACCCTCGCTCGTGTCGGCGATCTCACCACTTGGGAGCGCGAGCGGCCGCACACCCGCCGGGGCCGGGCCGCGGTCACCTGGGCGCAGGTGGCGGAGCGGAGCGCCGGCCTCCTGGCGCTCACCGGTCCGCCGTCCGGTGTGCTCGGCGCGCTGCTCCGCGCCGGCCGCCGGGACGAGGCGGCGGCGGTGCTCTCCCGCTGGCGCGATCTTTTTGGCGACCGGCTCGCGGTCGAGGTGCAGTTCCACCGGGCCGGCCGCCACGAGGCGGCGCTGGTGGACGCGCTGATCGAGCTTGCCGAGCGTGGAGGCGTGCCGTGGGTCGTGGCCCGCAATCCGCGCTATGTCGACCACACCAGCCGGCTGGTGCACGACATGCTCACCGCGCTCCGGGCCGAGCTGACGCTGGAGCAGGCGGCGGACGCGGGCGCGCTGCTGCCCAGCGGTCTCTGGCGCCTGCCGCCGCCGGACGAGATGGCGCGCGAATGGAGGCGGCGCCCCGAGGGATTGGCCGCCAGCGTCGAAATCGCCGAACGCTGCCACTTCCGGCTGGACTGGATGCGGCCGCCGCTGCCGAATTTCCCCGTGCCGGACGGGCACACCGACATGTCGTGGCTTCGCGCCTGCGTCGAGGCCGGCGCGCGCGAGCGCTGGGGCGAGATCGCCGCGACCCACTGGGCGCAGTTGGGTCACGAGCTCACCGTGATCGAGCGGCTGGGGTTTTCCGGCTTCTTCCTGGTGATGTGGGACGCGGTGCGCCACGCGCGCGAGCTCGGCATTCTCTGCCAGGGCCGGGGCAGCGCCGCCAACTCGGCGGTGGCGTACTGCCTGGGCGTAACGGCGGTGGATCCGGTGGCCAACGGGCTGCTCTTCGAGCGGTTCCTCTCGGACGCGCGGGTGGACGGCCAGGCCGAAGCGCCCGACATCGACCTCGACGTGGAGCATGAGCGGCGGGAGGAGCTGCTCGACTACGTCTACGGCCGCTACGACCGTTCACGCGCCGCCATCACCTGCGTGGTGCAGCACTTTCGCGCGCCCAATGCGTTGCTCGATGCGATGCGGGCGCTGGGCTACCCGGTGGAGCTGGCGCACCGGCTCTCCAAGCGGATGCACTACGCCGAGGCCGCCGAGGGCGCCCGGCTGCTGGTGGACGAGCTGGCGGCGCAGGCCGGTCTCCAACTCGACGACGCGCGCGGCCGGGCGCTGCTCACGCTGATGCGCGGATGCGACGAGCTGCCCCGGCTTCGCTCGACCCACGTGGGCGGGTTCGTGCTCTCGGCCGCGCCGCTGGGCAACTGGCTTCCCATCGAACACACCACGATGGGACGGACCATCCTCCAGTTCGACAAGGACGACCTCGACACGATCGGCGTCCCCAAGTTCGATTTTCTGGGGCTGGGCGGGCTCTCGCTCATCCGGCGCGCGTTCGACGCGGTGGAGATCCGCACCGGCACCCGCCCCGCGATGTACCGGCTGCCGCCGGACGATCCCGAGACCTACGCCATGATCTCGCGCGGGGACACGATCGGCACCTTCCAGATCGAGAGCCGTGCGCAGATCGCCTCCATCCTGCACACGCGGCCCGAGCGGATCTACGATCTCGTCGTGCAGGTGGCGCTCATCCGGCCCGGCCCCATTCAGGCCCGCTTCGTTCATCCCTACACCCGGCGGCGGCGGGGACACGAACCGGTCACCTACCATCATCCGGCGCTGGAACCGATTCTCCGCCGGACGCAGGGGATTCCCATCTTCCAGGAGCAGGCGATGGCCATCGCCATGCTGCTGGGCAAATCCACCGCTGCGGAAGCCGACGCGCTCCGGCGGGCGATGGGACACCACCGCAAGCAGGCCCGGCTGCGGACCGCACTCGACGCGCTGGAAGCGCGCATGAGCGCCCAGGGGGTGGCGCCGGAGGTGGCGCGGCAGATCCGGGAGGACCTGGAGAGCTTCGGCAACTACGGCTTTCCCGAGTCGCACGCCTGGAGCTTTGCGCTCATCGCCTACGCCACGGCCTATCTCCGCTGCCACTATCCCGCGGAATTCTTCATGGCGTTGCTCAACGCCTGGCCCATGGGGTTCTATCCGCCCTCCACACTGATTCACGACGCCAGGCGCTCGGGCGTGGAAGTGCGCCCGCCCTGCGTCCGCGATGGTGCACACGAATGCACCATCGAGCCCGCGCCTGATCTCGATCGCCCGGCGCTGCGGGTGGGATGGCGGTTCATCCGCGGCGTGGGGGCGCGCACGATCGAGGCGCTCGCCTCGACGCACGCGGCCGCACCCTTCGGGTCCATCGAGGACGTGGTGCGCCGGGCGGGGCTGGTCCGGGCCGATGTGCTGCACCTGGCACAGGCCGGTGCCTTTGCCGCCTTCGAGCCGGACCGACGGCGGGCTGCCTGGGAAGGGCTGCACGTGGTGGGCGATGTGCTGCCGCTGGCACCGGCACCGCGCACCGCACACGAACCGCGCGCGCTGTCCCACGAGGAACTGGTCTTTCTCGACTACCACGCCACCGGCACCAGCGTCATCGGCCATCCGATGGACCCGGCCCGCGCGCGCCTCAAGGCGGCGGGTGCGCTGGACAGCCGGGATCTTCAGCAACTGACGGGGCGGCGGGACGTGCTGGTGGGTGGGCTGGTGACGATCCGTCAGCAGCCGCTGAGCGCCAAGGGCACGCTCTTCCTGCTGCTGGAAGATGAGCACGGTTTCATCAATGTGATCGTGCCGCCCAGGATACAGGAGGAGTTTCGCGAGGTGGTGCGGTTTGCGCCGTTCATCGTGGTGCTGGGGCGGTTCGAGCGGGACGGCGAGGTGCGCAACGTGGTGGGCCGCCGGTTCAAGGAGCTGCAGGTCCGGCGGCTCACGCACGTGAGCCGAAGCTTTCGCTGATCAGCCGGGGGGGGCCTTGTCCTGCCGGTCGCGCCGCGCCTCCCGCTCCGTGGGTCCCAGATCCGGCTCGCCCGGCTCGGCCGCGACGAAGCCGTCCGCCTGGTCCTCGTGCACATTCTCGCCGTCCGGGGCCGGCCGCTCGGCTGCAGGTGTCTCGCCGTCGCGACTCCGTGGCTTTTCCTTCTGCTCGTCGTTCACGCTGGCTCCCTGGTTCAGTCGGACCGACGCGGCGATGGCCGCTGCGTGATCCCAGTGTGCGGCCGCTGGCGCCGCTGGCGCGGTGACGGCTGACCCCTCTCAGATTCCAAGCACCCGCCGGATACCGCGCTCGATGCGGCGGCCGAGGTCCTCCAGCCGCCGGTTGATCTGCTCGTCGAACGGCTCGCCGTGCTCCGTGCACTGTTCAGTCGGCTCGCTGCCGGCGCGGAACCACTCGCGCTGCGTCACCGGGCACCACTCGTTGGCCAGCTTGCCGTTGGTGCCGTCGATCATGACGCTCACCATGCCGGCCGGCGGCCGCCATGCCGTGTTGAGGCCCTCGCGCCATCCGCGGAGATAGAACGATGCCCATGCCGGCGCCGCCATGCGGCCGCCGGCCGCGCGATCGCCCAGCGAGTGCGGCGTGTCGTAGCCAAACCAGAACCCGGCGACCACCGTCGGCGTATATCCCACGAACCATGCGTCGTTGCCGTCGTTGGTCGTACCGGTCTTGCCGGCCACCGCGCCGCGGACACCGAGCTGCCGGATAGCGTACCCGGTGCCGCCGTCCACCACCGACTGGAGCATCGACGTGATCTGGAATGCGTCGCGCTCGTCAATGACCCGCACCAGCGAATCAGCCGGCCGCCGCCACAGCACCTGACCGTCGGTCGTCTCGATGCGGCGAACCAGCGAGGGATGGACCCGGTATCCGCCATTGCCGAACGGGGCGTACGCCGTCACCAGCTCGAGCGGCGTCACATCGAGCGCACCGAGCGCAAGCGACGGCAGCGGCTGCATGGGACTGGTGATGCCCGCCTGACGCGCCGTGCCGATGATGTTGCTGAGGCCGACCGCGAGACTCAGGCGCACGGTGGCGGCATTGGCCGAACGCATCAGCGCGCGCCGGAGGGTGAGGGGACCGCCGTAGTCGTCGCCATAGTTGGCCGGGCGCCAGATGTTGCCGCCCTGCTCCACCTCGATCGGCGAGTCGTCGAGCACCGTCGCCGGCGAGATGCCCGCCGCCAGCGCCGCGGCGTAGACGAATGGCTTGAACGCCGAGCCCGGCTGGCGATGCGCCGAGAGCGCGCGGTTGAAGCCGCGGCGGAGAAACCGGCGGCCACCGACCAGGGCGCGGATCTCGCCGTTGCGGGGATCCAGCGCCACCATCGCCCCTTCGACGCCATCGTCAGCGCCGGCCCGCTCGATCGCCGCCGCCTGATTCCGCACCGCCGCCTCGGCCGCGCGCTGGGCGCGCCCGTCGAGCGATGTCCGCACTACGAGGTCCTGCCCGCGCGCGCGATCGCCCATGACCGAATCGCCGAACGCACGTACCGGGTCGAGTGCCGTCGACGCGTCCTCCGCCGGACGCCACTCGTCGTTGCTCAGCTCCAGCGACTCGCCCTTTGCCTTGGCGGCGACGCCCGCGGTGATGTAGTGCTGCTCGGCCATCAGCCCCAGCACCACATTGCGCCGGTCCACGGCACGGTCGGCATGCCGCCGCGGCGCAAATGCGGAGGGCGCCTTCGGCAGTCCGGCGAGCGTCGCCGCCTCCGCCAGCGTCAGCCGGCTCACGCTCTTGCCGAAGAGATCGCGACTCGCCGCCTCGACGCCGTAGGTGCCGTTGCCGAAGTAAATCACGTTGAGGTAGAGTGCCAGGATCTGCTGCTTGGTGAGCGTCCGCTCGAGGCGGTGCGCCAGATGGATCTCGATCAGCTTGCGACCCAGGCTGCGGTGCGCCGCCATTTCCGGGATGAAGGCGTTACGCACCACCTGCATCGTGATGGTGCTGAATCCCTCTTCGATGCCCAGGTGACGGATGTTGCGCAACGTCGCGCGGGCGGCGCTGCGCCAGTCGACGCCGTGGTGCTCGTAGAACCGCCGATCTTCCACCGCGATGAACGCGTTGCGCACCTGTCGGGGCACTCGACTGAGCGGCACGTTGATGCGGCGGACGTAGGTCAGCCGTCCCAGCACCGCGCCGGAGCGGTCGAGGACTCGCGTGCCTTCATCGGCCCGGAAGGCCAGGATTTCGGCGTTGGACGGACAACCCGCGAGCCCGCAGCTCATGGCCCAGAGCCACGCGAACAGCATCATGGCGGCAGTAAGGCCACCGACGAACAGGGGCCACCGGCGGCGGACCGTGCTCCACCGCAGGGCCCGCATCCGGCAGCGGCCGCCGATCCACGCCTGCCGCACCCACTGCGTCACATTTCCCGCTTTCATACGTCGGCCTCCGAGTCGAGCCGACGTTCCATACGGAAACAAATGCGGAAAAGTGTCGAACCCCGGAAATGAAGGGCTGACAACCCTCGATCGACGCCGGCTGTCCAACCGCGTGAAACCATCTTCACCGGGAGCCACCATGTGGAAGTATCTGCTCGCTGCCGCCGCGCTTGCCGCCGGCACCGTCAACGCGCAATCGCCCGCCGGCGAAGCTATGGGCCGCTGGACGGCGGTGACCGACCGGCACGACGCCCGGCTCCAGCTCGAGCTCCGGCGCACGCTGCCGGGCCATGACTGGAGCGACGGGTTCGAGGTGTCGCTCGATTCGCTCAGCGGGCTGAGCGCCGCCGGCATGCGCTCCGGCGGCGCGGTCGCGTTTTCCCTCGTGCGGGAGGCGGGGACGTTCGGTTTCCGCGGCGATTTCTCGGCGGGCCGAGGAGGCGGCACGTTCCGCTTCAGTCCCGACCCCCGCTATGTCGGTACGATGCGCGGTCTCGGCTATCCGTCGCTGACGGCGGACACGCTGTACATGCTGGCGACGACCAACGTGACGACCGCGGACGTCCGGCGGCTCCACGGCCTGGGCTATCGTGACGTGTCGCTGCACCAGCTGGTACGGATGGCCAACCATAGGGCGGGCGTCCACTACATCGAGGCGATGCGCACTGCGGGGTATCGCGATCTGGCGATCGACGATCTGGTGCGGATGCGCGATCACGGTGTGGACTCCGAGTACGTCGCGGAGCTCGCCGCGCACGGCATTCATGGGCTGCCGGCTGGGGACCTGGTCCGCACCCGGGATCACGGCGTGGATGCCGAGTTCATCTCGGAGCTGTCCGACGCCGGTTACGGCGGCGTGCCGGTGGCCGACATGGTGCGGGCACGCGACCACGGCGTCACCGGTCCCTTTGCCGCCGAGGTCCGCCGTGCGGGCTATCGTGACGTGCCGCTCGACGAGATCGTCCGCCTCAAGGACCACGGCGTGACGGCCGGCTTCATCGAGCGGGTGCGGGGCGAACGCCGCGGTGAACTGACGCTGGACCAGGTCATCCGCATTCATGACCGGGGCGACGACTGATGCGCCCCGGCCTGCGTCAGACCTCCTTCTCGACCACCAGCGTATAGTGGGCCGCGAGGGCCGCAATGGCTCCCACGGCCGCGAGTACCGGCATGAGCACCGCCCCCACGACGCCGAGCGTGAGCGGAATCTCCATGATGCTGCGGCCGTCGTCGTTCTTTATGATGATGCGCCGGACGTTTCCCTCGTGAATCAGCTCCTTGACGCGGGCAACGAGCCCCTCGCCGCTGACGCGGTGTTCCTCGGTGTGGATCTGATCGGACATCGGGCGTTCTCCTTGGTCAGGGTTGGTCGTGGCGCCAGAGCAGAAATCCGCCCAGGATGCCGTCGGTGTTGTCGACAACCGTGACATCGGGCGGCAGTCGGTTGGCCTTCACGTGGCGGCCATTGCCGCCACCGATGTACAGGTGATCGAAGGTGGTGAGTACACGCAGCTGCTCGATGGCCCGGCGGAGCCGCCGCCGCCACTTGCGCTTGCCGGCGTGTCTGCGGGCGTGGTCGCCCAGCGCTTCCTCGTAGGTCCGCCCCTTGTGGAATTCGTGGTGACCGAGTTCCAGATGGGCGCAGCCCACGCCGTCCTGGAAGAGCGCCGATCCGAAACCCGTGCCCAGCGTGATTACCAGTTCGACGCCGGTCCCGCCAATCGCCGCCAGGCCCTGGACCTCGGCGTCGTTGGCCACGCGAGCGGGGGCGTCGAGCGTGCCGGCCAGCGCTCTGGCCAGGTCGAATCCGCAGAACGCCGGCGTGCCGAGGTTGTGTGCCGTGCGGACGATGCCATGGCGCACCACTCCGGGGAAGCCCGCCGCGATCCGGTCCCAGTGCGGCAGCGGCGCCACCAGCGACTCGATGGCCGCCATCAATCCCGGCGGGTCGGTGGGATGGGGCGTGGCGATCCTCCGCGGCTCAATCACCAGGTGTCCCTGGTCATCCAGCAGCGATGCCTTCAGCTTGGAGCCGCCGATGTCGATGGACAGTGTCGTCGTCATGCCGTCTCCGTGTGGGTATCATCCTGTGTGACCAGCGCCGCCCGCCGCCCGCCGCCGTGGCGGGGGCAGACTCCTCTCAAGCTAGCGCCATCCGCCGGCCGAACGCGCGAATCCGCCTTCGACACCGCTGCGCAGGGAGCCGATGCCTGCATCTACCACGACTTCTCGCCAATGACCGATGACGGGCTCGAGGCCAGGGTAGCGGCTGCGCTCGGACGCCAGGTCGTGGTCAAGGTCCTCTCCCCGGAACTCGGCGCCGGCCTCAATGTCGAGCGGTTCCGGCGCGAGATCCAGCTCGCCGCCGGGCTGCAGCATCCACACATCGTGCCCCTCCTGAGCGCGGGCGAGGCGAGGGGCGAGCGCGCTGTGCGGGAGCGGGATCAGTTTCTCCTCGCCATCGGCGTGAGCCCTCACTGGTTCGATCCGATGCGGGCCGATGCGCGCTTCGTCGCGGGCGCCGCCGCACTGGGGCTCGATCCGACGCTGCGGGCGCCGCGGGCCGCACGGTAGTCCCGTGCGACGCTTCATTCCCGCCCGGTCCGACCTGGCCGAACTGCTCGCGCTGGCCCTGCCCGTCATCGCCGTACAGGTCGGCATGATGCTCATGGGCGTGGTGGACTCCATCATGGTCGGGCGGCTGTCGGCGGCGGCGCTCGCCGGCGTGGCGCTCGGCAATGTCTACTTCTTTGCGGGCGCCATCTTCGGGTCGGGCGCGCTCCTGGCGCTCGATCCTGTGGTGGCACAGGCGGTGGGTGCGCACGACGGGCCGGCAATCACTCGGGCGCTCCAGCGCGGCTTCGTGCTCGCGCTCCTTCTGGCGGTGCCGAGCTCACTGCTGCTGATGTCGGTGCGGCCGGCGCTGGCGGGGCTGGGCCAGCCGGCGGCCGTCGTTCCGATCGCGAGCGGCTACGTGTGGCGCGAGATCCCCGGCGTCGTTCCCTTCCTTGCGTTCACCGTGTTGCGCCAGACGCTGCAGGCGATGGGCCGGATGCGGGCGATCGTGGCGGCAATTGTGCTGGCCAATCTGCTCAACCTGGGACTCAACTGGGTGCTGATCTACGGGCACTGGGGAGCGCCCGCGATGGGGGCGTTCGGCTCGGCGTGGTCCAGCACCATCAGCCGGTGGGCCATGGTGGGAGTGCTGGCCGCGCTGGCGTGGCCCGACCTGCGCGGGCATCTGCTGCCGGTGGACCGCGCCGCACTGGCCTGGGGGCCGCTCGGACGGATGCTGGCGCTCGGTGCGCCGATCGGCGCGCAGATGCAACTTGAGTTCGGCGTGTTCGGTGCGATCGGGCTCTTGATGGGCCGGCTGGGGACGATTCCGGTGGCGGCGCATCAGATCGCGCTGAACATCGCGTCGCTCACGTTCATGGTCCCGCTGGGCATTTCCGCGGCGGCGGCGGTGCTGGTGGGGCGCTCGGTGGGCCGCGGCGACGCCGGCGGCGCGCGCCGGGCCGCGCGGTCAGCGTTGGCGGTGGGCGTGGGCTTTATGACCGTGACGGCCGCGATCCTGCTGGCCCTGCCGACCATGCTCGCCCGGGTGTACACCACGGAGGCGCCGGTGGTGGCGCTCGCAGCGTCGCTGCTGCCGATCGCGGGGGTGTTCCAGATCTTCGACGGCATCCAGGTGGTGTCGATCGGCGCGCTCCGGGGGCTGGGCGATACCCGGGCGCCGTTCGTGATGAATCTGCTCGGCTTCTGGCTGCTGGGGCTGCCGGCGAGTCTCCTGCTGGCGTTTGGTGCCGGACTGGGCGCACCAGGGCTCTGGTGGGGGCTGGTGGTGGGGCTGGCGGTGGTGGGCCTCGGCCTCCTCTACCGACTGCGCGGCCAGCTGCGGCGCGCAGTGGAGCGGGTCCGGATCGACCGGCCCGACGGCGTCAACGGCTCTCCGCCGCCTGCCGCTGTCCGAACAGTCTGACCGCTCCCCTCCTCGGTCAATGATGCTGGGGGGTCCGGCCGAGCTCGTGCCAGCTGGACTCGGAGACATCCACGTCGTAGTGTCGGGCCGCCTTCCTGATGTTGGCGAATGCCTGGTCCCGGTCGGCGTCGCTGACGTCCTCGACCTGGTCAAACCGGGCCAGGGCGTTGCGAACGTGGGACGCATCGGTCAGCGGCTCCTTGCGCTGCCTGGGAAAGGCAAAGACGCTGTCCGGCAGCTTCTCGTGGCTGGTCAGATCGCCATGTGTGGTATGGGGTTCCCAGGTGGTCTTGGTGCTCATGGTTCCTCCTTGGGGCGGGGGATATGCTGCATCCCACATATTGCCCCCCGGCGGCCTGGTGACCGTGAACTGGGTCACACCCACTCCTGGCGGGCACCGCGCTCCGGTCGGTCTCCGATTGACAGCGGGCGGGGCGGCTCGTAGATTTGCAGGGCTCAGGAACGCCGTTTGGCGGACCGAGAACCAGCGATTCCGGGGGCCTGGCGAGCGCCGGGTCCCTTTTTCGTTGGCAAGCCGCGCGGGTCTCCCGCGCACCAACCTGTCGGCAGGTACGGCACCACCGGACTCCCGACATCTACATGCAGAGAGAGAGTACCGTGATGCGTACCACCGGCAAGGTGAAGTGGTTCAACGACGCGAAGGGCTTTGGGTTCATCACCCCCGACGACGGCCAGAAGGATTGCTTCGTGCATCATTCGGCCATCCAGGGTCAGGGCTTCAAGTCGCTGGCCGAGGGTGAGGCGGTCGAGTTCGACATCGTGCAGGGCCAGAAGGGCCCGGCGGCGGAAAACGTGGTCAAGGTTCGCGGTTGATCCCTTCGCCCATGGCGAGGTGAGGCAAGCGTCAAGGCGGGGCCGCCTGAGTCCGGGGCGGCCCCGCTGCGTTGCTCCGGGTACTCCACACTACGAAAGCGGGACGAGATGATCGAGATCAAACTGTCGGACAGCGACAGCATCGAATGGGCGCTCAAGGCCTTCAAGCGCAAGATGCAGCGCTCGGGCATCCTGAAGGAGTTGCGCCAGAAGCGGTACTACGTCAAGCCGAGCGAGGCGCGCCAGCTGAAGTCCGCCGCGGCGCAGCGGCGCCAGCGGAAGGACGCGCGGGGGCGCGCCAGCCGCTGACCGCCACGGCTGCTCCTTCCGGTAAGGTCACGTTCGCGCCTCCGCGTGAGATCGCCCAGTTCGCCGAGGAGTTGAAGCAGCGAGTCGGGGCATACTTCAGGGAACGGGGCATTTCGGAGAAGGCCAACGCCGCGATGGTCGCCAAGACGATCACGCTGCTGGCGCTCACGTTCGTGCCGTATGGCGTGATCATGAGCGGGCGGTTTTCCGCCTGGCCCATGCTCGGGCTGGCGTTTCTCATGGGTCTGGGACTGGCCGGCATCGGGTTTTCCATTTCCCACGATGCCCTGCACGGCGCGTATTCCGCGCGTCCCTGGCTCAACCGGCTCATGGGCCTGTCGTTCGATCTGTCCGGCGCCAACGGGTACATGTGGAAGATCACGCACAACGTGATCCATCATACGTACACCAACATCGAGGGGATCGACGAGGACCTGACGGTCTCGCCGCTGCTGCGTCTCTCGCCGTCCGCGCCGCACCGCGCCGTCCATCGCTTTCAGCACATCTACGCCTTCGCCGCGTACAGTTTCTCCACGTTGTTCTGGGTATTCGTCAAGGACTACAAGTACTTCCTCCAGACCGACCTGGGGCCCTACAAGAACAAGAAGCATCCGCCGGCCGAGATCGCGACGCTCTTCGTAACCAAGCTGATCTACTACGGCTGGGCGCTGGTGCTGCCGCTCGTGCTGCTGCCGGTACCGTGGTGGCAGGTGCTCATCGGCTTCACGGTTATGCACCTGACGGCGGGATTGATTCTGGGCGTGGTGTTCCAGCTGGCCCACGTGGTCGAAGGGACCGACTATCCCGCCCCGGACCAGACCGGCATGATGGAGCATGCGTGGCTGGTGCACGAGATGGCGACGACGTCGAATTTCGGGCGGGAGAACCGGCTGCTCTGCTGGTATGTGGGCGGACTGAACTTCCAGGTGGAGCACCATCTCTTCCCGCGGACCTGCAGCATCCACTATCCGGCGCTCAGCCCGATCGTGCAGGAGATCGCCGAGAAGTACAACATCCCGTACAACCAGCATCGGACGCTGCGCGCGGCCATCGCGTCGCACTACCGCATGCTCAAGCGGCTGGGCCGCCCCGAGGCGCAGCCGGCCTAGCCGCGGCGCTCCGACCCGCGGCGCCCCGCCGCCGGCCTCTAGCGGCCGGCGACCATTGCGCCGACCATGTCGGCATTGGTGCGCGTCCGCTTCATGTCCACCAGCAGATCGTTCATCGCGTTGACCGGGGTCATCCCGGCGATGCGGCCGCGGATCTGGTGCGAGGCCTCGAGCGCGGGCGGTGCGAGGAGCAGCTCCTCGCGGCGGGTCGCGCTGGCCACCAGGTCGATCGCCGGAAACACCCGCCGCTCCGCCAGCTCCCGGCTCAGCACCAGCTCGCTGTTGCCGGTGCCCTTGAACTCCTCGAAAATCACCTGATCCATCTTGCTGCCCGTGTCCACGAGCGCGGTGGCGATGATCGTGAGCGACCCGCCCCCCTGCGACTCGTCGATGCGCCGCGCGCTGCCGAGAAATCGCTTGGGTTTTTCGAGCGACTGCGCATCGAGGCCGCCGGAGAGGGTGCGGCCGGTGCCGCGCTCGACCGTGTTGTAGGCGCGCGCCAGCCGGGTGAGCGAGTCCACGATGAGCACCACGTCCTCGCCCATCTCCACCCGTCGCCGCGCCCGCTCGAGCGTGAGCTCCGCCACCGCCACGTGCCGCTGTGCCGGGTGGTCAAAGGTGGACGCCACCACTTCGCCGTAGCCCACCGCCTCCATTTCGTACACTTCCTCCGGCCGCTCATCCACCAGGAGCACCAGCAGCATCGCCTCGGGATAGTTGCGGGTGATCCCTTCGGCGATGGCCTGGAGGACCATGGTCTTGCCGGCCTTGGCCGGCGCCACGATGAGCGCGCGAGTGCCCTTGCCAAAGGGGCAGAGCAGATCGATGACCCGGTCGGTATAGTCCCGCTGGCCACCGCGGGTCAGGCCGCACTCGAGCATCAGCTGCTGGTTGGGATGGGTGGCGGTGAGCCGGGCAAATTCGCGCCGTTCGCCGACGTCCTCCGGCGGGCGGCCGCCGATCGCCGTGACCTTCTCCAGTGACGGGCTCTTGCCCTTGCCGGGGCGGCCGACCGTGCCCGCGATTTCATCGCCCGTGCGGAGTTTGTACTGCCGGATGAGCCGTTCACCGACATGGATATCCCCCTGGGAGGGGAGATAACTCGCCTCTTTGCGGCGGAGAAAGCCGGCGCCACGGCCGGCGATTTCAAGGATTCCGAGCGACGGCTGGTCGGGTGTTGACGGGATGGTGCCTCCGGAGGTCAATGGGGTTTGCGCTGCCGAATGGTAATGCCACCCGCGCCGGATGACACGCCCGGGTCAGCGGAGGGGCAGGTCGATCCGTCAGTCGGTATACCAGCCGTGCCGTCGGGGCCGATGGCTAGGCGGCGTGGCCGGGTCCCTACGGACGCCCCGGCGTTCAGGTTCCGCCCGTCAGGCGGCGGCGGCCACCGCCCGCTTGATCCGCGCGAGGATGGCGGTTAATCCCTGGGTCCGCGTCATGCCGAGCGTTTCGGAAAGACGCAACTGATCGAGGAGGTCGTCGGGGACGGCCGCGACCGCGGCGGCCGGCTCGCCATCCAGCGTCCGGATGAGCAGCGAGATGAAGCCACGGACAGTGGGCGACTCCGGTGGCACGTCCGCGTAGAGGTGCACGCGCCCGTCCTGGACCTCGGTCCAGAGGAACACGGGGGTCTGGCACTCATGCACCCGGTTGTGCCCCAGCGCCTTCTCGTCGTCGAGCCGGGCCGGAATCGGCGGCAACCGCCGCGCGTAATCCAGCAGGGTCTCCAGCCGGGTGGTGCGGTCGGCGGCCTGGAAGCGCGGGATCACGGTTGCAAGTGACGGCATGTCGGAGGATACACCGGGTTCGTGGCGGGAAGAAGTCGGCCGGAATGTGACCGGGGCCACCCCCATCCCGGGGAAATGGGAGTAGGTTCCCGACCGGCCGGACACGCCGGTCGGTACCCGAGAGCAGGAGGCCCATCATGAAGCTGCCTCGCAAGATACCAGAGGGCGACGATCGGTCGGACGGCCGGGGTTCGCGCGAGGATTCCTCGACCGAGCCGCGTCGGTCGCGCGACGACCGGGGCCCTCGAGAGCGGCGCCATCATGACGATCAGAGTTATCCCGGCCCCGAGCGCCGGCTCCGCACACGCTGAGCACTTCCGGGGCGGGGTCGGCCGCGCCGGCCCCGTCGCCGGTCCTTCATCCATCGCCGGTCCGCCGGTCCGCCGGTCCGCCGGTCCGCCGGTCCGCTGGGCCGGGCAGCCGTGGATCTGCGCCTGACTCGCCGCTGCACCGTCCCCGTTCATTGTTTGCGGAGGAGCGAGCATTCCGATTAGGATGTGAGCGCCATGCGTCTCCACCCCTTCCGTGCTTTGCGCCCCGACCCGGGTCTCGCCGACCGGGTCGCCGCCGTTCCGTACGATGTCGTTTCGCGAGCGGAGGCGGTCCAGCTCGCCGCCGGTAACCGCCACAGCTTTCTGCATGTGGGGCGATCTGATATCGATCTGCCGCCCGACACCGATCCGCACGATGACCGGATCTATGCCGCGGCGCGGTCCGCGCTCGATCGCTTCGTGGCGGAGGGCACGCTCGTGCGGGAGGGCGAGCCGGCGCTGTATGTATACCGGCTGGAGATGGACGGCCGGACGCAGACCGGCGTGGTGGGTTGCGTGCACGTCGAGGATTACGAGCGCGACGTCATCCGGAAGCACGAAAAGACCCGGAAGGACAAGGAGGACGACCGCACGCGTCACGTGCTCACGCTCGATGCGAACGCGGAGCCGGTGTTCCTCACGTACCGCGGCACGCCGGACGTCGACCGCCTGGTGGAGCGCGCGGTGCAGCATCCGCCGCTGTACGACTTCACCGCGCGCGATGGGGTGCGCCACACGGTGTGGCGCATCGAGGATACCCGGCCGTGGTGTGACGCCTTTTCCGCGGTGCCGCTGGCCTACGTCGCCGATGGCCACCACCGCTCGGCAAGTGCGTGGCGGGCGGGGCGGGAGCGCCGGGCCGCCAACCCCACGCATCACGGCAACGAGGAGTACAATTGGTTCCAGGCCGTGCTCTTTCCGGCGGACCAGCTCCGGATCCTCCCGTACAACCGCGTCGTGCGGGACCTGGCCGGCCAGACGCCGGATCAGCTGCTGGCTCGGCTTCGCAGCGCGGGCACACTGCGCGACGCCACCGACCCGGTCCCGGGGGCCGCGGGCTCGTTCGGCCTCTATCTCGATGGGCACTGGCACATGCTGGAGCTCGATCCGGCGAGCATCGACCACGCCGAACCGATCGCCTCACTCGACGTGAGTCTGCTGCATGACCGGATCCTCGGACCCATGCTCGGCATTGGCGACCCGCGAACCGATGAGCGGATCGACTTCGTGGGCGGCATTCGCGGCACGGGCGAGCTGGAGCGGCGGGTGGATTCAGGCGAGATGGCGCTGGGCATCGCCATGTATCCCACGACGCTGGATCAGCTAATGGGCGTCGCCGACGCCGGACAGATCATGCCGCCCAAGAGCACCTGGTTCGAGCCCAAGCTGCGC
The DNA here is from genome assembly GCA_038250675.1 of Gemmatimonadales bacterium. GTDB lineage: Bacteria > Gemmatimonadota > Gemmatimonadetes > Gemmatimonadales > GWC2-71-9 > JAICUF01. The sequence continues at coordinate 54,137 of JBBSCB010000013.1, forward strand.
AGCGGGCTGTTCGTCCACACGCTGGATTCGCCGGAGAGCACATGAGGGTTTTGATCGCCGACAAGTTCGAGAAGGTGGGCGTGGACGGGCTGCAGGAGCTTGGCTGCACCGTGGCGCTTCGGCCCGAGCTGGGCGCGGACACGCTGCCGGAGGCGGTGCGCGAGCTGGACCCGGAGATTCTGATCGTGCGCAGCACCAAGGTAACCCGGGCCGCGCTGGAGGCCGGTGTCAGTCTCGGGCTGGTGATCCGTGCCGGTGCCGGCATCGATACCATCGACATGGCCGCGGCCTCGGCCCGCGGCGTGTTCGTCTCCAATTGTCCGGGCCGCAACTCGCTGGCCGTGGCCGAGCTGGTCATGGGACTCCTGCTGAGCTGCGACCGGCGGATCCCGGACCAAGTGGCGGACCTGCGCCGGGGCACGTGGAACAAGGGCGAATACTCCAAGGCGCGCGGGCTCCACGGCCGGACGCTGGGCATCGTCGGGCTGGGTCAGATCGGCCGCGAGATCGCGCGGCGGGCGCTGGCGTTCGGGATGCGGGTGGCGGCGTGGTCGCGCAACCTCACGGTCGAGGAGGCGCGGAGCCTGGGTGTCGAATACTGCCAGACGCCGCTCGACGTCGCGCGGGTGAGCGATGCCGTCTCCATCAACGTCGCTGCCACCTCGGAGACGAGGCACCTGGTCAACGACGAGTTCCTGGCCCAGATGCGGGCCGGAGCCCACCTCATCAATACGTCACGCGGCTCGGTGGTGGACGAGGCGGCGCTCGCCCGCGCGATCCATGAGAAGGGCATCCGCGCCGGGCTCGACGTGTTCGCCGACGAGCCGGCGGGCGCCACCGGCACCTTTTCTGACGCGATCGTGCAGGAGCCCGGCGTGTACGGAACGCACCATGTGGGCGCATCCACCGAGCAGGCGCAGGTGGCAATTGCCCACGAGGTGCTCCGGATCGTCGGCGCGTTCATCGAGAACGGCGCGGTGCCCAACTGCGTCAACCGCCTGGCCAAGAGCGCGGCGACGCACGTGCTCTCCATCCGCCACCAGAACCGGCCCGGCGTGCTGGCGGACGTCTTCCGTGAGCTCGCCGACCGGGGCATCAACGTGGAAGAAGTCGAAAACATCATCTATCATGGCGCCAAGGCGACCCTGGCGCGGGTCCATCTCGACATGCGTCCGGATCCGGCAGCCATCGCGGCCATTCGCGACGGCAATCCGCACATCATCAGCGTGGACCTGACCGCGCTCGACGGAAGGAGTGGGTGACCACATGAGCGATCGCATCTTCAATTTTGGCGCCGGCCCCGGCGTGCTGCCCGAGCCAGTGCTCAAGCAGGCGCAGCAGGATCTCTGGAACGTGGCCGGCAGCGGGATGGGCGTCATGGAGCTGAGTCACCGCGGCAAGGTGTTCGACCGCATCGCCGTCGAGGCGGAGCAGGCGTGCCGCGACCTGGCGGGCATTCCGGACAATTACCGCGTGCTGTTTCTCCAGGGCGGCGCGTCGCTCCAGTTCTCGATGGTGCCAATGAATCTCCTGCCGGCCGGTGCGACGGCCGACTATCTGGTGACCGGCGTATGGTCGCAGAAGGCCGTGAAGGAGGCCGCCCGTCAGGGCACCGTGCACGCTGCGGCCAGCAGCGAGGACCGGAACTTCAGCTACGTGCCCGGCCGCGACGCGATACAGTATTCCGCGGCCCCGCGCTACGTGCATCTCACGACCAACAACACGATCTACGGCACCCAGTGGGGGGCGGAGCCGCCGGTGCCGGCCGGCGTGCCGCTCGTCGCGGACACCTCAAGCGACATGTACAGCCGGCCGCTCGACGTCCGGAACTACGGGCTGATCTACGCGGGCGCGCAGAAGAATCTGGGTCCGTCGGGCGTGGTGCTGGTCATCATCCGGGACGATCTCATCGAAGCGGGGCCCAAGGACCTGCCCACGATGCTGCAGTACCGCACGCATGCCACGGAGCGCTCGCTCTACAACACGCCGCCCACCTTCGGCATCTACATGATGGGTCTCGTCTTCAAGTGGATTCAGGCGCAGGGCGGGCTGACCGGCATCGCCGAGCGCAATGCCGAGAAGGCGCGGGTGCTGTACGACCATCTTGACCAGAGCGAGTTTTTCCGCGGCACGGCGGAGACGGTCAGCCGCTCGCTCATGAATGTCTGCTTCCGGGCGCCCACCGAGGAACTCGAGGCCAGGTTCGTCACGGAGGCGACGAAGCGCGGCTTGGAGGGGCTGAAGGGACACCGCCTCGTGGGCGGCATGCGCGCCAGCATCTACAACGCCTTCCCGAAGGCGGGTTGCGATGCGCTGGTGGCGTTCATGAAGGAGTTCGAGCGGGCCAACCGCCCGGCGGCCGTCCGCTGATTCCGGCCGTGGTCTCCGCCGAGTGGCTGTCCCAGAACCTCACGGTTCCGGGGGTCCGGGTGGTGGATGCGTCGTGGTACATGCCCACGAGCGGGCGCGATGCCGGGGCGGAGTACCGCGCGGCGCACATTCCCGGCGCCGTGCGCTTCGATCTGGAGGCGGCCAGCGATGCCGCGAGCGCATTGCCCCACATGCTGCCCTCCGCCAGTGATTTTTCCCGGCTGATGGGCGCGCTCGGCCTGGGTGACGACGATACGATTGTGCTGTACGACGGATCGGGCACCAATCGGAGCGCGCCGCGCGCCTGGTGGATGTTCCGCACGTTCGGCCACCAGGACACGGCGGTCCTCGATGGCGGGCTGGCACAGTGGCGCGCCGAAGGGCGGCCGCTCGAGGCCGGTTCCGTGACGCGGCCGCCGGCACACTTCTCGGCCCGGCTCGACCACGCGCGCGTGCGGAACGTGGACGAGGTCCGCGCGCTGCTCACCAGCGGCGCGGCCCAGCTGGTCGACGCCCGGAGCGCCGAGCGGTTTGCCGGCACGGCGGCCGAGCCGCGCGCCGGGCTCCGGTCGGGACACATTCCCGGCAGCCGGAGTCTGCCCTACCAATCGTTGCTCGACCCCGCCGGCCGTCTGCTGGAGCCGGCGCTGCTGGCGCAGCGGGTGGCGGAAGCCGGCGTTGACCTCACGCGACCGGTGGTGGCCACCTGCGGCTCCGGCGTCACCGCCTGCGCCGTCGTCCTCGCGCTCGAGCATCTCGGTGCGCCGGGCGCGGCGGTCTACGACGGCTCCTGGACCGAGTGGGGCGCCCGCCCCGATCTCCCGATCGAAACAGGTCCCGCCCTCCCTTCATCCTGACGCTGCGCTCTTGACAAATACCTACACGTGTAATATTACATGTGTAGTCGTTTGCCAATTCCGTTCAGCGAGGGAGCGATGCCCCAGTCACACCAATTGACCGAATTGCAGCTCGCGCTGCTCCGCGTCCTCTGGGAGCGCGGCGAGGCCACGGTGGTCGAGATCTGCGACGCGCTGCGGCCTGCGCGATCGCTTGCGCCCACGACGGTCGCGACACTGCTGTCGCGGCTCGAGCGGCGCGGGGTGGTCACGCACCGCACCGCAGCGCGTCAGTTCGTCTACGCCGCCGCGGTCACCGAGGCCGACGTTCGCCACTCGATGTTGAGCGAGCTGACCGAGCAGCTGTTCGACGGTGACGTCACCGAGCTGGTGCACCATCTGCTCAGCGCCCGCGAGATGACCGCCGATGATCTGGGGAAGGTCAAGGAGCTGATCGCGAATCACGAGGCCCGCCTGGAGGTATCCGATGACCCGCGCTGATCTGGTGGCATGGCTGCTCACCTACGCCGTTCACAGCACGCTGCTGCTGGGGGGCGTCTGGTTCCTCATCCGCCGGCGGGCGCTCCGGTCCCATCAGCTTCAGGACACCTTCTGGAAGGCGGCGCTCATTGGCGGCCTCGTGACGGCCACGGTGCAGATGTCGTTTGCGATCCGGCCGGCCGGAAGCATCGCACTCGACCGGGCCGCCGTCGTCACGCTGCCGACCACCAGCGCCGGAATCGCGGTGGGTGACGCGCCCGCGCCGGCATCGTCTGCTGCCGATCTTCCGCTCACGATTCCGACCACGGCATCCCCGGCAACGTCGGCTGCCGTCGCGCCCCAGCGCGCCCCGGCGGACCTGCCGACGCAGCCCGCTGGCTCGGCACCGGCATCGTTCGCCCTGGCGGCATGGGGGCTGCTGGCGCTCCTGGCCGTGGCGCATCTCGCCACCGCGCACATCCGTCTATCCCGCCGCCTCGGCCGCCGGGCACCGGTCGCCGATCCATCGCTGATGGCGCAGCTGGACCTGCTTCGCCGCGCCGCCGGTGTCCGCCGTGCCGTCCGGCTGACCAGCGCCGAGGGCCTGGCCAGTCCGGTGGCGCTGGGTCGCTCCGAGATCTGTCTGCCGCCCGCGGTCATCACCGATCTGGACGCCGCGCAGCAGCACAGCGTGCTGGCGCACGAGCTCGCCCACCTGGCGCGACTGGATCCGCTCTGGCTCGCCCTGGGCTGCGTGATTGAGCGGGTGTTTTTCTTCCAGCCGCTCAACCGCATCGCGCGCCGCCGGATGCAGGAGACCGCCGAATACCTGTGTGACGACTGGGCGGTGGACCGCACCGGCTCCGGCCTCACCATGGCGCGCAGTCTCGTGAAGGTGGCCGAATGGATGCATGGCATTCGCGAACAGCCCGTTCCCCTCTCGGGCATGGCGGAAACGCCGTCCCATCTGGTGACCCGGGTGCGCCGGCTGATCGAGAACCGCGAACCCGCGGCGCCGCTGGCAGGTGCCGGCCGCGTTCGCGCTTGTCGGCGTCACGGCTGCGGCGGTGCCCGGCGTGAGCGCGGTGCGGCAGCAGGTGCCCGTTGCCGCGCAGGCCCCGGCCGACATCGGCGAGACCCGGGTGCGCCATCTGCGCAGTCCGCTGGTGGGGTCCGTGGTTGTGCCACCAGTGCTTGTGCCGGTGATCGCACCGACGCCAACGCCCGCAGTGGCGGAACTTGATGGCATGCCGGATCTCGTCGTCGGCTCGTGGCCCACGCTGGCGCCCGCAGCGCTGCGCGGCCTCCGCAGCGATGCGCGGGGTATGGCGCGGGCCGAGATCGCATCCATGAAGAGCGGCAGTACACGGCAGGATACCGCCGAGAGCGGGCGCCAGATCGCGGCGCTGGTCGGCGCGCTGGGCGATGCCGACGTCGAAGTCCGGCGGGTGGCGGCGCACTCGCTGGGCCAGCTGGAAGATCGGCGCGCGGTGCCGGGCCTGATCACCGCGCTGCACGACAGCGACGCCGACGTTCGCCGGCAGGCCGCGTGGTCGCTGGGCCAGCTGGAGGACCGGCGCGCCGTGGCACCGCTGGGCGCCGCATTGACCGATGCGGACCCGCAGCTGCGCCAGACCGCCGCCTGGGCACTGGGCCAGCTCGAGGATCCGTCCGCGGCGCCGGCCCTGGCGGCCGCACTGAAGGACGGGGACGTTGAGGTGCGCCGCAAGGCGGCGTGGGCGCTGGGTCAGCTCGAGCTGCACGTGGCACCGCAGGCGCTGGTCGATGCGCTGACCGACCGCGACGCGGATGTGCGTCGCACCGCCGGATGGGCTCTTAGCCAGATGGAGGACCCCCGCGCGGTGCCGGCGCTCCGCGCGATGCTGGCCGACTCCGATGCCGGGGCGCGCCGCAACGCCATCAATGCGCTCTCCCAGATTCGTGATTCCAGCGCAATGCAGGCGCTGATCGGTGCGATGCAGTCCAAGGATGCGGAAGTACGCCGTGCGGCAGCCCGCGCGCTCGGCGAGCGCTGACCAGCGAGGGAGTGAGGAATGAAATCCATGACCCGGCTCGGCATTGCCCTCTCCGCGCTCGTCGTTGCCGGCGGTGCCGGCTTCGCAGTGCTGGCCCAGGGCGGACAGCGGATCCACATCGTGATCTCGCGCATCCACGTCAATGCGCACGTACACATCACGCCGGCCATCCGGAAGAACGGTCGGCCGGGGCCCGACTCCGCTCAGGTGGCCACGTTCCTCGCCGGGCTCGGCCGCGCCGATCCGGTCGTCTGCGAGATGGCGGTCGATCAGATCGGCAACTCATGGGGACCATGGGGCGGCGGCAGTCGCGTCGGCTCGCTCAGCGACGAATCCGGCGCCAACCAGGCCGTCCGCAACAGCTTTGGCGGCAACGTGGCTGATGCGCGGGCCGTGCCCGTGCTGGCCGCGGTCATGGGTGATCCCAGCCCGTGTGTCCGCCGGGCGGCGGCTCAGCTTCTCGGCCGCAGCGATGCGCCGGTGGCGCTGACGACGCTGCGGGCGGCGCTGGACGCCAGCGACGCGCGGGTCCGCGAGACCGCATTCATGGGCGTGGGGTACGCGCAGGATGCGGCCTCGTACGACGCCATCGTGCGGGGGCTTCGCGACCGGGAGGTTGCCGTGGCACGGATGGCGGCATGGGGCCTGGGCGAGATGCAGGACGAGCGGTCGGTGCCGGCGCTGATCGATGCGCTCCGGAGCCCCGATACCGGCCTGCGCCGCACCAGCAGTTGGGCGCTGGGTCATATCCAGGATCATCGCGCCGTCGAGCCGCTGATGGAGCTGCTGCGCGACGCCGATGCGGGCGTGAGGATGACCGCGGTCCATTCGCTGGGCGAGATCCAGGATGCACGGGCCACCTCCAGCATCGTCCCGCTGCTGCAGGACGCTGACGTCACGGTGCGGCTCGAGGCGGCGCACACGCTGGGCGAGATCCAGGACAAGGCCGCCGTGACGGGCCTGGTGCGGGCGCTGCATGATGCCGACGCCGAAGTACGCCAGCAGGCGGCGCACTCACTCGGTGAGATTCAGGATCGGGGCGCGGTGGACGGTCTCGTGGGCGCGCTGCATGACGCCAACGCCGACGTACGCTCGCAGGCGGCGCATTCCCTGGGAGAAATCCAGGACGCCCGTGCCGGCGAGCCGCTGGCCGCGGCGCTGGCCGACGTCAACGCGGACGTGCGCTCGCAGGCGGCCCATTCCCTGGGCGAGATCGGTGATCCATCCACGGTCGCCGCGCTGGCAGCCGCCTCGAAGGACGGCAATACCGAGGTGCGGCGCCAAGTGATCCACGCGCTGGGCCAGATCCAGGGTGGCGGATCCACCGATGCCCTCGTGGCCGCGATGAAGGATGCGGACCCCGAGATCCGGCGGGAGGCGGCGCGGGCGCTGGGGCAGAAGGACTGATCGGTGATCTGCGTCATCGCCCGGCGGCGCGCCCGGCGCAATGTTGGACGGGTCACCAACAGGCGAGCGAACGATGCGGGAACAGCAGCCAGAGGGGCGAGTACAGACCGGTCGTGAGAGCGGCCGTGATGGGTACGGTGTGCCGCACGAGCCCGGGGTGGATACCTACGGGCAGGCCCGAGCCGGACAGGGCAACTGGCAGGACGAGGGGCCGGCCGGGTTGCCCGAGGCGCCGCCGGCACCGGATGGCCCGCTGGGGCAGGGTAGCGAGCCGATGGCGCGGGGTGCGGACGCCGCGCGTCCGGACCAGCTCCCCGGCGGCGTCGGCGGTGCGGCGCGCCCCATCCGCGATGCAGCCGATCGTACGCCGGTCCTCGCGTCGGGGCTCAGCAACTACAGCCGTGATTCGCAGTACGGCAATCAGGGTCGCTACGGCACGCCGGCGCAGTACAATGAGGAGCCGATGACCGGCGGCGAGCTGCAGAACGGCGACCATCCGGCGGACCGCCCCGCCACCGGCGAGCCGACCACGCCTCATCCCAACGGCTAACGCGCTATTGGTCCCGTGGTACGCGGACGCCGCATGAGCGGAGCAGTTGCGTCGGCGCGGGGTGATGGGGAAAGAGGGCGTGTGCGGCCGCAGCGTGGATTCGGACCCGTGAGCAGGGCGCGCGGTCGCCCGGGGCGCCGGCCAGCAGCATGTCCAGCCGGTAGCTGCCGGGGTCGAGTCGCGCGGCCCAGGTGACGGCGCGGATGCTCTGGCCGGACCCGGCAACCAGCATCGACGCCGCCTGCGCCGCGCTCCGCACCATCAGCAGCAGCCAGATGATCGTCACGCCAATGCCGAGCAGCCGGCGTCGCGCCACTTCGAGCGCGATGCCGGCCAGTTCGCGCTGCGGCGGCAGCAGCAACCCCACCAGTGCCCACACGAAGAAGCTCGGCACCGCAAGCAGCAGCACGGCGTCGAATGACCCGACCACCGCTGTCGTCGCGACGGTGGCGACCAGCGTGATCCCCGCCAGCGCATCGGCCGAGGCCGGCGCTCGGCGGCCCCGTCGCCAGTCCACGAACATCATCACACCCGCCGCACCGAACAGCATCAGCAGCGCCGGCAGGCCGCGTTCCGAGGCGATCGCCATCCAGTCGCTGCTGGGCCACGGGTTGGTGGGCATGACGTCGCCGTGGTCATACGCGGGGTCGCCCGGCGTGGTGTACAGCGGATACGCGACTGGCCAGTTGCCCGGTCCCACGCCCAGCAACGGGTGGTCGGCCGCCATCCGCAGCGTATTGCGGTACTGGATGAGGCGCCCGCGGCCGCTCCCTTCGCGAAAGTTGGCCACACCCACGAGCGATTCCAGGTATGGCGAGTCGGATCGCCAGTCGAGGTCGTTCGGCAGTGTCAGCGCGCCGGCGACTCCGGCGGCGGCGCCCAGTACCACCAGCGCCACCCGTCCGCGCTGGCGGGCTTCGGCCAACGCACCGCCCAGCCAGAGTCCCTCGACGGTGAACAGCACCGCGCCGGTCGCGGCGCCCAGCCACGCGGCACGCGAGCGCGAGAGCAAGAGCGCCGCGGCGATGAGTGCCACGCCCACGGCGCCGAGCAGCGCACGCCCGCGGGAGCGGGTCCCGATGGTCACCAGCATGAGCGTGGGCAGGGCGATCGCCGCGAGATGGGCCATGAAGTTCCGGTTGCCGAAGGTGCCGCCGGGTGCGCGCGTCGCCGCCATCAGCGGCAGCGCGACACCATACGCCTGGAGCAGTCCCGTCAGTGCACCGATCACCGCCGCGCCGGCCAGCGTCACCAGCAGCGGCCGCGCCAGACCGGCCCGGGCGATGGCACGGGCAATCCAGAAGATCGTGATACCGGACAGCGTGACGCCAAAGCCGCGAACGGCGAGCCAGTGGTTCCCGGCGATGACGGCCGCCAGCAGGGACAGGGCGAGATAGGCGAGCAGCAGCAGATCGACGAGGGCGAGCGAGAGCCGCCGGGCATGCCGGAGCGCCAGGAGGGCGGCGCCGCCGGCCGCCGCGTGCAGCACCAGCTCCTTGGGTACCTGGTGCCGGTCGAGATCGAACAGCGGTGCTGGCAGCGATGCCAGCACGCAGAGGATCGCTCCGACCTGCAGGACGCGACGGGAGCCCCGCATGACTACCGGCGGGTGGGTTCAGACTGGGTGAGCATGGGCATGGCGGAGCAAGATAGCTGCAATCGCTGACGCTCGACATCACGGTCGAGACGATGCATCAACTCTGTTGAGTCACGCATCGCAATTGTGATTGCCCGCACGGCGCCAGGCACCCGCCAGGCGCATTTTTGCGTCCTACGTCCCAATGTCCGCCCCCGCGGGGGCGCTGTACGCGGTACCGTCTTCCTCAACCGGTGTGAGAATTCATGCGTCGTGCACCGTTTGCCACTCTCGTCATCGTCCTGGCCGGTTGTCACCACTTCGATCAGGAAAAGATGGCCGCGACGCTCCGCGAAACCGTGACCGCGAAGGCGGCGGCGCCGTACGCGCGCGGCCGGTGGAAGGCGGTGCAGGGCATCTACGCCGAGCGCGACTACGCACCGATCTGGCTCGACCGCGACCGCCCGCGCGAGCGCACGCGCCAGCTCGTGGACGCGCTGACCCACGCCGACGAGCAGGGACTCCGGATGCGGGAGTACGATCTGCCGGGGCTCAGTGATGCGCTCCAGCAGGCGTATCGGGACAAGGGACACGGGCTGCAGGAGCTCGCCAACCTCGACTTGCGCCTCACGGCCCTGTTTCTGGATTACGGGAGCGATCTGCTGACCGGGCGGCTGGACCCCGCCACGGTGGACACCGGCTGGTACATCAAGCAGCGCCGGAATGTGGCGGACAGTACGCTCCGGCAGGCGATTCAGCAGGACAAATTTGCCGCGATGGTGGAACCGCTCACGCCGCAGCAGAAGGACTACGGCGAGCTGGTCAAGGTGCTGGGGAAGTACCGCGAGCTGGTGCGGACCGGTGGCTGGCCGGACGTGCCCGCGGGTCCGCCGCTCAAGCCCGGCGTCGGCGGGCTCCGCGTCGCGGCGCTCCGGACCCGGCTCGCCGCGACCGGCGACATCGGCTCGGCATCGGGCGACCAATACGACGATGGCCTGGCGGACGGGGTGCGCCGCTATCAGGCCCGGAACGGGCTCGACACGACGGGCGTGGTGGATGCGGCAACGCGCGCCGCGCTCAATGTGCCGGTGGAGGCGCGGGTCAGGCAGATCGAGCTCAACCTCGAGCGGTTGCGCTGGCTTCCTACCGATTTCGGCTCGCGGTACGTGCTGGTCAACATTCCGGACTACACGCTGCACGCGTACGAGGGCGGGAAGGAAACGCTGACCATGCGGGTCGTGGTGGGGCAGGAGTACGGACACGCCACGCCGGTTTTTGCCGACACCATGAACCGGGTGGTGTTCCAGCCATACTGGAACGTGCCGCGCAGCATCCTGCTGAGCGAGGTCGTGCCCAAGATGCGCGAGGATCGCAACTATCTCGCCGTGCACCACTACGAGGTCGTGCGGGGCAACGCTGACGAGCCGGTGGACCCGCGGTCGATTGACTGGAACGACCTCGATACGACCACGATTGACTTCCGCGTGCGGCAGCGACCGGGTACCGACAACGCGCTGGGCCGGGTGAAATTCATCTTCCCGAACCAGTTCAACGTCTACATGCACGACACGCCGGCTCGCACGCTGTTTGGGCGGGATCAGCGGGCGCTGAGCCACGGCTGCGTGCGGCTGGAGCATCCGGACCAGTTTGCGCACTTCGTCTTCGAAGGCGACAGCGCGTGGCCCGACGAGCGGATTCGCCAGGCGATGACCTCGGACAGCTCGCGGGACGTCACTGTGAAGCGCCCGGTTCCGGTCTACCTTGTCTATCTGACGGCGTTCATGCGCGATGGCCGGCTCAATTTCCGTAACGACCTCTACGGCACCGATCAGCGGGCGCTGACTCGCCTGGGCACTCCAGAGCCGCGGGCAACGCTCGACTCCGCCCGCACGGCGCTCCGCAAGTTCTTCAAGTCGTAGCGACCGGCACCGGCTGGCCCGGCCACCAGCCCTGATTGCGCAGCCGCTCCACCTGCGCCATGACGCCGGGCCGGTCTTCGTGGGTCAGCATGATCACCAGGTCGCCGGCGCGCGCCCAGGTCAGCGCCGCACCGAGCGCCTCGACCTCTGTCGCCGCCCGGAGCACCGCGTCCTCCGCCAACCCGAGCTCGCCGAACTCCGCCGCCAGCAACCCGCAGACACTGCCCGGTGCCCGTCCGCGATAGAGGCTGGGCAGTTCCTTGAGGATGACGAGCTGGGGATCGAGCTGCCACGCGGCGCGAGCCAGTTCTCGAATCGCCTCGTCGCCGCGGTCACCGGCCTGGCCCACGGTCACGGCGCGCCGGCCCAGCGAAAGCGACTCGACGGCAGGGCGGAGCGCCCGCAGACCATGCGGGTTGTGGCCGTAATCCACGAGCACCCGCACGCCGCCGAGATCGAACAGATTGCCGCGTCCCGGATTGTCGTCGGGCGACCCGAACCGGCCCAGCGCCTCGCCGATCATCTCAACCGTAAAGTCGCGAACCGGACCCCGCGCGAGCGCGGCGGCCGTGGCGATCACGCCAAGCACATTGGAGACGTTGTAGCCGGCGGCACCGCCGAGGGTGGCGGGCACCGCGTCGACCGGGGCGACCGGCACCGCGCGGCCGCCCTGAGCCAGCATGAATCGGCCATCCTCGACGAAGGCTGCGTCGCCGCCGGCGGCGATGGATGCCGAGACCAGCGGCGCCGCGCGGTCGATCGCGAACCAGCTCGCCGACAACACGCCGAGGGCAAACTGGACCAGGCCAGGATCATCGGCGTTGAGCATGACGCGGCCGCCGGGCCGGACCACCCGTGCGGCGACCAGCTTGACGGAGGCGAGCGTGGCGAGGTCGCCCAAACCGAAGTCGTCCAGGTGATCAGCGGCCACATTGGTGATGAGCGTCGCGTCGGCATGCTCGACGGCGAGCCCGCGGCGGAGAATGCCGCCGCGAGCCGTCTCCAGAATGGCGATCTCGATGCGGGGGTCCCGCAGCACCAGGCGGGCGCCCATCGGGCCGGCGTAGTCGCCGCCCGCCAGCACGTCGGGGCCGGCGTGAGCTCCGTCGGTGGTGGTGTGGCCGGGTGTCAGCCCCGCGGCGCGGGCAATGGCGGCAAGCATCCGCACACTGGTGGTCTTGCCGTTGGAGCCGGTGACGAGGACGATGGGGACGTCGCTGAGCTCATGCCAGTCCACAGCGGGGACCTCCGGCAGCTCCTGGCGCGGCCACACCGCCACGCCGCGACCCGATCCGATGGACACGAGATCATCGTCCGCCAGAAAGGTGAGACCGCGCAGACGGGCCGTCTCCCGCAGCGCGCGGAGCCGGGTATCGTGCTCCCCCACAATCTCCTCACGGAGCCGCGCCGCCGTCGCATCGGCGTCGGGCGCGGCTGCGCCATTGACCGCGGCGTCGGCGGCGGCCCATGCGGCTTCGTTGATGCTGGTGGCCACGTACAGGCCGTCCACCGGCGCGGAAATGACGAGACTGGCGCCGCCATTGACGATCCGCGCCGCGGCTTCCTCCCCGCTCCAGCCCACCGCGTCCAGCAGCCGCCGCACCTGGCGGTGCCACTCCGCCACGGTGCGCTCGGGCGCCGCCGTCAGGGCGACATCGAGTGCGGCACCCGGGCGATCACCCATGAGGTGGGGGCCGGTGAGCCGCCGTGAATCGACGATGTGGGTCAATCCGCCGCCTCGGGGTCGACATCGCGGGCAAAGCGCACGCCGCGGACGTCGCGCACGTATTCCGCCGGCCGCTCGCGGCGCGGCATGGGGCCGGGCTTGGGGCGGTTCCTGGGGCGGCGGGTTGCGCGCCGCTCCGCGGCCCGGGGCCGGAAGCTCACGATCTGCTCCCATGTCCGGGTCACGTCGTCGCCAAAGATGAGGACCAGGTCGCCGGCCTGCGCCGCCTGGAGGGCGGCATCGGTGGCCTCGACTTCGTCCGGAATCATCAGCACCGCCTCGGCGGCGACGCCTTCGGCCAGCAGCGTATCGCGCAGCAGCCGCGGGATCTCCTCGGGCCCGCGACCCCGGAGCGAGTCGTCGCGCCGGCAGATGTAGAGATCGAAGCAGCCGGCGAGAATGCGGGCGATATCGCGCACGTCCTCGTCGCGCCGGTCGCCGGGCGCCGCCAGCACGACGATGCGCCGCCCGCCGGGATTGAGCCGGTCCACGAACTGCGTCATCGCCTCGACCGCGGCCTCGTTGTGGCCATAGTCGAGGATCACCTTGAAGGGATGTTCGTCGAAGACGTTCCCGCGGCCCGGCGCCTGGAAGAACGTGGTATCGAACGTCTGCAGGCCGTGCCGGATGTTCTCCAGCTTGAGCCCCATGCTGAATGCCATCGCGGCGGCGAACATCGCGTTCTGGACGTTGTGCATCGCCCGCCCCTCGAGCGTCGCCGGAATGAGGTGGGCCTGGAGCAGCGGGATGTGCGCGCCGTGATCGTACAGCGTGATCATCTTGCCGGTCATCCCCGCCTCGAGCACGCAGCCGCGTCCGCCCGCCTGAATGTGCTCGCGCACCAGCTCGTGGGTCGCGTCCATGGTCACATAGCAGACATTGGCGGCCTCGGTGTGATCAGCCATGCGGAGACAGAGCGGGTCGTCGGCATTGAGCACCGCCGTATTACGCGCCACCTCCACCACGATCCGCTTGACCTTGGCGAGCCCTTCGAGCGTGTCGATGCCGCGGAGCCCCAGGTGATCGGACTTCACGTTGAGCACGGCACCTACGTCCACATGGCGGACCCCCATGCCGGCGCGGAGCAGCCCGCCCCGCGCCACTTCCAGCACGGCGACGTCCACGACGGGATCGCCCAAAACCATGCGCGTGGCCACCGGTCCCGTCATGTCGCCGGCCACGGTGCGCTGCCCGTCGATGTAGACGCCGTCGGTCGTCGTGAGCCCGACGTGGTGCCCGGCGAGCTTGTGGATGTGAGCCAGCATTCGGGCCGTCGTCGTCTTGCCGTTGGTGCCGGTGACGGCGGCGATGGGGATGCGACTGGGTGTGCCGGCCGGAAAGAGCATGTCGATCACCGGTCCCGCCACGTCGCGCGCGCGGCCCTCGCTGGGCGCCATGTGCATCCGGAAGCCCGGCGCCGCGTTCACCTCGCAGATCGCGCCGCCGATCTCCTTGTACGAGCGCGTGATGTCGGTGGTGAGGAAGTCCACGCCGCCCACGTCGAGCCCGATCGCGCTGATCGCGCGGATCGCCATCTCGGCGTTGTCGGGGTGCACCACGTCGGTCATGTCCGCCGCGGTGCCGCCGGTCGAGAGATTCCCGGTCGAGCGCAGGAAGACCAGGTCGGCCGCGACCGGAACGCTCGTGCGGGTGTAGCCGCGCTTGAGCAGCAGCTGCTCGGCCTGATGGTCGAACTCCAGCCGGGTGAGCACCTTCTCGTGGCCGATGCCGCGGCGCTCGTCCCGGTTGACGGCCTCCACCAGCGCCTCGATCGTGCTGATCCCGTCGCCGATGACGTGTCCCGGCACCCGCCGCGAGACCGCGACGAGCCGGCCGTCGATCACCAGCATGCGGTGGTCATGGCCGGTGACGAACTGCTCGACCAGCACGTTCCGGCTGTGCTCGGCCGCCACGTCGAACGCCCGCGCCACATCGGCCGGCTCGGAGACGCCGATGGAAATGCCCCGGCCGTGATTGGCATTCCACGGCTTCACCACCACGGGAACGCCGATCCGTCCGGCGGCCATCACGGCATCCTGGGCGCTCCCCACCAGCTCCTGCCGCGGCACCGGCAGGCCCAGCCGGCCCAGCACCTTGTTGGTCTCCTCCTTGTCGGAGGCCAGGTCCACCGCGATGTGCGACGTGCGGCTGGTGATCGTGGCCTGCACCCGCTGCTGATACCGCCCGTGGCCCAGCTGGATCAGACTGTTGGTGCCCAGCCGGATCCAGGGGATTCGACGCTCCTCCGCGGCGCGAACCAGCGCGGCTGTGCTTGGCCCCAGGGCATGGCGATGGGTGTAGCGGATGAACTCGTCGCGTGCGGCGGCAAAATCGAAGTCGTCGGGCACCGCGCCCTCGGGCCGCAGCGACTCCGGGAGCAGACTGTGGAGGAGGGTGAGCGCGAGCTCGCCGGCCTCCAGCCCGACCTCGGGGTTCTCGTACTGGTAGATGACCCTGTAGCGCCCGCGGGTACCGAGCGAGCGCGTCTTGCCGAAGGTCACCGGTTGGCCGGCGACGTTGTGCAGCTCGATCGCCACGTGCTCGAGCACGTGCCCCATCCAGGTGCCTTGGTCCTCGGTGAGGCGGCGGATGAAACCGCCCGGCTCGCCATAGGAACAGCCGTGCGTCTCCAGCCCCGGCAGCGCGGCCACCAGGGCGTCGGTAAACCCGCGGCCCAGTTTCCCGGACGGCCAGTCTTCCAGGACGCCCAGGTCCACGTCCAGCCGGATCACCGGAAAGTGGGCGTACAGGCTCGGCCCGACGAACACCGACCGATCGAGGATCTTCATGGGATGACCCCTGAGGCGTTATTTGCGAAGCGCGATCGCGGGCGCCGCAGACGCGATGCGGGTGTGCAGGTTGAACGTGGAGCCGTGATCCAGGATGTGCAGCCGGAGCCCGATCAGGCAGACCGGATCGTTCTTGCGGACCCGCGCCATCGATGAGAATTCTAGCTCAGACGGGTCGACGATCGTCAGCGCGCCGTCACCGACGACTTCCAGCGTCTCGTCGGGGCCGATGAAGCCGGCGGTGTTCTCGTCCAGCCCGATGCCGATGGCAAACGGGTTGAACGCCAGCGCGGTCAGCAGCCGCCCCAGCCGGTCGCGCTGGCGGAAGTGCTGATCGATGATGATGCGGTTGGTCAGGCCGATTCCCGGTGCAAGCGTGACGATCCTGGCCCGGGGCGACGCGCCCTCCCGGCCGAATGCGATCATATGCTCCGACAGAAACGCCGCGCCGGCCGACGTGCCGGCGACATGCGCCCCTTCCGTGTTGCGCCGGCGGATCGCGCGGGCCACGTCGGTGCCGCCGACCGTCGTCGACAGCCGCAGCTGGTTCCCGCCCGTGAGAAAGATTCCGTCCACCTCATCGAGTGCGGCGACGATCTCGCTGTCCTCCGCATCTGCCCGGGTCTGGATCGGCAGCGAGACGGCGGACGCGGCGCCCAGACTCTTGAACAGGGCCACATAGCGCTGGCCGGTGTCGCTGAGCTCCGACGCCGTGGGGATGATGCCGATTCGCGCCACGGGCCCGCCGCACAGTGTGGCGAACCGCCGCAGGATCGCCACGTCGCCCGCCTTCTCCTCGGCCCCACCCACCGGAATGATGTAGCCCCGGGCGGGGCCGCCTCGCGAGGGGCGCAATGCGCCGGCCTTCACCGTCACGAACTCGCCTCCGTGAAGGTGCCGCGGACCACGGGACTCCCACCGGGCACCAGCCGGCTCTTGGCCGGCAGCAGGTGGCGCGGCCCCAGCGGCTGGGGTGCATAGCGCTCGGCATTCAACAGCAGCGGCATCGGCGACTCCTCACGGGTTGCGCCAAAGGTACGCCGGGCAGACACTTGGGGCGAGCGGTCATCCGTCATCGTCGCGTCATCCGCACCGGTTAGCATCCTCATGCCAACACTGGGCCGCCGTTTGTACGGCCCGCAATCGCATCATGACTTCAAGGAGTGACCAATGAAAGCCACATACCTGATTGTCCCCGCCGTCGCCGCGCTGCTGCTCGTGGGCGCCGGGTCCGTCCGTGCGCAGGGGACGCTCCCCAAGCTCAAGGAAGAGAAGCCCGGCCTGGCGGCACGGGCCCACATTTC
Organism: Gemmatimonadales bacterium; assembly: GCA_038250675.1. Lineage (GTDB taxonomy): Bacteria > Gemmatimonadota > Gemmatimonadetes > Gemmatimonadales > GWC2-71-9 > JAICUF01. Next base: position 71,130 of record JBBSCB010000013.1, read on the forward strand.
GGCGGATTCCGCCACCCGCATCGCTCAGGCCGCGGTGCGCGACGGACGAGTCGCGGCGCGGGAGATCGAGGAGGAGGATGGCCGACTGATCTATTCCTTCGACATGAAGGTGGCCGGCAAGTCCGGCATCGAGGAAGTGAACGTCGACGCGATGACCGGAGCCACGGTGGGTGTCGAGCACGAGTCGCCCGCGACCGAGGCCAAGGAAAGCCGCGCGGACAGTGCCCACAAGCGATCCGCAAAGGCTGAGCAGGGCGAGAAGGGCGAGAAGGCCCAGAAGGCCCAGAAGGCCGAGAAGGACGACGACTAACCACCCGCGGACAGCTTCCCTGACTGATGCGCATTCTCCTGGTTGAGGACGAGCCCGAGCTGGCTGCATTTCTGGCGCGTGTCCTCCGGGAGACGACGTGGGCCACCGACGTCGCAGCCACGGGGGCGGCGGCGCTGGCGGCGCTCGCCATCAACGAATACGACCTCGTCGTGCTGGACCTCGGACTGCCCGACATGGACGGTCGCGAGGTCTGCCGCCAATGGCGGGCGCGGGGAGGCCGGGCGCCGGTCCTGATGCTGACCGCACAGACCGGCGTCAACGATCGCGTCACCGGACTCGACGCCGGTGCCGACGACTACCTGGCCAAGCCGTTTGCCGTGGCCGAGCTGCTCGCGCGGCTCCGGGCGCTGTTCCGCCGGCCGCCGGGATCCCTCGACGTGCAGCTCGTCGTGGATACGCTCACGCTCGATCCCGGGGCCCGGCGGGTGGAGCGCGGCGGCCGCGCGCTGCGGGTCACCGCGCGGGAGTACGCCCTGCTTGAATATCTGCTGCGGAACGTCGGCCGGGTGGTGACCCGCACCCAGATTCTGGCGCATGTGTGGGACGACAACTTCGATCCGGTGGCCAACGCCGTGGACGTGCTGGTCGGGCGGGTGCGCCGCAAGGTCGACGGGCCGGACGACCGCCGGCTCATCCACACGCTGCGCGGGCAGGGGTACGTGCTCGCACCGGAGGCGCCGCCCGGTGCCGCTTAGCCGCCTGCGCCTTCAGCTCGCCACCTGGTTCGCGCTGGCCTTCCTCATCGGGCTCGGCGTGCTCGACCTGTCCCTGCTCTGGTCGGTGCGCCGCGCCGCCGATCACCGGCTCACCCGCGATCTTGCGGGAACGGCCACCCAGCTCCTCACAGCCACTGGGCGCGAATACGTGGAACTGGGCGACTCCGGCGCGACGGCGGTGGCCCAGGCCACCCTCGGCGAATGGCCGGCCGGTCCCGAGGCGGTGGCAGTCTACGACTCGGCCGGCAGACGGCTGGCGCTCGCCGGGCCGGCGCTGCTCGCGGCCGAGGCGCCGGCCCGGAGCGACGGGCGTCCGGCGGGCGACATCCGCCTCAATGCGGAGGGGTCGGCCCGTCCGGTATGGCTCGATGGGACGGAGTCGCCCAGATTCACGGTGCTGGTGGTCGGTTCCACCGATCGCCTGCAGGAGGATGACGAGGCGCTGGCGGTCTGGCTCGCGATCAGCACGCCGCTGGTGGCGATCCTCGCGCTCATGGGCGGGTATCTGATGTCGCGCCGCGCGTTGCGCCCCATCGGCCAGATGGAGCGCGCCGTCGCCTCCATGGCACCACGTGATCTGGGGCGCCGGCTGCCGGTCGAGGAGCCGGCGGACGAAGTGGGCCGGCTCGCCGGCCAGTTCAATGCGCTGCTCGACCGGCTGGAGCAGTCGCAGGCGCAGAGCCGCGCGTTTCTCCGCCGCGCCGCGCATCAGATTCGCACGCCGCTCACACTCGTGCTCGGTGAATCCGAGCTGGGCCTGGGCCATCCCGGCGCTCCCGATGCGCAGGACGCGCTCGAACGGATCCATCGCGCCGCCGGGCGGATGCAGCGGCGGGTCAACGAGCTCTTTCTGCTGGCCCAGGCCGAGGCGGGCGAGACCATCACGCTCGACGCCACCGTTGATCTCGAAGGCACGGCGGTGGAGGCGGCCGACATGATGCGCGGCCGGGCGCAGGGATTGGGCCGGCGCCTCGAACTGGGGCGCGTCGAGCCGATCGAGGTGCGCGGCAGTGAGCCGCTGCTCCAGGAGGCGGTGCTCGAGCTGCTGGAAAATGCCTGCCGTCACAGTGCACCGGAGGCGAGCGTGTCGGTGGCAGTCTTTCGTCAGGGAGCGCAGGCGCTGCTGGCCATCTCGAGCGAAGGCGATGCGCCGGCGGAGGCACCGCGGGTGGCGGATGAGGCCCGTGGGTTTGGACTTGCGATCGTCCGGTGGATCGCCGAACAGCATGGAGGGAGTCTGGTGCATACCCGGAACGGATCGTGGAACACCTACGCGCTCGTGCTTCCCGCACTCGGCGCATGAGGGCGCCCGGAGCGGCGGGCCTCGTCTTGCTGGCGCTCGCCGGTCCGGCGCGCGCACAGCAGCCGGTGACGCGTGCGGCCGCCATGGCGTCGGCGGAATCCCGCGGGTCGCGCATCGCGCTGGCGCGGGCGGATACGTCGGTGAGCGCGGCCGCGCTGGCCACCACGCGCATGTTCGAGAACCCGGTCGCGATCACCAGCTACACCCGGTCGATCCCGCGGTATCATGCGGAGCTCGATCTGCCGCTGGACTTCCTCTGGCTCCGCGGGCCGCGAGTCCGCGCCGCGGACCTCGCGCTGGGGTCGGCGCGGCTCCGATTCGCCTTCGAGCGCGCCGCCGCCGCGTTTGACGCCGACACCGCATATACCCGCGCGCAGGCGGCGGCAGCGCGCTCGCACCTGTCGGTCCGCACGGCCCAGGACGCCGACAGTCTGCTGCACATGGCCACGGTGCGCCGCGACGCCGGGGATGCCAGCGACCTGGATGTCCAACTCGCGGCGGTGAACGCCGGCCAGGCCCACAACGCCGCCACCGATGATTCGCTCGCCGCGATCGCCGCCATTCTCGATCTCCAGGCCATCATGGGGCTGGCGGCCGATCGCGTGCTCGTGGTGCCGTCCGATTCGCTCATGTTGCCGGCGCTGGATCCCGTTCGGGCGGACAGCGGCCGCCCGGTCCAGGTGGCCGCCGCCGAGGCGTCGCTGGCGGCGGAGGAGCAGTCGGTCGTGTTCGCGCGGCGGGGGGCGCTGGCCGCGCCGAGTCTCAGCGTCGGGTTCGAGTCCGGCGACCCCTCGGGCGCCGAGCCGGGCATTCTGCCGCTCGTCGGGCTCACGCTTCCGCTTCCGCTGCTCAACCGGAACCGGGGCCCCATCGCTGCCGCCGCCGCCACGCGCGATCGAGCGCGCGCCGAGTTGGAACTCACGCGGCGCGAGAGCGCCGCGACCCGTGCGCGGGCACTGCGGGATCGGGAGTCCGCGTTTGCCCGCGCGGGCCGTGACCGGGCGCTCGTGACGACCGCCGAACGCTTGGCGGCGCTCTCGCTCCAGGCGTATGCGGAGGGGGCATTTGCCCTGCCCAGCGTGCTGGAAGCGCGCCGGTCCGCGCGCGAGGCCCTCTCGCAGTACATCGACGATCTCGCGGCCGCCAACATCGCGGCCGCCGCCCTCCGTCTCTCCTCGCTGAGCGTACCCTGATGCTGCGACGCCTGTTGCCTTGCGCGATGATGCTGTGCCTCGCCTGCGGTGGTCCCGACCAGACAGCCGATCCGGCGGCGACGCCGGCGGTCACCGTGCGCACGGCGGTGGCGCAGCGGACCAGCTTCGTCCGGACCGTGGATGCCATCGGCGAGGTGGTGCCGCGGCCGGGCAAGGTGGCCGAACTCGCGGCGCCGG
>JBBSCB010000014.1:0-74155 GCA_038250675.1 Gemmatimonadales bacterium
CTGGCGGTGTCGCCGCGGGCGACGTACAGCTCACCCAGCCGTTTCTCGGCCGGGGCCAGTGCCATGCCGTCGGTGACCCAGCGGAACGGATCCGGCGTATCCACATAGCGGCGGTAGGCGGCGATCGCCGAATCAGGCTGACCGGCGGCATCATAGGCCCGCGCGAGGTCGGGCACCGAGCAGAGCTCGCAGAAGATGCTCCGACGCGCACTCGCGAACTGCGTCACCGCATCGGCCGGCCGCCGCTCTGCCATCGCAATCAGGCCCAGCACCGGATGCGGATCGTTCTCCGCGTTGGAACGGACCTCCGGGGGGAGCTCGGTCGCCATCTCGCTCAGGTATTGCCGGGCCCGTGCGACGTCGCCGGCCCGGGCGTACACCTCGGCCAGCAGGCGGTAGGGGCGCTGCACCACCGGGATCCCCCGCAGCGGGTGCTCGCGGAGCGCACGATCCATGCGCGCCAGCCCGGCCGCGCGATCGTTGCGGTACCAGATGTCGTCCAGTGCGCCGTAGGCAGCGGCCTGCAGCGGAAGCTCGGGCAGCGCGGGCGATGCGCGCGCCGCTGCCCACTCATCGGCCAGCGCCGCCGAGGCGTCGAGATGTCCCTGGGTCTCGGCGACGGCTGACCGCATCATGAGCGCGGTCCCGAGATTCGACGGATCGCCGGCGCTCATCGCGGCCAGCCGGCGCGCGTGCGCGTCGGCCGAGTCGTACTGGCCGACGCCAAATGCCAGCCACGTCCGCACGATCTGATTTTCGGGATGCGACGGATACCGCGCCGCCAGCGAGTCCGCCGCCGCGCGCGCGGCTGCCGTGTCACCCAGGCGGAATTCCGCGACGGCCAGATTGGAGTAGCCGTTGAACGCGTCAAAGCCGCCGTTGATGGCGCGCCTGAGGTAGGTGGCGGCCTTCCGCGGGTTCCCCTGCTGCTGGTACAGAATGGCGGCATTGTTGAGCGCCGTAAAATTCAGGGAGTCCACCGCCAGGATCGCCTCGTACGCGGCGATCGCGTCGTCGGCGCGGTCCTCCACCTGGCTGTAGTAACTTCCCGCCGCGAGGTTGCGCTCGATGATCCCGAGCCGGTCGCGGTGATTGAACGCGTGGGTCAGGGCGTTCACCTGCTCGGCGTAGGCGCCCTGCGTGTTGCCCAGCAGAATCCCCAGCTTGCGCCACGCCATGGCAAAGCCGGTATCCAGCGCGATCGCTTCCCGGAACAGTGCCTCGGCCCGCACGTTGTCGCCGGTGACGCCCATGACGTGGTCGCCTTCGGCGTATTTCCGGAGCGCCGGCAGCGACGCAGTCGTGACCGCCTCCAGCGGCGCCGCCGCCCGGACCGACTTGAGCGATTCACCCACCTTGGCGCGCAACGCCTTGGACACCCGGCCGATCGCCGGCAGCAGCCCGCGGCCGTCGTCCGCCGTCTCCCGAAACGACACCAGCGTCGCACCCGACGATGCTTCCACCAGCCGCGCCGTCACCACGTAGCTGCCGCCAATTCCGAGGATGGCGCCGTCCACCACCGCCTTGACGCCTTCGCGCGTTGCCAGATCGCGAGCGAGCGCCAGGTCCAGTCGCGAGTCGGGCGAGACCTGCATCCGCTGCAGTGCGTCGCGTATGCGGGCGGGGTCGAGCACCTGCAGATTGGGCGACTGCGCCAGGTCGGTCCGGAGCGCTTCGGTGACGACCGGGCCCAGCGTGCTGTCGCCCACCGGACTCTGGAAGTCGGCCACGACGACCCGCTCCCGCGAGCCGAACACGCCTGACGCCGATAGCGTCCCGGCCGGCCCGATACCGAGGAGCCGCATCGCCATGTAGCCGCCCACCAGCAACACGAACGCGCCGACCGCCACCGCCCCGCCCCACGCGGTGCGGCGCCAGCTGATGTGCGGCTGCGCCTTGACGGCGATGCGGGTGACGGTGGAGTGCGCGGTGGCGGTGCCGCCCGGCGTGGTCCGCCCGGCGGCGAGCGCGAGGCGGCTCTGCCGCTGCACCAGCGCCGTGAACAGGATCACCGGCAGCCCCAGCGCCATGACGATCAGCGCGCCGGGAAAGACCCAGTCGGGCAGCCCGATGGCGATGATGGCGGCGCGCGCCACGATCGCCACCATCACGAACGCGACGGCATAGATGACCAGAGCTCGCACCAGCGTCCGTCGCGTGGCCAGCGCGATGGCAGGCGCCGCGCTGCTGCTGTCACTGCTCACCGACGCGTCGAGATCGCGCAGCACCTCGTCGGCCGACTGGGGGCGGTCGCCCGGATCCTTCTCGAGGCAGCGCATGATGACGGCCGCGAGCCGGGGCGGCGTGTCCGGGCGGAGCTGCTCGATTGGTTCCGGTCGCTCCGACATCTGCGCGGCCAGCATCTTGTGCGGGCTCCGGCCCCCGAACGGCGACCGGCCGGCCAGGAGCTCGTACGCCATCGCGCCGAAGGCGTAGAGATCGGCCCGGTGGTTGGTGTCGGGATCGGCCGCCACCTGCTCCGGCGCCATGTAGGCGGGCGTGCCGAGCGAGGTGCCGACGTGCGTGAGCGTGCCGCCGGGCGCATCGCCCCGGGCGCTGGAGAGCGCCTTGGCCACGCCGAAATCAGTCACCACGGCCGAACCGCCGGCGACCAGCACATTATCAGGCTTGATGTCGCGATGGACCACGCCGCGCGCGTGCGCGTACGCCAGCGCCCGCGCGACGTCCCGCAGGTAGCTCAGAACCAGCCCCACCGGCAGCGGGCCCTGCGCCACCTGGCCGCGGAGCGACTCACCCTCGACGAACGGCATCGTGTAATAGGGAAGCCCCTCGGTCTCGCCGGCGGCGAGCACGGGGACGATGTGGGCATGCTGCAGCTGCGCGGCAAGCTGGATCTCCCGGCGGAACCGCTCCACGTTGAGTCCCGCGGCCAGCTCCGGCGAGAGCACCTTCACCACGACGGTGCGCCCCAGCGCGGTCTCCCGCGCGACGAACACGCGCGACATGCCGCCGCCGCCAAGCTCGCGTTCAAGCGTGTAGGCGGCGCCGAGGGTCTGCTGGAGCTGTTCTCGCAGGTCTTTTGCCACGCGAGCTCGTCGGTGTGGGAAGGGGTGACGCGGGAAGCTAGCGCGGAGTGGCCCCGGGAGCCAGCGCGGTGTCCAATCCGGAGCTCGCGATCAACCGGCTCAATCCGGCACGGCCGTACCTCCCGTCCGGAGCTGATCGGCAAACTCGCCAGGCAGCTCGCTCGCCCGAATCCCGTCGATCGCGCGCGCCAGAGCGTATTCGACGCGCCGGTGTTCGGCCGTGATGGCGCCGGGTTCGACCGTGTGAAGCGTGTAGCCAGCCCGCCAGTCCCCATCCTTGGGCCGGCCCACGCTGCCGGTATTGACGAAGTGGATGCCGCCGATTTCACGGTGCCACGGCTTGTGGGCATGGCCAAACGCGATCACGTCGCCGGGCCCGAGCGCGGCGTGGCCCGCCATCTCAAGGCAGAAGTCATCGGAACGGTCGGCGGTCCAGTAGACGGTGTTGAGCGTGAGCGTACCATGCACCAGCACCACGCGAGGCCCCGCCTTATGCCCGCCCAACGGCCGCAGGTCGAGCCGGAACGGCAGCCCGGCGAGCACCCGCGGCGTCGCGGGCGACACGTGCGCGCGGGTCCAGTCGTAACTCCGATGCGACAGCGCCTCCTGGACCGGATCTTCGTACTTGCAGCCGCAATGCGGATGGTCGGTCGCCACCGTCGAATCGTAGTTGCCGGCCACTCCCGCAATGGCATGCCGGCCGATCAGCGCGACCGTATCGTCCGGCCACGGCGCCTACCCCACCAGGTCGCCAAGGTGATACGTCGCGGTGACGTCGGGCTGGGTCGCGGTGTCGGCAAGCACCGCCTCGAGTGCGGGCAGGTTGGCGTGGATGTCCGAGATCAGGGACTAGCGGATCATGCACCGGCCTCCCGGGGAAAGAAGCGCCGTGACCAGAGCGACACGTACACCAGCCCGAGCAGCGCCGGCACCTCGATCAGCGGCCCGATTACCGCGGCCAGCGCCTGGCCGGAGCCGATGCCGAAGGTGGCAACCGCAACCGCGATCGCCAGCTCGAAGTTGTTGCCGGCCGCCGTGAACGCCACCGACGCGCTCGCGGCGTAGCCAAAGCCGAGCCGGCGCGAGAGCGCCAGCGCCAGCGAGAACATCACGCCGAAATACACCAGCAGCGGCAGGGCGATCCGCAGCACGTCGAGCGGCCGGGCCAGGATGCGGTCACCCTGCATCGCGAACATCAGCACCACCGTGTACAGCAGCCCCAGCAGCGCCGCCGGCCCGAAGCGCGGGAGGAACACCGTCTCGTACCACACGTCGCCATGCCGGGAGACGAGCAGGCGTCGCGTCACATACCCGGCCGCGAGCGGCAGACCGAGGAACAGCAGCACGCTCCGCGCGATCTGTCCCATCGACACATCGAGTGCCACGCCCGGCAGCCCCAGCCATGCCGGCACCGCGGTCAGAAACAGCCAGCCGAGGACGGAGTAGGTCAGAATCTGAAAAACGGAGTTGATGGCCACCAGCACGGCCGCGAGCTCATTGGAGCCGCACGCCAGTGCGTTCCAGATCAGCACCATCGCGATGCACCGCGCCAGGCCGATGAGAATCAGTCCGTCGCGGTACGCGGGGAGATCCGGCAGGAACAGCCACGCAAGCCCGAACATCACCAGCGGCCCGATCACCCAGTTGAGCACGAGCGAGGTGCCCAGCAGCCGGCCGTCGAGGGCGTGGCGGCCGACCGCGTCGTAGCGGACCCGCGCCAACACCGGGTACATCATCCAGAAGAGGCCGACGGCAATCGGCACCGAGACGCCGGCCACCTGAACTCGATCGAGGAGCGCGCCCAGCCCGGGCCACACGCGGCCCAGTGCGAGGCCGGCGGCCATCGCCAGCAGGATCCAGAGCGGGAGTGCCCGATCGAGCGCCGACAGGCGAGCGCCGGACCGACAGGCGGCCGCCCCCATTCAGCCGCAGCTGCCGGGCGAGCAGCAGCGCACCCCGGCCGGCTTCCGGGCTCGCACGAACGCCGCCATGAACCGTCCGTCGATCGCGTCGAGGCCGGCGCCCGCATCCAGCCCCGCCCCCTCCAGAAATGTCCGTGCATCGTCGCTTCGGTAGACCCGGGTCGGCTCGATCGACGCGTCCTCGAAGCCAACGTCCGTCAGCAGCGCCAGAAACTCCTGCTCTTCCAGTGCTCCGGCCACGCATCCCACCCAGAGCTCCATGCTGCGCCGCAGCGCCGCGGGCACTGCACCGCGTACGACGACGTCGCTCACGGCAAAGCGTCCCCCGGGCCGCAGTACCCGGAACGCCTCCGCCAGCACCCGCCGCTTGTCGGCCGACAGATTGATGACGCAGTTCGAGATGATGACGTCGACGGACGCATCGGGCAGCGGGATCTGCTCGATCTCGCCCTTGAGGAATTCCACGTTGGCGACGCCGGCCGTGGCCGCGTTCTGCCGCGCCAGTGTGAGCATATCGTCCGTCATGTCGAGTCCGTACGCCTTCCCCATTGGGCCGACCCGTCGCGCGGAGAGCAGCACGTCGATCCCGCCACCCGAACCCAGATCCAGCACCGTCTCGCCCGGCTCGAGCTGGGCCAACGCCGTGGGATTGCCGCATCCGAGCGAGGCGAGCACCGCGGCGGAGGGCACCTCGGCGGTCTCGCCGTTCACATACAGGTTGGACGTGATGGGATCCACAGTTCCGGAGAACGCAGCGCCGCCGCAGCAGGAGCTGGCCGGCCCGCAGCACTCGGCCGAGCCGGCCTCCAGGACCCGGCGGGCGGCGGCTCCATAGCGGTCGCGGACGATGGTGGTCAACGCGGCATCGGGGTGTGAATCAGGCATGGCGGAACTCCTAATCAAGAAATATTGATAGATGAGAGCAAAAAAAATCCGGCGACACGACTACACGCAGCACCCGGTCGCCCGGCCGCGGCGCGGCGTTCCGCTCGCCGCGAGACCGCGGACGATGTCGTGCGCCCGGTCGAGTGTGCCCGGTACCAGCGTGTAATAGGACCAGCGCCCTTCCTTCCGGTCGACCACCAGGCCCGCGTCCTTCAGCACCTTGAGATGGAACGACAGCCGGGACTGGGCTGCGTCGAGCGCCTCCTGCAGCTCGCAGACGCACCGCTCGCCGTCCCCGAGCATTTCGAGCACCGCCAGCCTGGTCTCGTCCGAAAGCGCATGGAAGAGCCCGGCAGCGTGTCCACGATCGAGCGCGGGCGGGGCGGCGAGGGGCGTCATGGCGCGTACTATATATCAACTTTTATTGATATGCAACCCCGCCCCGGCGCGAGCGGGCCAGCATCGCGTCCATGCTCCACGGTCCCGCCCCCACGACCATGAAGTACAGAAACAGGAAGCAGTACAGCACGGCCGGCGAGCCGTTGTTGGTCTGGGGAAAGAACCCCATGGGAAAATGAAACTGGAAATAGGCCACCGCCATCTCGCCCGCCAGGATAAACGCCACGGGTCGGGTGAACAGGCCCAGCAGGATCAGCGTCCCGCCCACCGTCTCGAGCAGGCCGGCCACGCCCAGTTCGGAACCCAACAGATAGTGGATGGGAGGCATGCCGGCGGGCACCGGCGGAAAGTTGAACATCTTCATCGTGCCGTACGTGATGTAGAAGAACCCGATGCCGATGCGCAGCAGACTGAGCGCGCGGGCGGGCCAGGGGGAACGGGCGGGATCGAATAGGGACATGGATTCCTCGTAGCGACCGGCGGCGTGCCGAGCCCGGGTGAAAGTGATGGACGCTCACGCCCGGAAGTATATTGGCACGCCGCCCGTCGCTACACCCGTCCCGCCATGGCATCGCTGCCCCCAACGTTCGCGTCGCTCCTGCTATCCAACCGGGGAGCAAGCGCCCTTCCCTCATGCCCGGACACCTCATGCCGTTGGTTATGCCGCTGCTTCTGCTCCAGCTCGCCGCCGCCCCAGCCACGCCGGCACTCACGCCACGGGCCGATACGATGCCGGCGGCTCCCGTCCGATGGACGGCGGCGCTCGACGAGATCACCACGTTGCTCAAGACGCGCCACCCGGACTATGCCGCGCGCATCGGCCGCCGCGGGTTCGCGATCGCGGTGGATCAGCTGCGCCGGGAGCTGCCGCACCTCGATGATGCCCATGCCGTGGTCCGGCTGATGCAGCTCGTCGCCTCGCTGCATGACGGCCACACCCAGCTCGAGCCGGTGACGGATCCCGCGCTGGCCAGCTGGTATCCGGTCCGCTTCTACGCCTTCCAGTCCGGGCTCTACGTCACGGCCATCGATCGCGCGCACGCGGAGATGGTAGGACACCGCGTATTGCGCATCGGCCGGTTGGGTGCGGAGGAAGCGCTCTGGCGGGCGGAAAGCGTCATGGGGGCCGACAACGAATGGGGACACGCTGAGAACCTGTTTGCGCTGTCCAACGGCGCGCTGATGCGGGGGCTCGACGTCGTCGAACGGGCCGACAGTCTGCCGCTCGAGGTGGAGACGGCGGATGGTCCCCGTCGCGCGGTGCTCGCCGCCGTGCACACGGCGGATGCCGCCTTCGATGGCCGCTTCCGGGGGGAGATGTTTCCCCCGTTCCGCGGCGGCAACGTGGACTGGGTCACCGCGTTCGGCGGGCGCGCGCCGCTCGACTACCGCCGGCACGATCCTGCGCTGCCGCTCCATCTGCGCTACCGTTTTTACTTCTGGACCGAGCCACTGCCGGCCGCGCACGCGCTGTACGCCCAGATCAACTTCATGCAGGAGGACGACAGCCTCCGGTTTGCCGACTACACCGATTCGCTCTTTGCCCGGCTCGATCGCGCACCAGTACAGCGGCTGGTGCTCGACCTGCGCTACAACAGCGGCGGCAACGGCGCACTGGTGCCGCGGTTCGTCGCAAACTTCGTCCGGCGGGATGCCACCCGTCCCTGGGGCCGGCTCTACATCCTGGCCGGCCGCAAGACGTTCAGCGCCGCGATCCTGCTGGTCGGCGCGCTGCTCGACGCGGTGCCGGATGCGGTGGTCGCCGGTGAGCCGGCGGGTGCCGGGCTCAACCACTTCGGCGATCCGATGTCGTTCGACCTTTCCGCCGCGCCGCTCCGGCTCGACGTCTCCACCATCTGGCACCAGGGCGCCGGCTCCGACGACGTGCGGCCCTACGTGCCGGTCACCCTCCCCGTCGTAATCGACGCCGCCGACTATTTCGCCGGCCGCGATCCGGTGCTGGACCTGGTGCTGGGCGATGATGACACGCGGGGGGTCGATGCGATCGCCGCGGCGGACGGCCCGGGCGCCGCCATGCGCGTGCTCGAGGCGCGCCGGCAGCGCTACGGGGCGCTCGACTGGTGGCAGCCCTTCAGCGAGCTCCGGATCAATGCACTGGGCTACCGTGCGCTGCGCAGTGGCGACGCCGCGCGTGCCGTCGCGATCTTCGCGCTCAACACCACGGCGTTTCCCGCATCATGGAATGCATGGGACAGCTACGGCGAGGGGCTGGCGGCCGTCGGCCGGGGTGCGGATGCCGTCCGGGCGTACCGACAATCGCTGGCGCTGAATCCGGGCAATGCGGGCGCACGCGAATTCCTCGTCGCGCATCCCGGCGGCGGCTGATGCGCCGACCGCGTCAGGGCCGCTCGAAGTCCGCCGTCGCGTGAGGGTAGTCCACCGTCACCCGGAAGAACCGGAGCGCCGATCCGCCCAGCGCGCCGTCGATCCGCCGGTCCATCCACTGCGACATGTAGCTGTGGAAGTTCGCGTCCGGCCGCATCGTGAACCACACCGGCCCCGCCGTGAAGCCCGCCACCTGCACCTCTGCCACTTCGATCATCGGCATTCCCCCCGGCCGGTCCGCGCCGGCAATCACGCGCCAGCCGGGGTGACGCCGGCGCCACGTCTCGAACACCGACTGTGCAATGAAGCTGGCCCCGCGCTGCGCCGGGCCGGGCGCGCCCGCGGCCGCAAGTGCCGCAACCGCGCTGTCGGTCAGCGTCACCATCGCGCCGGTGTCGAAGAGCAGGTCCAGCGACTCGCCGTCAACCGCCGCGCGGATCCGGGCGAAATTGGACGTCCGCGCCCCGAATCCCATCCGCGACCGCTGGAAACCCAGCGCCACCCGGTGCACCGGGTCGGCCGGCCGCGGCGGCGGGCCGCTCAGCAGGCCGAGCGAGCGCCCCGGATAGTCAAAGACCCAGACGCGGTCCCGGAACCAGTAGCGGCCCAGGAATCCGTCGCGGGCCGGCGGGTTCGAGTCACGCGGCACCACCAGCATCCGCGCACCGATCGGTGCCGGCGCCGCACCCGGCGGCATCGTGGCGGCGGCATCCATCGGCGGCAGCGTGACCAGTTCCGCCGTCTCGCCGTCGAGCTGCACCCGCTCGCGCGCGAGCCCCAGACGATCGGCGATCGGTGCCCACAGCATGTCCATCCCGCCGCCGGTATCAGTGTACAGCTCGAGGGTGTCGCCGCCCGCGGTCACCGGCGCCACCGCAAAACGATCGGCCAGATAATGGACCGGCAGGTGGGTCAACGTCGCGATCGGCGCCGCCTGGTCGCCGCCCTCACCGCATGCGGCGAGCAGCACCGTGGCCGCCAGCCATGCGCCCGTCGGCACACGTCGGCTCATGGCGCCACCGGCGGCGGGGTCCGCTGCATGTCGTCAAAGTCAGGCATCGTCGCGATCAGCCCAAAATCGGCCATGGTGCGCACGTGGCCCGCGACGAGCTGGTCATCGAGGTGGTCGAAGAAGAGGTCAAACGGATCACTCTGGTCGGCGTCCACGATGCGCAGGTCGGTGTCCACCATGGTCAGTTTTCCGAACCGCAACACGGCACCCCGGAACCGGACGAAGTTGCGTGGCGTCGACTCGACGCTGCCAAGCAGCCTGCCGCGGCCGGGCCGCTGCGATGCGCCGAACGTCAGCACCACCGCGTCCGGGTCGATTCGGGCATCGGTGATGAGCCCGTGAATCACCGGAGGCGGCAACAGCTCCGCCGGAGTGAGGACGAAGTCGTTGCCGACCACCTGGACACCGCGCCCCGGTCGGCGCCCTACGACCTTGTTGAGCTCGACGCCAAGCATGTGCATCAGCCACTGCACCGAGACCCCGACGACCTTCACGCTGGTCGGGTGCAGGCGAAGCTTCCCGTCCGCGGTGGCTGAGGCCACGGCCCGAATCGTAAAAGGCACCCCGGCCACGCTTCGCAGCTTGCCGCTGAGACGGAGTTCTCCCCTGACGATGGACACGTTCAGATGATCCAGCGGTGTGCCATCGTAATTGAACACGTAGCCGTTGAGCAGCGCGGTCAGACTCGCCGGTGTAATGCCGACCACCGCCGAATCGATCGCGATGACGAACGACGACGCATCCTCCAGCCAGGGCGGCGCCGGCGGTCGGGCGGGAACCAGCGCACCCCGCAGGTCGTGCAAGTCGAGGATGATCGCCTCGGCCGCGCGGTAGAGCACGTGGTGCATCTCGGCTTCCACCGGGCCGGTCGGGGTGCGGTCGGCCGCCGCCAGCACCGGCGGCAGGCCCGGCGCGTGCCCCTGAGCCGCCAGCGGTGCGGCCAGTACCGTGACCAGGGCCGCCGGGGCCAGCGTCCGTCGCATGGTCTGTCGCATTGTCAGCACGAGTACTCCGTTGTCGTTGGCGCCGCTGCGCGGGCGGGGCGGCTAGCGGGCCGCGGCCGCATCGGGCGGCACCGTCAACTGCGCATGATGATGCCGGGTGTGCAGCGCCTGGAATCGCACAAAGTCATTCAGCGGCACCTTCCCGAAGAACGGATGGTCCACCGCCGCACCGGGCCCGAACGGCATCGGTGTCGAACGCCTGCGCCGCCGTCTGCAGCCGCGGCAAGAGGACGTCCGGCGGTACGGATGTCGCGCCGGGCGACCAGTCCCCGTCGGGAATGGCGCGGGCGGGCGCGATGAAGTTGGTCGCCGCATCGTAGTCGGCGCGGACACGCGGAAGCAGTTCGGTCATCGAACACTCGCGGTGGATGGTTGTGCCGCGCAATCAGTCAAACTCAACCCGACGCTCCGACTGATCCGCACCCACCCGTCCCGCCACGATCTCCGCCCGGAAGTAGTTCTCGGCGCGGATCGGCGCATCCGCCTGACGCCGGAGCATCGTGATCTGCCCGACGTGGGTCAGCGCGTCCGCGATCGGCCCCTGGAACAGTTGCTCCGGTGTGCAACCCAGCGGGCTCGCATCGGCCACGCGGCGGTCCAGCCGCTCGAGCCCGGCATGGAACCGGTCCACCTCACTGTCCCAGCTCCCCGGTACCGCGGTGGTCCACCGGTGCACCCCCTCAGCGAGCCCCAGCGACCAGTCCAGCAGGTCACCGATGTGGGCCAGAATCGCAAGCGCGTTGCGCGACCCCGGTCCGACCGTCTGGTCCGCGAACGACGCCGGTGCGTTGTGCACTGCCTTGCCACCGCGATAGGCCAGCGTGGCCAGCGTGTGGCGCAGCATGGCGCGCGATGCGTCGGCGGTTTCGTGCATCGATCTGTTCCCCGCTGGTGATGGGCTGGCGGACGGCCGTCACTGGAGCGTCTATTCTACCTGAACACCGGCGCCACCGCGATGGCCGCCGCCCACGCCACCCTCGACACGACACACCCATGGGACACTCCCCCTCCGACGCCTGGCCCGACCTCCCGTTCGCCGCCTGGAGCGACACCGCGGCCACGCTCCATATGTGGCTCCAGATCGCCGGCAAGATGCGCCTGGCGCTCACGCCCCGGCTGAATCACTCGTGGCAAGCCACATTCTACGTCACGTCCCGGGGGCTCACGACCTCGCCGGTGCCCTACGGCGAGCGGAGCTTCGAGATCGAGTTCGATTTGATTGCGCACGAGGTGGTGATTCTGGTGAGCGACGGCCGGCGCGCGGCCTTCCCGCTGCAGCCGCAGTCGGTGGCCGCATTCTACCGCCGGCTCCACGACGAGATGGCCTCGCTCGGGCTGCCGGTCCGGATTTACATGCGCCCCAACGAAGTGGCCGATGCGGTGCGCTTCGATCAGGACGAGACGCACCGCGCCTACGAGCCGGCGCCGGTGCACACCTTCTGGCGCATGCTGGTGCAGGCGGACCGGCTGCTCAAGCAGTTCCGCGCCGGCTTCATTGGCAAGTGCAGCCCGGTGCATTTTTTCTGGGGCGCGCCGGATCTGGCGGTCACCCGATTCTCCGGGCGGCTCGCGCCGCAGCATCCCGGCGGCATCCCCAACCTCCCGGACCGCATTACGCGGGAGGCCTACTCGCATGAGGTGATCAGCGCGGGGTTCTGGTGGGGCGGCGATCCGGTGCCGGGACCGGCCTTCTATTCCTATGCGTATCCGGCGCCGGCGGGGTTCGCCGACGCCAGGGTGGGACCGGCGGGTGCCTACTACGAGCAACAGCTGGGCGAGTTCGTTCTGCCGTGCGGTGTCGTGCGCCGCGCCACCTCGCCCGATCTCGCCGTGATGGAGTTCCTCGAATCCACCTACGACGCGGCGGCGACGCTGGCCCGCTGGGACCGCGCCGCATTCACGCGGCGCTAAGCGGCGCCGGCTCCACGCCTACGGCACTACCTCGAAGCCCTCAAGGCGGGCCGCGCCGGCCAGGCGTGGATCGAGCGTGACCAGCGCCAGCGTGGCGGGTCGGTGCTCGCTGGCCACGACGGCGGCGGCAAGCTGAAGCGCGTCGGCCGCGCGGAGCGGATGCAGCCGGAGGAGTCGCGTGGCCTGGCTTCGCACGGCGTCTGTCGGCATCACCGCGTCCCAGCCCTGCGACAGCCGCGTGAGGCGCGAGAGCGTGGCCTGATGGCGGCCCTCGTCCAGCATTCCATCCCGGACCAGACGCCCCAGCGCCGATGCCGCCTCGACCGGCGTACCCCACCAGGTGAGGATCTCCGGGTCGCGCGCGACGCGCTGCCGCATCACGGCGGTGCTGGATTCCCGGACCAGCAACGGCAGCAGGGCCGAGCTGTCCCAGTACTTCATCTCCCCTCGGCCCGCGCGGCCAGCAACGCGGCGACGGCGCTCCCGCCTTTCCGCGCGGCCGGCGGCGCTTCGCGGAGCACCGCCGGTTCGATCGGCGCAGTCCGCCGTTGCACCAGCCCGGCCCGTTCGAGGCGGGCGAGCCGCGCGCCACCAGCCGATTCGGGCGAGCCGTGCTCCTCCACCGGCACCAGCACCGCGACCGGCACACCCCGGTCGGTGATCACAACGCGATTGCCCCGGCGCACCTTGTCCAGCAGGGCGCTCAGCCGGTTCTTGGCATCCGGCGGAGCTCAGGTCCTGGGTGAGTTCATGCCCGCGCTCGGCGGCAAGCCCTGTGAGGAGTCCGGGGGAGGTTGTTGCGGACGGTGAAACTGTTACCGATGCACGGAAGGTGCATCGCCCACGCGGATCAACTTGAACATTCCCCGCATCACATGGATCTGCCGGGACACCGGGTCGGTGACGAGGCAGTACATCACGTAGTCACTGGGCGGAAGATTCACCGGGAGGTATGCCACCGCGCCCGGCCCCATGCGGGCAACGCCCACGACCGGCTTCCCATTCGCTGCCGGATTCTCCGGGTCGAGCCACTGGGAGATGGTCGTGCCTGGCCGGAGCCGATCGATTCGGAGCTGATGATCCTGCCGGCCGACGTTCTCGACTCGGATGATCCGCTCGCCCGGGGCCCAGCGGTCGGCCGAGAGGTAGGCAAAGTCCGCCAGGCGGACCGTGTCCGCGACGCGCGGTGAGGCGACGGGGTCCGGCTTGCCGGAGACCGTCACCACATGCCACTCTCCGGCCGCGCCGTGGCGGTGCACGCCCTTCCCCCGGCTCAGGCAGGCGAACACGTAGGTGCCGGGCCTGAGATCGAGCACCACCTCGCCGCTGTCACCGATCTCCGGCCCGCCCAGTGCGAGCGCCGCGGCCGGCGTGGCGACTGCGGTGTCGAGGTCAGCCAGGAACCGGTGCACCAACCCGGGGGCATCTCCGTGTCGCAGACGAAACGCCACGACGATGTGCCCCGCCCCGTCTTCCACCACCCGCACCCGTCGCCAGCCGGCCGCGAGCCGGTCGGGCATGTCGAGCCGGCCACCCCTGACGGCCACGACCACGTCGCCGGGTGCATGGGCTGCGGGCGGGAGGGCGCGTCCACCGGCTCCGATCAGCCCAACGATCAGCGCAATCGCGAGTCGGTACGGGGCACCATTGAGCAACATGATTCCTCGGGGGGTGGTACGGTCAACAAACGTACGCCCGTGAGCCTCCCCGTCAAGAACACAATGCGTATCAGTGTCGCGAAGAAACGCGTGCGGCCCGCGCGCTTCCCTGCCGGCCGCACCGTGCTCCATGTGCACCTCGACGGCGAACCCCGCGCCTGCCGCTACTGGTGCTGGTGGAGCAGCCGGGGCATGTCCCCGAAGTGGACGTCTGCCGCGCCGACCCCGGACATCAGGGCCCTTCAGGGCCCCCACGCCGAGTGGCGGCTTTAGCCGCCGATGCGGATCAGGAGTCAGTGGTCACCGGGCGCGTTTGGCGGTCCGCTAGATCGGCCGAGCGCGCGCCCGGGGGAAAAGCACAAGCGACAACCTAGACGGTCTCAACGCGATAGCGCCCGCCGTACTCGGCGGGCGCTACTGCTGATGTGAGTATTTGTCGCTGCTGCTACAGGGACCGGCTGAGCCCCCTCACCCACACTCCGAAAACCCACACACATGACACTTCATGCACCCCTCCGCCATCTCGAGCTGTGACCCGCAATCCGGGCACGCCCCTGACAGGGTCTGCTGCATCCCCCCGAACACGATCTGCTCCCCCGCCGGCGTCACCGTGCTCACCAGCTTCACGTTCACGTCGGCACCCGCGGTGGGCAGCAGCTCCTGCTGGATCCCCTGCTTCTCCTGCATCCACTTCTCCACCGCGATGCCCACGGCATCCGGCACCGACATCACCTTGTTGGGGCCCAGGCCGATGACGCGGTCGGAGCTGATGCCGCGGAGCTGGCGGTGGATCTCCTTCATCGGAATCCCGGAGCGGAGCGAGAGCGAGATCAGCCGGCCGATGGCCTCGACGTCCGCCATCAGCGCGCCGCCCGCCTTGCCCAGACTCATGAACACCTCGAACGGCTGCCCCCGCTCGTCCTCGGTGATCGTGACGTAGAGCGTCCCCAGCGGGGTCTCGATCCGGCGGACCGTGCCCTTGAGCGTGTCGGGCCGGGAGCGCTTCTGGCGGCGCTGGAGGTTCTCGGCCTCGAGCTCCAGGACCGCCTTCCGGAGCCGGGAGATCTCGGCGCGGGCCTCGGCGAGCTCGCCGTGGAGGTCGGCGTCGTCGGAGCGGGGGTCGGGATCAGCCGGAGTAGATCCCTCGCTGCGCTCGGGATGACTCGGGGTGCGGTCGGGATGACTCGGGTGGCGGTCGGAGCCCGCTGCGAGGGTGCCGGTCATTTCGTGTGACCCGCTGGCGCGGGCGGTCTCGTGGACCTTCTTCGCCGTGCTGCCGGTGCTCAGGACCTGCATGTCCCGGCTGCCGTCGCGATAGACCGTCACGCCCTTGCAGTTGAGACTGTACGCCAGACGGTAGATCTCCTCGACGTACTCCTCGCTCGCGTCGTTGGCAAAGTTGCAGGTCTTGCTGATGGCGCTGTCGTTGTGCTCCTGGAACGCCGCCTGCATCCGGATGTGCCACTCCGGCTTTATGTGGTTGGCCGTCACGAACACCCGCTGCCACTTGTTGGGCACTTCGTCGAAGGCGATGTGCCCCGCCTCGGCGATGCGGCGCATCAGATCCTCCGAGTACCAGCCCTCCCGCCTGGCGATGGCCACGAACTCCTCGTTCACGTCCGGCATCAGCACGCCGGCCTGGTTTCGCATGAACGCCACTGCAAAGAGCGGCTCGATGCCGCTGCTGCAGCCGGCAATGATCGAGATGGTCCCCGTGGGCGCCACCGTGGTGACGTTACAGTTCCGGATCTTCATCATCGGCCGGATCCGCTCGCCATCGGGCCCGCGCGCACAGCTCTCGTCCGGCCCCCAGATGCTCCGCTCCCACTCGGGAAACGCGCCGCGGATCGTGGCCAGCCGGGCGCTCTCCACCTTGGCCTCGTCATCCACGAAGGCCTGGAGCCGCCGCCCCAGGTCCACCGCCTCGTCCGAGTCGTAGGGAATGGCCAGCTTGACGAACAGGTCGGCCAGCCCCATCACACCCAGCCCGATGCGGCGGATCCGCTGCGCCAGGTCGGTGATCTCGGGCAGCGGGTACTGGTTGGCGTCGATCACGTTCTCCAGGAAATGCGTGGTGAGGTGCACCACGCGCCGGAGCCCGTCCCAGTCGATCTCGCCGTCCTTGAGGAAGATGCCGAGGTTGATGGAACCCAGGTTGCACACATCGTAGGAGAGCAGCGGCTGCTCGCCGCACGGGTTGGTGGCCTCGTACTCGCCCAGGTGCGGCACCGGGTTGTAGTAGTTGGCGCGGTCGATGAAGTACACCCCCGGCTCGCCGGTCTTCCAGGCACCGTGGATGATCCGCTCCCACACGGCGCGGGCCCGGAGCTGGCTGGTGACGCGCTTGGTCCTGGGGTGGATCAGGTCGTAGAGCTCGTCCGCCTCCACCGCCGCCATGAACGCATCGGTGACGCCGACCGAGATGTTGAAGTTGGTGATCTTGGTCGTGTCGTCCTTGCAGGTGATGACGTCCATGATGTCCGGATGGTCCACCCGGAGGATCCCCATGTTGGCGCCGCGCCGGGTGCCGCCCTGCTTGACCACGTCGGTGGATGCGTCGAACAGACTCATGAACGAAATCGGGCCCGACGCCACACCCATGGTGGAGCGCACGATGTCGTTCTTGGGCCGGAGCCGGGAAAAGCTGAACCCGGTGCCGCCGCCCGACTGGTGCACCAGCGCCATGGAGCGCAGCGTATCGTAGATGCCGCTCTTGCCGTTGGAGAGCGCATCGTCCACCGGCAGGACAAAGCAGGCCGAGAGCTGCCCCAGCGGCCGGCCGGCATTCATGAGGGTAGGCGAGTTGGGCATGAACAGCCGCTGCGCCATGAGCCCGTAGAACGCCTCCGCCACCGCCTCGACCGCGCCGTCCGACGCGCCGTACTTCCGGTCCGCTTCGGCGATTGTCCGCGCCACCCGCCAGAAGAGGTCCTCGGAACGTTCAACCGGCTGGCCGGCGTCGTTCTTCACGAGGTACCGCTTCTCCAGAACGGTGTTGGCGTTGGGGGACAGCCGAACCGTTTCCCGGGGCGGTTGGGAATTCATCCTTGCACTCTCCCGACTTCGTTTATGGCGTAGAATTTCGGTGCGGCGTACGCACCAAACGGGGCGAACATGTGTTGTCAGTGCGTAGTCACTGGCGCTTCCGGACCTGCTCTGCGAACTCGTAGAGCGGAGGGGCAAAGTAGGTCAATCCACAGGCCGTCACAATATACCCAAAAAACGGCGCAACTGCGGGAAATCTCGGCGTTCACATCACAAAAATGTTGTCCACATCCCGCGTGGGCTACTCCTGTGGAAAAGGTGGATAAGAAACCCCCCGGGTGGCGATATGGCTCTGGGGATAGCTGGCGTTGATAACGGGGCCTGGGAGGCTCCGTGCGCCCTCAGGGGCGGTAGACGGGACAGGCCCCCGACCGATGCGTCCGGGCCTGTTGTACGTAGTGCCGCCAGGTGGCTTCGATCCGCTCAGTGAGCGCCGGATCCACCTTCCGGACGATGCGCCCGGGCACCCCCATCACCAGCGACCCGGCCGGCACTTCCATCCCCTCGGGAATGACCGCGCCCGCCGCCACCACGCTCCCTCGCCCGATCCGCACCCCGTTGAGCAGCACGCTTCCCATTCCGATCAGCGAGTCCTCCTCCACCGTGCAGCCGTGGAGGATCACCCGGTGCCCCACACCCACCCGGGGGCCGATGGTGCACGGCACCCCTTCGTCCACGTGCACGATGGTCCCGTCCTGGATGTTGGTGCGGTCGCCGATGGTGATCGGCGCCATGTCGCCCCGGAGGATGGCGCCATACCAGACGCTCGATTCGTCGCCCAGCATGACGTCGCCCATGACCACGGCGCCGGGCGCTACGAATGCCGTCTCCGCCACCCGCGGGGCCGAAATCGTCATGGGCGCGCCGCCGGCCGGAAGATCCACTGGGTCCAGGCGTCGATGGCGGTGCCGTTCTTCCGGGCCGGCGTCCATGCGGTACCCAGCGCAAACTGGCGCGCCGCCCGCTCGAAGATCGGGTCGTCGGAGGGACGCATCCGCCGGACCTCGAGCACCTTCCCCGCCGCCGACACCCGCACCCACATCACCGATGCCCGCGGCATGTCCTGGATCCCGGCCGGCACCGGCACGAACGTCGCCACCTGTGGCTTGGGGCGCTCGTCGAAGCATTGGGCAGCATCGTAGTTGACCGCCGGCTCGCAGGTGGTCTCGCCGGTGGCGAGCGCCTCCCGCCGGATCTCCTGTATCGCCTGCCGCCTGGGCCGCGCTACCGGCGCACTGCCCAGCATGGTGAGCGCGGGCTCCAGCTCCAGCGTCTCGCCGCTCTTCACGTCGACGGTGTCCACGTAGAAATTCCGCCGCGGCGCCGAGATGGCCACGACGTGGCGGCCGACGGGGAGGCGGCTCACCGCGGTGACGGCGCGCTGCTCATCTATCAGTACTTCGGAGCCGGCGGGCAGTCCCAGGATCTTGATGGCGCCGCTGTCGGTGCTGGCCGCAACCGGTGGCGGCGGCGGTGCGGCGGAGGTGGTGTCGTGGCGCGGTGTCGGAGGCGGCGCCATTGTCATGCTGTCGCGCACGGGCGTCGCTGGCAGGACGGTACCCGGCGTGATCGCGATCGAGTCGGTGCGCGACGGGATGGCGCTGCCGACCGCGGTATCGGCGGCGGTCAGCGTGTCGCGGACAATGGGCGCAGGCGCCTCGCCGGACGCAAAGCCGTGGGAGCGCCAGTAATAGATGGCGGCGGAGGTCCCGGCCACCACGGCAAGGACGATCCAGAGCCACCCCTTGGAGCTGCCGTTGCTCCGCATGGCGAGCGAGCGGTCCGCCACGCGTCGCGGCGTGGCGCGACGGCCGCCCACCTGCTTCCGCCGGTCCACCGTGGGTGATGCGATCGGCGTGGTTGGCTGATTGGCAAACGGCGGGTTGCTGGGCGGGCCGCCCAGCCCGGCCGGCACCGCCATCCGGGCGCCGGCCGGCGCGTCCGCACCAATCACGGCCGCCGATGGGGCCGCGCGGGTCTTGAAGACGCCCGGCGGCGCGATCGGCTGGCCCTGGATGGCGGCGATCAGCTCCTCGCAGGTCTGAAAGCGGTCCTGCGGGTCCTTGAGCAGCATCCGCTTGATGATCTCGAAGACCCGGCGCTCGTCGGCGGTGGTGAGCTGCGGCGTGGGCACCGGCTCGCTGATGTGCTTGTAGCCGATGGAGAAGCTGTCTTCGCCGTCGTACGGCACCGTGCCCGTGAGGCACTGGTAGGCGACGATGCCCAGACTGTAGATGTCGCTCCGGCCGTCGATCGCCTGGGCCCGCGCCTGCTCCGGGCTCATGTAGTGCGGCGTGCCGATGGACATGCCGGTGCCGGTGAGCCGCTGGCCGGAGGCCGCCTTGGCGATGCCGAAATCGGTCAGCACACAGTGGCCGAATTCGTCGAACATGATGTTGTCGGGCTTGATGTCGCGGTGGACGATGCCGCGCTGGGCGGCGTAGCCCAGGGCGCTGCCGGCCTCCTGCAGGAGGCGGCGAATCTCCGGCGGGCTGAGCGAACGGCGGTCGCCCAGGATGTTGGAGAGGGCGCCGCCGCGGAGGTACTTCATGACGAAGTAGATCACCCGCCCCGAGCGACCGACGCGGTAGATCGGAATGATGTTGGGGTGCTCGAGCTGCGCCGAGGTCCGCGCCTCGCGCTGAAACCGCTCGACGAACTCGGCATCGAACGCGAGGGTGAACGGCAGCACCTTGACCGCCACCTCGCGCTCGAGCTGGCGATCCTTGGCGCGGTAGACCAGCGCCATCCCGCCGCGGCCGAGCTCCTCCAGCACCTCGTATTCCGAGGCGAGCGCTTCCCGTACCATGTCGAAGTCGGTGATCTGGCCGGTCGCGATCGCCGCTGCGGGCGTCGGAGCCGTCAGATCGAGACCACAGGATGGACAGAAGCGGGATTTGCTGGAGACTTCGCTGCCGCAACGGGAGCAGAACATGCGACGAAGCTACCGGCCTGCCTTGAGGCGCGTCAAGCGGAGACGGCCGCGCCGGAAATCCGCGCGATGAGAGGGCAACCGGCAAGAAGCGCCGCCGCGGAGCCGGCCCGGCCTCAGCCGGTCGGGTTCGCCTAACGCCGTGGCATCGCTGCACCTGCATGGCCGGGTACGCTCCGGCGCATTAGGGAGGTCCAAATGGCACAGCGTATGCAACGTCGGCGGCGCGTCCCCCGTGGAGAAATCGCCGTGGTCCCGTATCATACGATTGCGTTCAGCCAGCAGAAGCTTCGCGCCGCGCTCCGGCGCTCCAGCGACCAGGATCCGTCGTTCGGCTATGGGTTTGTGCTCCATTCCCGCCGCCAGCGCGACCGGACGACGCTGGGGCTGATCACGCTCAACGGCGAGAGCATGGCGCTGACGCCGCGGCTTCTGGCGCCACTGCAGAAGCAGCAGCTCTGGCTCTTTGGCCACGCGCGCATCACGCTCGAGGCCGGCGCGCTGGTGATCGGCGTGGACCCCGAGCGCGTCGATGCGGCCGGGTGCCCGCTGTCGTCGCTGCTGATGCATATCGCCACCTTTGACGCGAGCACGGGCGTGACCCAGCACCTGGTCCAGGTGGAGGCGACGGTCAAGGCCGAGGCGCTGGTGCAGCCGATGCTGGTGCTGACCACCGGCCGGCCGCCGAGCTGGCCGCTGTAGGTCGGTGTGCGGACGGGAACTGACGAGCGGCCCGGGGAGGAATCCCCGGGCCGCTTTGGTGTGGGGGCCGATGGATCGGATGTGTACGGTCGGGACGCGTGGAGCGGGGATGTTGGCAGGCCTGGGAACGACGCCTGAAGAGATGTCACCGGGGCTGGTGGCCGCCTACTTCACCACCTCGAACAACTCGCTGCGCTTGTCGGTCTGGCCCTTGCCGGTGCCGACGGTCACCTCGAGCGTGTAGGTGCCCGGCGAGAGCTTGTCCAGCGAGAAGCTGCGGCGCACGGGCGTAGCCGCGGCGGCGGCCGGCTCGGCGAACTTGAGACTGATGGCCGAGCCGCCGCCGCCGAACAGCTTCCGGAAGATCCCGCCCCCGCCCTTGCCGCGCTTGACCGCGATCTGCGTCGCGTAATCGGCACCCGGCGTCAGCCCCGCCACCTCATAGTAGAGCTCCAGCTCGTCGCCCACCCGGAAGGTGTGCAGCGGATTGAAGTACACCGTGTCGCCCGCGGCCGCCTCCCACGTCACCGGCACCCGGCGGGAGCCCAGCACCAGGTCGCTGAGCGCGGGGCCGGTCTCGCTCAGCGAGATGACGCGGGTCTCCTGCCGCGGCAGCACCGCGCCGGTCTCCGCACCGGTCTGGAGCGCCAACCGATATTGGTACACGCCGGCGGGCACCGCCACCGCCACGCGGCCCACCAGGTTCTCGTTGGCCGGTACCGGCTGCGCCGCCAGCACGCGCCGCGTCGTATCGAGCGAGGCCACCACCGTGCCTGCCGAATCGAACACCGCGAGCCGGAGCCGGATGGTGTAGAGACTCCCGCGATCCACCGTCACCGGCTCGAGCGAGCGCGCCGGAATGGCGTAGGTCACCTGCAGCAGGTTGCGGTCTCCTGCGTGTCCCACCGCCAGCACCTCGGCGCTCGCCGCCAGCGACTTCGCGAACGACAGCTCGTAGCTGTCCGTCTGCGTACCGCGCTGGATGCTCTCGCGCCCCATGCGCCGTTCCTGGTTCTGGAACTGGCTCTCGCTCACGTCACCCGCGCGCTCCAGCCGCCCGTAGATGGGGTCGAGCTGCTCGCGCGAGACGAGAAGATTCTGCACCTCGGCCCGGAGCGCGGTTGAGTCGCGGTTGAGCGAGTTGACCGACGCCGCAAAGCCCAGCAGATCGAACACGCTTTCGACCAGCTTGAAGTCCTGCACGTCCTCCCGCGCCACAAAGTGGAACAGCAGGTCGCCGTCGGCGCGGGCGTAGCGCCAAGACTCGTTGGCTTCGATATCGGCCGCGGTATAGGTGGCCCGCGCGGTCGGAGCGCCGTGGCGGATATAGATGATGCCGCGATCGTCGTAATCGCGGCTGCCGGATCGGTAGCGCTCGACGATGTCGTAGTGCCGGTTCAGGCTGGTGAGGAAGAAGTTCCGCCGCGCGTACGCGATGCGGCGGTAGTGCTCGGCCAGGCGGGCGCCGCGGGGCTGCAGGTCGGTCGCGTCGCGGAGGTTCCAGAAGCGATGCAGCATCGCCGCACGGGCGGGCCCCGCCGCGGCGTCGAATGCCTTGAGCGCGCTGTCGGACGCAATGAGCGCAACGTCGGCGCGGTAGGCGGAGACCGAGGCGGAGTCGTCCACCGCGGCGCCTTCATAGTAGTGGGTCTGCCCTTCGGGGCGGCTCAGCAGCAGCTCGGTGCGCGCCAGCTCGAGCAGGCCCAGCCCGCGATTGCGGCCGGAGGCGGCGTAGGCGCGGAAGGCGATGAGGGCGGAATCAGCGTCGCCAACCTCACGCTCCACGCGGCCACGCGCGAGCATCACCCGGGGATTGGCGGAGGCCGCGGTGGCGCCGGAGCGGCGGAGCGCGTCGAGCGCCACGTTGAGCTTGATGTTGACCCGCTGACGGAGCGCGGTGTTGGCCAGGTCCACCAGCCCGTCGGCAAACGACGGGTCCACCTCCGCCGACTTGGCGAACGCCATGGCGGAGCGACTGAGCGCGTCCTTGCCCAGCATGGTAGCGATCCCGGCCACGAGCGACACCTCGGAGTCCCCGACGCCGTATTCGGCCAGGCCCATGCCGTACCACGGGTACGGCCAGTCGGGTGTGAGGTCGATGGCCCACTGGAATTCGGAGGCGGCGTCGTCGTAGTGGGAACGGCCGGCGAGCTCGCCCAGCCGGAGCGAGACGAAGCCCAGCCGGAGATGGATGACGGGGTTGGTGCGATCGGCCTTGGCGGTCTCGATCATCCGCCGCTCGAGCGCCAGCAGCGGGACCGAGTCGTTGACGCTGGCGAGCGAATCGCGGAAGGTCTCCAGAGATGCGCGGTCGGCGGGCGCCTGGGCGCGCGCCGCCGGAGCCACAGCGAACACCGCGCCCGCGCACGTCAACAATGCAATACAGGTACGGCGCATCCTCTGTCCTTTAGGGTCTGTCACAAGAGACGACCCACGACCCTTCCGCCCCACATCAATCACTCGCCCCGCGCGCGCTGTTTCAGAAAGTCGCGAATTCCCTCGAAGACGCCGCGGGCGTAGAGCTGCTGCCCCCCGGGCGAGCGGAGGGCGGCTTCCTGGTCCGGGAGCATCATGAAGAGCCCTTCGGTCAGGATCGCCGGCATCCAGGTGGGACGGACCAGCGCGAGGTCGCCGCGGCCAACGCCGAGGTTGCGGATGCCGAGCCGCGCAACGAGGGCACGGTCCACCGCCAGGGCCAGCGGCACGCTCTGCGGATGGTTGTAGAACACGCTGGTGCCGTTGTTGGTGAACGGATTGACGCCATCCGGCAGCGCGTTGTTGTGGATCGAGATCAGCAGCTCGGCGTCGAGCGTCTCGGCCAGCTTCGTCCGCGGGAAGAGATCCACCGAGCTGTCGCTCGTGCGGGTCATGACCACCCGCGCGCCGGCGGCTACCAGCAGATCACGGAGCGCGAGCCCGATGCCGAGGTTGGCCTGCGCTTCCCGGAGGCCGGTGGGGCCGGTGGCGCCGGCGGGCGGGTGGCCCGGGTCCACCACGATGTAGCGCCCGCGGAGCGGCGCGTCAGGATCGATGGCGGGCGGGCGCCGGATCTCGAGCAGCAGATCGCCGCGGTCCCAGCGGGTGCGGTAGCCCCACACCGGGCGGGTCAGCTGCACGTCGAGGGTGACGTCGCCCGCGGTCCCCTGTGACCAGGCGATGGTGCGGACCAGCGGATCGTCGCCGCCGTAGCGGATCCAGTTCACGTCTCCCACCGCACCATAGAGCGCGAGCGAGAGACCGTATTCGGTCTCGGTCACCTGGAACGGCACCCGTTCGCTCACCGGGATGCGGAGCGTGAGGCGGTCCGCGCGGGGCCGGAGCGTCACCGAACCGACCACCGCCCGTGGCGCGGGGATTCCCGGCAACGGGTGCGCGTCCGCGACCGGCACCCACACGTCGAGCCCGGGCGCCAGCCGCACCCGAAGATCGCTGTTGATCCGCCCGCTCACGGTAGTGCGGGTGCCGGTGGGAAAGAACCAGTTGTAGGTGCCGCCGGGCAGCGCGCGCCCGATGGTGGTGCTGTCGGTGGCACCCCGCCCCGCCGAGTCGTCGTCGAGCCGCACGGCGAGCGGGAGCGAGTCGAGCAGCGCCAGCCGGATGGGCCAGCGGGCGCGGACGGTATCGGCGCCGCGAATCGCTTCGAGGGTTGCTCCCGTAGTGTCAGGGCCGGCAACCGGAGCGGCCGCGGCGGCCATGCCCGCGGCGGCCATGCCCGCGGCGGCGCCCGGGCGGGTTCCCACCACGGGGCCTGGATCGGGACCGAGGCTGCGGCCGCGGAGCACACCCACGTAGCGATCGGCGCGGAGCGGACGGGCGAGGTTGGCGGTATCGCGATCGAACGCCCGGATCGCGGCCGGCACTTCTTCCAGCGCCGGCATGGCGGTGAGCGGCACCACCGTGCCCCCCGCCAGACGCAGGCGGACCTCGGCGCCCTCGGCCGCGCGCACGGAGACGGCGATCGGCTCGCCTCGCGGCATCCAGACCTGGCCTCGCGGATTGATCGAGGTGGAGTCGAGCCAGAGACCCGGCGCCGTGGCCGTGCGCGCGGTGCGATGCGCGGTGTACAGCAGCCGGGCGCTGTCACGCGGGGTGCGCGCCACCAGATCGAACTGCATCAGCGTATCATGGGGAAACGGGAGCCACGCGATCCAGGCCCCGTTGGGCCAGACCCGCACCGGCGCGCCGTTTATGGTGAGCGCGGCGTCGCCGCTGCCGACCGAACCAAAAATGAAGCTCGAGTCGCGGGCATCCACGATGTCGCCCGCCGCGGGATAAACGACGTGGATGGCGAGGGGCCCCTGGACCGACGCCACCGGCGGCAGATGCGACGCGCCGATGGTATCGGCCGCGCCGGCGACTGGAGTGATGGGCGAGGTGGACGGGTGTGCGCACGCGAGCGCCAGCCAGAGCGGCGCCCAGCGGAGCAACCGGCGTGGGGTCATTGGTGCAAGGTACACGCTCATCAGAAGTTACGCCAAATCGCACGTTGACGGTCTTCACTTCGAAACCTAGATTCTCCGGATACCCCCAAGCCTTCCTGTTGCGACAGGAACCGCCCGTACCGACCTGGAGCGACCAGCGGATGGCTTCATGAGGCCCGCGTGACAACCGGCCCGGTGCATGTCTCGGTCTTCGGGAAGACCGATCTCGGCCGTACGCGTGATCACAACGAGGACACCTTTCTGGTCGCCGATCTGTCGACCGGCAAGGCGAGCCTGCTGCCCGAGGTGCGCCAGCACCAGATCGGGCCGCGCGGCTCGCTGTTCATGGTGGCCGACGGGATGGGCGGCGCCGCGGCCGGCGAGCTGGCCAGCGCGATGGCGGCCGACATCATCTATCGCCATCTCGACACCACATGGCGGCAGGACCGGGACACGTCGGCTGAGCGGTTTGCCTATCGGATGAAGCAGGCGGTCGAGCTGGCCAACGCCGAGCTCTTCGAGTATGCGCGGGAACATCCCGAGGTGCGCGGCATGGGCACCACGGTGACCGCGGCGGGCGTCCACGGCTCGAATCTCTACCTGACGCAGATCGGTGACAGCCGGGCCTACCTGATCCGCGGTGGCCGCGCCAGCCAGCTCACCCGCGACCAGTCGCTGACCCAGCGGCTGGTGGACGCGGGAGAGCTGACAGAGGAAGAGGCCGAGATCAGCGAGCGGCGCAACATCATCCTCCAGGCGCTGGGGCCCGATGCGCGGGTGAAGGTGGACCTGAGCCTCCAGTCGCTCCGCGTGGGCGACACGCTGGTCATCTGTTCCGACGGGCTGTCCGGCCTGGTCAAACGCGACGAGATCGCGCGGGTGGCGGCCGAGCAGCCGGACAACGCCGCGCTCTGTGCCGCGCTGATCGATCTGGCCAACGAGCGGGGCGGCCCGGACAACATCACCGTGATCGCCGCGCGGTTTGGCGGCGACGGGCTGGAGGAGCCGGACGAGGTCTCCGGCGTTGGCTATCAGACCTATGACCTGCTGAGCTCGGACACGCCCACGGAGACGCCGGTGCCGGAGCCGGCCGCGGCCTCCCTGGTGGCGCCAGCCGGTGGTGGTCCCGGTGCGATGACGGTGGGCCTCGTGGCACTGGGGCTCGTGGTACTCGCCGTCCTTCTGTTCTTCCTTCTGTGATCTGCCCATGAGCGTCCGACTCTACATCCGCAGTGGCGGTCGCGCCGGCCAGACAGTGTCGGCCGACAAGCGCTATGTGAGCATCGGGCGCCATCCGCACAGCGACATCCGGTTCTCCTCGCCGCTCGATGCCGGCGTCTCCTCCCGCCATGCGGCCATCGTCTGCCGCGATCGTTCCTACTACCTGCGCGATCTCTGCAGCCCCAACGGCACCTTCGTCAACGGGCGGCGAGTGCTCAACGAGCATCTGCTGGCTGAGGGCGACGTGATCCAGTTTGGCGATCCGGGTCCGCGCGCCGAGGTGACGTTCGTGCCGCTGCAGCTCTCGCTGGTGATGGAGCCGGTGCCGGTGGCGCCGCCCGTGGCTATGCGTGCGGCGCGGGAGCCGCGTCTCCGGCCCACACCGGCGGGCGGTCTCACGGCGGCTGCCGTGGAACTCGTGGGGCAACGGCGTGTGTCGGCACTCCGCCGCCGCGCAGCGGCCGCGGGGCTGGTCCTGGCCACGCTGGCGGGCGGCGTGCTCTGGCTGCGCGGGCGCGGCGAGAGCGCGCGCACGGCGCAGAGCGGCGAGCAGCAGGCGCTCCGGCTGGGCGTGGACAGTCTCCGGAGCGGCATGCAGGCGCTCCGCTCGGCGCTCGATTCATCGGACGCGGAGACAGCGCGGCTCCGCCGCACGCTGCGCAACTCCGGCACGCGGCGCGACGTGGCGGTGCTGCGGCGCCGCCTGCGCGATGCAGTGGAGCGGCAGCAACAGATCTCGTCGGCGGCGGCGCTCGATCTCGCGGCGATTGCCCGGGCCAACCGCGGCGCGGTGGCCGTGGTCATCGCGCGCGCCGCGGACAGCACGGCGTTTTCCGGCACGGCGTTCGTCGTCCGGTCGGTGGGGGGCAGCGCGCTCCTCGTCACCAACCGCCACGTGCTGCGCGGCGGGCACGCGGGCCGGCCGGTGCGCGTCTCCGTGGTGCTCGACGGCACCGCGCGGGAGCTGCCCGCGGAGATCGTCGCGCTGCATCCCACGGCGGACTTGGCACTGCTCCGGGTGGCCACGGAGGACGCGGTGCCGGTGGTGCACGGGCTGGCCGGCGACTCGCTGCCGGCCGATGGCGCACCGGTGGGAATGATCGGCTTTCCGCTGGGGCTCGATCTCGCGATGGGCGGCAACTGGCATGGCGTGGGCGTCACGGCGACGACCGTCGCCGGCACCGTCTCCCGCACGCTGCCCACGCTGCTGCAGCTCGACGGCTACGGCGCGCAGGGCGGCAGCGGCAGTCCCATCTTCGACGCGCGCGGCCAGGTGGTGGCGGTGCTCTACGGCAGCGAGCCGGAGAGCGGCGGCCGCATCCTGTACAGCGTGCCGGTCCGACAGGTTCACGAGCTTCTCCGCGACGCGCCCACGGCGCCGTGACGCGGGCGCCGGCCGCGGGGCCGCTCCGCATCCGGCTGGCGTGGATCGCGCTGATCGCCTTCGCGTCCGGCTTTCCCTACGGCTTCATCAATGAGGCGCTGCCGGTTTACCTCCGCACCCAGGGTGCGGGGCTGACCGAGGTGGGCCTTGTCGCCGCCGTCAGCTTTCCCTGGACCTTCAAGTTTGCGTGGGCACCGCTGGTGGACCGGCTGGGCAGCCGGCGCCACTGGATCACGGCGTGTCTGTTGGCGCTGAGCGGCCTCACGCTGCTGGTGGCGGCCGCGGACGTGCATACGCTGGCGCCCAGCTTCTGGCTGCTCCTGACGGTGATGGCGGCGCTCTCCGCCACGCAGGATGTGGCGATCGACGCGTTTACCATCGAGTCCACCAGTGAAGCGGAGTTGGGCGCGGCCAACTCGGTGCGCATCGCACTCTACCGCGTGGCGATGTTCGTGGCGGGCGGCGGTGTCATCTGGCTCGCGGGGCGCTCGCGCTGGGACCTGGCGTTCACCACCGCGGCGGCGATCACCGGCGGCCTCGCCGTGGCGACGCTCTTCATGCCGTCGGTCCGGCGGGCCCGCACGGTGACGCGCCAGCCGATCTGGGAGCCGATCCGGGCGCTGCTGGCGCGGCCCGGGGTGTGGCTGGTGATCGGCTTTGCGCTGGTCTTCAAGCTGGACGTGGCGGCGCTCGAGCCGATGATGCGGCCGTTCTGGGTCGATCGCGGGCTGAGTCTGGAGCAGATCGGCGGGCCGCTCACTCTGGCACGGACCATCGCGACGGTGGGCGGTGCGGTAATCGGCGGCATCCTCACGACGCGCTGGGGCATCCGCCGCGCGCTGTGGGCGCTGGGCGCCGTACAGGCGCTGTCGAGTCTGGGCTACTGGGCGGCGGCGACGTTCAGCGTGGGGGCGCCGGCGGTCTTCGGCGCGGCGGTGTTCGAGAACTTTGCGGCGGGACTCGCGACGGCGGCGTACCTGGCGTATCTGATGTCGCTCTGTGAGCGGCGCTTTGCGGCCACGCAGTTTGCACTGCTCTCCGCGCTGCTGGCGGTGACCCGGAGCGGCGCGGGTGCTGCGTCCGGCGTCCTGGCCAGCCGGCTGGGTTACTCGCACTATTTCCTGCTCACCTTCCTGGTGGGACTCCCCGCCTTTCTGTTGATCCCGCTGCTCGGGCGCGTGGGTCGGCCGCCGGAGACCACCGCCCCGGGTGCCACCCAGGGCGCTGCCTGAGGCGTCGCCGCGCAGGCAGGCGAGGGCAGCCCCATCCCGCTGATCAGCTCCGGCCCACCAAAGGTGAAGCGCACCGACGCCGCACCGGACGCCGCGTCGTAACGATAGATGTTGTCGTCGAAGGCGTGCACCACGTCGAGCGAGCCGGCGGCCGGTCCCGGTGCGATCGCATCGATCCTCCCGGATGCAGGCAACAACACCGGCGCGGTAGCGGTTGCCGGTGCGGTCAGGACGGCAGACGCGGCGGAGGATCCGGCCGCCGGTGGCCGGCAGAATCATGGCGCACTCATCTGCCTCCCGGCCTCCCGGCTCGAGTGCGGCGTAGATCAGCACGCTGCCGTCGGGCGCCCAGGCGGGATCTTCGTCCCGGCCCAGATTGTAGGTCAGCCGGGCGGGAGTGGCGTGCTCGAACGGGGTTTCCGAGCTGTGATCGGTCGAGCACGGCGTGTCGTGCGAACAGGCCGCGGTCGCCGCGGTCAGCAGCGGCAGGAGGACCGGTGCGCCAGCGCCGCGTCACCGGATCACCGCAGCCCCATGTGCTCGCCCAGCCACCGCGCGACGGCTTCCTGCATCAGCCGCTGCCGGTGCCACGCGAGGAGCACCGGCGCCGGTCCCGGCACCTGCTCCATCAGCCGCGGATGACCGAAGAGCACCACCAGTGCAGCGTCGCGCGCCACCGTCTCGAGCCGGCGGAGCGTCTCGGGGCCGAGTCCGGAGCGTCCCTTCCACGCGCGGGGCTCCGCCAGGAGGAGCACGATCTTCGAGCCGGTGTCACCGATCGGCACGCCCGACGCCGTGAGCGCGCGCTCGGTGAATGCGCTGGAGACCGGCTCGTACGGACCACCCAGATCATCATCCACCACCACGAGATCGAGCGGCAGCGTCAGCGCACCGAGCTTGGCCCGGCGGAGTCCGTGCAGCAGCAGCCGCCCTGCCATCCAGACGGCGGAGCGATCGCGACGTCGCTCGGCCACCACGGGCCGGGTGATCTTGGCGACGGCGCGGCCATAGCGCGCCAGCGCGTCGCTCACGCGGTCGCGGCAGAGCCGGCCGTCCTCCACCGCCCCGCGGAGCGCGGCCACCACGCCCGGCACGTCGGCGGGATAGAGGAGCAGGTCCACACCGGCGGCAACGCCATCCACCACGCCTTCCGCCTCGGTCCGCCCCACGAGCGCGCCGTCCATGATCAGCGCGTCGGTCACGACCAGCCCGTCGAAGCCGAGCTCGTGCCGGAGCGCGTCGATGATGGGCCGGGAGCGGGTGGCCGGCGTGCCCGAGGGATCGAGCGCCGGAAACGCGACGTGCGCGGTCATGACCGCCGAGACCCCGGCGGCGATGCCGGCGCGGAAGGGGACGAGGTCGGTGGCGGCAAGCATGTCGGCCGCCACGTGTACCATGGGAAGGCCCGCATGGGAATCGGTCCGGGTGCGGCCGTGTCCGGGGTAATGCTTGAGGCAGGCCAGGGCGCCCGCCGATTCGCAGGCTTCCACCCACACCCGCACGCACTCGGCCACGCGGGCGGGATCGGCGCCGAACGACCGGGTCTGCACGATGGGATTGGCCGGCTCCACGTCGAGATCGGCATTCGGCGCAAAGATCCAGTTGACGCCCAGCTCGCGCGCTTCCTGCGCGGTCACCGACGCGGCGGTGGCCACCGCGTCGAGGTCATCGAGCGCAGCCAGCGCGGCGGGCGGCGGAAACTCGGTGCACCCGGCAAACTGCTGCCCCGCTCCGCGCTCCAGGTCGCTGCCGATAAGCAGCGGGCGGCCGGCGCGACGCACCAGCTCCTCGGTGAGCGCCCCCACCGACGTGGCGGTGCCACCAAAGAGAATGAACCCGCCGACGCCGAGCGCCAGTGCCTCGGCGACGCGCGGCTCCTCGTGGGCAAACGAGCCATCGGCGGCGGCGCGCAGCGCGGGCATGACCAGCAGCGCGACGGTCACGCCGGCGTGATGCTCCCCAGCACCCGCGAGCGGGTGGCACCGGTGGCGCCCGGCAGATTGCCGGGCTGGCCGTGCAGCGTGAGGTAGGCCAGCAGCGCAAAGGCAACCGCCTCCTTGGCATCGCCGTTGAAGAACAGTTCGTCGAAGCGCCGCAGCGTCGTGCCCGAGCCCAAATGCCGTGCCAGCGACGCCATCAGCCCCGGGTGATGGGCACCGCCGCCGGAGATGACGACGTCGGCCGCGCCACGGCCCCAGCGGCCGACGGCCGCGGCGATCGATCGGGCGGTGAGCTCGATGGCGGTGGCGACGCCGGACGCACCGGGGACGCGCGCGTGCAGCGAGCGGGCATAGGCATCACCGAACCTCTCGCGTCCGGTGCTCTTGGGCGGTGGCGCCGAGAAGTATTCGTCGGCCAGCAGCTCGGCGAGGACGGCTTCGTCCGGCGCACCGCCCCGGGAGACGCTGCCATCCAGATCACAGGTAACCGCGGGGTTCACCAGCCGGGCGACCATGTCGATCACCGCCATCCCCGGGCCGGTATCGAGGGCGATGACGTCTTCCTCGCACGCGCGGTGGGAAACGAAGGTGAAGTTGGCCATCCCGCCGACATTGAGCAGGATGCGCGGCGCGTCGCCGCCAAAGAGCAGCACATCGGCCATGGGCACCAGCGGCGCACCCTGGCCGCCGGCGGCGACGTCGCGGGACCGGAAGTCGCTGACCACGGGGACGCCGAACTGTTCGGCGAGGACGGCGGGCTCGCCGATCTGCCAGCTCACCGCGGGCGGCTCATGCCAGACCGTCTGCCCGTGAAAGCCGATCACGGCCAGCTCCAACGCCTTCACATGTCCGGCATCGAGCACTGCCTGCACCGCATCGCCGGCCCAGAGCGCCAGATCGGCGTGGAGCAGCGCCGCGGCGCGGGCGTCGGCGCCATCGATCACGGCCCGGATCCGGGCGCGCTCATCCGCGGCATAGCCGCGGGTGGCAAAGGCGACGAGCGTGGCGCGGGTGGGGCCGGCGAAGCGGACCAGTGCCGCGTCCATGCCGTCGAGCGACGTGCCGGACATGAGCCCGACCGCCAGCGTGGGGCGTTCCGTCACGGCGTCCTCATCGGTGGGGGATCGCCGACGACGGGCCGGAGGCGGCCCTCGTGCTCGGCCAGCAGGCGCTCGGCGGCCGCGCGATCGGTGCGGAGGCGGGCCATCACGATGGCGATCTTGACGCTGCCGCCAGCGGCGGTGAGCACGTCATCGGCGGCGGCGGCGGTTGAACCGGTCGTTTCCATCACGATGCGGCGGCTCCGGTCCACCAGCTTGGCGTTCCAGGCGCGCAAGTCCACCATGAGATTGCCGTACACCTTCCCCAGGCGGATCATGGCCCCGGTGGTGATGGTGTTGAGCACCAGCTTGGTGGCGGTGCCGGCCTTCATCCGGGTCGACCCCGTAACCACCTCGGGCCCGACCAGCACCGTAATGCACACGTCACACGTCTCCAGCAGCAGCGCGGGCGGCTCGGTGCACGAGAGGAACACCGTGCGGGCACCCAGCGTCTGCGCCCGGGAGAGGGCGGCGCGGACAAACGGCGTGGTCCCGCTCGCCGCAATACCGATCACGACGTCGCGCTCACCCACCCGCCGCTCGTCCATCGCGTCGATTCCGGCATTGGCGTCGTCTTCCGCGCCCTCGACCGACCGGACCAGCGCGGGCAGGCCGCCGGCGATAACGCCGGTGACCATCTCGGGCGAACTGCCATAGGTGGGCGGGCACTCAGTCGCATCGAGGACCCCGAGCCGCCCGCTGGTGCCGGCACCGACGTAGATCAGCCGGCCGCCGGCGCGGAACGCGGCTTCCACCAGCTCGATCGTGCGGGCGATTTCCGCCCGCGCCCGCGCCACCGCGGCGGGCACACCGGCGTCCTCGGCGTTGATCAGCTCCACCAGCTCGAGCGGCGTGGCGGTGTCGATCGACTGCGATCCGGGGTTGCGCCGCTCGGTGAGCCGGGCATCGTCGAAGTCGTCGGCCATGGCTCGTGGGAAGGAGGAGGTATACAGCGGCTGCGGACGGGCTAAATTAGGAGGCGTCCGAGGCCGGGGGCAACCGCCCGGCCAGTCTCCGCTCCCATTGATCATCCGAGGTGCGCGTGCGCGTCAGCCCGATCGGCCTCCTGCTCGTCCTGCTGGGTGTTGCCGGCTGTTCCAGCCAGAGCCCCGGCACCACCACACCAGCCACCCCCGCGTCCGGCGCCGCGAGCATCGCGCCCACGTGGCCCTACACCGGCAAGTCGCGCGTCACCGAGGGCTCGAGCGCGATGGTGGTCTCGAGCAGCCCGATCGCGAGCGCCGTGGGGCGGGACGTCCTCCGCGCCGGCGGCAACGCGGTGGACGCCGCGGTGGCAGTGGGCTTTGCGCTGGCGGTGGTGCACCCCTCGGCCGGCAACATTGGCGGCGGCGGATTCATGGTGATCCGCATGAAGGACGGCACCACCCAGACGATCGACTACCGCGAGGTGGCCCCGGGCCATGCGACCCGCGGCATGTTCATGGACGCGGGCGGCAACCCGACGGAGCGGAGCATCACCGGCCATCTGGCGGCCGGGGTGCCGGGCTCACCGGCCGGCATGATCGAGGCCCAGCGCCGCTTCGGCAAGCTGCCGCTGGCCCAGGTCATCGGGCCCGCGATCGCGCTGGCCAACGACGGCTTCATCGTGGACACGTCGCGCTCCCGGTCGATCGCGAGCGACAGCGACCGGCTGGCCCGCTTCCCCGCCTCGGCCGGGTCGTTTCTGCCGGGCGGCAAGGCACCGGCCATCGGGAGCCGGCTGGTGCAGCGTGACCTGGGCCGGACGCTGGAGGCGATCCGCGATCACGGCCGCGACGGCTTCTACACCGGACCGGTGGCCGACCTGATCGTGGCCGAAATGAAGCGCGGCGGCGGGATCATCAGCAAGGAAGACCTGGCCGCCTACCAGCCGATCTGGCGCGACCCCATCCGGATCTCGTATCGCGGCTACACGATCTTTTCGATGCCGCCGGCCTCCTCGGGCGGCGTCACCATGGCCGAGATCCTGAACATCATGGAGGGGTACAAGCCGCTGCCGCCGTTCGGATCGGCGGCGCTCCTGCACCGCGAGGCGGAGGCGATGCGCCGCGCCTTCACCGACCGCAACACGCAGCTGGGTGATCCGGCGTTCGTGCACATGGACCTCGATCGCCTGCTCTCGAAGGAGTATGCGGCGCAGCTCCGGTCCCAGATCGGCGACCACGCGTCCCGCACCGCGCCGTTCGACCCGACGATGCACGGCGGCACGAACACCACCCACTACTCGGTGGTGGACGCGGACGGCAACGCGGTGAGCTGCACGACGACGCTCAACAACAGCTACGGCAGCGCGGTGACGGTGGCGGGCGCCGGCTTCCTGCTGAACGACGAGATGGACGACTTTGCCACCGCACCCGGCAAGCCCAACATGTTCGGCCTGGTGCAGGGTGAAGCCAATGCGGTGCAGCCCGGCAAGCTGATGCTCTCGGCCATGACGCCGAGCGTGGTGCTGGACCCGGCCGGGAAGCTCTTCATGGTGGTGGGCACGCCGGGCGGGCCGCGGATCATCACGATGGTGTACCACGTGATTTCCAACGTCATCGACCATCACATGTCGCTGGCCGATGCGGTGGCGGCGCCGCGCATGCACCATCAGGCGCTGCCCGATCACATGTCGCTGGAGCGCCAGGGATTCCTGCCCGCCACGCTGGACGAACTGCGTGCCATGGGGCACCGGGTGGAGGAAGGCGGGCGCGGCGGCGACATCGAAGCGATCATCCGCCGAGGCGGCGGCTGGGAAGGCGTCAGCGATCCACGATCTGGCGGGGGCGGCGCGGGCTACTGATTGGAGATCGGTCGATGAAGCTGTGGCGGGTGCTGGGTCGGAGGGCGCGCCGCCTGCGGGAACTGATTCAGCCCGCGGGCAGCCACGGCACGATCGAGGTGGAGGACGTCGTGTCGGCCGCCGCACTGGTCCGTGCCATCGACGAGGCGATGCCGTACGGCTCGGAGCTGTGGGTCGATTTTCCGGGCGACGAGGCGGTCGAGCTGTTCCTCGCGGAGCGGACCGGCCGCAGCCTCTCGCGCAGCTCCCGGTCCTCCTACCTCCTGCCGATCACGGGCGACAACCTCGACATGCTGGCCCGGCTGGTGGAGGGCCAGCCGGCCCAGCAGCTTGGCGTGCATCTCGGCGTGGACCTCGACGGCCGGCGGCTGCTGGCCGCGTATGACCTGGATTCCGGCTCAATCGGTGTCTCGCTGGCGCGGGAGCTCGCGCCGGACGCGGTGCGCCGCTTCACGCTGATTGCCACGGACGGCGCGCCCGGGCCGGACTGAACGCCGCCCGCCGATCCCGGACACGCGACGGGCCCCGCAACGATCGCGGGGCCCGTCGTATTTCCGTAGCGCCCGGGTCAGTGGCTGACGGTGACCTTGTTGCGCAGCTCGATGGTGACGGGGCTGCCCGATGCGACCACCACATCGCGGTCCTTGGTCTCCACGGCACGCTGGGCGCCCACCGCACCGCCGAGCACACCACCGATGACGGTGCCCTTCTTGCCGCCGAGGACGCGGCCGACGATGGCCCCCGCCGCAGCGCCGGCACCGACCTTGGCGACGTCATTGACGTTGGTGGAGCGGCCCACCAGCTTGCCGGTCACGTGGATATCGGCATCGAGCGGATAGGTGGTTCCGCCCATCTCGAGACTCTCGACCGCGAGCGCGAGCGTGCCGGTCGAGTCGCTCTTGTTCTCCGATGCGTTAATGGCCGTGATCCGCAGGTTGATAGTTGAGCCGGCCGGAATCACGACGTGGCCGGACGCGTCGGTGACGTCGGACGTGACCGAGGCGGTGACGAGCTCACCGACCTTGTTGGTGGCCGACGAGATCTGGGCGTTGGTGGTGGCCCGGATGTCGGTCCCGGCCGCGAGCGTCCGGGAGGTGGCCGCGGGCGCGGGCGCCGGCGGGGGCGACGTGCGTGGGGTGGTGGTACGCGGCGTCGTGGTGCGCGGCGTGGTCGTGGCCGTCGCGGGCGGATTGGTGGTCGCCGCCGGCTGGTCGTTCAGCGGAGCCGTGGTGTCGACCGGCGCCAGCTGCAGATCGCGGTTGAGGCTGTCCGCCGCCGCGGTGTCACTGCGTTCGCCACGGGCGCACGCCGCAAGCGCCGCCACGGCGAGCGCTGCCAGCATGGTTCTCGACATCGTTACTCCTCCTGAGTGATTTGACTTGCTCGGCCTTCACGGTCGCATGACATTTGATGCATCATGCGAGAGCTCAAAACCCTGCTTCCCTACACGCGAGCCCACCGGCGATCCCTCCTGGCCGGCATGCTGCTCGTATTCGTCTCCAACGTCTTCAATACTGCGGTCCCCCGCTTTGTGCAGCACGGCATCGACGCCCTCGGGCGCGGAGCCCCGTTTGCCGACGTGCGGACGACGGTACTCCTGCTGGTCGGCGTGGCGCTGGCGGGCGGCGTGGCCCGGTACGGCATGCGCCAACTGCTGAACAGCGCCAGCCGCCGGGTCGAATACGATGTACGCAACGCCCTGTATCAGGATATACAACGGATGTCCGCCGAATTCTATGACCGGTACCCAACCGGCGATGTGATGGCGCGCACAACCAACGACCTCCAGGCGGTGCGGATGGTGGCGGGTCCGGCCCTCATGTACTTGGCGGACACCATGATACGGGCCGCGCTCGCGATACCGCTCATGCTGGCCATCAGTCCCCGTCTGACCGGCATTGCGCTGCTCCCACTCATCTCGCTTCCGGTGGTCATGACGATCGTGGGCCGGGTGATCCACCGCCGCTCGGAGGCGATCCAGGCGCAGTTCAGCACGCTGACGAGTCACGCGCACGAAAATCTTTCCGGCGTCCGCATCGTGCGGGCCTACCGCCAGGAGCGGGCAGAGGAGGCGCATTTCGAGGCGCTGAACCGGGACTACGCCGACAAGAACCTGGCCCTCGCCCGGGTCCAGGGGCTGTTCCATCCGCTGCTGGCGCTGCTGGGCGGGCTCGGGGCGGTGGCGGTGCTGGCCATCGGCGGGCGGCTGGTACTGGCCGGCCGGATCACGGTCGGGGAATTCGTCGCGTTCGGAATCTACCTGGTGATGCTGGTGTGGCCGATGATCGCGCTGGGCTGGGTGGTGAACCTGGTGCAGCGGGGTGCCGCGTCGATGGGCCGCATCAACCAGCTGTTCCGGGAGCGGCCGGCCATCGCCGATCCCGAGCACCCGGTGCCACTGCCGCCGGCGGCGGGTGCCCGCGCGCTGGCATTCGAGCACGTCTGGTTCCGCTATCCCAACGCGCATGAGCGCGGTTGGGTGCTCGAGGACGTGTCGTTCGAGTTGCCGGCCGGACGCTCGCTCGCCATCGTCGGCGCCACCGGCGCCGGCAAGACGACACTGGCCGATCTCATCGTCCGCGCCTACGACCCCGAGCGCGGCCGGATCCTCCTGGACGGCGTGGACATCCGGACGCTTTCGCTGGCGGCGCTGCGCCATGCGGTGGGATTTGTGCCGCAGGAGACGTTTCTCTTTGGCGAGACCCTGCGGGAGAACGTGCTGCTGGGCGCGCCGGACGACGGCCGGCTGGAGCGCGCCGCGGCCACGTCCCAGCTCGCCGAGGCGATCGCCTCGCTCCCCGACGGCTACGACACCATCCTGGGGGAGCGCGGCATCAACCTCTCCGGCGGCCAGAAGCAGCGCGCCGCGATCGCGCGCGCGCTGGCCCAGGATCCGCCGCTCTTCGTGCTGGATGATGCGCTGAGCGCGGTGGACGCCCATACGGAGGCCCGGATCCTCGGTGCCCTGCGCAGCGCGCTGGAGGGGCGCACAAGCGTCACCATCTCCCATCGGCTGGCGGCGGTGCGGGACGCGGACCTGATCCTCGTCCTCGACGGGGGGCGCGTGGTGGAGCGCGGCACCCACACGGAGCTGGTCCAGGCGGCGGGACGGTACTGGGAGCTCCTGCGGCGGCAGCAGTTGGAAGAGGAGCTGGAAACGGAGCCGGTGGAGCGCTAGAGGCGATCGAAGAGAAAGCCGGGTGTCAGTCCCTGGAGCCATCCGGCCAGCCGGGTGAATTCGCCGCTGGCCATGAGGATGCCGACGACGATGAGCAGGACGCCGCTCACCGCCTTCACGGTGCCCAGGTGGCGGCGGAAGCGCTGGAACCACTCGAGGAAGGTCTCGAGCGCCAGCGCGGCGAGGAGAAACGGCACCGCGAGACCGGCGGAGTACGCGGCGAGCAGCGCCATGCCGTGCCAGAAGCTGGCCTGCGTGGCGGCGAGCCCCAGGATGGCGCCGAGGATCGGCCCGATGCACGGCACCCACCCGGCGGCGAACGCCATGCCCACCAGACCCGAGCCCAGAAACCCCACCGGCTTGCGGTCGAGCTGCACCCGCTGCTCGCGCTGGAGAAAATCGAGCTTGACGACACCCAGTGTCCACAGGCCAAAGAGGATGATGAGCACGCCGCCCACTCGTGCGATGATCGGCTTGTAGTACGCGAGCGCGCTGCCCAGCGCGGACGCGCCGGCCCCGAGCGCGAGGAAGACCAGCGTGAACCCCCCGACGAAGCAGAGCGCGTGCAGCACCGCGATGCGGCGCCGGCGGGCCACGTCGGCCACCGTCATGCCGGTCAGGAAGCCGATGTAGGAGGGCACCAGCGGCAGCACGCAGGGAGAGAGGAAGCTCAGCAACCCCGCCGTAAAGGCGACGAACACGCCGAACGTGACCGGCTCGCTCATGCCGCCCGCCTCATGGGGCCCGCCTCATGCCGTCCGCCTCATCGGAGTGCCACGTCGCGCCGGCGGCAATCCCGGCAGACACCGAAGACCTCGACCCGATGATGGGCGTGGGCAAAGCCGTGCTCGTCGGCGATCACGGGCAGCATGCGCTCCAGTCGCTCGTTGTCGAACTCCACCACCCGGCCGCAGCGCTCGCAGATCAGGTGCTCGTGCCCGGCATCGCCGATGACCGCCTCGAAGCGGCGGAACCCGTCGCCAAACTGATGCTGCCGCGCGAGCCCCGCCTCGACCAGCAGCTGCAGCGTGCGGTAGACCGTGGCGGTGCCGACGCGGTGGCCCTGCTCCCGCAGCTCGCGCTCAATCATCTCGGCCGAGAGATGGCCACCGCCGCCGGCAAGCAACTCGGCGATGAGGTCGCGCTGGCGGGTGACCGGCAGGCGGCGGTCGCGCAGGAACTCGCGGAACCGCGCGAGAAACCAACCGGGCGACGCGTCAGTCGCCGGCGGCACCGTCGTCCACCGGTGGGAACCAGGTCTCGAGCGGGACGGGCGTGGGCGGCACATCATCCTCGGTGCGCTTGTGCACTTCCTGCAGCAGCCCGGTGAGTGCATCCACGGGGCCGGTGCCGACTTCCTCCAGCGTGGATTCGAACCTTCCCCGCTCCTTGCCCTTGACCATCAGTGAATAGCGTGCGGTGTAGATCCGGCGCCGGTTTCCGCTGACGCGCGAGAGCACCGCGGTGCCCCACTCCCGCTGCTGCTGGCGCAGCACGGGGAAGACCCACAGCGCATCCAGCTCCTCCACCGGCAGCTCCGCTCCGACCACCTCCGCCAGCCGGTTCCACCCCGCACCCACGCCCGGATCCTCGCTCACGAGCGGGCCCCGCGGCGCTGCTCGATGTAGAACCGGAGGACGTGCATGAAGTCCTGCGCGTTGGTGACCACGCCGTACGCCTGGTGGGTCCCGCGGTCCTTGAGCTTGTTGACCACGAACTCGGTCTGATCGACGCAGATCGTCATCAGCGGCTCGGGCGGGCCGTTCCTGGTATGGA
Organism: Gemmatimonadales bacterium; assembly: GCA_038250675.1. Classification (GTDB taxonomy): domain Bacteria; phylum Gemmatimonadota; class Gemmatimonadetes; order Gemmatimonadales; family GWC2-71-9; genus JAICUF01. Next base: position 39,901 of record JBBSCB010000014.1, read on the forward strand.
ATGCGGGCAGCATGTTGCCGACCGCGATCGCGTGCAGCGCGGTGGCAATGAACAGCGCACCGGTGGCGCGCACCGTGTGCTCGCGCATGGCGTCCTGCGCGGCCAGCGTGTCGCTGATGACGCCGGGGAGCGGCCCGTCATCGCGGATCGATCCGGCCAGCACCCAGGGGACGCCGCCGGTGACCAGTGCGTGCATGATCCCGCTGGGGATGAGCCCGGAGGCGACGCCCGCCTCGATCGAGCCGGCGGCGCGGACGCGATTGATCGCGCGCATGTGCAGCCCGTGACCGCCTTCGGTGGGCTGACCGGTGTTGCTCATGCCGAGCGTGGTGCCGAAGATAGCCGCCTCGATATCGTGGACCGCGACGGCATTGCCGGCGAGCACCGCCTGCACATAGCCGTTGCGGATGAACCATTCGAAATCGCCGCGGGCACGGGAATGCACCAGTGCCGGCCCCACGACCCAGACAAGATACCCACCCCGCCGCCGCTCGTCATCCACCCGCGCGGCCAGCTCCTCGTAATTGACGGGCCGCTCGCGGCTGACCTCGGTGCCCATGAAGCGGAACTCGTTGGCCCCACGCGCACCACCCAGAAACCCCTCGGTGTGGACCACGATCCCGGTGCTGCCGTTCTCGGCCTCCCCCATGGCGATCAGGTCGCCCTTGTGGAGGCGGCGTGGCTCGATCGTTTCCAGGGTGCCGGCCCGGCGGACGATGACGCCGTCCATCCGCGGGCGGGAGGGAGCCAGCCAGCGCCCGTCCACGTGGACGTAGGTCGGCAGGTTGGACGTGGAAAAGAACCCTTCCGGAAGGACGCCGTCGGCCGGCAGCGGTTCGAAGCGTGCCTCGGGCGCGCCGGCGAACGGCGACCGGCTGAAGTCGGGCTCGGTGTACCGCAGATTGTCGGCCATAGAGGGGTGTAAGGTAGCAGGCGGCGGGCGTGGGATGGTAGGCGCGGGGCCGATCGGAATCGTCTAGAGCACGGACGCCGGATCGCGATCGATGACGATCCGCACGTCACCCCGCCGTTCCAGCTTGCGGGCAGCGTAGCGGACGATGCGGCCCAGCTCGGTGGAATCCCCCTTGAGCAGCACGTGCCAGCGCCAGCGATCCTTGATCCGCGCCAGCGGACAGGGGGCGGGCCCCAGCACCGTCACGCGGAGGGCGTGGCGCGTGACCAGGGCGTGGCACCAGTCAGCCAGCTTCGCCGCCGCCCGGCCCACGGTGATCTCCACCGGCCCGGACACGATGAGGTTCGCCAGCGACAGTGTCGGCGGATACGGCGGATCGCGCCGGAACTCCAGCTCCTGGCGCAGAAACCCCTCGGTGTCGTGCCGCGCCGACCAGACCAGCGCATGATGGCCGGGATTGCGGGTCTGGATGAGCACGCGGCCACCCTTGGGACCGCGACCCGCCCGGCCGGCCACCTGCGCCAGGAGCTGGAACGTACGTTCGGCGGCGCGGAAGTCAGGCAGATGCAGTCCGGTATCCGCCTCGACGACGCCCACCAGCGTCACGTTGGGAAAGTCGAGACCCTTGGCGATCATCTGCGTGCCGATGAGGATATCCAGCTCGCCGCGCTCCACCGCACCGAGGATCCGCTGATGCGACCACTTGCTGCTGGTGGTGTCGAGGTCCATCCGCGCGATCCGCGCGGTCGGGTAGCGCTCCGCCACGATCCGTTCGAGCTGCTGGGTGCCGACGCCGCGCATGGCATGCACCGGATGCCCGCATGCGCGGCACTTGTCCGGCATCGGCTCCTCGTGTCCGCAGTAGTGGCAACGCAATCCGGGCGGCGACTGGTGCACGGTGAGCGAGATGCTGCAATTGCGGCACTGCCAGACTTCGCCGCAGTCGGGACACTGAAGAAAGGCGGCAAACCCGCGCCGGTTCAGCAGCAGCAGCGACTGCTCGCCGCGCGCCAGCGTCCGGGTCACCGCCTCATCCAGCGCCACTGACCATGCGAGCGGCCCGACGCCGGCGACGCGGGGCGCGGTCCGGAGATCGATGAGCTCCACCGGCGGCAGCGGCCGGGCGCCGATCCGCTGCGGCAGTGCGATGCGGAGGAGCCCGGCCCCGGCTTTCACCATCGTTTCCAGTGATGGCGTGGCGCTGCCGAGGATGAGCCGCGCGCCCTCGAGGCGCGCCCGCACGGCCGCGACGTCCCGCGTGTTGTAGCGCGGCGCCTCGCCGTTCTTGTAGCTCGCCTCGTGTTCCTCGTCCACCACGATCATGCCGAGGTTGGCCACCGGCGCAAAGATGGCGGAGCGGGCGCCGACGGCCACGCGGCGCTCGCCGCGGCGGAGCAGACGCCAGGCGTCGGCGCGCTCGCCGTCGGACAGCGCGCTGTGAAGCACCGCGACCTGGTCGCCAAAGGCGCCGCGAAAGCGACTCACCGTCTGCGGCGTGAGCCCGATCTCCGGCACCAGCACGATCGCGCCGCCGCCCCGGGCCAGCACCAGCCGCACCGCCTCGAGATAGACCAGCGTCTTGCCGCTGCCGGTGACGCCAAAGAGGAGCGCGCCCTCGCCGGGGCCCAGCGTGCCGATGGCCGCGAGCGCGGCGGACTGGTCGGGGGTGAGGTCGGTCGGTGGCGGGACGGCGGCAAAGGCCGCGAACGGATCGCGCAGCCGCTCGATCTGCTCGATGCGGGCCAGGCCGCCGGCGACGAGCTTCCGGATCAGCGCGTCGTCAAAATGAAGCTGGTCGGCTAGGTGGCGGGTGGTGGCGCGGCCGCCCAGCGCCTCCAGCGTCTCGTAGAGCGCGCGCTGCCGCGGGCGGCGGGCAAAGAGCGGCTCCCGCTCCAGGAGGGTGGGGCGCTCGTCCCGCAGCACCACGATGCGCTCGGTGAGCGCAGCCGCCGCCGTATCCGGCGGTTCGACCCGGAGCGCGATGGCGCCGGCCCCGACCAGGCGGCTCACCACGTCCCAGAGCGGCCGGCCCAGCGCCCGCGCCGCGGTGGTAACCGCCGCTTCCCCCTGGCGCGCCTCCAGCCAGCGCACCAGCTCGTCGGCCAGGCCGGGCGCGCTCCGGGACGGGTCCACCAGCCGCATCACGACGCTCGACTCGCCCCACATGCCGGCCGGCAGCATGCAGCGGAGCGTCAGGCCGAGCGGAGCGCCATAATAGCCGGCGATCCACTCGGCGGTTGCGAGCAGCGCCGCCGGAACCGCCGGCTCGTCGTCCGGTGCGGCCAGCACCTCGCGCGCGGCCATCGCGGGCGCGGCGGCGTCGGCCTGCACGACGATGCCCACCAGCTCGCGCCGGCGCACCGGCACGACAACGCGCGCGCCGGCGCCGGTCCGGCCGGCGAGCGTCTCGGGAACGCGATAGGTGTAGGAGCTGGCGAGCGGAAGCGGCAGTGCGACCTGGACGAACCGGTCGGTCATCGCCGGGTGACGCCGAGCCCCGGGCCGGTGGGAAGCCGTACCTGGCCGCCGCTGATCGTGGCGCCGACGAACGGGTCTTCGGCCAGCAGTGCCGCGCCATCCAGATCCACGATGTCCACCAGCGGCGTGAAGTGCGCCGCGGCGGTGATGGCGAGCGAGCTCTCGATCATGCAGCCCACCATCACCGTCATGTGGTGGGCCCGGGCGACGGCGATCATCCGGAGCGCCTCCCGCAGACTGCCGCACTTGGCCAGCTTGATGTTGATACCGTCCACCCGGCCCGCCAGCGCCGGAATGTCGGTGGCAACGAGGCAGCTCTCATCGGCGATGAGCGGGATCGAGGCGCGGCGGCGGATTTCGGCGAGGCCATCGAGGTCCTGCGGGACCACCGGTTGCTCCAGCACCGTGACACCAAACTCGGCGAGCACCGGGAGCATGCCGATCGTCTGCTTGACCGTCCAGCCGCAGTTGGCGTCTACCCGGAGCTCCCGATCAGTCACGCCGCGGATCGTGGCCAGAATCTCAGCGTCGTGATCGGTGCCCAGCTTGACCTTGAGGATGGGGTACTCGGCCGCCTCCTGCACCTTGGCGCGGATACGGTCCGGCGTGTCGAGCCCGATGGTAAACGTCGAGCGCGGCGCGCGGGCCGGGTCCAGCCCCCACATCCGGTAGAGCGGCACGCCCAGCCGCTTGCCCGCGAGATCGTGCAGCGCGGCGGAGAGCGCCGCGCGCGCCGACGGGTTGCCCCGCATCAGCGTCTGCCAGACCCGCTCGGCGTCCTCGATCTCGAACGGGCTCTCCGGCATCGCCTGGCCGTAGACGTTGAGGGCCGCGACCACCGTGTCCGCGGTCTCACCATAGAACTTCGACGGCGCGGCCTCACCCCATCCTTCGAGCCCGTCGGCGTCCCGCACCGTCACCATGACGGTGCGATACTGGCTGGTGCCGCCGCGCGCAATGATGAAGGGATGGCGGGTAGCCAGCGACAGGATCTCGGTATGGAGGCGGAGTGGTGGCACGGGCTCCTCGACGGTTGGGCGGTCTCAGGCGAGCACGCGGACATGGGCCGCGACGCCGTCGGCCAGACGGGCTGGAATGTAGCCGCCTTCCATGACCCCCACGAGCGGCGCGGCGGGCCAGCGCTCGCGGAGCCGCCGCGTGAGGTCGGCATAATCCGCCGGCTCGAGGGTGAAGCCGCCCAGCGGATCGCCCTGCATGGCGTCAAACCCGGCGGAGATGAGCACCATCTCCGGCGTCCAGTCGTCGGTCGCGGCAACGATGGCGTCCCACAGATCGGCCACGTAGCGGGTGGATGGCAGCCCCGGCGGGCGCGGCACGTTGAAGATGTTGCCGACACCCCGCTCGGATGCGGCGCCGGTGCCGGGCCACCAGGGCCATTGATGCAGCGAGACGAAGCGGATCTCGGGATCGGCCTCGACCAGCGCCTGGGTTCCGTTGCCGTGGTGCACGTCCCAATCCACGATGAGCACTCGCCCGCGGCCCAGCCGCTGCGCGTGACGCGCCCCAATCACCACATTATTCATGAGGCAGAAACCCATCGCCTGCTCGGCGAGGGCGTGGTGGCCCGGCGGGCGCACCGCAGCAAAGGCGTGGCCTTGTCCCGCGTGGGCGTGCTCGACGCCGGCAATCACCGCACCGGCGGCGCCGAGCGCGGCGTCCCAGCTCGAGCGGTTGAGCACGGTGTCGGCGTCGACGGCACCGCCGCCGTGGTGACTCAGCGCCTCGAGCGTGAGGAGGTGTCCCGCCGGGTGCACCGCCAGCAGCGGCTCACGCTCGGCCCGGGCGGCCGTCGTAATGGCGGCGGAGGGCTCGTCAGCCAAACGTGCGAGCACGGCGTGGAGGCGGGCCGGCGTCTCGACGTGGCCGGGGCCGGGATCGTGGGCCAGACATTCGGGGTGGGTAAAGACCGCGACCGGCACGGGGGACGCGCGCCGGGAAATCAGTTGCGCTGGATCAGGTCGCGCAGTGCCCGGGCCTGATCGCGCAGTGCCTGCCGCTCGGCCGCAATCGCGGCCGACTCGCGCCGATGCCGCCGCCAGTAGACGAACACCAGTCCGCTGGACAGAATCAGACAGCTGCCGAACACATCGAGCAGCGGCCGATGGAGATAGATCCCGCCGAGGAGCAGGCAGGCACCGTCAAACGCGAGAAAGCCCGCGGCGACGACCGTGAGGGTCCGGTTGGCGATCGCGGATGCCGACCCCATCGTCGGTCCTACCGCACCGGCCGCCGCTGCCGCGCCAGCACGATCAGCGGCGCGTTGGGCACGACGCCGGCCGCAGCCAGCGTGCGGGTCTCGTCCAGCATCTCCGCGCCGCGATACTTGACCATAAAGGCGGACGGATCCCCGGCAACGCGGGTGACCGCCAGCGCCTGCCACTTGATCTCGGCCACGGTGGTGGAGGGGGCCACGTCGAACCGCACCTCATCCCAGGCATCGTGCACCATGACGCGAACCGGCATCGAGGGGGCGCTCATACGGCGGCTCCGACCGGCAGCGTGCTGAGGAACCGGTCCACCTGCTGGTCAAACAGCAGGGTGGAGGCCCGGATCCGCACCCCATGCTCCGCCGGAAGCACCGCAAGGGCGATCTCCTCCCCGCCCTGTCCGCGCAGCACCAGATAGGCGGGACCTTCCTTCTCGGGGAAGGCCGCGTACTGCGGCACCCGCTCGGCAAAGAATCGCTTGGCGCGGGCGATCACCTCATCGCCAGAGAGCGTCGTTGTCGTTTCAAAGACCATTCAGGTCCCCGTTCCTCGTTGGAGCGGAACTGCGGCACGGATGCCAGAATATAGGCGGGGCCCGCCGGGCCTTCCAGCGGGCAGACGTCGGACTCGCAAGCATGCTCGCTGCGGCGGAACACGAAGTGCACCGGTCACTGCGGCTGGTCGCGATCCACCGCCGTTGGTCGGGTAGATCCCCACATTGCGCGTGCGGGGCTATGTTGCAGGATCCGCGCACCGAATTAGAAGATCGACCGGCGCCGGTCAATGGTGAAACCCCGTGGAAGGAGGGTCGTGAGCGATCTCTTCGAGCGGCTCCAGACCGGGCTGTCCGAAAGGTACCGCCTCGAGCGCGAGCTCGGACAGGGCGGCATGGCGCTGGTCTACCTCGCCACCGATCTGAAACACGACCGCCAGGTCGCGGTCAAGCTGCTCCGGCCGGAACTCTCGGCCGCATTGGGCACTGATCGTTTCCTGCGTGAGATTCAGGTCACCTCCCGGCTGCAGCACCCGCACATCCTCCCGCTCTACGACTCCGGCGCGACCGACGGTCTGCTCTATTACGTCATGCCGCTCGTCCAGGGCGAATCCCTCCGGGAGCGCCTCACGCGTGAGGGCCAGCTTCCCGTGGGCGAAACGATCGCAACGATGGGTGCGGTGGCGGGCGCGCTCGACTACGCCCACCGGCACGGAGTCCTCCACCGCGACATCAAGCCGGAAAATATCCTGCTCCATGACGGGCAGCCGATGCTGGCCGACTTCGGCATCGCCCTCGCGGTGACCGCGGCCGGCGGCAGCCGGATGACCGAGACCGGTCTGTCGATCGGGACGCCGAGTTACATGAGCCCGGAGCAGGCGGCCGGGGAGCGGCAGCTCGACGCCCGGAGCGACATCTTCGCGCTCGGATGCGTCGCCTATGAGATGCTGGCCGGCCAGCCGCCGTTCACCGGGCTCAACGCGCAAGCCGTAGTCGCGGCGGTGCTCACCAGCGACGCGCGCCCGCTCGTCGAGCGGCGCCGTGCCGTTCCCGCCGACACGGCGGCGGCGATCCATCGCGCGATCGAGCGGCTGCCGGCCGACCGGTTCGCGACAGCGGCCGACTTCGCCGGCGCGCTAGCCGGCGGCCCGGCGGTGACAGCTCGTCCCCGGAAGGCGGCCGCTCGACGGCCCTTTGGTCTCGTGGGCGGCGTGGCGGCCGGGCTGCTCGCCGGGGTCGCCATCGGCCTGATTGCCAGCGCGATGCGGGCGCGCCACGTGCCCGCTGACGCCACTCCGACCCGGCACTGGAACATCGTGCTGCCCGCCGGCGCGCCGGTCGCGCTCGCGGGCCAGAGCGGAGCCTCGGGATGGCAGACGGCCATCGCCCTGTCGCCTGCGGGAGACCGTCTCGCATATATCGCCCGCCGCGGCGACGGTACCGAACTCGCCGTCCGGCCGCTCGATGCCGATTCCGCCGTCATCCTTCCGGGTACCGAAGGTGCGTACCATCCATTCTTTTCGCCTGATGGCGCGTGGATCGCCTTTTTTCAGGGGAACCTGCTGCGAAAAATCGGGGTGGGAGGTGGCAGTCCCGTCACCCTGGCCCAGGTGGACCGCATCACCGGCGCCACCTGGTCGGGCGATCGCATCTTCGTCCTGGAGCGCGAGGGTTTCGACCTGCGCCGAATTTCCTCGTCGGGAGCGACTGGCGATTCCACGCTGCATCTCCGCACCCAGTTCGGTACGCCGGACGTGTTGCCGGGCGGTGCGTGGGCGGTCGGGGCGCTGGGGTCGGGCCAACTCGCGATGCTTTCGCTCGCCGACGGCACCGAGCTCGCCATCACCCGCCGCGGTGTGGTGGCGCCCGACTCCGTCCGCCAGGCGGATCTGCTGTTCGCGGCCAGTCCCCGCTGGCTGGCCTCCGGGCATCTGGTATACGGCGCAGGCGACGGCGTCCTCTACGCCATACCGTTCGACGTCACCAACAGGAAGGTACTGGGCGAAACCGTGCCGGTGATCAGCGGCGTCCGGATGGAGGCGGGGTTCGGCTATGGAGAATTCGCGGTCTCGGGCGATGGCACCCTGGCCTACATCCCGGGCGGGAATCAGTTGTATGTCAACATCGCGATGGTGGCGCCGGACGGCAGGATGGACACACTCCCCATTCCGCGGGGGCCGTACACCCAGCCGCGCATTTCGCCGGACGGCACCCGGCTCGCCGTCCAGGAGCGGAACCCGATCGGTGGCTGGCAGGTGCTGCTGATCAATCTCCTCACCGGCGTCCGGCAGCAGATCGTCGTCGAGGGCAACTATCGGGCGTATCCGGCCACATGGGTGCCTCCGGGCAACGAGATTCTGATCGGGATCTTCGATCCGGTGCTGTTTCTCAACTACGGCGCGCGCATCCAGTCGCTCGCGACCGGCAAGTGGGAGGACATTCACCTCTGGGGCGCATCCTACATGAGCCTGGCGCCCGATGGAAAAACCTTCGTGTTCTCCGACTGGCGCACCGGCGATCTCTACATTCGCTCGCTCAAGGGCGACACCACCCGCACATCGATTCCCGCACGCGGATTCGCCGCGAGCTTTTCACCGGACGGAAAGTGGCTCTCCTGGGGCGCCGTGGATGGCTCGGTGCAGGTATCGGCGGTGCCGGCAACGGGCTCGATCCAGACCGTCGCCGAACGCGGGCAGCAGCCAATGTGGACTCCGAAGGGCGATGCGCTCATTTACCGCCAGGGCTCGGCCTACTACCGGATCCCGATCTCGACCGCCGGTGGATTCCATGCCGGTCGGCCGACGTTGCTGGTGCAGGGGTCGTTCCTGTCGACCTTTGCCTGGAACCACGCGATGAGCCCGGATGGCCGCGTGCTGGTCCTGCCGAATGCCCCGGAACAGGAGGCGCCGGCACTGGGAGTCATCACGGCATTTCCGTCGATGGTGAATCGAGTGGCACATCCGGGCATGCAATGACGCGACGCGGCCAGTTCGCCGCATCGCCATCGCCGGTCCGACGACGCTGCCGGCGCGCTAGACGGCGACCCGCTCCCGCACGTACGTGGCGAGTTGCCCGGTGGCCACCCGATCCTGCCGCATCGTGTCGCGATGCCGGACGGTCACCGCGTCGTCGGTGAACGTCTCACCGTCCACCGTGACACAGAACGGCGTACCCGCCTCATCCATCCGCCGATAGCGTCGGCCGATCGCGCCGCTGTCGTCGTAGAAGCAGGTGAATTCCCGCCGCAGGTCGTTGTAGAGCCCGGTGGCCCGCTCCGGCATGCCGTCCTTCTTCACCAGCGGCAGCACCGCCACCTTGATCGGCGCCAGCGCCGGATGGAGACCGAGCACGACACGGGTCTCGCCCTCGACGGTTTCCTCCCGATACGCATCCGCCAGGACGGTAAGACTCACCCGGTCAGCGCCGGCTGAGGTCTCGATCACGTTGGGCAGATACCGCTCGTTGGCCGCCTGATCGAAATATTCCAGCTTCTTGCCGGAGAACTCCTGGTGGCGGCCCAGGTCGAAATCGCCGCGGTTGTGGATCCCCTCGATCTCATTCCATCCGAAGGGAAATTCGTACTCGATGTCGTAGGCGGCGCGAGCGTAATGGGCCAGCTCGTTTCCTGCATGCTGGTGCCAGCGCAGCCGGGCGGGCGCCAGTCCGAGGTCGTGATGCCACTGCATCCGGATGTCGCGCCACCGCTCGAACCACTCGGTGTCGGTCCCCGGCTTGACGAAGAACTGCATCTCCATCTGCTCGAACTCGCGGGTGCGGAAGATGAAGTTGCCCGGCGTGATCTCGTTGCGGAACGCCTTCCCGATCTGGGCGATGCCGAACGGGACCCGCTGGCGCGACGCCTGGAGCACGTTCAGGTAGTTGACGTAGATCCCCTGCGCCGTCTCCGGTCGGAGGTACACCACCGAGGCCGATTCCTCGACCGGCCCCATGAACGTCTTGAACATGAGGTTGAACATCCGCGGCTCGGTGAGCGAGCCGCGGGTGCCGCAGACCGGGCACTGGGCATCCGGCTGGCCGGGCGTGCCCTTGATCCGCGGGTCATCGGCGCGGAAGCGATTTTTGCACTGCCGGCAGTCGATCAGCGGGTCGGTGAATCCCGCCACGTGACCGGACGCTTCCCAGACCCGCGGGTGCATGAGGATCGCGGCATCGAGGCCTTCGATGTCGTCGCGCGCGTGGACCATGGCCCGCCACCACCGCTCCTTCACATTGCGCTTGAGCTCGACCCCGAGCGGGCCGTAATCCCAGACGGAGCCGAGGCCGCCGTAGATCTCGGACGACTGAAAAATGAAGCCGCGGCGCTTGCAGAGCGACACGAGCTTGTCCATCAGGGTGGTGTCGGCCATCGGTCCGGAGTCGGTGAAATGATTGGGGGAACGAGAGTTGCCGCAAGATACCGGGGGGTTCGGTGCCCAGCAACCGGAGCCGCGCGTGCAACTCCCGGCCTGCAAATACCGGCAAGTTGCGGGGGATGGCGCGGCGTGCAACTCCTTGACAGCCCTGTAACCGGGCCCTCCTCCGCCACTTAGGGATCTGCCTCAAGTGGGCGCGGGAATTGCCAACCCGGGGTGCCGTACGAGCTTCCCCGCCCGACATGTGGAGGATGGATGAGTGACGCGCGCATCGTGAGCCGGCGGCGTGCCGGGTTCACGCTGATCGAGATGATGATCGTGATCGTGATGCTGGGGATGATGGCGTCGTTTGCCATCAGCCGCATCAACTACACCAAGATCAAGGTCAACTCGGAAGCCCGCAACGTCGGGTCCACCATCACCTACGCGCAGCGACTGGCAATCAGTCTCCAGTCGGATGTGCGAGTGGGCGTGGATGTGCCGAATCGGCAGCTCGTCATTCTCGAGGATGCCAACAACAACGGCGTCATGGACGTGGGCGAGCGGGTCCGCCGCATCACGCTGGAATCGGGTGTCACCTTTGCGCGCGGCACGGCAGCGGCGTTCCCCGGCCTGGGCGGCGGCACGGTGTCATTCACGCGGACGCTGGCGGGTCTGCCCGCCATGATCTTCCACCGCGATGGCAGCTCGGCCGAATACGGCGGGCTATACCTCACGTCCACGCAGGCGGTTGCGGCCGGCATTGCGACCGACACGCGGGCCATCGACGTCACGCGCGCGACCAGCCGGGTCACGCGATATACCTATCAATCCGGCGCCTGGGTTCGGGAGAACTGACGATGACTGACCGCCGCGGGTTCACGCTCGTCGAGACGATGGTGGCGCTGGTCATCCTGACCATCGTCGTCGTCGGCCTGGCGCGCTTCATGGGCACCTTCCTGCATGCGGAATCGACGTCCGGGACCCGCCTCGTGGCGACCAGCGTCGCCGCCGAGCGGCTCGAGATGGTCCGCGCCGATCCGCGTTACTCGACGCTCGGCGCCCTGTACGGCGTCGGCGTTGCTGCCGATACCACCGGCTTCCCCGGATATCCCATGATGCGCCGCCGCACGACGATCGTCCGCGATCAGACCGGCGCACCGGCGCGTGACTTCACCACCGTCACCGTCCGCGTCACCCACCCGTCCATGCCCAAGGACACGGTGAGCCTCACGGCCACCGTGGCGCGCCCATGACCGCCATGCCGAAGGTTCGCCGGGCCGGCGGGTTCACGCTGCCCGAAGTGCTCGTGACGCTCGTGATCCTGTCGTTCATCATGGCGGCGGCGGTCGGAGTCTTCCGCTCCCAGAACCAGGCGTTCATCAAGGGCAGCCAGCGGATGGACGCCCTGCAGAACGAGCGCTATGCGGTGGGCACCGTGGAGCGCGTGTTGCGCACCCTCGGAACCGGCGTGTCCGGCGCCCAGCCGATGCTGATCTACGGCGGCAACGACGTCGTCGCCTTCAACACCGACTACGCCGAGAACGACACCACGGCGAGCCGGTGGGCGGTGAGCTTCAACCCGGACGCCGATTCCAGCACCACCCTGGCCTGGGACGTGGCGACGGCCATGCCGCTGCCCAACACCGGCCTGAACTATCCATCCCAGACCTACCGGATGCCCAATGGCGCCGTCAGCCCGGCGGAGACCGAGATCTTCTTCTTCCAGCCGGATGCGACGACGGCCCGGAACGACGACTTCGAGCTGATGCAGCAGGTCAACGCGGACCCGCCGGAGCTGGTGGCCCGGAATATCCTGGCGTACCCCGGCCGGCCGTTCCTCGAATACTTCCTGCGGCGGATCCCGGCGACGCTGACGATTGCGACCGGCGCGCTGGTTCCCCTGATCCACGGGGATCTGCTCACTGCGCCCACCGCCACCGACTCGGCCGACGCGGTGCGGCCGGACAGTGTGGCGTCGGTCCGGATCAACATCCGGATCACCAACGGCCTCACCGGCGCCGACGAGCGGATCCAGGACGTGTCCGCCATGGTACCGGTGCCCAACAACGGACTTCCCCAGCCGACGGTCTGCGGCCGGGCGCCGCTGACCCCCGCCACTCTGGTGGCCGTGCCCGGCGCCATCGGCTCCGGCCGAGTCGACCTGGTCTGGACCCCCTCGCCCGACCAGGGCGCGGGTGAGAACGACGTTCGCCAGTACATCATCTATCAGCGTGACGACACCGCCACCGTCTGGCGCGACCCGCTGATGAACTTCCGTGCCGATGCCTCGCCGTGGTACAGCGTGACGATCGGCGGCCTCACGCCCGGCAACGGGTATGTCTTCGGCATCTCGGCCCAGGACTGCACGCCAGCGTCTTCCAGTATCCTCTCACGATCGGTGACGGCGCCATGAATCTCATCCGCAACGAGCGCGGCATCGCGCTCATCTTCACCCTGATCCTGGCGTTCGCCGTGGCGGCACTCGCGGTCGGCGCCATCATGATCGGCAGCAACGCGTCGCTCGTGAGCAAGTTCCACGCGACCGAGGCCGGCCTCCAGGCGGCCGCGGACGGTGGGCTCGAGCTGGGACGCGACTCGCTCAACCGGGCGCCGGCGCTGCTGCCGGATACCGGCTTCGTGACGCTGTTTGCCAACCAAACGGTGCGCGATGCCTCGGGCGCCGTGATCCCGGGCTACACGCGGTCGGTCTACGTGGGCCGGAGCGGTGGACGCGCCGGCGGCGTGGGCAGCGCGGGCCAGTACGGCAACAACCTGGCGAGCGCCATCTCGGTCATCCGGAACGTCCGCGGCGCGGTGGCCGCGCGGCGCCTGCTGATGACGCAGGATTCATGGTCCAAGTTTGCCATCGCGGTCAACGACTGGACCAACGGCGGCATCGCCTACGGCTGCGACGAGCAGGTCCAGGGTCCGTTTCACAGCAACAACCGCCTGGTGCTTCAGGGCGGCTGCTCCAGCCCCAGGACGCTCTTCACCGGCCCGGTGTCGGTGGTGACGTCGGTGACCAACCAGGGCTCGGGCAACTGGACGGCGGGTCTGACCACCGGCGCGCCTCCGATCACGTGGGTCACCCCGGCTGACCTGGTTCGGCTGCGCACGTTTGCGCAGGACGGTGACGCGGTCAACGGCGACTACGACATTACCGCCGACCCGAACCTGACAAGCAAGACGCCCAACACGCGCCTCGATTTCGTCACGGTGGACGTGAACAACAACGGGACGATCGAATGGGACGAAGGGTTCATCCGCGTCTTCAAGGCGATGGACAACGCGGACACCAGTCTGGCATACGTAACGGCCAAGCAGTGGCCGCGCCGCCCCGACGGTTCGTTCGCCTCGCGCAACGACCAGGACGTCAACCAGGTTTCGCGCAACTGCGGCGCCGTGTCCGGCGGGGTGTTCCTGACCGCGGACTCGGTGTGGCAGGCCACGCCCAACGTCGGCAACAACCAGCGCACCGCGGTGCGCGCGCTCTACACCAGCGGGTCGCGCCGGTGCTACCTGGGCGGCGACCCGCACCTGTTCACCGCACGCAACCCGGTCGTCGGCGACACGCTGACGCCCGACTCGCTGACCACCGCGCCGAGCACTAACGGCCGCTGGATCAAGAAGCGGCTGCCGCCGGCGGCGGACATGACGACCCAGCGGCCCGGTGATGCGGTCTATCTCATCCCGCTCGGGCGGAACGCGAACTTCAAGGGCATCATCTACGTCAACGGCAGCGTCGCGGTGAGCGGCCGGCTCCGCGGGCGAGTGACCGTGGCGGCCACCGGCAACATCATGCTGGCCGACGACCTGCTCTACCAGACGGCCCCGGGCACCAATTGCACGGAGACCGGCGACATCATGGGAACGTTCTCGCAGCAGTCGGTGCTGATCGAGGACAACAACGTGCAGACCCCGTTCAAGGTCGCCAACTCGGTGACCGGTCTGTTCGACGACACGCCGGATGCCGAGAACTTCAACATGTTCATCCTGACGCTGCAGGACTGGGCCGGTGAGAACCCGGGCTGGCCGGCGTCGGTATCGCCCAACGAAGGCAGTCTCCCGGGCGAGGCCTGCGGCGGCGCCCCGCGCGGCTGCGTCCGCGTCACGGGCGGCATCACGGAAGCGTTCGTTCGCCAGGTGACGTACAGCGGCACGGCCGGCTGGGCGGAGCGCCACACCTACGATATCTGCGGCGCCACTTCGCCACCGCCGTACTGGCCCACAACGGGCCGGTACTCCAAGAACCGGTACTACGAGCTGGATCCGGTCTGGATCAACCAGATCTCCATCGGCTCGCTGTTCGCGACGCTCCAGAGCCAGTAACCGGCGTCGCACCGCACACGATATGAGCCCCTCCGCGCACCGTGCGCGGAGGGGCTCGTGTGTCGTCTGCGCTGTGCCCGGTCTACACTTCGATGATCTGGTCGCGCCGGGTACCCACGCTCACATAGCGGATCGGCGCCCCGGACAGCGCCTCCAGGCGGTCGAGGTACGCGCGCGCCTCCCGCGGCAGATCCGCCAGCGTGCGGGCCTCGCCCGTGGGCGTGCGCCAGCCTGGCAGCGTCTCGTACACCGGCCGCACCTGCTCCAGGAGACCCACCTCCGCCGGCATCTCCTCGCATGTCTCGCCGTCGAGCTGGTACCCGGTGCCGATGGGGATCTCGGCGAAGGTATCCAGCACGTCGAGCTTGGTCACGGCGAGGTCGGTCAGGCCGTTCACCCGGACGGCGTAGCGCACCACCGTCGCGTCGAACCAGCCGCACCGGCGGGCACGCCCGGTGACCGCGCCGAACTCGCCGCCCAGCTTCCGGAGCAGCGCGCCCTGCTCCTCGTCCGCCTCGGTGGGCAGCGGACCGTTGCCCACCCGCGTCGTATACGCCTTGACCACGCCGAGCACGGCATCGATCGCCGTGGGCCCGATGCCCGCGCCCACGGCGGCGCCGCCGGCCGTCGTGTTGGACGACGTGACGTACGGATAGGTGCCGTGGTCCACGTCGAGCAGCGCGCCCTGGGCGCCCTCGAGCAGCACCCGCTTACCCCCCCTGATGGCCCGGTGCACCAGCATGCCCGTGTCGGCCGAGAGTGGCAGCAGCCGCGGCGCGATCCGCTCGAGCACCGCGACATGCTCATCCACCGACGCCCGCTCGGCCACACCCATCACGCCGAGCAGCATGTTGGCCCGCGCCACCCGGTCGGCTACGAGCTCGGTGGCCTGCGACAGGTGACGAAGATCGCCCACCCGGATGCCCCGGCGGCCGTATTTGTCCTCGTAGGCCGGGCCGATGCCGCGTCCGGTGGTGCCGATCTGCTGGCTCTTCTCGCTGGCGGCGTCCAGCAGCTTGTGGTAGGGCAGGACCAGGTGCGCACGATCGGAGATGAAAAGACGGCCGGCCGTATCGATACCACGGCTGCCCAGCTCATCCAGCTCGGTAAACATCGTGGCCGGATCGAGCACGACGCCGTTGCCAATGATGCAGGTGACCGCCGGCTGCAGGATGCCCGAGGGGATCTGGCGCAGGACGAACTGCGCGTCGCCCACCACGACGGTGTGGCCGGCGTTGGCACCGCCCTGGTAGCGCACGACGAAGTCGGCGCGCTCGGCGAGCACGTCAACCAGCTTTCCCTTGCCTTCGTCGCCCCACTGCGCGCCGACAACGACGGCGCAGGTGGTCCCGGCATCGAACATGGTTGCTCCTCCGGACAACAACATCCAGACAACAAAAAAGCCCCCGGCGGGGCTCATGCATCCTCGGGCAAACCTAGCCGTCCCCCCGGCAAACGTCAATTCAGCCGCGCGACCGCCCGTCCCACCCGTTCCGCCGTGTCCCAGCTCATGCCGCCGGCCGTGTCGCTGGGCGTGTGAATCCGCCGCAGCGTGGCCCAGGCGAGCCGGCCCACGGTCACCGCGACCGCACCTCCGCGCGCCAGCGGCAGGCTATCGACGAGGATTCCGGCGGGTAGGCGCCGCCGCTGCGCCGGGAGCTCGGCCGTGCTCACCGCCTCCGCGATTGTGGCGGCGAGCCGCTCGCCGGCCGGATCGTGCGCCACGACGTAGAGGCGTCCGACGTCATCGAGCGTATCGAGGTTGACCACTTCGGCGCCGGGGAGAGTCGCCGCGTCAAGCCGCGCAAAGATCCGCGCGCCCACCAGCCCGAATTCCTCGGCACCAGTGATCAGGACGCCCAGTCCCTCAGCGCCGGACTCGGCGGCGACGAGCGCCGCGAGAAGGCCGCTCGCATTGTCGCGCGCCCCGGGTGAGGTGCCGCGGAGCCGGCCCCGTGCCGCGAGCGCGCCCGCGATCACGGCGACGATCGCCGTGCCGGCAGCGGCAGCGGGCGCCACCGGTCCGGCGATCCGCACCACCACCAGCACCGTCATGGCGGCCACCGCCAGGATCACCACCCACAGGGCTGCGAGACGGCCGGCCATCGAGTGCCCCTGCGCCTTGGTATCGGCGTGCGCCACGATCCAGCGCCGGACCACGGCCCCCGCCCGCGTGGCGATCAGGTTGGCATCCTCCCGCGCCGCGCCCGGCGTGGCCCATCCCGCTCCGATGGCGACCGTGACCGCAAGGAGCGCTGCGAGGCCGGCCATCCACATGACCGGCGCCACCCATCCCGCGACGCCGGCGAGCACGGCGGCGGGGAGCACCGCAAGCGCCAGTCCGCCGATGCCGACCCCAAAGAGCGGGAACGCGTCCAGACTGCGCGGATGAAATGAAAAACGCTGGGCCCGCACATCGTAACCGAGCGCGATCAGATGGGCCGCAATCAGCTCGCGGGCCTGGGCCGCGGCGGGTGTGCCGGCTTCCCGCGGCAACGCGATCAGCCGCTCGACGACCGCGCGCGCCGGCTCAGCCGTTGGACGAACCCTTCCCGCGGCGCGACGATGTCGGTGCGGGTGCCACCTCGGGCACGGCGAGTCGCGCCGCCTCCGCGGTGATCGCCTTGCTTGCGACCAGCTCCGCCACATGCTGTTCCAGCGTCTGCATCCCCTCGGACTTGCGCGCCGCCATCACCGTGCGCAGCTCGGCCAGGCGAGCGGGGTCGCGCAGGATCGCGCGAACTGCGGGGGTAGCCATCAGGATCTCGACGGCGGCGATCGGTCCCTTCTCGTCGCGACGGGGCAGCAGGTGCTGCGAAATGATCGCGCCCATGCAGTCGGCAAACCGCATGCGGCCGAGGTCCCGATCGTCCGCCGGGAGGGCGGCGTAGACGTGACTGACCGTCGTCATTACGTCGATCGTCGGGAGGACGCCGATCACGAGGTGACCGGTCTCCGCCGCTCGGAGGGCAAGCTCGATCGTCTCCGGCGCGCTCATGTCGCCGATGACCACGACATCAGGGTCCTGCCGGAGCGCCGCCTGAAGACCCACGGGGACGCTCTCCGTGTCCACGCCGATTTCGCGCTGGGTGATCGAGCTGTTGAGGTCGCGGTGCAGGAATTCGATCGGGTTCTCGATCGTGATCACGTGTTTGGGCGCAGAGCGGTTGATGTGATGCACCATGGCGGCGACGGTCGAGCTCTTGCCACTGCCCGCCGCGCCGGTCACCAGCACCAGCCCGCGCTCGAGCTCGGCCACGTGCCGCACGGCACCCGGCAGGTGCAGTGTCTCGATGGTGGGCACGGTGAACGGAATCACCCGCATCACGATCATGAACGATGAGCGCTGGCGCAGCACGTTCACCCGGAACCGGCCCACGCCAGGCATGCCCCAGGAGCAGTCGAAGTCCCGCAGCCGATCGATCCGCGATCGCTCCTCGTCGCTGGCCATCAGCTTGAGCGCGATGGCGCGGGTCTGGTCCGGCGTCAGGCGCTGCTTGGTGAGCGGCACCAGTTTGCCGTTGATGCGGGCCCGGAACACATCGCCAGCCTTGATGTGCAGGTCGGAGGCACCTCGCTGGACCGCCGCCTTGATGATCTTCTCCACGGTGTCTCGCTTCTCGGCGCGTTCGGTGCCGGAGCTGTCGCTGTCGGTCATGGGGACTCCGTCGGCGCGAGCTGGCGGCGCTCGAACCGGTCGAGGGATTGCTCCAGCGCCAGCTGGAGCCGGGCCCGGGAACTGCCCGCGGCAAAGGCGGCGCAGGCCGGCGTAGCTGATCCGGCCGGGGCACCCGCGCACGGCGTCACCGGCTCGAAGATGCGCGCGTCGCGCCACAGACTGGCGCCGTCGATGAATGCGTACTCCAGGGAGTTGCGGGCCATGCGCTTGAGCAGGCGGTAGTCGGCGCCCTGCTCCTCCACCGCGCGGACGAACTCGCCGGTGAGATCGGTCCGCAGCACGCCGGCATCGTCGCTCACGAGCGCCATGGGCACGCCGTACCGGCGGTATGTGGCAAACGGGTGATCGGCGCCGCGGACACCCAGGATGGCGGCGTTGCTCGAGAGCGCGATCTCGACGAGCACCTGCCGCGCAGCCATCTCCCGGAGCAATCCGCCGGCGTCATCCTCGTCGAGCACGTCCACGCCGTGGCCGATGCGCCGGGCACCCGCCGCCTCGACCGCCTGGCGGATGTGGGAGCGCAGCCCCTCAGGCGGAACGAGGCCCGGCGCGAGCTCGCCCGCGTGCAGCGAGACCGGCACCGCCGGATACCGCGCATGCAGGCGGCCGATCATCATCATGTGCAGCGAGTAGTCGGCCATCGCGACGCGATCGTCCTCCGGCTGCACCAGGTTGAGCCCTACGATGCGGGGATCGGTGCCGGTGAGCTCGAATCCGGCGAGGATCTGGGCAAAGACCTGACCCGGCGTCCCGGCCCGAAGCACCTGGTACAGATACCGCACGACCACCGCGCACCCGGCATCAGCGCTCGGCGTCCCGCAGTGGAGGAGCTCACGCTCGCGCGCTTCCGCCTGATCGAATGCCCGGCTGCCCGCCGCGGCGGAGTCGCGGAGGCCAGCCGCGAGCAGGCGGTCGCGTACGCGATCGACGTCCAGCTCCCATCCCACCACGGTGCCGAGATTGCGCACCCGGCTCCCGTCCGGAGTGACCATGAGCTCGAGGTAACTCACGCCTTCCGCGGCGGCGCGTGCGGCGACTTCGGCCAGCATGTCACCCAGGCGTCCGGCGGTTGCGGCACCGAACCGACCGAATGTCCGGAAGAACTGGTCGTGACCGTTGAGTCGGGCCGGGTCCCAGTTGCGCATGGACCACGCATCGATGAGCTGACCGCGGAGCACCGGGTTCCGGATGGCGGTGGCCGCGGGCGGGCGCCCAGCCGCAGGATCACAGGGCGCGCCGACGACCGCGAGCGTGGCGGTGGTGACGCAGAGTCCGTCCTCCGCCGCCCACCTCAGATAGCTCTCGGCGTAGATCGCACCGGAGAGATGGTTGTGCAGGTCGCCGCCCTTGGGCATGTCGCGCAGCAGGAGCAGCAGCCGGGCCGGGTCGCCGCGGGCCGAGTCCAGCCGCGCCTCCATCACCGTCTCCGGCGTAGCCGCCGGGGGCACCCCTGCCGTACCGGCTGCTGGATGACATGCGCTGAGGCCGAGGAGCGCAGCCCACGCGACGAGCCGGCGCGCCAGCATCAGGACGCAGGCCGGGGCATGAAGCCCATCCGGTCGTGGACCAGCGCCAGGGTCTCCCGCGCCATCGCGCCGGCCCGGTCCGCGCCGTCCGCCAGGACCTCGTCCACCTGTCCGGGCCGCTCGGCGAGCGCGGCGGCGCGCTCGCGGATCGGCGCCAGGGCGGCCGCCATGTTGTCCGCCAGCACCCGCTTGCAGTCGAGACAGCCCCAGCGCGCGCCGCGGCAATTGTCCGCGACGAGTGCGACCGTCTCGGGCGACGAGAAGTGGCGGTGCAGGTCGTAAATGTTGCAGATCTCGGGCGTGCCGGGATCCCGCCGGGTTACGCGGGCCGGATCGGTCTTGGCGGGTCGCAGCTTTTGCCAGATCTCCTCGGGCGACTCCAGGATGCCGATCGTGTTCCCCTTGCTCTTGGACATCTTGGAATCACCGTCGAGCCCCATGATCCGCTTGGCCGGCGTCAGCAGCGCCTGCGGCTCCGGCAGGAGCGGCTCGCCGCCGGCGAATGCCGCATTCCAGCGCCGGCAGACGTCCCGGGTCAGCTCGAGGTGCTGCACCTGGTCCTCCCCGACCGGCACGAGATCGGCCCGGTAGAGCAGGATGTCCGCCGCCATGAGGATCGGATAATTCAGCAGCCCCGCCGGAATGCTTTCGAGGTGCTGCGACTTATCTTTGTACTGCGTCATGCGCTCGAGCTCGCCCACGGGCGTCACCGCGTTGAGCAGCCACTCGAGCTCAGAGTGCCCCGGCACGTGGGACTGCACAAAGAGCGTTACCCGTGATGGATCCACGCCCGCCGCCAGGAGCCCGATAGCCATCTCGCGGGTGCGCGCGGTGTGGAACGCCGGATCGTAGTAGCCGCCGGTGATGGCGTGCAGGTCGACGATGCAGTACAGGCATGCATACTGATCCTGGAGCAGCACCCAGTTTTGTACCGCGCCGAGCAGGTTGCCGATGTGCAGCTCGCCGGTGGGCTGGATTCCCGAGAATATGCGTGGCATGTCCGGCAAGCTACCTTGCTCCTCCGACCCTAGCAATATGGTATCAGGCTTGGACTTACTGCATCTGGCACAGACCGCCGCGGAGGCCGCGGCCGCCCAAATCCGCCAGGCCGAACGGCCGGCTGGCCCGGGCGGCTGGACCGTGAAGGGCCACCACGACTTCGTCACCGGGATCGACCGCGATGCGGAGGCGCTGATCGCGGAGATGCTGACCGCCGGCGCGCCGGGCTCGCGCGTCCTGGGCGAGGAGCTCACGCCGGACGGCGCGCTTGACGCGCGCGGCATCGTGTGGGTGGTGGACCCGCTCGATGGGACCACCAACTTCCTGCACGGCTATCCGTGGTTCGCCGTCTCGATCGCCGCAGCGGTGGGCGGTGTGCTGGAGGCAGGGGCGATCGTGGACGTCCCGCGGCAGATCACCTACGCGGCGCGGCGCGGCGGCGGTGCCTGGCAGGGGCGGGATCGCCTGGCGGTATCGACCCTGTCGGATCCGCAGTTCGCCTTGATCGGGACCGGCTTTCCGTTCAAGGACCTGAGCGGCATGGACGCGTATCTGGGACAGTTCCGCCGCATCGCCGGCGCCACCGCCGGCGTCCGGCGGGCGGGCGCCGCGGCCCTGGACCTGGCCGACGTCGCCGCGGGGCGCCTGGACGGCTTCTGGGAGCAGCAGCTGGCCCCGTGGGACGTCGCGGCGGGGATCCTGCTGATCCGGGAGGCGGGCGGCCGGGCCACCGACCTGACGGGCGCCGAGGCGGGTGTTGCCCACGGACCAGTGGTGGCGGGGAATCCGGCGATGCACGGCTGGCTGCTGGAGTGCATCGGCGGGGGCACCAGCTGACGCTCGAGGCGCCCCCGCCGCTACGCCGCCGTCAGGATCCGCGGTCCCTCAGGGGTAATCGCCACCGTGTGCTCGAAGTGGGCCGACAGACTGCCATCGGCGGTGACGACGGTCCACTTGTCGGCCAGGGTCCTTGTCGCTGGATCGCCCATGGTGATCATGGGCTCGATAGCAATCGTCATTCCCGCCTGAAGCCGGGTGCCGCGCCGGGGGCTGCCGTAGTTGGGCACCTGCGGCTCCTCGTGGAAGCGGGTGCCGATCCCGTGGCCCACGAGCTCGCGCACCACCCCGTAACCCGCCGCCTCCGCCACCGTCTGCACCGCATGCCCAATATCGCCGGTCGTGTTCCCCACCCGGGCGGCCGCAATCCCGGCGGCGAGGCATTCCTGGGTGACACGCAGCAGCCGCTCGACATCGGGACCGACCTGGCCCACCGGAATCGTGGTCGCCGAATCCGCATGGAGCCCATCCAGCTGAGCCCCCACATCCACGCTCACGATGCTGCCCTCCGCGAGCACGACCTTGCGCGAGGGGATACCGTGGACGATCTCGATGTCGATGGAGGTGCAGAGCGTCTTGGGAAATCCGTAGAGCCCCTTGAACGAGGGCTGCGCCCCCTTGTGGCTCCGGATGAACTCCTCGGCCGCCGTGTCCAGATCTTCGGTAGTGAGGCCCGGCCGGACGATTTCCCGCATGAGGGCGAGCGTGCCGGCCACGATCGCCCCGGCCCGCGCCATCGTCTCGACCTCGCGCGGCGACTTCAGCGTGATCATGTGCCGGGCAGCGACTGCCGGACGCGGTCCGCGATGGCCGGGACGTCACCGGTGGCGGCGATCCGCCGCACCCCGCCCCGCCCCTCGTACCACTGCAGCACCGGGGCAGTCTGGGCCCGGTAGGCCTTGAGACGGGTGGCGACGGCGGCGGGATCGTCGTCGGCCCGCCCGTCGGTCTGCCGCCGCTTCTCCAGGCGCTGGAGGATTTCCTCATCGCTCACGTCGAAGAAGAGCACCGCGTCCATGCGGCGCCCCAGCTCCTCGAGGATCCGCTCCATGCCCTCGGCCTGGGGAATGGTGCGCACGACGCCGTCGAAGATCACCCCGCGGGCCGCGGCCGGCTTGTGAAGCTCGTCGCGCACGACCCCCAGAATGATGTCGTCGCTCACCAGATGCCCCGCCTCCATCACCGCCTTGGCCTGGCGGCCCAGCGGCGTGCCGTCGCGCACAGCGTCCCGCAGGAGGTCTCCGGTGGCGAGCTTGGGGAGTCCGAAGTGGGCGGCGAGGAGGGCGCCCTGGGTGCCCTTGCCGGCGCCCGGCGGGCCCATGAGCAGGATGTCCATCGAGGCGCTCCCGTTTCAGGCTACATGTAACGCTGCTGGCGGCCCCGGAACTTGACCCGGCCGGTCTTCATGAAGCCGTCGTACTTGCGCAGCGTGCGGTGCTGCTCGATCTGCGCCAGGGTGTCCAGCAGAACGCCCACCACGATGAGGACCGACGTGCCGCCGAAGTTGGCCTGGACCCCGATCGACTTGGACACCAGGATCGGGATGATCGAGACCACGGCGAGGAAGAGGCCGCCGGGCAGCGTGATCCGGGCGAGGACGCCGTCGATGTAGTCGGCCGTGCTGGCGCCGGGCTTCACGCCCGGAATGAAGCCGCCCTGCTTTTTCAGGTTCTCGGCCAGGTCCACCGAATTGAAGATGATCGAGGTGTAGAAGTAGCTGAACAGCACCACCATGAACGCGAACACGAGGTCGTACGGCAGTCCACCCGGGCTGAAGAATGCCGCCACGTCCTGCATCACCGGGTTCTTGGTGAAGCTGGCGACCGTGCCCGGAACCAGGATGATCGTGTTGGCAAAGATGATCGGCATCACACCGGCGGTGATGAGCCGGATTGGGATGAACGTCTTCTGGCCCTCACGGATCCGGCCGCGGCCCATGACCTTGCGCGGGATCTGGATGGGAATCCGCCGCGCGGCGATCGTCATGGCCACGACCGCCGCCACGACCGCGACGACGATGATCAGGAAGATCAGCGCGCCGATGGGCGAGACGACGCCGCCCTTGATGTACTGAATGAGCTGGATCGTGCCCGGCCAGAGCCGGTCCAGGATCGAGAATGTGATGAGGAGGCTCATCCCGTTGCCGATGCCGCGCTCGGTGATCTGCTCACCCAGCCACATGACGAAGATCGCGCCCGCGGTCAGCGTCAGCACGATCACGAAGCGCGAGGCGATGCCCGGCGACGCGATGGCCCCGGGGATCCCCTCGGTGAACAGCGCGTAGGTGTAGGCCTGAGAGAGCGCGATGAACACGGTGGTATACCGGGTCCACTGCGTGATCTTCTTCCGGCCCTCCTCGTCCTTCTGCATCTTGCCCACGGACGGCACCACGCCGCCGGCGAGCTGGAAGATGATCGAGGCCGAGATGTACGGCATGATGCCGAGGGCAAAGACGGTGGCCCGGGAGAGGCCGCCACCCAGCGTATCATACAGTCCGAAGAAGCCGGCGGCCCCGGAGTTCCGGATGAAGTCGGAGAGCGCCTGCACGTTGACGCCCGGCGCCGCGATGTGGGCGCCGATGCGGTAGATGAGCAGGGCGATGAGCGTGAACTGAAGCTTGCGCTTCAGTTCCTCGTCGATCGCGAACGTGGGAGCGGCGCGGGGTGCGGTCACTTAACCCTCGATCGTGCCGCCGGCCGCCTCGATCTTGGCGCGCGCCGACGCGGAAATGGCGACACCACGGATGCTGTAGGCCCGGTCGGCGTCGCCGGTGCCCAGGATCTTGATGGGGGCGTCGGCGTGGGTGACGAGTCCGGCCTCGACCAGCGAGTCCGGCGTCACGGCGGTACCGTCTACCACCTTCAGATGGCCCAGCTTGACGACCTGATTCTCCACCCGGAACGGGTTGGTGAACCCGCGCTTGGGCAGTCGCCGATAGATCGGCATCTGGCCGCCTTCGAACCCGGGGTTGGTCCCGCCGCCGGTGCGCGCCTTGTGGCCCTTGTGCCCCTTGCCCGACGTCTTGCCGAGTCCCGAGCCGACGCCGCGGCCCACGCGCTTGCGCGCCTGGGTGGAGCCGCGCGCGGGGCGCAGATTCGACAGCGTGATCGTGGGGACCTTCGTCTCGTCCGCCATCATGCCTCCCCTGCCGGCGACACCTCGACGAGGTGGCGCACCTTGTACAGCATCCCGCGGGCCGATGCGTTGTTCCGGAGCGTCACCGTCTGCTGGTGATGCCGGAGCCCCAGCGCGCGCAGCGTGCGGCGCATCGTCTCGGGGTGCCCGATTTCCGAGCGGATCTGCTTGACCGTCAGCGTCGCGGCCGTCGCTTCAGACGGGATCGTCGCTGCGTGATGTGCGGGGCCCTGCCGCCCCACCACCGGATTTCTGCCCATCGTCAGCCCTCCTGGCGCGGCTTGTACGCGATCTGGTCGATTTCGACGCCGCGCTCGCGCGCCACCTGACGCGCGCTCACCAGACGGGACAGCCCGTCCACGGTGGCGCGCACCACGTTGTGCGGATTGTTGGAGCCGAGGCTCTTGGTCAGGATATCGGTGATGCCGGCGCACTCAAGCACGGCGCGCACCGGGCCGCCGGCAATGACGCCGGTACCGGTGGCGGCGGGCTTGAGGAGCACCCGCCCCGCGCCGTGCTCACCCAGGATCTCGTGCGGGATCGTCGAGCCGGTCCGCGGGAGGTCCACCATGCCCCGCTTGGCCGCTTCGACCGCCTTGCGCACGGCCTCGGAGACTTCGTTGGCCTTGCCGGTCGCGATGCCAACCTTGCCCTTGCCGTCGCCCACCGCCACCAGCGCGTTGAACGAGAAGCGCCGGCCGCCCTTGACCACCTTGGCCACGCGGTTGATGGCGATCACGTTCTCGACCATGTCGTTGGCGTGATCGCGGTCATCCCGGCCGCGGCCGCCCCGGCCGCCGCCGCGCCCGCCCTGGCCACCGCGTCCGCCCTGGCCGCCGCGCCCGCCCTGGCCGCCACGCCCGCCACCGCGCGAGGGGCGCTGCTCGGTGGTCGCGCGGGGGGCTTCGGTGGTCGCGCGGGGGGCTTCGGTGCGCTCGGCTGCGTCCGGGGTCGCCGGCGCCTGCTGCTCGTCTGCCATTTAGAACTCCAATCCGCCTTCGCGCGCGCCGTCGGCGACGGCCTGCACGCGCCCATGGTAACGGTAACCCGCACGATCGAACACCACCTTGGTGATGCCGGCGGTCCGGGCCTTCTCCGCGAGCAGCTTTCCGGCGGCCTTGCCGCGGGCCACCTTCCCCGCGCCGTCCACGTGAATACCCTCGCTCACGTCGCTCACACCCAGCAGCGTCACGCCGAGATCGTCGTTGACCAGCTGGGCGTAGACGTGCTTGAGCGAGCGGAAGACGACCAGGCGCGGCCGCTCGGCGGTGCCGGTGACCTTGCGGCGCACCCGGAGGTGGCGGCGGTAGCGCCGCTCGGCGCCGGTCCTGGGGGCGTGAATCGCTCGCATGCTTACTTGGCTCCTGTCTTGCCGGCCTTGCGGCGGACGTGTTCACCCTGATAGCGGATGCCCTTGCCCTTGTAGGGCTCGGGCGGACGCACCGACCGAAGCTCCGCGGCCACCTGGCCCACGGCCTCCTTGTCGGCACCTTCCACCTTGACGGTCGTGTTGTTCTCGACCGAGATCTTGACGCCCTTGGGGGCCTCGTACTTGACCGGGTGCGAATAGCCCACGATCAGGTTGACGCCGTACGGCTTGGCCTCGGCCTTGTAGCCGACGCCTTGCAGCTCCAGCGTCTTGCTGTACCCCTTCGAGACGCCCTCGACCATGTTGGCCACCAGCGTCCGGGTGAGGCCGTGCAGCTGCTTGTGGCGCTTCTCCTCGGAGGGGCGTGCCACGGTGAACGTGTCGCCGTCCAGCGCGAGGATCATCTCCCGCGGCAGGGTGCGGCGCAGCTCGCCCCGGGGGCCCTTGACGGCCACCGTGCTGCCCTGGAGCTCGACGGCGACCCCCTTGGGGATCGCGATCGGCTTCTTGCCAATGCGGCTCATGGCGGCTCCTACCAGACCACGGCGACGAGTTCGCCGCCCAGGTTGTGCGTCCGGGCCTCGCGATCGCTCATCAGGCCGCGCGACGTCGAGACGATCGCCATGCCCAGTCCGTTGCGCACGCGCGGAATCTCGCGTGACTTCACGTAGCGGCGCAGGCCGGGCGTCGACACCCGGCGCAGTTCCCGGATGACTGGCGATTCGTTGTGGTATTTCAGGTACAGGCGAAGGACGCCGTGGGCGCCATCGTCCAGGACCTTGAAGTCCGCGATGTAGTGGTTGTCACGCAGCAGCCGGGCCAGCTCGGTCTTGAGCTTGCTCACCGGCATGTCCACGCGCCGGTGGCCCGCGGAGCAGGCGTTCCGGATGCGCGTCAGCATGTCCGCGACGGGATCTGTCAGGCTCATCTCGCTCTTCCCTTACCAGCTGGCTTTGCGCACGCCCGGGATCATCCCGGAGAGCGCAAGGTCACGGAAACAGATACGGCACAGGCCGAACTTGCGCAGTACCGCACGCGAGCGGCCGCACCGCTGACAGCGCCGTACGACGCGCGACTTGAACTTCGGCGTGCGCTTGGCTCGTTCGATCCAACAGGTCTTTGCCATTTGTGTCCCTATCTCCTAAGCCACGCGCTGCGGCGTCTCGCCGCGGAACGGCCAACCGAACTCCCGCAGGAGGGCCATGGCGAGATCATCCCGCGTGGCCGATGTCACCAGCGTGATGTCCATGCCGTGAATCTTCTCGACCTTGTCGTAGTCGATCTCGGGGAAGATCATCTGTTCCTTGACCCCGAACGTATAGTTGCCCCGGCCGTCGAAACTCTTGTTCGGCAGGCCGCGAAAGTCGCGGATCCGGGGAATTGCCAGATTGATGAACCGGTCGAGGAACTCGTACATCCGCGCCCCGCGCAGCGTCACGCTGGCACCGACCGGCATTCCCTCACGCAGCCCGAAATTGGCGATCGCCTTCTTGGCCTTGGTCACCTGGGCCTTCTGCCCGGTGATGAGGCCCAGCTCGTCCACCGCCGCCTCCAGCTGCTTGGGGTTCTTCGACGCGTCCCCCATGCCCACGTTGAGCACGATCTTCACCAGCCGCGGCACCTGGTGCGGGTTGGCGAGCCCGAAGTCCCGCGCCAGCTTGGGCCGGACCGTCTGCTCGTAGTGGGCCCGGAGCCGCGGGGTCCCTTCCCGCGCCTTGGGCGCCGGATCGGTGGCCCCGGCGGGACGACCCTTCTCCTTCTTGGCCCGGGGTTCGCCCTGGGGGGCGGGCGCCGCGGCCTTGCTCTTCTTCTCTTTGGTGTCGGCCATCGCTTACCGGCTCCTCGGCATGGTCTGCCCCGACCTGACGCTGATGCGCTCGACGGTGCCGTCGCTGTTCTTCCGCCGCCGCACCCGCGTCGGCGCGCCGGTGTCGGGGTCGATCAGCATCGCCTTCGAATGGTGGATCGGCGCTTCGCGCTTGACGATCCCGGCCTCGGCGGTCTGCGAGGCGCGCACGTGCTTCGTGATGATGTTCATCCCCTCGATCGTGATCCGGCCGGTCTTGGGGAACACCTGGAGCACTCGGCCCCGCTTCCCCTTGTCGTCGCCCGAGATCACCTGCACCATGTCGCCCTTGGTGACGGGCATCTTCACCCGCACCGGCGCCTGGTGGCGGATCCGCTTGGCCTTCTTGTAGACGAGCGGCTTCATGCTACAGCACCTCCGGCGCGAGCGAGACGATCTTCATGTACTTCTTCTCGCGCAGCTCACGCGCCACCGGGCCGAAAATGCGCGTCGCGCGCGGCTCGCCGGCATCGTTGATCAGGACGGCCGCGTTCTCGTCGAACCGGATGTAGGACCCGTCCTTGCGACGGACCTCCTTCGCGGTGCGCACGATCACGGCCCTGGCCACGTCACCCTTCTTCACCTGCCCGGTCGGGATCGCGTCCTTGATGGCGACGACCACCGTGTCGCCCAGGCTCGCGTAGCGCCGCTTGCTGCCGCCCAGCACCCGGATCACCAGCGCGCGCCGCGCGCCCGAGTTATCCGCGATGCGGAGGATGGTCTCTTGCTGAACCATGGCTACTTCGCCCTTTCGACGATCTCGGTGACCCGCCAGTTCACCGTCTTGGCGAGCGGCTTGGTCTCCATGATGCGGACGGTATCGCCCGCCTTCGCGCCATGCTCGTCACGCGCCTTGATCTTCTTGGTGCGCGTGATCTGCTTGCCGTAGTCCGGATGCGCAAAGCGGCGCGTGATCATGACGGTGACGGTCTTCTGCATCTTGTCACTGGTCACGACGCCGGTCCGCACCTTGCGGCGGTTGCGTGGCTCGGCCTTCTGATCCTCGGTCATGTCGCTCACTCTCAGCCCTGGCCGGCGCGTGCGCGCTGGGCGGTCTTGATTCGGGCGATGTCGCGCCGGATGGCCCGGAAACGCATCGGGTTTTCGATCGACTCGGTGGCCGACCGGAAACGCAGGTTGAAGCGCTCCTTCACGAGCTCGTCGAGCTTCGCCTGGAGCCCCTCCGTGGTCATTTCGTGCAACTCGCTGGTCTCCATGCTCAGGACTCCTCGCGGCGGACGACGCGCGTCTTCACCGGCAGCTTGGCGGCCGCGAGCGCCATCGCCTTCTTGGCCAGCTCCTCGGTCACGCCCTCGATCTCGAACATGATCCGCCCGGGCTTCACCACCGCCACCCATCCCTCGGGGTTGCCCTTGCCCTTGCCCATGCGGGTCTCGGCCGGCTTCTTGGTGATCGGCTTGTCCGGGAAGATCCGGATCCACACCTTGCCGCCGCGCTTCATCTCGCGGGTCATCGCCACGCGGCTGGCCTCGATTTGCCGGTTGGTCACCCAGCCCGGATCCAGGCTCATCAGGCCGAACTCCCCGAATGCCACCGAATTGCCCCGGGTCGCGATCCCCTTGGTCCGCCCCTTGAACGTCTTGCGGTACTTGATCCGCTTTGGTGCCAGCATGGCTCAGGCTCCCGTGCTGTAGGTGCGGCCCGAGACGTCCTCGACGACCTCACCCTTGAAGATCCACACCTTGATGCCGATCGTGCCGTACGTCGTCTTGGCGGTGCTCTGCGCGTAGTCGATGTCGGCCCGCAGCGTGTGCAGCGGCACCCGGCCCTCGCGGTACCCTTCGGTCCGCGCGATCTCGGCGCCGCCGAGCCGGCCCGAGGCCCGCACCTTGATGCCCTGCGCACCCATCCGCATCGTGCTCTGCACCGCGCGCTTCATGGCGCGGCGGAACGAGATCCGCTGGGTCAGCTGGTGGGCGATGTTGTCGGCGACAAGCTGGGCCGACAGCTCCGGTCGCTTGATCTCCTCGACGTTGATCGCCGCTTCCTTGCCGGTAAGCTGGGCCAGCTCGTCACGCAGCTTGTCCACCTCGGCGCCGCGCTTGCCGATCACCACGCCTGGCCGCCCGGTGTGCACGGTGACCGTGACCTTGCCCGGCCGCCGCTCGATGTGCACTTCGCTGATCGAGGCATGGCCCAGCCGCGCCTTCAGGTATTTGCGGATCAGCTCGTCCTCCTTCAGCAGCGCCGGCATGTCCCGCGTCGCGAACCACCTGGACTGCCACTGCTTGACGATGCCGAGCCGGAACCCGACCGGATGTGTCTTCTGACCCATCAGTTGCTCTCCTTGGCTGCCACGTAGATCTCCACGTGGCTCGTGCGCTTGCGGATCGGGGTGCCCCGGCCCTGCGCCGCCATCGTGAACCGCTTGAGCGGCTGGCCTTCGTTGATCTGGGCCTTGGTCACGTACAGCTCGTCGACGTCGAAGGACGCATTGTCCCGGATCGCCTTCTGCTCCGCGTTGGCCACGGCCGAGCGCAGCGTCTTCTCGATCTGCTTGGCCGCCAGCTTCTTGTTGAACTTGAGCACAGCGTAGGCCTCGTTCACATCCTTGCCGCGGATGAGATCGATGACGAGCCGCATCTTCCGGGGGGACTGCCGCACCCCGCGCTGGATCGCATGTCCGCTCATGATTACTCCGGCTTCGCCTTCTTGTCCGCCACGAGCTTGCCGCTGTGCCCGCGGAACAGACGCGTCGGGGCGAACTCGCCGAGCTTGTGACCCACCATGTTCTCAGTGACGTACACCGGGACGAACTTGTTCCCGTTGTGCACCGCGAACGTATGGCCCACGAACTCGGGCAGGATGGTGCTCGCCCGGCTCCAGGTCTTGACGACCTTCTTCTCGTTCTTGCTGTTGAGGACCTGGACCTTCGTCATCAGCGCTTCCTGGACGAAGGGGCCCTTCTTGACGCTGCGTGCCATTACCTGGTCGCCTTTCCGCGCTTGCGCCCGCGGACGATGTGCTGGGTGGACGCCTTCTTGTGGTTGCGCGTCTTCTTGCCCTCGCGCTTGCCCCACGGCGACGTCGGCGGACGGCCGCCCGAGCTCTTGCCCTCGCCGCCGCCCAGCGGGTGGTCGACCGGGTTCATCGCGACGCCGCGGACCTTGGGACGCCGGCCGAGCCAGCGGCTCTTGCCCGCTTTGCCCACCGACAGCAGCTCGTGCTCCGAATTGCCGACCTCGCCCACCGTGGCCATGCAGCGCCCGTGGATCCGGCGGGTCTCGGTCGAGCGGAGCCGAAGCGTCACGTAGTCGCCTTCCTTGGCCACCACCTGAGCGCTCGAGCCAGCGGTCCGGATCATCTGGCCGCCCTTGCCGATCTTGAGCTCGACGTTATGCACCGTGGTGCCCAGCGGCATTTCGCCCAGCGGAAGCGCGTTGCCGTTCCGGGTGTCGGACCCGGGCCCCGAGACCACACTGTCCCCCTGCTGCAGCCCCTTGGGGTGCAGGATGTAGCGCTTCTCGCCATCGGCGTACACCACCAGCGCGATGCGCGCGCTGCGGTTGGGATCGTACTCGATCTCCGCCACCCGTCCGGGCACGCCGAACTTGTTGCGCTTGAAATCGATGATCCGGTACTGCCGCTTGTGCCCGCCGCCGCGGTGCCGCGACGTCAGGTGGCCGTGGTTGTTGCGCCCGCCGCTCTTGGTCAGCGGCTCGAGCAGCGACTTCTCCGGCGTCCCGCGGGTCACTTCATCGAACCCCGAGACCGAGCGGAAGCGGGTGCCGGCCGTCATGGGGCGGAACTGTCTGATGCTCATCTCAGCCCTCGAACACGGCGATCGAGTCGCCGTCCTTGAGCGTGACGATCGCCTTCTTCCAGCGCTTGGTCGTGCCGCGCGTGCGACCACGGGTCACTTCGTGCCGGCGCATCTGCATCGTGCGCACGTCGGTTACGGTGACGTCGAACAGCTTCTGCAGCGCGTCCCGGATCTGGTACTTGTTCGCGTCCGGGTGCACCTCGAAGGTGTAGCTCTTCAGGTTCTGATAGGCGGTCGAGCTCTTCTCCGTCACGACCGGCCGAACGATGACCTCGTGCAGCGCCGGCATTACTTGCTCCCCTTCTTCTTGGGCGCGGGCTTCTTGGCCGGCTTCGTCGCCGGCTTCCTGGCCGCGGACTT
The DNA here is from genome assembly GCA_038250675.1 of Gemmatimonadales bacterium. Taxonomy (GTDB): domain Bacteria; phylum Gemmatimonadota; class Gemmatimonadetes; order Gemmatimonadales; family GWC2-71-9; genus JAICUF01. The sequence goes on from JBBSCB010000014.1 coordinate 72,232, forward strand.
CTTCGTCTTTGGAGCCGCCTTCTTTGCCGCCTTGGCCGTCGCCTTCTTGGCGGTCTTGGCCGTCTTGGCCGTCTTCTTCGCGGCCTTGGCCCTGGCCGGCCGGCTGCCGGCTGCCGGCGTCCGCGGGGTCCGCGGCGTCCGGGTCTCGATCGCCGGCTCCTCGGTCACCTCGGGCTCCACCCCCGTCAGCGCCGCTTCCTCGACCACCACCGTGTCGGACCAGAGGATGTCGTAGGCCGACGCCTCCTGGTACTGCATCACGTGCACCCCCGGCATGTTGCGGCCGCTGAGGTACAAGTTGGTGTTATGGCCGCTGGTCAGGAGCAGCACCTTGCGATCGTCGCCGCCCAGCTTGGCGATCAGTGCCGCCAGCCGCGACGTCTTGGGCGCATCGAATGCCAGCCGCTCGATCACCAGCAGCGCGTCCTCACGGGCCCGCGCATTCAGCGCGCTCCGGCGGGCCAGCTGGCGCACCTTCCTGGGGATGTCGGTCCGGTAGTCCCGCGGCTGCGGGCCGAACACGACGCCACCGCCCCGCCAGTGCGGTGCCCGGGTCGAGCCCTGCCGCGCGCGGCCGGTGCCCTTCTGCTTCCACGGCTTCTGGTTGCCGCCGGAGACTTCGCTCCGGCCCTTGGTCTTGTGAGTACCCTGACGCTGGTTGTTCAGGAACACCTTGACCGCCTGATGCAGCACCGGCTCGTTCACGGTGCCGTCGAACATCTCGCCCGGCAGCGCGAACCTGGCGTCGCGCCGATTCCCGGCCGGCGTGTAGTGCAGTGCCTCAATCATGACGGCTCGGCCCTCCCTGCTTGGCCACGGTGACGATGCCGTTCTTGGAGCCCGGGACCGCGCCCCGGACGAACAGCAGATTGCGCTCGGTGTCCACCCGGACGACCGACAGCCCCAGCTCGGTGTGCCGCTTGGCGCCCATGTGGCCCGGCATCCGCTTGCCCTTGATGACGCGCGAGGGATTGGTGCCCGGCCCGATCGAGCCCGGCTTGCGGTGCCGGGTGTTGCCGTGGCTGCCCGGTCCACCGCCAAAGCCGTAGCGGTGCACCACGCCCTGGAAGCCCCGGCCCTTGGTCGTGCCGGTGATCTTCACCAGCTCGCCCGGCGCGAAGATGTCCACCTTCACCTCGGCGCCCGCGGCCGGCGCATCGCCGTCGTGGGCAAACTCGCGGATGATGGCCGGCGCCGACTCGAGACCCCCCGCCTTGGCGTGTCCCAGCGCGGCGCGGGTCGTGCGCTGCGGCCGGCGCACGCCAAAGCCCAGCTGCACGCTGCCCGCCCCACTCTGCACCACGCGGCACGGCCCCGCCTCGATCACCGTCACCGGCACCGCGCTGCCATCCTCGCCGAACACCCGGGTCATGCCGAGCTTGCGGCCGATCAGTCCCCTGGTCATGGCTACTCGACCTTGATCTCGACGTCCACGCCGGCCGGAAGATCCAGCTTGGTCAGCGCGTCCATCGTCTGGGGACGGGAGTCGTTGATGTCGAGCAGACGCTTGTGGGTGCGGAGCTCGAACTGCTCGCGGCTCTTCTTGTCCACGTGCGGGCTCCGCAGCACGGTCCACCGCTCGATCTTGACCGGCAGCGGGATCGGGCCGGAGACCTGGGCACCGGTCTTCTCGGCCGTCCGCACGATGTCGGCGGCGGCCTGGTCGAGGACCACGTGGTCGAATGCCTTGAGGCGGATCCGGATTCTCTGGGCCATCTCGTCTCTCTCAGTCGGGCAGAGGTCGTCAGCCGACGACGTGCCGTGAAACCGCTACTTCAGGATTTTGGTGACGACGCCGGCGCCCACGGTGCGGCCGCCCTCGCGGATCGCAAACCGCAGCCCCTCGTCCATCGCGATCGGGATGATCAGCTCGATCGTCATCTGGATGTTGTCCCCCGGCATCACCATCTCCACCCCCGCCGGC
>JBBSCB010000015.1:0-69939 GCA_038250675.1 Gemmatimonadales bacterium
GATCGGCAACGTGTCGTTCCCGCTGGCCGTACTCGCCGGCGTCATCGGCTAGCGAGGAGATCGGACAGATGGACCTCGATGCCAGGATCCCACCGGGACCGATCGCCGGAAAGTGGGACGACCATCGTTTCGGGGTGAAGCTCGTCGCCCCTCACAACCGGCGGCGCTTCGACGTGATCATCGTCGGCACTGGCCTCGCCGGCGCGGCGGCCGCCGCCACGCTCGGCGAGGCCGGCTACCGGGTGAAGGCGTTCACGTTCCACGACAGCCCCCGCCGGGCGCACAGCATCGCCGCCCAGGGCGGCATCAACGCGGCGAAGGACTACCGCAACGACGGCGACAGCGTGCAGCGCCTCTTCTACGACACCGTCAAGGGCGGCGACTACCGCTCCCGCGAAGCGAACGTGTACCGCCTGGCCCAGGTGAGCGGGGAGATCATCGACCAGTGCGCCGCCCAGGGGGTGCCGTTCGCCCGCGAGTACGGCGGCCTGCTCGACAACCGCTCCTTCGGCGGCGCCCAGGTGTCGCGCACCTTCTACGCCCGGGGCCAGACCGGCCAGCAGCTCCTCCTCGGCGCCTACCAGGCGCTCGAGAAGGAGATTGCCGCCGGCGGCGTCACGATGTATCCGCGCACCGAGATGCTCGATCTCGTTGTCATCGACGGGCAGGCGCGCGGCATCGTCACCCGCGACATGGTCACCGGCGCCATCGAGTGCCACGCGGCCGATGCCGTGGTGCTGGGCACCGGCGGCTACGGCAACGTGTTCTACCTGTCCACCAACGCCAAGGGCTCCAACGCCACCGCCATCTGGCGCGCCCACAAGCGCGGCGCCGCGTTCGCCAATCCGTGCTTCACGCAGATTCACCCCACGTGCATTCCGGTCAGCGGAGAGCATCAGTCAAAGCTGACGCTGATGAGCGAGTCGCTCCGGAACGACGGCCGCGTCTGGGTGCCGCGCACCAAGGGAGACCCGCGCCGGCCGTCGCAGATCCCCGAAGAGGAGCGCGACTACTATCTCGAGCGCCGCTATCCAAGCTTTGGCAATCTGGTTCCGCGGGACGTGGCATCGCGTGCCGCCAAGGAGCAGTGCGACAGAGGACACGGCGTCGGACCCGGCGGCTACGGGGTCTATCTCGATTTTGCGGACGCCATCGCGCGGCTGGGCGAGGAGACGATTCGCGAGCGCTACGGCAATCTGTTCGAGATGTATCAGCGCATCACGGACGAAAACCCGTACCAGGTGCCGATGCGGATCTATCCGGCCGTCCACTACACCATGGGCGGGCTCTGGGTGGACTACAACCTGATGAGCACGATTCCCGGCCTGCACGTGATCGGCGAAGCCAACTTCTCCGATCATGGCGCCAACCGCCTTGGTGCGAGCGCCCTGATGCAGGGCCTGGCCGACGGGTACTTCGTGCTCCCGTACACCATCGGCAACTACATTGCGACTGCGCGCCCCGCCGCCGTGGACACCAGCCACCCCGAGTTTCAGCGGGTGGCCGCCGAGGTGGCCGAGCGCACGCGCCGCTTCCTGTCGATCAAGGGCTCCCGGACCGCCGACTCGTTCCACCGCGAGCTGGGCCGGCTGATGTGGGACCATTGCGGGATGGCACGCAACGCGGCCGGACTCCGTGAGGCGCTGGAGCGGATTCCGGTGCTTCAGGCCGAATTCTGGCACGACGTGAACGTCCCCGGCAGTGACGTGGAGCTGAACCAGGCGCTCGAGCGGGCCGGTCGCGTCGCCGATTTCTTCGAACTGGCCGAGCTGATGTGCCGCGACGCGCTGGAGCGCGAGGAGTCGTGCGGCGGCCACTTCCGGGAGGAGCACCAGACGCCCGACGGTGAGGCGCTCCGCGACGACGAGCACTTTGCCTACGTCGCGGCCTGGGAGTGGATGGGGGAAGGGCGGCCGGAGGTGCTCAACAAGGAGCCGCTGGATTTCGAGTACGTGCATCTGGCGCAACGCAGCTACAAGTGACGGAGCGGATGAAACTCACGCTGCAGATCTGGCGGCAGGCCGGCCCCGACACCCCGGGCCGCATGGTGCGATACCCGGTGACGGATATTTCGCCGGACATGTCGTTCCTGGAGATGCTGGACGTGCTGAACGAGCGGCTCATCGAGCAGGGTGAGATGCCCGTCGCGTTCGACAGCGACTGCCGGGAGGGGATTTGCGGCGCGTGCAGTCTGATGATCAACGGCGTGGCCCACGGCCCGATGAAGGGCACCGCGGTGTGTCAGCTCCACATGCGGAGCTTCCGCGACGGGGCCGTGATTGCGATCGAGCCGTGGCGGGCCCGCGCGTTTCCCGTGATCAAGGACCTGGTCGTGGACCGGAGCGCGCTGGACCGGATCATTCAGGCCGGCGGATACGTCGGCGTCAACACCGGCGGCGCTCCCGACGGCAATGCGATTCCCGTGTCCAAGGACGCGGCGGATGCGGCGATGGATGCGGCCCAGTGCATCGGCTGCGGCGCCTGCGTGGCGGCGTGTCCCAATGGGTCGGCCTCGCTGTTCACCGCGGCCAAGATCTCTCACCTGGGCGTGCTGCCGCAGGGACAGGCGGAGCGGTACCGGCGCGCCCTGCAGATGGTGAGTCAGATGGATGCGGAACTGTTCGGCCACTGCTCTTGGTTCGGTGAGTGCCAGGAGGCGTGTCCCAAGGAAATCAGCATCGACACCATCACCCGCATGAACCACGATTATCTCCGCGCCGCCACCGCGGGGAGCGAGGCGCCGGCCTAGCGCGTGTCCGACCGGACGCGCGGGTCGTCTCCTCACATCACCGATCCGGAGCCATGACCCTGCGTTCGCTGCTGACAGCCGGTCTCGCCTGCCTCGTCCTGGTGCAGGGCGCGACCGCCCAGGATCCACACCTGTCGATCGGCCTCCGCGCGATTGGTCTCTATTCCCACGTCAATCTGGCCCCAGGTGGTGGTACAGTTGATGCCCTCCAGGTGGTGCAGCCGACGCTCATGGTGCACGCCGGGGCGTTTGACGACCGGTTGCGCCTCACGGCGACCGGCAACTTCGAGGGCCTCACCATTCCCGACGGCGAGCTCTCGCCGGGGGCGTGGGGCGAGGGCTTCGTGGACCGCCGGCATCCCCATACCTACCTTCATGAGCTGATGCTTTCGGCCGATGACCTGCTGGGACGGCGGGACGGCGCGGCCCGCGTCTCGCTGAGTCTGGGAAAGGGGTTCGCGCCGTTCGGAACCGACGATCCGATGTCGCGACCGATCATGCGCTACCCGGTCAATCATCATCTGTCGCAGATCCTCGAGCGCGCGGTCGGGATTGCGGCGGTGCGGGCCGGACCGGTCTCTCTCGAGACGGCGCTCTTCAACGGGGACGAGCCGGATGGGCCCGGCGCGTGGCCCCGGCTGAGTCGCTTTGGCGACTCCTGGTCCACCCGGGTCACCGTGTATCCGGTGCGCGGCCTCGAGGTGCAGGGCTCGTACGCATTCGTGCACTCGCCGGAGCACCGGCCGGGTGCCGGGCTCGACCAGAAAAAATGGAGCAGTTCGGCCCGGTGGGAGGGCCACGCGGGCGGCCAGCCGCTCTACCTGATGGGGGAATGGGCCGTAACGCAGGAGGCGGCCGGCTTCTTTTCCTACCATACTTTGCTGGCTGAGGGTGCATGGTCCCCCGGTCCCCATCGTCTCCTGTGGCGACTGGAGCGAACCGACCGACCCGAGGAGCCGCGCACCGCTGACCCATACCGCACCGTGCGGCCGCATCTGGACAACTCGGTGCAGGGACACACCCGCTGGACTGTGCTCACGGCGGGGTACGCGGCACGGGTTGGGTCCATCGCCGGTCTTGTCCGGGTTGAGCCGCAGGTCGAGCTGGCCTACGGGTGGATCGCGTCGCTGGGCGGGGCCGGGTTCGATCCAGCGACGTTTTATGGCCGGGACCGCTTCTGGTCGGTCAGTATCGGGTTGAAGATGGGGCTGGGGATGGCAATGCACCGAATGGGCCGCTATGGAGCGGTCGAGCAGATGCCGGACGGCATGGCCGCTGGCACCCACATGCACTGAAGAGGAGGCTTCTCATGCGCGCCTTGCGTCCTGCGATCTGGTTTGCCGCCGCCGTCCTCGGCGTCGCGGCCTGCAATACGTCCGACCCGCCCGACCCGACGATCCCGGCCGTGCTCCGCCTCGTGGACGGGACACCGCAGACCGGCGCTGCGTCGATGGCGGCAGTGGCGCCGCTCCGGGTCGACGTCCGCAACGCGGCAGGTGACCCGGTGGAGGGGGTGACGGTCGAGTGGGCCGTAGCCACCGGGGGCGGATCGGTGTCTGCAGCCAGCACGACGACATCCGCGCAGGGCCTCGCCGTGACGACGTTCACCTATGCTGCCACGTCGGGTCAGTCGACGGTGACCGCCGCGGTGCCCGGGCTCTCCGGATCGCCCCAGACGTTCACACTCACCTCCGTTGCCGGCAATCCCGGGCAGCCCGGCGGAAATCAGTGAGAGGCGCCTGACGTGAAGCGCACGAAGATCGCAGCGCTGATCGCGCTCGGGTGTGGACTGCTGGCGACGGCGGCCTGTCACGACAGCACGGCGCCGGTCGGCGGCGGCACGGCGGTGTCCGTCGCGGTAAAGGATGGGGACAGCCAGACCGCTGCTGCCGGCACGGCGCTGCCCGCCCCGCTTCGGGTGACCGTGCTCGACGCGACCGGCCAGCCGGTGCCGGCGACGACGGTTTCGTGGTCGGTCGTCTCCGGCGGCGGCTCGCTGTCGGCGCCGGCGTCGGCCGCCGATGCCGCCGGCGTCGCCAGCATCAGCTTTACGCTGGGACCAGCGGCCGGGGCCCAGCAGGTGCAGGCCGTGGTCGCCGGGCTCACCGGCTCCCCAGTGACCTTCACCGAGACGGCCACCGTGACGACGGTGATCACGCCGAGCGCGCTGGTGGTCGCCGGGGGCGGGTTCAATGTTCCGGAGCGGTTTAGCTCGGACCTGTGGGTCGCTAATGGGTACGCCTATACCGGGACCTGGGGCACGCGCAGCAAGGCGGGAAACGCCGTCAAGATCTGGCAGCTTGGCGCCGGCGGCGCGCCCACGCTCGTGGACTCGATCATCATCGCAGGCGTCGGCACCGTAAGCGATCTCGAGGTGACCGCGGATGGCCAGACACTCGTGGTGACCACGGAGTCGGGTGCCAATGCGGGACTGTATCTCTATTCGGTGGCCACGCCCGGCGCTCCGGTGTTTCAGGGCCGCGCGCTCGTCTCGACCGGACTGCACACGGGCAGTACCGCGACGATCGGGGGCCGGACCTACGCATTCACCGCGAAGGATCCGGGCAGCCCCGCGCTGATCATCTACGACATCACCGATCCCACGGCACCCACCATCGCCTCTCAGACGCCCGAGCCCGCCAACTACGGCATCCACGACACTTACGTCCGTGACGGGCTGGCCTTTGTCTTCATCTGGGACAGCGGGTTCCGCATCTACGACGTCGGGAACGGCGTCAAGGGCGGTACGCCGGCCAGTCCGCAGCTGGTGAGCAGCTATGTGACCGCACCGAATGGCCTCGGCGGCGCATTCGATCACAACGGCTGGTGGTTCCACAATCCCAACACCGGCGAAACGCGCTACCGGTTCGTCGGGCAGGAGGGACCCGGTCACGGGATCGGGGTGGATGCCAGCGGCGACATTCACGTCATTGATGTCTCCAATCTCAATGCGCCGGTCGAGGTCGCCTACTACCACTTGGCGGGTGCGGGGACCCACAACTTCTGGATGGACGAGGCCAAGCAGGTGCTGTACGCGGCCTACTACAACGGCGGCGTCGTGGCGCTCGACGTCTCCGGCACGCTGACCGGCAACCTGGCCGACCGCGAAATCTCCCGCATCGCGCCCGGCGGATCGAGCAACACCTTTGTCTGGGGCGTCCAGCTCTACAACGGGTTTCTCTACGCCATAGACATGGTGAGCGGATTCTGGCAGCTCGCCCGGACCGGACCGGCCCTCTAGCGCGTCTGTCTCCCCGCCGGTTGGCCTGGACCGGCGGTTCATCTAGTTTGCGCGGTGCGCCCCGTCCACTCTTCCAACCTCTCCCCGCGAGGGCTTTCCGTGCGCCTCTCAGGCCTGGTGCTGTCAGTATCCGTGATCGTTGCCTCCACCAGCGCGCCGCTCACGGCGCAGCAGGCGCCACCACCGGGATTCACCGCCGCCGCCGCGGCCCGCGAGCGGTCGGCCGAGGCGATCCTGCTCCGGGTGCCGGATTCATCGCAGGCCCGGATTGACGTCCGCACGCTGAGTGCGGAGCCCCACGTCGCCGGCACGCCGGCGCAGCAGGCCACGGCCGCCTACGTGCTGCGTGAGATGCGGCGGGCCGGTCTCGACACCAGCCGCATGAACTTCCGCGTCTGGATCCCCTATCCCGATTCCAGCATCGTCGAAATCGTGACGCCGGCCCGGCGCCGCCTCTCGCTCGACGAGCCGCCGGTTCCCGGCGACCCGACAACCGCCTTGCCCCGCTGGCCCGCGATGAACGGCACCGCCGGCTCCGGCGACGTGACGGGGCCGGTAGTGTACGTCAACTACGGGCTGGCCGACGACTACGCGCAGCTCGACTCGCTCCACGTCAACGTGAAGGGGCGGATCATCGTGGCGCGCTACGGGCGGAGCTTCAGGGGGATCAAGGCCCGCGAGGCGGAGCGGCACGGGGGTCTGGCGCTGCTGCTCTACTCCGATCCGCAGGATGACGGCTACGTGCGGGGTGACGTCTACCCCGAGGGGCCGATGCGGAACCCGGACGGGATCCAGCGCGGCAGCGTCTTCAACGGCGACGGCGATCCCACCACGCCGGGCTGGCCGTCGATCGCGGGCGCGAAGCGGCTCCCGATCGATTCGCTCGATGTCTCGCACATCCCGGTGGTGCCGCTGGGGTATCGCAATGCCGCCCTGCTTCTCGAGCCAATGCGAGGCCCTGCGCTTCCGAACCAGGGCTGGCAGGGAGGCCTGCCGTTTCGCTACCATGTCGGCGGCGAGGGAGTGACGGCGCGGGTGGGCCTCTGGCACCAGTCCGGCGACCAGGCCTACAAGACGATCACCAACACGTTCGGAGTGCTGCGCGGGAGTGAGTGGCCCGATGAGCTGGTCATCGTCGGCGGGCATCGCGACGCGTGGGGCCCCGGCGCGCGGGACAACGTGGGTGGCGTGACCAGCGTGCTGGGCGCCGCCCGCGCGTGGGGAGCGGCGGCCCGGGCCGGCTTCCGTCCGCGCCGCACCATCGTCTTTGCCACGTGGGACGCGGAGGAGTGGGGACTGGTGGGCTCGACCGAATACGCCGAGCTGATGCAGGACTCGCTGCGAGCCCGTGCAGTGGCCTACGTCAATCAGGACGACGCGGCCGACGGCCGGATGTTCGGGGCCGGCGGGACCGCGTCGCTGCACGGCCTGCTCAAGGACGTGAGCATGGCGGTGCAGCAGCCGGGCGAGAGCGTGACGGTGTATTCGGCATGGCGCCGCCGGACCGTCACCACCGACACCGGTGACGTGCGCCTGGGAGATCTGGGTGGCGGCAGCGACTTTGGCGGGTTCTACAATTTCCTGGGGATTCCGTCGGTCGAGTTCGGCTTTGGCGGGCCCGGCGGCACCTATCACTCGGCGTACGACACCTACACGTTCCAGGACCGGTTCGGTGATCCCGGGTTTCTCAGTGCGGCCGCCGCGGGCCGGATCGCCGCACTCGTGGTCGGGCGGCTCGCCAATGCCGATATCGTGCCGTACGACGACGCGGCGCTTGCCGCGCGACTGGCCGCACTCTCCGCATCGCTCGCCCGCTCCAACGCCGCGCGGCGCGGCGGGCTCCGGCTCGACTCGCTGAACGACGCGATCCGCACCCTGGGCGAAGCCGGTGCCCGTTTCGATGCGGCGCGGGATTCGGCCCTTGCGCTGGGGCGCCGCTCGCCGGCGATGCTCCGCCAGGTGAATGCCGTGCTCCGCGGCGTGGAGCAGGAGATGGTGCGCCCCACCGGCATTGCCGGCCGTCCCCGCGTGCGGAACCTCGTGATCGCGGCCGACCGGGACAACGGGTACTCGGACATGCCGTTCCCCGGCATCGGCGAAGCGCTGCGGGACGGCGACATGCCGCGGGCCCAGCGGGAAGCGGCCGATCTCGCCTCGCGGGTGCGCGCCGCCGCGGCGCGGGTGGACCGGGCCCGCGCGGCACTCTAGTCCGCCGGCGGTCCGGTATACGGCACAGGCGCACGGGAATCATCCCGTGCGCCTGTGCCGTGTCTGCCGTCGGGCGCCACGCGCGCGCCCCGTCGTGTGGTGCTACTGCGCGGCGGTCCAGCGATCGTCCGCCGGCACGATATCGGGGGTATAGCCGTCCGGATTGACCCGGGCTGCGGTGATCTGCTTGTCGGTCTCCACCACTGCCACGTATCGGTCACCACCGTACCAGACCTCGACCGGGTAGTGCAGCAGCTGCGTGGTACCGTCGTTGAAGGTGAGCTCCAGATCGATCGGCATGACCGCGGCGCCGAAGTTTCGGAGCACGATGGCCGCGCGCCCGTTGGTCTGACGTACCGACTCGACAGCCTGATCGAGCGCATCGGTCGTGAAGAAGAATTCCCGCCAGTACCACGAGAGGTCCTGGCCCGACACGCTCTCCATGGTCCGGAAGAAATCGGCCGGCTTGGGGTGCTTGAACGCCCAGCGACGGGTGTACTCGCGGAACGCGCTGTCGAACACCTCGCCCCCCAGGACCTTGTTGCGCAGCGCCAGCAGCACGATCGACGGCTTGACGTACGCGAGCGAGCCGAGGTTGCCGTCGCCGCGGTACCGGTTGGCCGGGGTCATGATCGGCTGGGCGTTGGGCATCTGGTCCAGGCGGAAGACGAACTGCGCCTCCCCCTTCCGGTTGGCCGAGTCGGAGCGCTGCCAGTAGTCCTCCTCGGAGAAAGTGTTGATGAACGTGTTGAATCCCTCGTCCATCCAGGCATAGCGCCGCTCGTCGGAGCCCACCACCATCGGGTACCACATGTGCCCGATCTCGTGCGTCACGACGTTGTACAGCCCCTCCGCCGTCCGCGAATGCGCCTCCATGGCGACCATGGGATATTCCATCCCCGAGACCGGGCCCTCGACCGCGGAAATCTGGGGATAAGGATAGTGGAACCAGTGGGTGCTGTATTCCTTGATGCTGAAGCGCGACATCTTCGCCGCATCCTTCCACGTATCCTCGGCCGTCTGCCGGTAGTAGGCGTTGGCCAGGATCCCATCCCAGGCGGAGGCGTCCCACAGAAACTCGGGCGACGCCGCCCAGGCCACGTCCCGGACGTTCGCGGCGTGAAAGGTCCAGGTCAGCGTGCCGCGATGGCCCGGACGAGCGGCGCCCGATGACAGGTCTGCGGCGGCGACGATGTGGATGGTGCTGTCCGAGTGCGCCGCCGTCGCCAGCCGCGAGCGGATGGTGGAGGTGAGCACGGTGGCGGGATTCTTCAACACCCCGGTGCCGGCCACGATGTAGCCGGCGGGCACGGTCACCTCATAATCGATGTCGCCGTACTCGAGGTAGAACTCGCCCTGCCCGAAGTACTGATCGGTGTTCCACCCGTGCACGTCATCGTAGACCGCCATCCGCGGGTACCACTGGGCCAGCTCGTACAGCGGGCCGTCGTGGCCCATTCGGTCGGCGCCGTGTTCCGGGATGTTGAAGTGGTACGCGATGTCGAGCGTGGTGGAATGTCCCGGTGCCAGCGGCGTGGCCAGTGCCACGTACATCATCGTCTCCTCGACGCGCGTGCGCAGCGGCGAGCGTCCGGCGGCCTGAGCCCGCACGCGCCCGCGGGCCGGCGTGGCGGCGGTGACCTGCTCGATGCGCTCGATCTCAAACCCGCCCGCAAAGCCCGCCGCGCCGAACCGGCTGTCCGACGCGAAGAGCAGCGAACCGGTGGAGCCGGGCCGGAACAGGTTCTGGTCCATCTGCATCCAGAGATAGCGCAGCGTGTCCGGCGAATTATTGGTGTAGTGAATCGCCTCGGTACCCCGCAGCGTCTTGGCCGCAGTGTCGAGCGTCGCCTTGATGCTGTAGTCCACCCGCTGCTGCCAGTAGTGCGGGCCGGGCGTGCCATCGGCCGTCCGCATCGCCGTGGACTGGGGCAGATCGAGGGGACTGAAGATGCCGGTGTCGGCCGTCGGGGTGCGGAGCGTCGGCGGCGTGAGGGTGTGCGGTGGCGGTGTGGCGCCCGGCATCGCGGGGGTGGGCGGAGTCGCGGGCGTCTGGGCGGCGAGCGGCGCCGCCACGATGGCGCACGCCAAAATCAGGCGGAACATGGTACCTCGTCAGTGGGAGACACGGAATCGGATCACAGTCGGGGCAGCGTCACGCCGACCTGCCCCTGATACTTACCCTTTTTGTCGGCATAGCTGGTTTCGCAGACATCGTCGTCGTCGGCCTCGAAGAAGAGGACCTGGCAAATTCCCTCGTTCGCGTAAATCTTTGCCGGCAAAGGAGTTGTATTGGAGATCTCGAGTGTCACATAACCTTCCCACTCGGGTTCGAAGGGGGTGACGTTGGTGATGATGCCGCAGCGGGCGTAGGTGGACTTCCCGACGCAGATGGTCAGCACGTTGCGCGGAATCCGAAAGTATTCCACCGAGCGCGCCAGCGCAAAGCTGTTGGGCGGTACGATGCAGACGTCCCCGGCAAACTCGACGAAGCTGTTGGCGTCGAACGCCTTGGGGTCCACAATCGCGGACAGCACGTTGGTGAAGATCTTGAACTCGGGCGCCACCCGCATGTCGTAGCCGTAGGACGAGACGCCGTACGAGATGGCACCCGCGCGGATCTGGCCGTCGGTGAATGGCTCGATCATGCGGTGCTCCCGGGACATGCGCCGGATCCAGCGATCCGATTTGATGGACATGCGGTCTCGAGATCCTCCGGAAACGGGGATGATGGGCCACGCGGACGCGCCGCAAATATAGTCGCCGAATCCGCGATATGTGCTGGCGGGATCGCGGGTTGAAACGATTCCGGCACCGGATTAACTTCCCCGCGTTCCTTGTGAAAATTCTCACGAGTGGGAACGCGCATGCTCCAGCCGTACATTCCGATCCTGCTGCTCATCGCCTTCGTCGTCGCGAATGCGATCCTCATGCTGGGGCTCTCCCAGATCCTGTCGTACGGGCAGAAGACGGCCGTGAAGACGGCACCCTACGAGTCGGGGATGCCGGTGCTGGGCGATGCCCGCGAGCGGTTCTCGATCAAGTTCTACCTCGTGGCGATGCTGTTCATCATCTTCGACATCGAGACCGTGTTCATGATTCCGTGGGCGGTCGCGTTCCGGCAGCTCACCGACCTGGCCGGGCTGCTGATCATCGAGATGCTCGTCTTCGTCCTCATCCTCGCGGTGGGCTACGTGTACATCTGGAAGCGGGGAGCGCTGCAATGGGACTAGAGAACCCCGACGCGGAGAGCCGGGCCGGCGGGCCCACGGTCGTGTCGGAGATGTCGCCCAACTGGGTGACGACGCGGCTCGATTTCCTCACCAACTGGGCCCGCTCGAACTCCTTGTGGCCGATGCCGTTCGGTACCGCCTGCTGCGCCATCGAGTACATGGCCACCGCTGCCAGCCGGTTCGATCTTGCCCGATTCGGCATGGAGCGGCAGAGTTTCTCGCCGCGGCAGGCCGACGTGCTGATCTGTGCCGGGCGTCTGCCATTCAAACTGGCGCCGGTGATCCGGCGGATCTGGGACCAGATGCCGCAGCCCAAGTGGGCCATCTCGATGGGCGCGTGCGCATCGTCGGGCGGCATCTTCGACAACTATGCGATGGTGCAGGGGATCGACACGATCATTCCGGTGGACGTCTACGTACCCGGCTGCCCGCCGCGCCCGGAAGGCCTCTTGTACGGCATCATGCTCCTGCAGAAGAAGATCCGCGGCGAGAGCATCGTGGACGATCAGCTGCGTGAGGAGCAGATGGTGGGACCGTCCGGTCTCTTCCTCCCGGCCGAGCGGGTGGACGAACTGTCGGAGCCGTTTGGCAACTCGGTGCACCAGACCCGGTCCTCTTCATGAGCGGCGCTCGCGTCTCTTCCTCGGTGGCCCCGCTTCGCGCGACCTTCGGCGTTGCGGTCGAGCGGTCGCTGGTATCGTGCGGCGACACGATCGTCTACGTCGCGCGCGAGCGGTCGCACGACGTGCTGGCCTGGCTGCGGGACACGTCCGGCCAGGAATTCAATTATCTGACCGACGTCACGGCGGTCGAGTACCGCGATCCCGAGCGGCCGCTCGAGGTCGTCTGGCAGCTCCGGTCGCTGGGTCGCCGCGAGGACCTGCGGGTGAAAGTCGCGCTGGACAAGCGGCAGCCGCTCGAGGTGCAATCGGTCTGGGACCTCTGGAAGGGAAGCGACTGGCTGGAGCGTGAGGTGTACGACATGTTCGGCATTACCTTCGCGGGCCACCCGGACCTGCGGCGGCTCCTGATGTGGGAGACGTACGCCGAGGGCTATCCGCTCCGCAAGGAGTTTCCGCTGCGGGGTCACTTCAGCCGCGCCGAGCAGACCCGCCAGGCGCTGGCCGCCAATCCCGAGGCCCACTACTCACTGGAAGAATTGTCGATCGCCGAGGCGTACGGCGAACTGCCCAGGGACATGCAGGAGCGGCTGGCACGCGGCGAACGGGGCTTCCTGCGATGAGCCAGCGCACCGTTGAACTGTCCCTCGCGACGCCGGGACTGGACCGCGACGGCACGCCCACGCGGATTCCGCTTGGCATCGCCGAGCCGCCCGGCGCGCACTACGACGACGACTTCGGCGCCGAGCACATGCTGGTCAACATCGGCCCGCAGCACCCCGCCACCCATGGCGTGCTGCGGCTGGTGGTGGAGCTCGAGGGCGAGACCGTCAAGCGGGTCATCCCGCACATCGGCTACCTGCACTCCGGCTTCGAGAAGCTGGGCGAGTACCGGCACTACAACCAGATCATCCCGCTGACCGACCGGACCGATTACCTCTCGCCCATGGCCAACAACGTAGGCCTGGCGCTCACGGTCGAGAAGCTGATGGGGATCGAGGTCACCGAGCGGTGCCGGGTGCTGCGCGTGATCGCCTGCGAGCTGAGCCGCATCATCTCCCATCTCGTCTGGCTCGGCACCACCGGCATCGACCTGGGCGCGTTTACGCCGTTTCTCTGGTCGTTCCAGGAGCGCGAGCGGGTCTACAACCTCCAGGAAGCGTGGACCGGCGCCCGACTCACCACCAGTCTGACCCGGGTGGGCGGCATGATGGCCGACATCCCCGACGGCTGGGAGGCGGGCCTGCGCGACTTCGTGCGCACCTTCCCCAGCACGCTGGAGGAAGTGGACACGATGTTCACCCGGAACGCCATCTGGATTGGGCGCACCCAGAACGTGGGCGCACTCACGGCGGAGGAGGCGATCAACTACTCACTCTCCGGCCCGATGCTGCGCGCCAGCGGCGTGGACTACGACGTGCGGAAGGACCGCCCGTATCTGGGGTACGAGGACTACGACTTCGACGTGCCGGTGGGTGAGCACGGTGACATCTACGATCGCTATCGCGTGCGGCTCGAGGAGATGTTCCAGTCCACGCGGATCCTGGCGCAGGCGCTGGACAAGCTGAAGCCGGGCCCGCTCAACGTGGATGACCCTCGGCTGATCCTGCCTCCCAAGAGCCGGGCCATGAGCGACATGGAAGCGATGATCTATCACTTCAAGCAGGTGATGGAAGGCGTGAAGCCGCCGGCGGGTGAGGCTTACATGGGGATCGAGAATCCCAAGGGCGAGCTGGGCTACTACATGGTGTCGGACGGCACCGCCAAGCCGGTGCGGTGGCGGATTCGCCCGCCGTCGCTCATCAACCTCGCCAGTCTGCCCAAAATGTGCGAAGGCGCACTGCTTTCGGACGTCATCGCCATCAACGCGAGCGTGGA
The DNA here is from genome assembly GCA_038250675.1 of Gemmatimonadales bacterium. Classification (GTDB taxonomy): domain Bacteria; phylum Gemmatimonadota; class Gemmatimonadetes; order Gemmatimonadales; family GWC2-71-9; genus JAICUF01. The sequence goes on from JBBSCB010000015.1 coordinate 13,930, forward strand.
CATCGTCATGGGGGAGATCGACCGATGAGTCTCACGACCACTCCCGCCGCCGGCGGCCACGACGGGGTGCACGAGCCAGTGTTCGTCGGGGACACGCGGGCCCGTCTCGAACAGTACTTCACGCTCTACCCGACGAAGCAGGCATGCCTGTTGCCGGCGCTCTGGATGGTCCAGGAGGCGCGCGGCTGGATTTCCGAGCCGGCCATTGGCGAGGTGGCGGAGGTGCTGGGCGTGACACCCGCGTACGTCAAGGGCGTCGTCACGTTCTACACGATGTACCACACCCATCCGGTGGGGCGACACTTCATCCAGGTCTGCACCACCACGCCCTGCGGCCTCTGCGGGGCGGAGGACACCGTTCGCGCCCTGCTCCAGCAGACTGGCTGCGGCGATCTCGGCGCCACCAGCCCCGATGGCCGCTTCACCGTGGTCGAGGTTGAATGCCTGGGCGCCTGCGGCTTCCCGACGCCGATCGTGGTGGACGACGCCGACTTCATCGAGAGCGTGACGCCGGACAAGGTCCCGGAGATCCTGGCGAGGTACCCGTAATGGGCTTTCCGTATCCGAGCGATCCCCGGGAAACCGTCGTCCTGTCGAAGTACTTTGGCGATGCCGGTGCCCGCAGCTTCGACGGCTGGACCCAGCGCGGTGGATATGAGGGCCTGAAGAAGGCACTCACGATGACGCCCGAGACGATCATCGACGAGGTCAAGCTGTCCGGCCTGCGCGGCCGCGGCGGCGCCGGTTTTCCCACCGGGCTCAAGTGGTCGTTCATGCCCAAAGGCGACGGCAAGCCGCACTACCTCGTCTGCAATGCGGACGAGTCGGAGCCGGGCACGTTCAAGGACCGCGAAATCATGCGCTGGACTCCGCACGGCCTGATCGAGGGGTGTGCGATCGGTGCGTACGCGATCGGTGCCGAACGCTGCTACATCTACATCCGCGGCGAGTTCACCGATCCCTGGCGAGAGATGACGCAGGCGGTCGCGGAGGCCTATGCCCGCGGCGCACTCGGTGCGGATGCGTTCGGCAGCGGCCAGCGGATCGACATCGTGCTGCATCGCGGCGCCGGCGCCTATATCTGCGGTGAAGAAACGGCCCTGATGAACTCGATCGAGGGCAAGCGGGGCAATCCGCGGATCAAGCCGCCGTTTCCGGCGCAGGCCGGGCTGTTCGCGCTGCCGACGACGATCAACAACGTGGAGACGCTGGCCGCGGTGCCGCACATCATGGTGCGCGGCGGCGAGTGGTACAAGTCGCTCTGCCTGAGCAACCCCAAGAGCACCGGGACCAAGCTGATCTCGGTGTGTGGACAGATCCAGCGGCCGGGCAATTACGAGATCACGATGGGCACCCCGATGAAGGAGCTCATCTACGACATGTGTGGCGGTCTGCGCCCGGGTCGTACGCTGAAGGCGGTCATCCCCGGCGGCTCCTCGGTGCCGATCATGAACGCTGTCGAGGCCGAGTCGTGTCTGATGGACTACGAGGGGCTGGTGGCGGCGGGTTCGATGCTGGGCTCCGCGGGCATGATCGTGATGGACGATACCGCGGACATGGTCTATCAGATCTGGCGCCTCGCCCGCTTCTACGCCCATGAGTCGTGTGCTCAGTGCACCCAGTGCCGTGAAGGCACGGCATGGACCACCCGGATTCTCGAACGGATCCTGGCGGGCAAGGGCACGGACACCGACTTCCAGCTTCTGCTGGACCTGGCGGACAATATGACTGGCAAGACGATCTGCGTGCTGAGCGACTCGTGCGCCGCACCGGTGGTCAGCGGAATCCAGAAGTTCCGCGGGGAGTTCGAGGCGTACATCAGCGGCAGCCGGCAGCCGGTGGTCGCGGGTGTCTGATTGCATGCCGGGCGACCGGTGCATCACTTCTCGAGGACGGCATGGCTGACGAACTGGTGAATGTGACGATCGATGGCGCCCGGATCAGCGTGCCGAAGGGCATGACGATCATCGAGGCCGCCAAGCAGGCGGGCGTGCTGGTCCCGCACTACTGCTACCATCCGTCGCTGCCCTCGCCGGCGGTCTGCCGCATGTGCCTCGTGGAGGTGGAGAAGGCGCCCAAGCTGATGCCGGCGTGCGTCACCACGGTGGCCGAGGGCCAGGTGGTGCACGTCAACAGCGAGGGGGCCAAGAAGGCCCGCCAGGGCGTGCTCGAGTTCCTGCTCATCAACCATCCGCTCGACTGCCCCATCTGTGATCAGTCCGGCGAGTGCGAGCTCCAGGACTACACCTTCCAGGAGGGTCGGGCGGGCAGCCGCTACGGCGACTACGCCAAGCGCTACAACCCGGTCGAGGACTTCGGACCCGACATCCTCTACGTCGCCAACCGCTGCATTCTCTGCACCCGCTGTGTCCGCTTCATGGACGATGTGGCGGAGACGCCGGTACTCAACGTCTCGGAGCGCGGCGACCGGGCATACATCGGCATTGCGGAGGAGCAGCTGCTGGACCATCCGTGGGCGGGCAACGTGGTGGACCTCTGCCCGGTGGGGTCGCTGCTCTCGAAGGACTTCCTGCACAAGGCGCGGGCATGGGACCTGGACAAGTCGGCCAGCATCTGCCCCGGCTGCTCGCAGGGCTGCAACATGACGATCGACACCCGGGACGAGGTGGTCGTCCGGCTCCGCCCGCGGCCCAACATGGACGTCAATCGTCACTTCATGTGCGATCACGGCCGGATGAACTACCGCTGGCTCAATCGCGGGGACCGGATCGAGGCACCGCTGCTGCGGGAATCGCCCGCCGGCCGGCACGTGGCGTCCGACTGGGACACCGCGCTCGACCGGGTGGGGCAGATCGTCCGCGATGCCGAGGGGCCGGCTGTCATCCTTGCCTCCGGTCGCGCGTCGGTCGAATCGCTCGCGCTGGTCCGGATGCTGGTGGACCGCCTGACGGTCACGGCGGTGGTCCGGGTGCCGCTCGGCGACGAGGCGCCACTGGCCGGCATCGCTAACCTCGCGCTCCGGGCCGAGCGGGCGCCCAACGCGGACGGGGCGGAGCTGGTGGGCTACAGCCGGGACTGGGCCGGCGGGCTCCGGGCCGCAGCGAACGCTGCGGTCGTCATCGTGCTCGACGCCGAGCTGGACGAGGCCGATACCGCGGCGCTGGCCGGTATCCCGGGCGAGCTGGTCGTGCTCGGCACCGTGGCGCACGACTGGGTGCGCCAGGCCGCCGTCGTGTTGCCAATCACCACCTTTGCCGAGGAGAACGGCACCTTCGTGAATCGGGACCGGCGGGTGCAGCGTTTCCAGCAGGCACGTTCGCAACCAGGCATGGCACGGCCCGCCTGGTGGGTGGCGAGCGAGGTGCTGGCGGGGCCCGGTCCCGATGCGGACGTGCCCTCGACCGCCGCCGAGGCGTTCGACATGGTGGCGGAGCGCTACCCCGTGTTCGCCGGTCTGTCGCACGCCGACATCGGCTTTGGCGGCCGGACCCTCGCCGCCGAAGCCGGAGCCACGCGATGAATCCGGAGCTCAAGGGCTTCATCCTGCTCAGCGTGATCAAAATGCTGGCGGTGTTCAGCGTCGTCCTGGTGGGCGTCGCGATGCTCACGCTGATGGAACGGAAAGTCTCGGCCTGGATGCAGAACCGGCGGGGCCCCAACCGGGTCGGCTGGGCCGGCCTGCTGCAGCCGGCGGCGGACGGCCTCAAGAACATCCTCAAGGAGGAGACGTTTCCGGCGGAGGCCAACCGCGCGCTGTTTCTCCTCGCGCCGGCCATGGCGTTCATTCCCGCGTTGCTGCTGTCGGCGGTGATTCCGTTCGCGGCGCCGCTCGCGCTCAACTTCGACTTCACGCTCGGGCCGCTCGGTGAGTTTGCGTACCACGGCATGCTGCCAATGGTCGTGGCCGATCTGCCGGTCGGCTTCCTCTTCGTGCTGTCGATCAGCTCGATGGGCGTCTACGGCATCGCGCTGGCCGGCTGGTCATCCAACAGCAAGTACAGTCTTCTGGGGGGGCTCCGGGCCAGCGCCCAGATGATCTCGTATGAAGTGGCTATGGGGATGAGTCTGATCCCCGTGCTCCTGCTGAGCGGCGACGTGTCGTTTTCCGCGATCATCGCGGAGCAGGCGCATTCGCTCTGGTTCGTGGGGCCGCTGTTCCTGTCGTTCTTCATCTTCCTGGTCTCGGGCTTTGCCGAGACCAACCGGCTGCCATTCGACCTGCCGGAGGCGGAATCGGAACTCGTCGCGGGCTACCACACCGAATACAGCGCGATGAAGTTCTCGATGTTCTTCATCGCCGAGTACGCCAACGTCGTCACAGTGAGCGCCATGGTGGCGACGCTCTTCTTTGGCGGCTGGGACATTCCGTTTACCCGGCTCGACGAGAGCGGCGCCTGGTACTGGGTGGTGCTGACCGGGCTTGCCTTCTTCCTGAAGACGTTCTTCTGGATCTTCTTCGTGATGTGGATTCGCTGGACGCTGCCGCGCTTTCGCTACGACCAGCTCATGTCGCTCGGCTGGAAGGTGCTTCTGCCGGCGTCGCTGGCGTACATCATGGTTATCTGCGGCACCATCTATGGCCTCGACCATCTGGCGGGCGTGACCAGCCCGGTGGTTCGTGCGCTGGGGCTGACGGTCGTCAGTCTGATGCTTGGCGTGCTGATGGTCTGGGTGCTCGACCGCGGGCTCATCGTCTCCGGCTCGCAGTCGCGCCGGCGGTTCGACCTCGAGCCCGATCCTCTGCAGCCGGTGCTCATCGGACGCGAGCTCGGCGTCCAGGGGACGAACTGATGGCAATCGGCGTCAAGGTCATGCACCGTCCGGACCGGCAGGTCAGCTACGTCCGGGCCACGCTCAAGGGGCTCGCGCTCACCTTCAAGCACATGTTCGAGACCAAGGTGACGATGCAGTACCCGGAGGAGAAGAGCACCCGCGACGATCGCGGGACCTGGACGCTCTCGCCCCGGTGGCGCGGCACGCACCGGATGCTGACGGACGAGCAGGGTCGCTCCAAGTGCGTTGCCTGCGGGTTGTGCCCCCAGATCTGCCCGGCCAACTGCATCAAGCTGGTGCCGGGCGAGGACGAGGAGGGCAATCGCTATCCGCTGATCTACGAAATCGATGAGTTCCGCTGCGTCTTCTGCGGGTACTGCCAGGAGGTCTGTCCCGAGGAGGCGATCCACGTGGGGCAGCACTACGAGAACTCGGAGTACACCCGCGGACGCTTCGTGTACGATCTCGAGCGGCTGTCGTCGCAGACCCACGCCGTGTCGACGCTCTGGGACCCCAGCGACCCGCGAGGCGAATGATGGAGACATTCGTCTTCTATACCTTTGCGGTCGCGGCGGTGCTGGGTGCCGTTATGTGCATTCTCCAGCGCAGCCCCGTCGTCTCGGCGATGTGGCTCATGTCCACGATGTTCTCCCTGGCGGGGATCTTCGTACTGCTCAATGCCCAGCTCATCGGTGTGCTGCAGGTGCTGGTGTACGTCGGCGCCATCCTCGTGCTGTTTCTCTTCGTTGTCATGTTGCTTAACCTGGGGCGCGCCGATTCTGACTTTCGGGGGCCGCCGGCGATCAGCGCCGCGCTGGTGATCGTGGGCCTGCTGGGCCTGGAACTGGCGGCGCTCTGGCGGTACACGCCGCAGCGGCTGGTGGCGGAGATCACCCGCGTCGGCAATGTAGGCGATGCCTCCGGCGTGCTGCCGGCCGGCCGGCAGATGCAGCAGGCGGCCGCGCACAACGTGGTGCAGAGCATTGCCGAACCGCTGTTCCGGACCTACCTGGTGCCATTCGAGATCACCTCGATCCTGTTGCTGGCCGCGCTGGTCGGCGCGGTGGTGCTCGCCAAGCGGAGGATCTGATGGAAGCCGCCAAGTTCCTGGGGCCGTCGCTCGGCCTGAGCGCGATTCTGTTCAGTCTGGGCGTGGCCGGCGTGCTGCTGCGGCGCAATGCGATCATCGTCTTCATGTGCGTCGAGATCATGCTCAATGCCGTGAACCTGACCTTCGTGGCGCTGGCGCAGGTGCACGGCGTCGGCGGCTGGGTGGTGGTGTTCTTCGTCATGACCGTCGCGGCCGCGGAAGCCGCCGTCGGCCTCGCGATCATCCTGGCGATCTTCCGGCACCGCCAGACGGTCGACCTCCAGAACATCAACCTCCTGCAGGGCTGATGCCTCTTTCCCTCGATGCGATGCCGGCGCCGGGCGCGCTGCCCGGCGCGGTCGGGCTCGCATGGCTGCTGCTGGCCCTGCCGGTGGCCGGGTTCCTGATCAACGGCGCGCTCTCCCTGTGGCGGCCCACCGCCAAGACGGCGGTGAGCGTCGTGGGCCCTGCGGCGTTGCTGGCGGCGTTCGGCGTCGCCGCCGCGATCTTCCTCGAGCTGCATCGGGCCCCGCCCGAGGTGCCATACGTCCTGCGACTCTGGACCTGGCTGCCGGTGGGATCGCTCAAGATCGACATCGCCCTGCAGGTGGACCAGCTCTCGACCGTCATGATGCTCGTGATCACCGGCGTGGGCAGCCTGATCCACCTGTTCAGTGTCGGCTACATGCGGACCGACGAGGGCTACGCGCGGTACTTCGCGTACCTCAATCTGTTCGTCGTCTTCATGCTGGTGCTGGTGCTCGGCTCCAGCATGCCGGTCATGTTCATCGGGTGGGAAGGCGTCGGGCTTTGCTCCTACCTGCTGATCGGTTTCTGGTTCACCGACAAGGCCAATGCCGACGCCGGCAAGAAGGCGTTCATCGTCAACCGGATCGGCGACTTCGGGTTCCTGGTCGCCATGTTCATGCTCTGGCAGGCGGCGGCCACCCTCGACTTTGCGGCGCTGGTGACGTGGGCCCGCATCCATCCCGAGCTGGCCGGCAGCGGGATGATGACCACGGTGACGCTGTTCCTCTTTCTCGGCTGCACCGGCAAGTCGGCGCAGATTCCGCTGTACGTCTGGCTGCCGGACGCCATGGCCGGTCCGACGCCCGTCTCGGCGCTGATCCACGCGGCGACGATGGTGACCGCCGGTGTGTACCTCGTGGTCCGCACCAGCGTGCTCTTCTCCATGGCGCCGCTCTCGGGCGCGGTGGTGGCCGGCATTGGCGCGCTGACGGCGCTCTTCGCCGCGACGATCGGGCTCCGCCAGTACGACATCAAGAAGGTGCTGGCCTATTCCACCGTGTCGCAGCTGGGTTACATGTTCCTGGCGGTCGGTAGCGGCGCCTATGCGGCCGGCATCTTCCATCTCGTGACGCATGCCTTCTTCAAGGCGCTGCTCTTTCTGGGCGCCGGCAGCGTGATCCACGCCATGCACCATGCGTATCACGCCACGCACTCGCATGCCGATGCCCAGGACATGCGGAACATGGGCGGACTCCGCCGCGCCATGCCGTGGACGTTCGCGCTGATGGGGCTGGCCACGCTCGCCATCTCGGGGATCCCGCCGTTTTCCGGGTTCTTCTCCAAGGACGAAATTCTTGCCGGCGCCTTTGCGCGCGGGGCGGAGCAGCCGCTCTTCTATCTGTACTACGCGATGGGCGTCGTGGCCGCACTGCTGACGGCCTTCTATATGGCGCGACTCATGGCGATGACATTCATGGGGGAGAGTCGCACCGGCGAGGCCGAGCGAAGCCACCTGCACGAGGCGCCGTGGATCATGACCGGGCCGCTGCTGGTGCTGGGCGTGCTGAGCGTGATCGGCGGCGCCATCAACCTGCCGCCGCTGGTGGGTGGCGGTGCCGGGCTGGAGCACTGGCTCGATCCGATCACGGCGCCGGCCGCCGGATACGTCCGGCTCGAGACGCCGCACGGCAGCACGGAGCTCTTTCTGGTGGGCGGCGCCGTGCTGATCGGGCTGCTGGGCCTTGTCTGGGGCTTCCGGGACACGCTTGGCCGCCGTCTCGTGCCGGCCGCCGATGCGGCGCCGGATACCGGCTTCTGGCGCGTGCTGTATCACAAGTATTACGTGGACGAGATCTACCGCGGGCTCGTCGTGGCGCCGCTCATCTGGTTCTCGCGTGTCGTGCTGTGGGGGATCGTGGACAAGGGTATCGTGGACGGACTTGCGGTCAACGGCAGCGCGAAAGTGTCACGCGGTCTCGGCTGGATCGGCAGCAGGCTGCAGACGGGCCAGGTGGGCTTCTACGTCGTCCTCTTCCTCGTCGGCGCGCTCTGGATTCTGCGCGTCGTGGTCGGGTGACGCGATGACCGCCGTTCTTCAGTCCATCGCCTACGACCAGTGGGCGTTGCACGCGCTGATCCTGCTGCCGCTGGTGGGGATCGTGCCCATCCTGCTGGCGCCCGTCGTCGCCGCGCGCCGGATTGCGCTGGTCGTCTCCCTGGCCGAGCTCGCCGTCTCGCTCGGACTCTGGTGGGCATTCGATCCGGCGGCGGGGATGCAGCTGGTCTCGTCCACCCCATGGATCGGGCGGCTGGGCATCAACTACGCTGTGGGCATCGACGGCATCAGTCTCTTCATGGTGCTGCTGTCCACCGTGCTGATGCCACTGGCGGTGCTGTCCAGCTTTACCTACATCACCCGTCATGAGCGGGGCTACTACGCGCTGCTGCTGGCGCAGCTCACCGGCATGATCGGCTGCTTCATCGCCACCGACATGTTCGTGTTCTACGTGTTCTTCGAGCTGCTGCTCATCCCGATGTACTTCCTGATCGGCATCTGGGGCGGGGCCAACCGGCTCTACGCCGCGATCAAGTTCTTCATCTATACCGTCTTCGGCTCGCTGCTGATGCTTGTGGCGATCCTCGTCATGGTCTGGAAGATCGCGGCGGCCACGGGCGTGCTTTCGTTCAGCTACGACAACCTGCTCAGCAATGCCGGGGCGGTGGGACCGGCGGCCCCCTGGATCTTCGGCGCCTTTGCGCTGGCGTTCGCCATCAAGGTGCCGATCTTCCCGTTTCACACCTGGCTGCCGGACGCGCACGTCGAGGCGCCGACGGCAGGGAGCGTGCTGCTGGCCGGCGTCCTGCTCAAGATCGGAACGTATGGCTTCCTGCGGTTTGCAGTGCCGTTCTTTCCGGACGTGGCCTTCAGCCCAGACGTGAGCCGCCTGGTGGTGGCGCTCGCGGTGATCGGCATCATCTACGGCGCGCTCGTCGCGATGGTGCAGCCGGATTTCAAGAAGCTGGTCGCCTACTCGTCGGTCAGCCATCTCGGCTTCGTCATGCTGGGCATCTGGAGCGGCACGGTCCTGGGAGTGCAGGGCGCGCTGATGGTAATGATCGCCCACGGGCTGTCCACCGGCGCACTGTTCTTCCTCATCGGCATGATCTACGAGCGACGCCACACCCGCGAGCTCGCGGCGTACGGCGGCCTGGCGCGGGTGCTGCCCGTGTTCGGCCTGATCCTGACCGTCGTGGCACTGTCGTCGATCGGGCTGCCGGGGCTCAACGGCTTCGTGGGCGAGTTCCTGGTGCTGCTCGGCAGCTTCGGGACCCATCGCACCGCGACGATCATCGCCACGACCGGCGTGATCTTCGCCGCGGCGTATCTGCTGTGGGCCATCCAGCGCGTACTGTTCAACCGCCTCGACAAGCCGGAGAACGAACGCCTGTCCGACCTCAATCCGCGTGAGCTCCTGGTGATGCTGCCTCTGGTCGTCGGCATCGTGTGGCTGGGCCTCTTTCCCGGGCCGGTCCTCCGTCGCATGGAGCCGGCAGCTGCGCGGTTTGTCGAGATGACGCGGCCGGCCGCCCAGGCGGCGCACCGGGCGGTGGAGGTGCGGCCGTGAACCTCCTCGACCTGACCTCGCCCGGCGGCATCTCGCTCGCCCTGCTGCCCGAGATCCTGCTCACGGCGGCGACGCTTGCGGTGCTGCTGGTCATCAGCTGGCGCCACCGGACCGCCGCGGACAGCCGCCTGGCCGGCTGGCTCAGTCTCGGTGGGCTTGTGGCAGCCGCCGCCGGGCTGGGCTGGCTCTGGGCCACCGACGCGACGCCTGCAGGGCTGCCGCAGATGATCGCGCTGGATGGGTTCCGCTTTGCGGCCGACGCCGTCATCCTCGTGTCGGCGGCCGTCACCGTCCTGCTATCGCTGCGGTACGTGGAGCGGGAGGGAATCCTGGCACCGGAGTACTATGCGCTGGTGCTCATGGCCACGATCGGCATGCTGTTCCTGGCCGGCGCGGAGGACCTGATCGTCGTCTTCCTGGGGCTCGAAGTGATGTCGGTGGCGGTCTACGTGCTGGCCGGCATCAACCGTCGCAGCATCTATTCCGCGGAGGCCGCCCTCAAGTACTTCCTGATCGGGGCCTTCGCGTCCGGCTTCCTGCTGTACGGGATTGCGCTGGTGTACGGCGCGACCGGCAACACCAACCTTCAGCTCATCGGCGCACAGCTGGCCGGCGGGACGCCGCCCCTCATGGCCCGGCTGGGCATCGGGCTCCTGCTCATCGGCTTTGGGTTCAAGGTGGCGGCGGTCCCGTTCCATATGTGGGCGCCGGACGTGTACGACGGCTCGCCCACGCCGATCACCGGGCTCATGGCCACCGGCGTCAAGACCGCCGGGTTCATCGCGCTCGTCCGTGTGCTGGTGGAGGCGTTCCCCACGATCGACAACGTGTGGCAGCCCGTGGTCGCCGTGCTGGCCATTGCCACGATGATCGTGGGCAATCTGATCGCCCTGAGCGAGCGGTCGGTCAAGCGGATGCTCGCGTACAGCTCGGTGGCGCACGCGGGCTACCTGCTGACGGCCGTGTGGACCGGCACGCGCTACGGGGCCGCCTCGGTGGTGCTCTATCTGTTCGCCTACGGCGTCACCACACTCGCCGCCTTCGGCATCCTGTCGTCGCTGGGCCGCGACGGCGAGCGCGAGGTGACCAACGACGACATCGCGGGGCTGGGCGGCCGGCGCCCGTGGGCGGCGTTCGGCCTGAGCATCTGCATGCTCTCGCTGTTCGGGTTTCCCGGCACCATCGGGTTCATCGGCAAGTGGCAGATCCTCCAGTCGGTCATCGATCAGAAGCAGTACGTGCTCCCGGTGGTGCTGGTCCTCTCGAGCGTCGTCTCCGCGGGCTACTATCTGCCGGTGATCATGTCCATGTACATGCGGCCGGCCAGCGCCGAGAGCGATCTGGCCGGCGCGATCCGGCTGGGCCGGCCGGCGGCATTCGCGGTGGTGGCGACGGTCCTGGCCGTGATCGCCTTCGGCCTCTGGCCCTCGCCGGCGGTGAACACCGCGCTGCACAGCGCGTCGTCGCTCACCGAGGTGTCGGCCCCGGTCACCGGGCAGTAGCATGAACGTGCCCAAGTCGGTCTTCCGCGAGTACGACGTCCGCGGTCTCGTGGACACGCAGCTCACGCCGGATTTTGCGCGCGCCCTCGGGCGCGCGTTCGCGTCCGCAGCCGCGGACCGGGTCGGGCGGCCGGCGGTGCTCGCGGTGGGTCGCGACAACCGGCCCTCCGGCCTGGCGCTGGCGACGGCGTTCCGGGAGGGCGTCACGGCCGCGGGGGCCACCGCGGTCGACGTCGGGATGCTGCCGACGCCGGCGCTCTACTTTGCCGTGCAGGCGCTCGAAGTCGACGGCGGGTGCCAGGTCACGGGCTCGCACAATCCCCCCGAATTCAACGGATTCAAGCTGGTGCTCGCGGGGGACGCGATGCACGGCGAGGCGATCCAGGGATTGTGGGAGGCCATCGTCACCGAACGCTGGGCGACCGGCGACGGGGCCCAGCGGGCCGACAGCTCGATCCTGGTCCGGTACCGTGATGCCATCCTCGCCCGGAACCGCCTCGAGCGGCCGGTGCGCGTGGTGGTGGACTGCGGCAACGGCGTGTCCAGCCTGATTGCGGTCCAGACGCTGCAGGCGCTGGGGGCGGAGGTGACACCGCTCTTCTGCGAGTCGGACGGAACCTTTCCCAATCACCATCCCGATCCCACCGTGCCCGAGAATCTCCGCGATCTCCAGGCCGCCGTCCGCCGAGAAGGCGCGGAACTCGGCATCGCGTTCGACGGCGACGGCGACCGGATCGGCGCGGTCGACGAGACCGGTGCGATCCTGTTCGGCGACCAGCTGATGGTGATCTTCGGCGGGGATGCGGTCCGGCGCTTCGGCGCTGGCTCGGCCGTCATCTTCGACGTGAAGTGTTCCGACACGCTGCCTGTTGCGCTCCGCGCGGCGGGCGCCGAGCCGGTCATGTGGAAGACCGGGCATTCGCTCATCAAGGCGCGTATGAAGGAGCTGGGGGCACCGCTGGCGGGAGAGATGAGTGGCCACATCTTCTTCGGCGGCGACTACTTCGGTTTCGACGACGCGCTGTTCGCGGCGGCGCGGTTGCTGGAGATCGTCTCGGCCGGCGCCTCGGGCGTCTCCCGGCTGCTGGCCGGTCTGCCCATCACGTTCGCCACGCCGGAGCTCCGGGTGGAGTGTGGCGACGAGCGCAAGTTCGAGATCGTGGCGCGCGCGGCGGCCCATTTCGGGGCGCGGTATCCGGTGGACACCATCGACGGCGTGCGGATGAGCTTTCCTGATGGGTGGGGGCTGGTGCGGGCGTCGAACACCCAGCCGATTCTCGTACTGCGGTTCGAGGCGACCGACGAAGCGGCGCTCACCAGGTACCGCTCCGAAGTCATGGACTGGCTCGCGGAGCAGGGCGTCCGGGGCTAGCCGTCATGCGCCGCCGCGGGCGACTCGTCCTCGCGCTGCTGGTCATTGCGCTCCTGCTGTTCGCGGGTCGCTGGGTCGCGACCTTCCTGGCCGACCGCTGGTGGGCCGGCCAATTTTCTCCGGGCGCGGCCGCGCTCGTCACCCAGATCCATCTCCTCCAGCTCCTGCTCGATGCCGCTGGCGTCGTGTGCGCCTCGGCTTGGTTCGTGAGCAATCTCCTGGCCGTCGCGCGGGCCGTGGGCTCGGTGCAGGTGCCGCGGCACGTGGGCAATCTCGAGTTTCGCGAGAGCATCACCCCCGCGCTGCTACTCGCCGGCGCGGTCGGCACCGGCGTCGTGCTCGGGCTGCTCGTAGGGCTCGACTCATCCACCTACTGGCCCGATATCGCGCTGGCCTGGCACGGCGTGCGGTACGGGGTCGCCGAACCGCTGCTGGGTCACGATGCCGGCGTCTACGTCGCGCAACTCCCGGTCTGGCGCGCGCTGCACGCCTTTGCGCTGCTGCTGGTCCTCGTTGCCACCGCCGTGGTAGTCGGGCTGTACGCCGTGATCGGCGCCGTGCGCATGATGGGCGGCCGGCTCGCCATCAACGACCATGCGCGCACGCACATCGGCTGGCTCCTCGCGGGACTCGCCGCATGCCTCGGCTGGGGCTATCTGCTGGAGCCGTACGAAATCATCGCGGCCAGCGCGGTGCTGCCCACCCACCAGAGGTTCGAGCTGTTGACGCTCGTCGCGCCCGCGCTCGCCGGGACGGCGCTGATGGTGGCCGTCCTGTCCGCGCTCTGGGCGCTGCGGCCGCGGCACGCGCTGGCCGCCGCCGGCTGGGTCATCCTGCTGATCGCGAGCATCGTGGGGCACCGGGTCCTGCCGTACCTTGGCCAGGGCGCGCCGGCGCCGGCGGTGTCCGCCGCCGTCCTCCGGCGGTTCGACGATCTGGCGTTCGGGCTTACCGGCCTGCAGCACGGCCGCCGCACGACGGCGCCGGCCACGGCGCCTCAATGGCCCTCGCTCTGGGACGCCGGGGGTGTGCGCCGTGCCGTGGCGGAACAGGCGGATGCCGTCACGTCGGCCGGCCCGGCGCTGATCACTGCCGGCGGCCAGCCGCGACCGGTATGGCTCGTGGTGCACACCACCGGCGCCGTGGCGGACCTGCTGGCCGTGGCGGATGACCGCGTCAACCAGGCCGGCGGGCCGCTGTTCTACCGCGCCGCGGACTCGCTCGCCTATCCCACGCCGTATCCACTGCTCGACCTTTCCGCCGCGTCGGTGCGACCGGGCGCTCCGCTGCATGTTGTCGGTGACAGCATTCCGGGCATGGCGAGCGGCTCGCTCCTGCGGCGCACCGTCCTTGCCTGGGCGCTCCAGGCGCCCGAGCTGCTCGGCGGCGCCGACGGCGACACCCGCGTCGCATGGCGGCTCGAGCCCACCGACCGGCTGGGCCGGCTGGCGCCGTTTGCGGACTGGGCGCCCGCGTCTCCGGCAGTCGTCGGCGGTCGCCTGACCTGGCTCGCTGATGGCTACGTCTCAACTGCCAGCTTCCCGCTCACCGAGGCGCTGCAATGGAGCCGCGGCGTCGCGAGCAGCGCCCTCACCGGCTTTCTCGGCACGGTGGACGCGGAGACGGGCGAATCGCACATCTACCTTCGGCCCGGCGCCGGCGCGCTCGCGGCTGCGTGGAGCGAGATCGCCGCCGGGCTGGTGCAGGACTCCACCGACATCCCGGCGGACGTGTCGGCGGCACAGACCTATCCCGAGGAGTTCTTCCGGCTGCAGTCGCTGGCGCTCGAGCGCGCCTCATGGGGACCGGGCATGCTGGCGGCGCGACCCGTCGCACTGGCAGCCGATCCGGCGGTGCCGCTCCGCGCCTGGCAGGCCGACGGCGGGGGACCCGAACTGCTCGCGGCCTACGATCGTGGCGCGCGCCGGATCGCGGCAGTTCTTCAGGGCACCATGCGGGACGGGCACGAGCGGCTGCAGCTCGTGCAGCTCGACAGCGCCGCGACGGCGCCGACGCCGGCCGTGGTCGCGGTGCGCTGGGCACGCTTTCCCACGTTCGAACAGATCCGCGACTCCGTGACGGCGGCCGGCTCGCACCTCGAGGCACGGGCGGTGCGCCTCTGGCTGGCGCCGGACGGACTCGGCATGAGCCAGAGCTTCGTGGCGGTGCACCCTGGCGCCCGTCCGGTGATCGGGTGGGTGGCCGTGGCATCGGGCGACCGGATGGGCGGCGGACGCTCGCTGGCTGGGGCCTGGGAGAATCTGCGCGGCATCGGTGGGCCGTTGCCGCCCGGCGTGGGTGTCGGACCGCTGGCGGAGGCACAGCAGTGGCTCCGGCGGGCCGACGCCGCACTCCGGCGCGGCGACTGGGCGGCGTTCGGACGCGCATTCGACGCCCTGCGGCAGGCGCTCGACGTGCGCGCCGATTCGGCGACCCAGTGAACTTGCTCGCCCTCCGGCGGCGGACTACCTTGCATCGCTTTTCCCCGGCGGGCGAGGCCCGGCCATGAGCCGCACAGCGGTGCTGGCGCTCGGCGGCAACGCGCTCGCCCGCGCGGATGAGCGGCCGACGATCGCCAATCAGTTCCGCCACGCGCGGGAGAGCGTCGCCCCGATCGTGGAGCTGGCGCGCGACGGCTGGCAGATCGCGCTGGTGCACGGCAACGGCCCCCAGGTCGGTGATGAGCTCACGCGCAACGCGGTCGCGCGCGAGCTGGCCGAACCGCTGCCGCTCGGCGTGCTGGTCGCCGGAACGGCCGGGTGGATCGGCTACATGCTGCAGCAGTCGCTGCAGAACTCGCTCGCCAGCGCGGGGATCAGCCGCGATGTGGCGACGCTGGTGACGCAGACCCTCGTGGATCCCGCCGACCCGGCGCTGGCCGCGCCCAGCAAGCCGGTTGGCCACCCGCTCACCGATGCACAGGCGGCGCGGATGCGCGCCGCGGGCGAACCGGTCGGACGAGACGGCGCCGGCCACTGGCGGCGGCTCGCCCGCAGCCCGCGCCCGGTGGCCGTGATCGAAGCGCCACTCGTGCGGCGGCTGGTCGCCGAGGGCGTGATCGTCATCGCCGCCGGCGGAGGCGGACCGCCGGTCTATCGCGATCCGGTGCGCGGGCTCGAGGGCGTGGACGCGGTCGTCGACAAGGACCTCGTTGCCGCGATGCTCGCGGTGCAGCTCGGTGCGGAGGTGCTGATGATCCTCACCGACGTCGACGCCGTGTACGAGGGATGGGGAACGCCTGCATCGCGCCCGCTCCGGCGGATGACGCTGGGGCAGGCCGAGACGCTGCTGGCCGGCGGTACGTTGGCGGCCGGCAGCATGCGCCCGAAGGTCGATGGCGCCGCCGAGTTCGTGCGGGGCGGCGGCGCCCGCGCAATAATAGCGCGACTGTCCGATGGGCCGGCGGCGCTCCGAGGCGAGACCGGAACCACCATTGTGGGGGAATCGTGAATCTGCATGAGTACCAGGCCCGCGAGCTGCTGAAGGCAGCCGGGGTCCCGATGGCCGACGGCGACGTGGCCTCAACCCCGGCCGAGGTCGAGGCGATCGCCCGCCGCCTGGGCGGCACCGTCGTGGTGAAGGCGCAAGTCCATGCCGGCGGCCGCGGCAAGGCGGGCGGCGTCAGGCTGGCGGCGAACCCGGCCGAGGCCGCCGAACATGCGTCCCGGATCCTGGGCATGCAGATCAAGGGACTTACCGTCGAGAAGGTGCTCGTCGTCCCCGCGGCCGAGATTGCCACGGAGAGTTACGTCGGACTGATCATGGACCGCGAGACGCAGCGCCCCGTCTTCATGGTGAGCGCCGCCGGTGGCGTGGACATCGAGGAAGTGGCCGCCAAGACGCCGGAAAGGATCACCCGGCTGCCGGTGGATCCGGTGTACGGACTGCTGCCGCATCAGGCCCTCTCGCTGGCGTTCACGCTTTACAGCGATTTTGCCCAGGTCAAGACGGCCGCGAAGATCATGCAGCAGCTCTGGCAGGTCTTCCGGTCCAACGGCGCCTCGCTGGCGGAGATCAACCCGCTGGTCACCACGCCGGACGGCGCGGTACTGGCGCTCGATGCCAAGGTCGTCATCGACGACAACGAGCTCGATCGCCGCCCCGATTTGGCGGCCCTGCGCGATGACTCGGCCGAAGAGCCGAGCGAGGTCGCGGCGCGCCGGGCCAGTCTCACGTTCATCAAGCTGGACGGCAACGTGGGCTGCGTCGTGAACGGTGCGGGCCTGGCCATGGCTACGATGGATCTGGTCAAGTACTACGGCGGCGAGCCGGCGAACTTTCTCGATATCGGCGGGAGTTCCAACCCGGAGAAGGTGGTCAGCGCACTCCGGATCATCACCCGCGATCCGAACGTGAAGGCGATTCTCTTCAACATCTTTGGCGGCATCACGCGGACCGATGACGTCGCCAACGGCATCGTGACGGCGACGAAGCAGCTCGACGTGGGTGTCCCAATCGTCATCCGGCTCACCGGCACCAACGAGGCCGAGGCCATCAGGATTCTCAACGCCGCCGGCATGACGGCACTCAACGACATGGACGAGGCGGTCTCCAGGGTGGTCGCGCTGGCCAGGGAGGCCGCATGAGCATCTTCGCCGATCGCTCCACCAAACTCCTGGTGCAGGGGATCACCGGGCGGGACGGCTCGTTCCACACCCGGCAGATGATCGAGTACGGCACCCGGGTCGTCGCCGGCGTCACGCCCGGCAAGGGCGGCCAGTCGTTCGAAGGCGTGCCGGTCTTCAATACCGTGGCGGACGCCGTGCGGGAGTCGAGCGCCAACACGACGGTCATCTACGTGCCGCCGGTGGGCGCCGCCGGCGCCATCTACGAAGCGGCCGATGCCGGCATCACGCTGATCGTCTGCATCACCGAAGGTGTGCCCGTCATGGACATGACCCGGGTGATGCCGTATGTGCGCGCACACGGCGCGCGGCTGATCGGTCCCAACTGTCCCGGGCTGATCTCGCCGGGTGAGGCCAAGGTCGGGATCATTCCCGGCAACATCTGCACGCCGGGCCGGGTGGGACTCGTCTCGCGGAGCGGCACGCTCACGTACGAGGTCGTGAACCACCTCACGCGGAACGGGATCGGCCAGAGCACCTGCGTCGGCATCGGCGGCGATCCGATCATCGGCACCAACTTCATCGATTGCCTCCGGGCCTTCCAGGACGACCCCGAGACCGATGCGATCGTGATGCTGGGCGAGATCGGCGGCACCGACGAGCAGCGCGCCGCGGCGTTCGTGCGCGAGCACGTCACCAAGCCGGTGATCGGCTTCATCGCCGGGCAGACCGCACCCAAGGGGCGCCGGATGGGGCACGCGGGCGCCATCATTTCGGGGTCCAGCGGCACTGCGGAGGAAAAGATGGAGGCGTTTGACGCTGCCGGCATCGCGGTGATGAAGCGGCCGGTGGATGTCGTCGAGCTGCTGCAGGCCAAACTCAAATAGCACGCACCACGGAGACAGGAAGATGCCCGGTACCCGCACGCTCGCCATCATCAAGCCGGACGCTGTCGCCACGGGAAAGAGCGGCGCCATCCTGGCTCACCTGCAGCGCGAAGGCTTTGTCGTCCGTGCCGCCCGGCTCGTCCGCCTCAGCCGCCCCCAGGCGGGCGCGTTCTATGAAGTGCATCGCGGCCGTCCGTTCTACGAGGAGCTGGTCGCGTTCATGACCAGCGGCCCCTGCTTTCCGATGGCGCTTGAGCGGGCCGATGCGGTCGCGCACTATCGCGTGGTGATCGGTGCAACCGACCCCGCGGAAGCCGCGGAGGGCACGGTCCGGAAGCTCTACGCCGAGTCGAAGGGTCGCAATGCGGTCCACGGTTCGGACAGCGACGACAACGCGGCGCGGGAGATCGGCTTCTTCTTCACCGAGAGCGAACTGGCGGATCTTGCCGCGCCTTGACGCAAGTTGTTGTCATGATTAGGTTAACGGGCTATGCTTCAGGTGGATATTCGGGACTTGGGTCGGGGTCCGGTCGAGACCGCGGCGTTGCTTGAGCCGGATGATCCGATCTTTGCCGGACTGCAGCTCGCGCTGGCGGGACCGGTCACCGTGGCAGGCCGGTTGCAGGCGACGGGCGAGGGGGAGTATCTCTGGCGCGGTCGCATCCGCGGATCGGTGGCCGCGGAGTGCCGGCGCTGCCTGTCGCCGGTGGCGCAGGAGATCGACGCCGGTGCCGATGTGCTGTTCAGCAGCGATCCGGACGCCGCAGACGACCCGGGCGTGTATCCGCTGCCGGCGACGGCGACGCGGGTGGACGTGGGAGAAGCGGTGCGGGAGGAGTTCGCGCTCGCCGCGCGCCCGTATGTGGTGTGTCGCGAGGCTTGTGCAGGGCTGTGCCCCAGGTGCGGCGCAGATTTGAATGCGGGCGCCTGCAGCTGTACGGCGTCGGCCGAACCCGTTCGAGGACATCATGGCGGTTCCTAAGCGTCGTACCTCCAAGTCCCGCAAGCGCCTCCGCCGCGGCCACCATGCCGCTGCCAGCGTTCGCCCCCAGGCCTGTCCCCGGTGCAGCTCGCCCAAGCTGTCGCATCGCGTCTGCGAATCATGCGGCTACTATGGCGGCAAGAAGGTAGTCGAGGTCGAGGACAGCTGACGGTGATTCGCGTCGCCGTGGACGCGATGGGGGGCGACCACGCCCCCCGTGCCGAGATCGACGGCACGCTGCAGGCGCTGACCGAATACGCCGGTTTCACCGTGTGCCTGGTGGGACGCCCCGACGTCATCGAGGCGGAGCTCGCACGGCACCCGGACGCCGACCGCAGCCGGATCGAGATCGTGCCGGCCGCCGCCGTGATCGGGATGGCGGAGAAGCCGCTCGCGGCCGTGCGCCGCAAGCCGGACTCCAGCATCGTCGTCGGCCTCGGGCTCCAGAAGGCGGGGCAGGCCGATGCGTTCGTGTCGGCCGGCAATACCGGCGCGGTGCTCGCCGCCTCCACCATCCTGCTGGGCCTCCATGACGGCGTGGAGCGCGCCTCCGTCGCCACGCTCTTTCCCACCGCCGATGCACCGGTACTCGTTCTCGATGGCGGCGCCAACGTTGACTGCTCCGCCCGCGAGCTGGTCGGCTTTGCCATCCTCGGCACGGTCTACGTGCGTGATATCCTGGGCCGCCCCAACCCTTCCGTCGGTCTGCTGAACATCGGCGAGGAAGACGAGAAGGGCACCGCCGTCGTCAAGGAGGCCCACGTGCTGCTGAAGCAGCGCGCGGGCCTCAACTATCGCGGCAACATCGAGGGACGCGATATCCTGGCCGGCCACGGCAAAGGCGGGATGCTGGACGTGGTCGTCTGCGACGGCTTCGTGGGCAACGTCATGCTCAAGTTCTACGAGTCGGTGGCACGACTGATCGTCCGGCTGGTCAAGCGCGAGGCACCCGAGGTGCTCGATCGCGAGGATATCCGGACCGTCTTTCGCGTGCTGGACTACTCGGAGTACGGCGGGGCGCCACTGCTCGGCGTACGTGGCGTGAGCATCATCTGCCACGGATCGTCCGGCGCCAATGCGATCAAGAACGCCATTCGCGTCGCGGTGCAGGCGGTCCGGGCCGACCTCAGCCAGCACATCGGCGCCGAGATGGCGCAGCGCGAGCCGGCGCGGGCATGATCCAGCGGCCGTTCGCCGAGATCGCGGGGCTGGGCATTGCGGTGCCGACGCGGGTCGTCACCAACGCCGACTTCGAGGCCACGCTCGACACGTCCGACCAGTGGATCGTGGAGCGCACCGGCATCCGCGAGCGACGGTACGCGGGGCCGGACGATACGGTGGCGTCCCTGAGCCGGACGGCCGCCGAGATCGCGATGCAGCAGGCCGGCATCACGGCCGCCGATCTCGACTCCATCGTCATGGGCACTGCCAGCCCCGACCGGCTGCTGCCGTCCACAGCCTGTGACCTTCAGGCCCTGCTCGGCGCCCACAACGCGGCGGCGTTCGACGTGAGCGCCGCCTGCCCGGGATTCATTTTTTCGCTGGCGATCGCTGAAGGATTGATTGCATCGGGCCAGAGCCGCACCGCGCTTATTCTCGGCGCCGAAAAGCTCACTGCCATCACCGACATGACCGATCGCTCGACCGCCATCCTGTTCGGCGATGGCGCGGGCGCGGCGGTCCTGCGGCAGACCACGCCGGCCGGAAGTGCGCCGCGCGGCGTGCTCAGCACGTTCATCAAGTCCGACGGGCGCCTGGGGAATCTGCTGTACCGGCCGGGCGGCGGCTCATCGGACCCGATCAGCAACAAGGTGGTGGCCGAGCGGACCCAATTCATCCGAATGGCCGGGCGCGAGGTATTCAAGTCGGCCGTGCTCACCATGTCGGAGGCGTGTGACGAGGCGCTCAGCCGGGCCGGCATCACCGCCGAGCAGATCGACCTGCTGGTGCCGCATCAGGCCAATGTGCGCATCATCGAGGCGACCGCCAAGCATGCCGACATTCCAATGAGCAAGGTGATGGTCAACGTCGATCGCTACGGCAACACGTCGTCCGCCTCGATTCCGCTCGCGCTCGATCAGGCGCTGAGCGAGGGACGGCTCAAGCGCGGCGACGCCGTGCTGCTGGTCGCCTTTGGCGGCGGCTTTACCTGGGGCAGTGCGGTAATCCGGTGGTGAGCATACTGGTGTTTCCGGGGCAGGGTGCGCAGAAGGTCGGCATGGGCCGGGACCTGGCCGAGCGATTTCCCGCGGCCCGCGCCGCGTTCGAGGCCATCGACGAGGTGCTCGGCTTTGGCCTCTCGAGCCTGATGTGGGATGGCCCCGAAGCCGAGTTGACGCTGACGCACAACGTGCAGCCGGCGATCCTGGCGCACTCGGCGGCGGTGCTTGCGGTCGTGGGCGAGCGGCTCGGTCCGATCGGCGCCGCGGCCGGCCACAGTCTGGGTGAGTACAGCGCCTACGTCGCCGCTGGCGCGCTGGCGCAGACCGACGCGGCGAGCCTTGTCCGGCGCCGCGGCGAGCTGATGTACGAGGCGGGGAAGGCGCGCCCCGGGGCCATGGCCGCAATCCTCGGCCTGTCCACCGCCGAGGTCGAGGCGGCGTGCGCGGAGGCCGCTGCCCATGGCGACATCGCGGTCGCAGCCAACCTGAATGCACCGGACCAGACCGTGATTTCCGGCGACCCGGCCGGCGTCGCGCTGGCGGCCGAACGGTGCAAGGCCCGCGGAGCCAGGCGGGTGATTGCGCTCAAGGTCAGCGGCGCGTTTCATTCGCCGCTCATGGCCCCGGTGGTCGACGGCCTCCATGCCGCGCTGCACGACGTGGAGTTTGGCGATCTGCGGTTCCCGGTCATTGCCAACGCGAGCGCCCAGGCGGTCACGACCGGCATGGATGCCAAGCGGCTGCTGCTGGACCAGGTCACGGCACCGGTGCGCTGGGTGGAATGCGTGCAGGCGGCCGCCGCGGCCAATCCGGGGGCATCGTTTCTCGAGATCGGGCACGGCAAGGTCCTCTCCGGTCTGGTGAAGCGCATCCTGCCGGATGCCGTCACCACAACCCTCGGCACCGCGGATGACGTTGAGAAGTTCCTGACATGACGCAAATTTCGCTCGACGGCAAGGTGGCGCTCGTCACCGGCGGTACCCGCGGCATCGGGCTGGCCATTGCCCGGACGCTGCTGGCGGCCGGCGCGCGCGTGGCTCTGACCGGGCGCGATGCCGCCCGGGCCGGCGAGGTGGCCGCCACACTGGGGGACGGCGCGATCGGTGTCGGCTGTGACGTGGCCCAAGCGGCCCAGGTGGATGCGGCCGTCGCGGACGTCGAGCGGCGGCTCGGTCCGGTGGACATCCTGGTGAACAACGCCGGGCTCACCCGCGACAACATCCTGCTCCGGCTGACGGAGGAGGACTGGGACACGGTGCTGGACGCCAACCTGAAGGGCGCGTTCCACACTACCCGAGCCGTGCTGGAGGGGATGATGAAGCGCCGGGCTGGGCGTATCATCAACATCAGCAGTGTGGTGGGGCTGACCGGCAACAAGGGTCAGGCCAACTATGCGGCCAGCAAGGCCGGGCTTTTCGGCTTCACCAAGTCAGTCGCCAAGGAGTACGCCAGCCGCAATGTGCTGGCCAATTGCATCGCGCCGGGCTTCATCGAGACCGACATGACGGGTGGCTTGCCGGAGGAGGCGCGCGCCTCCTTATTACAGGCGATCGCCCTCGGCCGGCTGGGTCGCGCCGAGGACATCGCCGGCGCCGTTCTGTTCCTGGCGTCCGATCTGGCCGGGTACGTGACCGGGCAGGTGCTCGTGGTCGACGGCGGGATGGTTCTCTGACTCGACCCCTCAATCATCCATCGAGGACGACATGGACAACGTGGAAGAGAAGGTCAAGGACATCATCGTCGAAGAGCTCGGAGTCGAGCGCGAAAAACTCACCGCCGAGGCGAGCTTCATGGAGGATCTCGGCGCCGACAGTCTCGACACCGTCGAGCTGGTGATGGCATTCGAGAAGGAGTTCGACATCGACATCCCGGACGAGGACGCCGAGAAGCTTCGCACCGTCGGGGACGCGATGAAGTACCTGCATCAGAAGATCGGCAAGTAGCTTGGCCGAACGAGTCGTCGTCACCGGGCTTGGCCTGGTGACTCCGGTGGGCAATGACGTGGAGTCGAGCTGGAGCGCCCTGGTCGCGGGACGCTCCGGCGCGGCGCCGATCACCAAGTTCGATCCATCGGCGCTGCAGGTCCGCTTCGCGTGCGAGATCAAGGGCTTCGATCCGCTCCAGTACATGGATCGGAAGGAAGCCAAGCGCTACGACGCGTTTGTGCAGTTTGCCCTCGCGGCCGCACACCAGGCGGTCACCCAGGCCGGCCTGGAAGGGAAGTTCCCGTCGCCCGACCGCACCGGTGTCGTTATCGGCAGCGGCATCGGCGGTATGCGCACCTTCGAGGACCAGTGCTCGCTGTACCTCACCAAGGGACCTGATCGCGTCTCGCCCTTCTTCGTGCCGATGTTCATTCCCGACATCGCGGCGGGGCTGGTCTCCATCCGCTACGGCGCCAAGGGCCCCAACTTCGCCACGGTGAGCGCCTGCGCCTCGAGCGCGCACGCCATCGGCGAATCGTACACCATGATCCGCGACGGCAAGGCCGACGCCATGCTGAGCGGCGGCGCGGAGGCGGCGATCACCGGCCTCTCGATCGCGGGCTTCCAGAACATGAGGGCGCTATCCACCCGCAACGATTCGCCGGAGACGGCCAGCCGGCCGTTCGACCGTGACCGGGACGGCTTCGTCCTGGGTGACGGCGCCGGCATGGTCATGCTCGAGTCGCTGGCCCACGCCGGGCGGCGCGGCGCCACGATTCTGGGCGAGGTGCTGGGGTATGGCGCCAGTGGCGACGCCTACCACATGACGGCGCCGGCGCCGGCCGGCGAAGGCGCCCAGCGGGCGATGCGCGCCGCCATGGCCGGCGCCGATTTTTCCCCGGCGGACGTTGGGTACGTGAATGCCCACGGCACGTCCACCGAGCAGGGCGATATCGCCGAGACCGAGGCGATCAAGGCGGTCTTCGGCGAGCACGCCCGCAAGCTGATCTTCGGCTCGACCAAGTCGATGACCGGGCATCTTCTGGGGGCGGCGGGGGCGCTGGAGTTCGGCATTTCGCTGCTGGCAGCGCGCCGCGGTGTCATTCCGCCGACGATCAACCAGTTCAACCCCGATCCCCAGTGCGATCTCGACTCGGCTCCCAACGCCAGCGTCGAACGGACCGTGCGGGTGGCGCTGAGCAATTCCTTCGGCTTCGGCGGGCATAACGCCACGCTGGCGGTGCGGGGCTGGGACTAGGCCGGCGACCCTTGGACGGAGGATCCCAGCCCTCCCGGCTGCCATCGGGAGGGCCATTTTGCGTTCGGACGGGCCGCATAGCCCCATGCGGGCGGCGTACTTAGATTGCAGGGAACAGGTACGACCACTCAAGGAGTCCGGATGCCCGGCCAACTCGACATGACCCGCCTCCGCGATCGCGCGCTCGAGCCCATCGCCCGCAAGGTGCTGGATGGCTCCCGGCTCGACACCGCGGATGGGCTGGCCCTGTATGCCACGAGCGACCTGCTGGGGCTCGGCATGCTGGCGGACTACGCCAACCGCCGCCGCAACGGCGACCGCGTCTTCTTCTCCGCCAATCAGCACATCAATCCGACCAACGTCTGCATCCTGCGCAACACCTGCACGTTCTGCTCCTTTGCCCGGATGCCGAAGGAGGATGGTGCGTATACCCGCTCGCTCGAGGAGGTCTACCACGAGGCCGAGCAGGCGGCGGACTCACCAACCCGCGAGTTTCACATCGTGGGCGGGCTCCATCCCAAGCTCAAGCTGAGCTACTACACGGACATGATCCGCGGTCTCAAGGCGCGTCACCCCGAGGTGCACATCAAGGCGCTGACGGCGGTCGAGATCGCGCACCTGGCGCGCATAGAACGCAGCACGGAGCGGGAGGTGCTGCTCGCCCTCAAGGACGCCGGCCTCACCAGTCTGCCGGGCGGCGGTGCGGAGGTATTCAGCACGGCGGTGCGCGCCACCATCGCGGAACGCAAGCTCACCGGCGAGGAATGGATCCGGGTGCATCGCGAGGCCCACGGCCTCGGCATTCCCACCAACTGCACCATGCTGTACGGGCACGTGGAGACCGCCGAAGACCGGATCGAGCACCTGCGCATGCTGCGCGCGCTTCAGGACGATACCGGCGGCTTCCTGACCTACATCCCGCTGGCCTACCACACCGAGCACAACGAGCTCGGCGAGGAGCTCGGTCGCGTCGGCACCGCCACGACCGGGTACGAAGACCTGAAGGCGATCGCCGTGGGCCGGCTGTTCCTCGACAACATCCCGCACATCAAGACCCACTGGCCCATGGTCACGCCCTTCATGTCGCAGATCGCGCTCGCATTCGGCTGCGATGACGTCGAGGGGACGGTGATCTACGAGCGCGTCTACCATGAGGCCGGCGCGCGGACCCAGATGCACATGCCCTACCTGGGATTGGTCGGGCTGATCCGCGATGCCGGCCGCCGCCCCGTCGAGCGCGACAGTCTCTACCAGCCGGTGCGCGAGACCTTCGACGATCCGCCCCCGGTGGGGCCGACGCGCGAGCGCACCCGTGCCTTGCCCGTGGTGCACGCCGCGTGAGGCTCGGCCGGATTCCCTGGATCAACTGCTACCCGGTCTACGGAGCGGTTGACCGCGGGCTCGTGTCGGTCCCGGCGCAACTCGTCTCCGGTACCGCATCGGAGCTCAACGACCTGCTCGCCGCCGGTGAGCTGGACGTGAGCGTCGTCTCGGCCGTGGAATATGCCCGCAATGCCGCCGCCTATCACCTCCTGCCCAATCTCGCGATCACCTGCGACGGGCCGGTGCACAGCGTGGCGCTGTTTTCCCGCCGGCCCGTCAGCGAGTTGTCGGATACGACGGTGCTCCGCACCGCGTCGTCGCGGACCTCGGTGCTGCTCCTGGAGCTCCTGTGCCGCCATCGCTGGGGCGTGACGCCGCGATTTGCCACCGTGCGGGCCGAGGCGGCGGACCTGGCCACGCTGGCGGAGTTTCCGCACGAGGCGGTGCTGGTGATCGGCGACGCTGCGCTCATGCTCTCGGCGAGGGAGGCGTATCCCTATCGGATCGACCTGGGCGCCGAGTGGAAGGCGTGGACCGGATTGCCCTTTGTCTTTGCCGTGTGGGCCGCCCGGCGTGACGCGCCGGCCGCGGCGGTGCAGCAGCTCCACGCCGGCCTGCTGGCCTCGCGTGACTGGGGGCTGGAGCATCTTGATGAGCTGGCCACTGCCGCGGCCGCGGCCACCGGCGTCACGGCGGCCGTTTGCCGCGCGTATCTCGGTGACCTGGACTACCGGCTGTCATACCGCCATCTGGCCGGACTCACCGACTTCTTCCGGCGCCTGGCGCAGGACGGGCTGGTGCCGGACGGTTCGCTTTCCTTCATCACCGCCGCCTGAGCAGGAATGTCATGAGCACCGTTGACCGCACCACCGGCGAATTCCGTGACTGGCTCGAACTCTACGAGCGAGCCTCGCTCATCGAGCTGGGGCAGCTCGCCGACGCGGAGCGGTGGCGGCATCATCCCGACAACGTGGTCACCTACATCATCGATCGCAACATCAATTACACCAACGTCTGCACGGCGGATTGCAAGTTCTGCGCATTCTATCGGCGGCCAAAGGATCTCGACGGCTACGTACTCAGCTACGAGCAGATCGGCCAGAAGATCGACGAATGCAAGGCGATCGGCGGCGTCCAGATTCTGTTGCAGGGCGGCCACAATCCATACATTCCGTTCGAGTGGTATCTCGAGCTGATGCGCTACATCAAGCGCCATCACCCGATCCACATCCACGGCTTTTCGCCGTCCGAAGTCGTCTTCTTTGCCAGGCGTTTCGGGATGACGGTGCCGGACGTGGTGCGGGAGCTCCGTGCCGCGGGACTCGACAGCATTCCAGGCGGGGGCGGCGAGATCCTGGTGGACAGCATCCGGGAGCGGGTGGCCCGCAAGAAGGCCCAGACCGAGGAGTGGCTGGGAGTGCAGGAGGAGGCGCATCGGCAGGGCATGAAGACGTCGATCACGATGATGTACGGCCTGGGCGAGACCAACGCCGACCGGATCGAGCATCTCGTCCGTGTGCGTCAGCTCCAGGCCCGGACCGGCGGCTTTACGGCGTTCATCTGCTGGCCGCTCCAGCCGGACGGCACGGGCATGGCCGACAGCGTCAAGACCGACGCGGTGACGTATCTCCGCACCCTGGCCATGGCGCGCATCGTCTGCGACAACATGCCCAATCTCCAGTCGTCCTGGGTCACCATGGGCCTCAAGGTGGGCCAGGTGGCGCTGCGCTTCGGCGCCAACGATTTTGGCAGCCTGATGATGGAGGAAAACGTCGTGTCGTCGGCCGGGACCACGCACCGCGCCACGATCGCGGAGATGGAGCGTGCCATTCGCGACGCCGGCTACGGTGTGCGCCGTCGTCGGCAGGACTACAGCTTCCTTCCGGAGGCCGCGACCGCCGCGGCCTGATGCCTTCATGAGCCGGGTCGGCATCGGGTACGATTCGCATCGCTTCGCGCCCGGCCGGCCACTGGTGCTGGGCGGAGTGCGGATACCGCACGACCTCGGACTGGCCGGCCACTCCGACGCGGATGCGGTGGCGCACGCCGTGATCGACGCGATGCTCGGCGCCGCGGCCGCCGGCGATATCGGCCGCCTGTTTCCCGACACCGATCCCGCCTGGAAGCATGCGGATTCCATGCAGCTTCTCGCCACCGCGCTTGGCGTGGTGCGAGATCGGGGTTACCGTGTGGCCCAGGCCGACGTGACGATCATTGCCCAGGCGCCGCGACTCACGCCGCATGTCGATGCGATCGCCGCAGCCCTGGCCCGGGCGCTGAGCGTCGACCCCGGCGACGTTGGCGTCAAGGCCAAGACCAACGAAGGAATGGGTTTCATCGGGCGGAGCGAGGGCATCGCGGTGATCGCCATTGCCACGCTGGAGGCCCGCTGATCGAGTCGCTGCTCCA
This sequence comes from Gemmatimonadales bacterium, assembly GCA_038250675.1. Lineage (GTDB taxonomy): Bacteria > Gemmatimonadota > Gemmatimonadetes > Gemmatimonadales > GWC2-71-9 > JAICUF01. The sequence goes on from JBBSCB010000015.1 coordinate 42,014, forward strand.
GTGGCTGAGCGGGCTCCCGAGCATCGCCGTCTACCTGGTCCTCGGTCTCTTCGCCGCGGTCGAGAACGTCATCCCCCCCATGCCCACCGACGCCGCCGTGGCGCTCGGCGCCTTTCTAAGCCACCGGGGCGTGACCACGCCACTCGGCGTTTTCATCGTCATCTGGGTCTGCAATATGGCCGGCGCCACCGCGGTGTATTTCCTGGCGCGACGCCACGGGCGCCGCCTTTTCTCCACCGGCGCGGGCCGGCGGCTGCTGGCCCCGCGCGCGCTCGCCACGATTGAGCGGGAGTATCTCCGCTTCGGCGTGGCCGGCATCTTCGTCGCCCGGTTTCTGCCGGGCTTCCGCGCCGTTGTTGCGCCGTTCGCCGGCATCGCCAATATCAGCGCCGCGCGCGCGCTGATTCCGATGGGCCTTGCGTCGGCGCTGTGGTACGGCGCCATCACGGTCCTCGGCGCCATGCTGGGGAATGAATGGAGCACCGTCAGCGCCACCCTCGTGCGGCTCAATCGCACGCTCGTCATTGCGGGATTGGTGCTGCTCGCTGCCGGCGTCGGCTGGTGGTTGCTGCGGCGCCGTCGGCGCCGGCGTGAGCCGGTCTGGTCCGCGCTGAGCGAGGCGTTCGAATCACCGCCCGTCGGCATGCCCGGCCACGAGGAGGTGTCGCGCCGGGCCGCTGCAGCGCTGCTGCTCGAGATTGCGTACGCCGATGACTGTATCACTGCCGAAGAGCGGGAGGACGTTGCGCGCCGACTGCGGGAGCGATGGGGATTGCCCGGCCGCCGCGCGGTGGGACCGGGAGACTCCGATCATCCGGAGCGGTCCAGTCTGGTGAGCTATGCCGCCAGGATCTCGGCGCGCTTTGGGCGTGAGCGGCGTGTGGCACTGCTCGAACGCATGTGGCAGACTGCCCTTGGCGATCACGGCTCGGCCCAGTCGGAGCGCCGCATCGTGGAGCGAGCGGCCATCCTGCTCGGGCTCACACCGGCCGAGGCGGCGGCCGTGTACGAGCGCGCGGCGGTGCAGGGAGACGCACTGTGACGTCCCCGGTCCGCCAGCTCGTCTCGCGCGAATTCCTGCTGTCATCGTTCCGCGACTACCTCTCGCTGGAAGCCGGGAGCAGCGCCAACACGGTCGAGGCGTACCTCCGCGATTTGACGCGGATGGGAGAGTTTGCGCTCTCGCGCGGCATACATGCTCCCGCCGATGTCACCCGAACCGCGCTGCGCGACTTCATCTTCCTGTTGAAGGACCTGGGCCTAAGTCCCGCAACGATACGGCGTACCGTCTCCTCCATCCGCACCTACTTCACCTTCCTGCTTGGCGAAGGCGTCGTCCGCGACGATCCCAGCGACCGGCTGGAGAGTCCTCGCCGATGGCGCACGCTGCCGGATACGCTGGGAGCCACCGAGGTCGCGGCACTGCTCGAAGCGGCCGCCACCGACCGGCCGCTGGCCTGGCGGGACCGCGCGCTGCTCGAGCTCGCCTACGGCGCCGGCCTCCGCGTCAGCGAGCTGTGCGGCCTGGGACTCGGCGATCTCGTCATGGATGAGGGACTGGTCCGCGTCTTCGGCAAAGGCGGGAAGGAGCGACTGGTGCCGATCGGGCGCGGCGTCATCGGGATCGTGTCGGTGTATCTCCACACCCTGCGGCCCGAGCTCGATCATGGACACACCGGAGGGCGAGTGCTGCTCAATGTCCGCGGCGAGCCGCTGTCTCGTGTCGGTGCGTGGGGCGTGGTGAAACAGGCGGCCACGCGGGCGGGTATCACCAAGCGGGTCACGCCCCACACGCTCCGCCACAGCTTTGCCACTCACCTGCTGGAAGGTGGCGCCGATCTCCGCGCCGTGCAGGAGATGCTGGGCCACGCCGATCTCTCGACCACCCAGATCTACACCCACGTGGACCGGGAATACCTGCGCTCGGTCCACAAGCAGTTCCATCCGCGAGGGTAGGGATACTGGCATGAAGCTCTCCACCGGCCGCTCCGTGTGGCTCCTCGACCAGCCGGAACCGGCGTCGGCGTATCCCGATCTGGCCGGTGATGAGCGGTGCGATGTCGCGGTGATCGGCGCTGGCATCAGCGGCGCCCTCGCCGCCCGCGAGCTCGTCAACGCGGGTCTCCAGGTCCTCATCCTGGACCCGCGACCGGTCGGTCTCGGCAGCACCATCGCCTCCACCGCGCTGGTTCAGTACGAGATTGACGTCCCGCTCGTCGAGCTGCGGCAGCGCCTCGGCAACGAGGCCGCAGACGCCGCATACCTGGGCTGCGTCCGCGCGGTCAGGCGGCTGGGCAAAATCGCGGGGGAGCTGGGGGACCGGTGCGGCTACGAGCCGCGGACGAGTCTCTACCTGGCCAGCACCGCCGACGACGTTGCCACGTTGCGGGTGGAGCTTGCTGCCCGCCAGGAAATCGGCATCGATGTGGCCTGGCTGAGCGCCGCCGACATTGCCGCGCGGTATCCGTTTGCCAGGCCGGCTGCGCTGCGCTCGGCGGTCGCCGCGCAGGTCGATCCCTACTGCCTGACACGCCGGCTCATCGCCGCCGCCGCGCACGCCGGCGCACGCGTGCGCACCGGGACGGGTGCCAGGGTAGAACGATTTGCCTCCGGCCCTGATGGCGTCACGCTTGAAGCGGCCGGTGGCACGATCCGGACGCGCCATGCGGTGTTTGCGACCGGATACGAATCGCAGTCCTATCTCGACTCGCCGGTCGCGACGCTCAAGAGTACGTACGCCATGGCTACCGCGCCGCACTCGTCGTTGCCCGGCTGGACGGACCGCGCGCTGATCTGGGAGACGGCCCGCCCATATCTCTATCTTCGCACCACCGCCGACGGTCGTGTGATCGTCGGCGGCGAAGATGAGGACGTCGTCGACCCAGCCGCGCGGGACACGATGCTCGGCGCCAAGGTGGCGGTGCTCGAGGAGCGCGCCGGCCGGCTGTTCCCGGAGATCGACATGAGCGCTGCATGCGCGTGGGCCGGCACCTTTGCCGAGACGCCGGATGGCTTGCCCTATGTCGGCATGCCGGAGCAACACCCCGGCGCCTGGTTCGTCCTGGGTTACGGCGGCAATGGCATCACCTTCAGCGTGATCGCCGCCGAGATCGTGCGGGAGGGATGCCTCGGCCGCACGCATCCCGACGCAGCGCTCTATGCCTTTGGCCGGGCGATGCGCGAGCGCAGTTGAGTGTGCGCCGGCTACGGACGCTGGAGGCCCGCGTCCGCGATGTCGATCCGTTCGAACACCCGTCCCAGCGGTCCGAGCAGCAGCCGCGCTTCCAGAGTCACCCCCGCGACCGTGATCGCGCCGGCGGGTGCCAGCGCCCACATTCCCCATGCCGGCCAGAGCGCCCATCCCACCACCGCCGCCGCCAGCACGGGCGGCACCAGTGCGAGCGCGAGCACAGCGGCATACACGATCATCGCCAGGGTGTTCTGTCCCAGCGCCTCGACGCCACCCGCCCGCCGCGGGCCGAGGTGGACCCATGCCGGAAAGAGCAGTGCGGCGCCGTTCTGGAGCAGGAGGCCGAGGTAGTTGACCGCCGGCATGACCAGCACGGTGGCCATCGCCACGACGGTCCGCGTCTTGAGGGACAGCGCTGAGTCGCCCGCCCCGAGCAATGCACCGTAGGCCACCAGCACCAGCCCGGCTTGCGTTGCGGATAGCACCACCGTGGCCGCGGACACCTCAGCGGCAACGATCTGTGCGCCGGTGAGTGGAAAGCTCCGGAGTAGCTCGAGGTGGAGGAGATCGGCGCGCAGGTCGTTGCGGACCCATTGCGGGCCAACGACCACCGAAAGCAGCGCCCAGGTGCCGGCCAGAATCCCGACCGTGGACAGCGCCGACGAGTGGGTCTGCGCCGACGCGACGCCGGCCACCACTGCGCCCATGACTGTCAGCGCCGCGACTCGCCGCGCCGTGCCGGCGCGGGTGACGGCGAGCAGATTCTTCCAGTAGATGGCGACCGCCGGCGCACCCGTGGCCGCGAGCCGGAACACCGGCCGGCCGGCGCGCGCCAGCCGCGGCCGGTCAGCTTGATCGCCGGATGCCGGAAGCAGCTCCCGGCTTCTGGCATCGGCGGCGGCAACGGCGCCCTCCTCGAAGGCGGCGTCGGAACGGAGCACCCAGACGCAATGGAGGAGGAGCAGCCCCAGCGCCGCCGGAAGCGCGCGCGCCCAGGCCGCCGGCTCGGTTCGAATCACCGGCGCCACCAGCGCGCGGAACGGCGCCAGGAAGCTGGCGACAGCGCCACTCGACGCGCTCGCGGCCACCGCGTCGAGCAGTGCCTGAGCTCCACCATGCCGCGCCGCGCCCGCCAATGGCAGCACCCGGGCCAGCGATACCGCCAGCATCACCCCTCCCAGCGCAACGATCGCAAGTACGAGGCGATGCCTGCGCCGGGCACCCGGCTCGCCGCCGGCGAGATCGCCGCGCACCAGCGAGGCACCGACCCGGTGCAGGTGCAGGGTCGACAGGGCGATCCAGATCCCGGCAGCGTGCATCGCGGTGCGCCCGTTCCAGGGTCCTCGGGTCAGGATCACCGTCCAGAGCAGCGTATAGCGAAGGATCAGCAGCTGGGCCCGGGCGAGCTTGGCCGAAATCAGCCGGCGCCGCGACACTGGGGCGGGGAACAGGAACGTCACTTCGGCCGGCGAGAAGGTGAACCCGGCCGGCGTGCGGCCAAACACCCAGGCCCAGGCGAGGACCAGCGCGAGGCCGAACGCGGCGAGGAACTCGATGCCGCGGCCAGGCGAGGCCGGCGCCGGACTGCGGTGACTGAGGAAGAACCACAGATAGGCGATTCCGGCCAGCAGGGCGAGCGCGTACCGCGGATTCCTTACCTGGGCCGACTTGCGATGGACCCGATTGGCCAGACTCCGCCACCAGAGGTAGAGGAACGGGCCGGTCACCGATTCGGCTCCTCGCGCCCGACCAGCGCGAGGAAGACATCTTCCAGCGGGCGGCCGGCCAGCTCCGGCCGCTCCGCGATGATCTCGGCGATCGTGCCGAGCGCCACGCGTGCCCCGTCGCGCATGATCAGCACGCGAGTGCAGATCTCCTCGACCAGATGCAGCAGGTGCGAGCTCAGAATCACCGCCGCGCCGTCGCGCGCCCGGCCGACAATCGTTTCCTTCATCCGGCGGATGCTCAGCGGATCGAGGCCGGTGAGCGGCTCGTCAAGGATCAGCGCGGACGGGCCGTGGAGCAGCCCGCAGGCGATGGCCAGTTTCTGCTTCATCCCGCGCGAGAGCTCGGCCGGCAGTGCGTTGCGGCGGTCTGCCAGCTCGAGTTCGGCCAGCAGCGACTCCAGCCGGGGCCGTGCCTCGGTCACCTGGTACAGGCGACCGACGAACACGAGATGCTCCTCGACCGTCAGGTACTCGAAGAGGTGTGGCTCGTCGGGAATGAAGGCCAGCGCCGACTTGGCCGGGATCGGTTCCGTCGCCAGATCATGGCCGACCACTCGGATCCGCCCGGACGACGGTGCCAGGATGCCGGCGATGCACCGCAGCGTGGTCGTCTTGCCGGCACCATTGGGCCCCACCAGCCCCAGCACTTCTCCAGCGGAGACGGTGAAATCGAGCGCCGTGACGGCCGGGAAGCTGCGAAAGCGCTTGGTGAGGCTCTCGACCTCGATCATGACGGCTCCGGCCGGGGGCTGGCAAAGGCGTTTCGCGTTAAGGAGCTGTCGCGGTAAGTTAATGTGGCTCCGCACCGGCCGATGAAACCTTCCGCCTGCCGGCAACGTCTCTGACTGGAACGAACCGGTCCGCCGACCTTCTCCGGGACTTACGATGCGGAATTACTGGCTGAAAATCGCGCTGGGCACGTTGGGCGTCTTTGTCCTCGGCATGCTGCTGATCACGCTGGTCCGGAAGGGCCGAAACACGGTCCACGACGTCGTCGAGGGCTCCGGACCGCTCTCCATCCCGCTCCCCCCGATGGTGCCGTTCAATCTGGACGACACCCGCCTCGGCTCGATCCGCCACCTCACCGTCTATCGGAGCAGTCCCAAGGTGCCGTCCCGGTTTGCCGTCGCCGTGCAGCTCGCGGACTCGACGAGCGCGGCGCGGCTGGCGTCCTGCATCCTGTACATCAAGAGTCTCGATAACGTGGATGAGCATACGTCGTTCCGCTGCGGTGCCGTCACCGACACTGCGGGACTCGATCTGGTTCCGTTCGGTGCCGTCACCCTGCGGGGCACAACCGACAGTTTCCCGCTGCTCCTGCCGCGCTCGGCGGTGCAGGACCTGCGTGGCACCCGGGACCACGTGGCCGACTCGATGAACGCCATGGGCGATCACCTGGCGGACTCGATCATGCAGGCAGTCTCCGGGGCGGTGGACAGCACGGTGGGCGCGCAGTCCGATGTGCGGGAGCGCGGCCAGGTGATGGCGGACTCCATCCGCGATCTCTGGCGCGCGCGCGCGGACTCGATTCGTGCCGCCGCGCAGGCGGCCCAGCACTGAGCGTGGACGCGCTCGCGGCGGCCGCCCGCCTGTCCGGGCGCGTCCTGGTCATCGACAACTACGACAGCTTCACCTACAACATTGTGCAGTACCTGGGTGAGCTCGGGTGGGAGCCGGAGGTGCATCGCAACGACGCGATCTCGGTTGCCGCGGTGCTGGGCGCGCGCGCCGACGCCATCGTCCTCTCGCCCGGTCCGGGCCGCCCGGAAGACGCCGGCATCTGCCTTGACCTCATCCGGGCCGCGGCCGGCCGGGTCCCGCTGCTCGGCGTCTGTCTCGGGCATCAGGCCGTCGCCGCGGCGTACGGCGGCGCGATCGTCCGCGCTGCCCGGCTGATGCACGGCAAGACCGGGGTCGTGGCGCATCGAGGCGACGACCTGTTCGACGGGTTGCCCAACCCGCTGACAGTGATGCGTTATCACTCCCTCGTGGTGGCCGACGCCGGCTTCCCGGCCGAGCTCGAGGTCACGGCGTGGTCGGCCGATCGTCCGGCGGGGACGGAGATCATGGCGCTCCGCCACCGCGCGCTTCCGCTCTACGGCGTCCAGTTCCACCCCGAGTCGATCGCGACAGAGGCGGGCCACCGGCTGGTGGCCAACTTTCTGCTAAGGTCTTTGTCGGTCGCGGCTTAGCCACCGCGCGGCGGCTGTCAATCCCTCCGGCACGACTTTTGACACGCGCCGGCCGCCTGATTAGGTTGGGTGATGCGAGTCTCACGCGCGGCGCCGGCCACGCAGGGCTGGTTCGTTCCCCTGACAAACCGTTCCATCATCGCGCTGGCGAGTCCCCGGCGGCCCCGGGCGCGGCGCGTTGGCACGCTCTTCCGAGGCGGTTCATGACGACGGCTCCCAGCGCCACCAAGTACATCTTCGTTACCGGCGGCGTCGTGTCCTCCCTCGGGAAGGGCATCGCCGCCGCGTCGCTGGGACGGCTGCTGGTCGAGCGCGGGCTGGCCGTGACGATGCAGAAGTTCGACCCGTACATCAACGTGGACCCGGGCACGATGTCGCCATTTCAGCACGGCGAGGTGTTCGTCACCGATGACGGGGCGGAGACCGACCTCGACCTCGGGCACTACGAGCGATTCATCGATCGCTCGCTCTCCCAGCAGAACAACATTACCACCGGCCGGATCTACCAGACGGTCATCGGCAAGGAGCGGCGCGGCGAGTACCTCGGCTCGACGGTGCAGGTCGTGCCCCACATCACCGATGAGATCAAGCTCGCCATCCGCCGCACCGCACCGGGGCACGACGTCGTGATCACCGAGATCGGCGGCACCGTGGGCGACATCGAATCGCTGCCGTTCCTCGAGGCGATCCGCCAGTTCCGCCAGGAAGTGGGCCGCGACAATGCCCTCTTCATCCACCTGACGCTGGTGCCGTACATCGCCGCCGCGGGTGAGCTCAAGACCAAGCCCACGCAGCACTCGGTCAGAGAGCTCATGCAGATCGGGATCCAGCCGGACATCCTCATCTGCCGGAGCGAGCAGCCGCTCTCGCCCGAGATCAAGCGCAAGATCGCGCTCTTCTGCAACGTGGACTTTGGCTGCGTCGTCGAGAGCCCGGACGTAAAGTCCATCTACGAGATCCCGCTCCGCTTCCTCGAGCAGGGGCTGGACCGGCAGGTGTGCGAGCGGCTTCGGCTGGAGACGAAGGAGCCGGATCTCCAGACCTGGCGCGATCTGACGGAGCGCATTCTGCGCCCGGCGCGCACCGTGCGCATCGCGGTCGTCGGGAAGTACACCGATCTCCACGACGCCTATAAGTCGGTCAACGAGGCGCTCATTCATGGCGGCGCGGCCAACGATGCGCGCGTGCAGGTCGAATGGATCGGCAGCGACCGCTTCACCGGTCAGGCCGCCGCCGCCGAGCTACTCGGCGGCTTCGACGGGCTCCTCATTCCGGGCGGCTTCGGCGAGCGCGGGGTGGACGGGATGATCGAGGCGATTCGCTGGGCCCGCGAGAACGGCCTGCCGTTCTTCGGCATTTGCCTCGGGCTCCAGGCGGCGATCATCGAGTTCGCCCGGAACGTCTGTGCGCTGCCCGACACGAACAGCACCGAGTTCGAGCCTGAGTGCACCACGCCGGTGATCTCGCTCATGCAGTCGCAGCGCGACGTCTCGAACATGGGCGGTACCATGCGGCTCGGCGCGTACACCGCGCGGCTGCGGCCCGGGTCCAAGGTCGCCCAGGCCTACGGCACCCAGGAGATCAGCGAGCGCCATCGGCACCGGTGGGAGGTGAGCAACGCCTACCGCGACGTGCTGGCGGAATACGGGCTTCGGCTCTCCGGCCAGTCCCCCGACGGCGGACTGGTCGAGGTCATCGAGCTCCCCGATCATCCCTGGTTCCTGGGATGCCAGTTCCATCCGGAGCTCAAGAGCCGTCCCACGCGGCCACACCCGCTGTTCGCGGCATTCGTCGGGGCGGCGTTGCGGCGCCAGGGCGCCGCACGCGATGCCGCCGCCGCGGACGAGCTGGCGGAGCTGACGCGTTGACGCTGCCCCGCCGACTGCTCGCGCTCGCCGGGCTCGCCGGGATCGCGGGCTGCGGCGGCGGCGCCGGCCACCCGACAGCGACGGTGCAGGCGCCCGACAGCGCCGATCAGGTGCTCGTGGGGTTCTCGCATTACCTGACGGACAACGGTGTCCGGCGCAGCCGGGTGGATGCGGATACGGCGCTTTTCTTCGAGGACACCCAGCTCACACTTTTGCGGCACGTGCGGGCGGTGTTCTTCGACTCAACCGGCGCGGAGGTGTCGACCCTCACCGCCGACAGCGCGGCGTACCGGTGGCAGGACGGCTCGATGAACGCCGGCGGCCAGGTCGTGCTGGTGGCGCCCGACGGACGCCGGCTCCAGACGACGCGGATCCGGTACGAGCAGCCGACCAATCTGATCACCACTGATCAGCATTTCATTCTCGATCGCGGCACCGAGCACCTCGAAGGGGACGGGTTCCGGGCCGATCCGGACTTCAGGAACGTGGCCGTCAGCCGGCCGCGCGGCATCGCCGGCGACAGTCTGCTGCTGCCGGGACAGTGAGAACGGTCGCCGCGGTGGTGCTGCTGGCGTCGGCCGCCGCGGCCCGGGGCCTCGGGGCCCAGGGACCGGCGGCCGGCGCCCAACCCTGCCGGGTACAGATCGTGTCGGTGGGTGATACCGGACGCAGCGTGGACGCCGGCGGGCAGAGGACCTATTTCGCGGGCGGCGGCGTCAAGCTCAAGTGCCTGGGCCAGGACGTCACGATGGAGAGCGACAGCATCGTCGCGCACGCCAGCGGCGATGTCGAGTTCATCGGTCACATGCACTACCGTGATTCGACGCTGGCGGTGGACGCGGGCAAGGTGACCTACCGCAAGGGCGTGGAGCGGTGGGAGGCGCGGGACAACGTCGTCTCCCGCAGTCTGACGACAGGCTCGATGATCCGCGGACCCGCGGTAGATTATCTGCGCAAGGCGGCCGGCGTGCGCGATACGTTCGAGCTCTTTGCCACCGGACGGCCGCACGTGGACTATTTCGCCCGCGACTCCGCGGGGGAGCGCCGCGAGCCCTACGTGATCGTGGCCGACCGGCTGCACGGGCAGGGCGACGACCGCGTCTGGGGCGGCGGCCGGGTGACGATCGACCGGAGCGACATCGCCGCCCGTGCCGACTCGATCCGTCTCGATACCGGCTCGGCCAACGACGGCACGCTGGTGGGTCGCCCCATTTTCCGTGGCCTCGGCGCCGACAGCTTCGCCATCAGCGGAAGTCGCATCGACTTCAAGCTGGCGGGTCGGAAGGTCCGTGCGGTGCGCGCGGGGGATCATGCCCACGCCGCGCGAGACGAGTGGGACCTGACGGGAGACACGATCGCCGTGGCGCTGACGAATCAGAAAGTCGAACAGATGTTCGCCTGGGGTCACGCTACCCCGCCGCGCGCGACCGGCAAGCGCTACGAGGTGCGCGGCGACTCACTCGCGCTCGATACGCCCGCGCAGGTGCTCACGCAGGCGCGGATCTTCGGCAGCGCGTGGGTCGGCGGCGCCGTGGATTCGGCCACCGGCAACCGGGACTGGATGGCAGCCGACACGATCGTCGCGGATTTCACCCCCCGGGATTCGGTCGCCGGTTCGGGCCACCGATCCGGCAGCGCATTGAGCGTGGTCCATGCTCGGCACGAGGCGCGGTCGTTTCATGAAGCGCCGAGCGACAAGCCGGGACGTCCGCCGTCGCTGAGCTACGCCCGGGGTGACACGATCGTCGTGACGATGAAGCCGAAGGGGGCGGAGGGCGTCGAGCGGGTGGACGTGCACGGCCACGCCGACGGCATCCAGCTCGAGCCCGATGCGGCTGCCCGTCCGGCCGGCCGCCCATGAGCGGCGAATGGCTGGGCGCCGTCACGCGGCGGGATCCGTCGGTGCCGCTGACGCTCGCGGCAATCGTCCGCTCGGCCGGGCCGTGGGGCGCGCTCGGACTCCCTGAGCTGCTGATGGCGTATCGCGAGACGTTCATGATCTGTTATCGCGACACGCTGCGCGGCAAGGAGCTGGAGCTGTCGGAGGACGAGGTGCGGACCCACCTCGTCGAGTCGCTCCTCCCTCGCCTGGCCAGCGAGGGATGGATCGACGATACCCGGAGCATCGAGTGGGAGGCGATCCAGGCCCAGGGCGACTGGTGGCCCTCCGCGGCCGGCAACCGCGTCGAGTCGTTCGAGGCCCTGGTCACGGTCGCCCGGCATAACCTGCGCGCGCCGGCGCGCCAGGCACCCGACGGCGGGGCCAGCGTGCTCGAGGGTGTCGGTCTCGGCAAGACGTTCCGCGGCCGCCGCGTGGTGGACGACGTCAGCCTGCGCGTCGAGCAGGGTGAGATCGTCGGACTCCTGGGCCCCAACGGAGCGGGGAAGACCACCACGTTTTACCTGATTACGGGGCTGCTGCAGCCCAACACCGGTCGGGTACTGCTGGACGACGAGGATCTGTCAGGGATGCCGATGTATCGCCGGGCCCGCCGCGGCATCGGGTACCTGGCGCAGGAGCCGTCCATTTTCCGCCGTATGACCGTCGAGGACAACATTCTGGCCATTCTCGAAACCCGCCGGCTGCCGTCGCGCGAGCAGGACCGGGAGCTGGAGCGGATGCTCGACGAGCTGTCCATCCGGCACCTGCGGAAGGCGCGGGCCTATTCGCTCAGCGGGGGCGAGCGGCGCCGGCTGGAGATCACTCGGGCGCTCGTCACGGAACCGCGGTTCATGCTGCTGGACGAGCCGTTCGCCGGGGTGGATCCGATCGCGGTGCACGACATTCAGACTATCGTCGCCGGGCTGCGGCATCGCGGCATCGGCGTCCTCATCACCGATCACAACGTGGAGCAGACGCTGGACATCGTGGATCGAGCCTACATCATGTTCGAGGGGAAGGTGCAGGCGGCGGGCGCCGTCCGCGACCTCGTGTACAACGACCGCGTCGCGCAGCTCTACCTGGGCCCGACGCTGACGTCACGCCTGCGCGCGCGCCTCGAGGCGGTCGCATGAAGACCGGCCTCTCGCAGCACACCGGCCTGCGGCAGGAGCTCCGGGTCAATCCCCGGCTCTATCAGGCCATGGACATGCTGTACATGCCCATGATGGACCTGCAGCAGCACCTGAAGCAGGAGCTGCTGGCCAATCCGTTCCTTGAGTTGCTGGAGCCGGAAGAGGAGGAGTCGCCGGAGGAGAAGACCGTCGAGCAGGAAAAGGAAAAGGCCGAGAAGGAGGACGAGATCGACTGGGAGGAGATCCTCCTCAACGGCTTCGAGGTCGGGGGAACACGGGAACAGTTCGAACAGCAGGAGTACATCGAGCCCGTGACGGTCGAAGCCAAGGACCTCATCGACCACCTGCGCGAGCAGTTGCAGCTCCTCGACCTGAGCCCGCGCCAACTGCTCCTCAGCGAGGAGTTTCTCGGCAACATCATGGACGACGGCTACCTGGCCGCGTCACTGGAGGAGATCCACGGCTCGGTCAACCAGCTCGTCCAGAGCCATTTCTCCGAGGAGATGGACGACGAGGACGAGAGCGACGCCGCACGCGAGGTTCCGCAGGCGGCGCTCTACACCTTTGCCGAGGTGGAGCAGATGCTCGGCATCATCCAGCACCTGGATCCCGCCGGGATCGGCGCGCGGGATCTCCGCGAATGCCTCCTGCTCCAGTTGGCCGACCAGGCTGATTCGACGTCGCTGACGTTCAGGCTGGTGTCCGACGCGTTCGGTGATCTCACCGCCCATCGCTGGAACGATCTCGCCAAGCGCTTTGGCGTTGAGCCGGGAAAGGTCCAGGCCGCGGCGGACGAGCTGGCCCGCTTCGACCCCAAGCCCGGGCGCAAGCACTCGACCCGAGGCGACGGCTACATCATTCCCGACCTGATCGTGGACAAGATCGACGGGCGCTATCACGTCTTCCTGAACGATACCGGGATGCCGCGTCTGCGGCTCAGCCGCTCGTACCAGGAGGTGGCCCGCGACAAGAAGAAGATGACCGCGGAAAACCGCGAGTTCATCGCGTCAAAGATGAACAGTGCCAACTGGATGATCCAGGCGATCGAGCAGCGCCGGCAGACGATGCTCAAGGTCATGAATTTCATCGTGGACCGGCAGCGCGAGTTCTTCGAGAAGGGCATCGAGCACTTGCGGCCGCTCACCCTCCGCGAAGTGGCCGAAGTGATCAACATGCACGAGTCCACCGTCAGCCGCGTGACCAACGAAAAGTTCGTGCAGACGCCGCGAGGCGTGCTTCCGCTCAAATTCTTCTTTTCCAGTGCGCTCTCCACCGCGTCGGGCGAGGACGCGAGTGCGCGTTCGATCCGGGCCAAGCTCGAGAAAATGGTCGCCGAGGAGAACACCGGCAAGCCGCTGACGGACCAGCAGATCGTGCACCTGTTCCAGGAACAGGGCATCCAGATCGCCCGGCGGACCGTGGCCAAGTACCGCGACCAGCTCGGCATCCTGCCCGCGCGGATGCGCAAACGGGTATGACCCTGGCCGCCGCGGACGCGGTGGACGTCAGCGTGCTCGTGCCCGCCAAGGACGAGGCCGCCAATCTGCCCGAATTCGTCCGCCTCTGCGATGAGGCGCTGTCCAGCGCGGGCTTCCGCTTCGAGGTCGTCGTGGTGGACGACGGCTCGAGGGACGACACCCCCGCGGTGCTGGCGGCGCTGCAGGGGCAGTACCCGTTTCTCCGCTCGGTTCGCCACCGGCGCCAGAGCGGCATCGCCGAGGCGCTCCGATCCGCCGGCGACGTCGCCGGCGGCGACGTGTTCGTCTTCTATCCCGCCGATCTCCAGTATCTCCCCGAGGACATTCCGGCGCTGGTGCGCCCGATTCTGGAGGGCCGGGCAGACATGGTTACCGGCACCAAACAGGGCAAGTACGAGAGGGCGTTCGTCTCGAGCGTCTACAACACGCTGTGTCGCTGGCTCTTCGGTGTGCGGGTCACCGACCTCAATTCAGTGAAGGCATATCGGCGGGAAGTGGTGGACGGCATCCCCATGCGGCCCGACTGGCACCGGTTCATGATCGTGATCGCCGCCGCCGACGGCTATCGCCTCATGTCGCATCCGGTGGCGCTATACCCGCGCCGCGAGGGCGTCTCCAAGTTCAACTGGCGGCGGATTCCGGTCGGCGTGTTCGATCTGCTCTCGGTCTGGTTCCTGCTTCGCTTTGGCCGGAAGCCGATGCTCTTCTTCGGCATCCTCGGCGGCATGCTCTTCGCCCTCGGCTTCGTCGTGGGCCTCGTGGCGCTCGTGGTCCGCTACGGCTACGGCATCGGATTCCGGCCGGCCATCAATCTGGTCGAGACCCTCATCATCAGCGGCGTGGCGCTCTTCGGATTCGGCTTCGTGGGAGAGATGATCGCCGGCATGCGCGAGGAGCAGCGCGAATACCTTCGCCAGCTTGCCCGCGTCCAGCGCGGCGACGTCGGTCGCTGAGCGGTGCGGGTCGCCTTCCTGACCCACAACTATCCACGAGCACCGGACGACATCGCCGGCCGCTTCCTGGAACTCCTCGCCACGGCACTGGTCCGGCGCGGCACCGCCGTCACCGTCATCGCGCCGAGCGACGGCGGGATGGGCGGCAGCGAGGAGCGCGACGGCGTGTGGATCCGGCGGGTGCGCTATGCCGCCGCCAGCCGCGAGACCATCGCTTACCGGGGGACTATGGCATCCGCACTGCGGACCCCATCGGGAGCGTCGGCCGTCCTCGGTCTGTGGCGGGCGCTGCGGCGGGCGGCTCGGGAGGAACTGGCCGCCGGCACCGATCTGATTCATGCACACTGGTGGGTGCCGGCGGGATGGGCGGCGCCGCCGGGGGCGCCCACCGTCCTGACCTGCCACGGCACCGACGTCGCGCTGCTCCGTCGGTATGCCGCGGCGCGGGCTGTCGCTCGCCCCGTCTTTGCCCGGGCCCGTGTCGTCACCACTGTTTCATCTCAGCTCGGCGCATGGATCGAGGCCGCGGTGGGCCGCCCCATTGGCGCGGATCGGATCCAGCCGATGCCGGCGGATACGGAAATCTACCCATCTGGATCGGTGGCGGGCGGTGGCGGTGCGGTCGTGCTGGCGCGCCTCACCGCTCAGAAGCGGATTGGCCTGGCGCTGGATGCCATCGCCGACCTGCACCGCCGGGGGCGTGTCCTGCGGCTGACCCTGCTGGGGGACGGCCCCGAGCGGTCGGCGCTGGAACGGCGGGCGGCGGCGCTGGGGCTCGACGGCTTGGTCACCTTTGGCGGTGCGGTGGCACCGGCGGAGGTGCCCGCGCGGCTGGCTGGTGCCGACGTCATGATTTTTCCGGCGGTGGCGGAGGGCTTTGGCCTGGTCGCGGCGGAGGCGTATATGTGCGGCGTGCCCGTGGTCGCGTGCGAGGACGGGGGCGGTGTTCTGGATATCGTGCCCGCGTCCGGCGCGGGCCGCCGGGCGCGGCCCTCCGGCACCGCGCTGGCCGACGCCATCAGCGACCTCCTCGAAGATCCGGCCGCGCGCGACGCCGCGGTGGCGCGAGGGGGTGAATGGCGCGACCGGCTGAGTCCTGATGTCGTCGCGGGCGCATGCCAACGGTGGTATGCGGAGGCGCTCGATGGATAGGCGGCTCTGGCGCGTGGCGCAGTGGGTGTTTGGCGCCATCATCGTCTTGGTCGCCGGCCGGAGCATCGTGCACAACTGGTCCCGCATGCGGGGGCAGCCGGTCGTCTGGCACATCTCACCGCTGCTGGTCGTGGCCTCGCTGCTGGTCACTTGGGCCATGTACCTGGTGCTGATCCAGGCGTGGCGGGTGATGCTCGTGGGCTGGGGCCAGCGGCTCGGGCCGCTGCCGGCTGCACGCATCTGGACGGTGTCGAGTCTCGGCAAGTACGTTCCGGGGCAGGTGTGGGCCATCGCCGGCATGGCGGTCATGGCCCAGCGTGCGGGTGTGGCGCCGTGGGCGGCGACCGGCTCGTCGGTGCTGCTCCAGGGACTGGCGGTCGGCACCGGGGCATGCGTGCTGGGCGTCACCGGCGTCTCACTGCTGCAGGCCGACTATCCCTATGTACGGGTCGTGCTGATCGTGCTCGTCGTACTGAGTGTCCTGGGCGTACTGCTGCTGACGTGGCCGCCGTTCATCCGCCGCGCGCTCGGGCTGCTCCGGGTCAACGTCGAGGGGAGTGGCGCACCCGTGCTGGCGGCGGTGCTGTTCGGTATCGGGGCCAACGCCGCGGCGTGGGCGGGGTACGGGGTGGCGCTCTGGCTGCTGGCGCGCGGATTGCTGGACGCGGGCTCGCTCACGATCCCGATGGCGATCGGCGCATTCACCGCGTCCTACCTGGCCGGATTCCTCGCCTTCGGCATGCCCGCCGGACTGGTCGTCCGGGAGACCGTGTTCGTGAGCATGATGCAGGCGACGCTCGGCGCGCCCACGGCACTGGCGCTGGCGCTCGCGTCGCGGCTGATTCTGACAGCCGCGGAGTTCGGCGCCGCGGCCCCATTTCTTCTCTCTTCACCGGAGCGCCCGCGTGCGCAAGTCTGACTCTCCGATGCCTGAGGCGGCGCCGGCCGCGTTTGCGCCGCGACACGGCTGGCTGCTCGCCGGCCTGGTCTACATTCTTACGACGCTGACGCTCTGCTGGCCCATCTTTCAGGGCAAGTTCCTCGGGGGCCCCGGCAGCGACCAGTATGTGGCGGGGTATGCCTTCCGCCAGTTCGGCGCCGAGATGGTGAAGGCCACCGGCAGCATCCCGCTGTGGAACCCCTACATGTTCGGCGGACTGCCGTTCGTGGGCGCCATGCACGGCGACATTTTCTATCCCACCGCCTGGCTCCGCCTCATCATGCCGGTCGGCACGGGCATGGCCGCCGGGTTCGCGCTGCACCTGGTACTCGCCGGCATCTTTGCCTATGCCTTTCTGCGGGCGCTGCGCCTCAGCTGGACGGCCGCGCTCGTGGGCGGCATGGCGTACCAGCTCACCGGCATTCTCACGTCGCTCGCCAGCCCGGGGCACGACGGCAAGCTGTTCGTCTCCGCGCTCACCCCGCTCCTCTTCCTGGCACTCCTTCGCGCCATTCGTGACGGGCAGCGACGCGCGTACGGGCTCCTGGCGTTGACGGTGGGACTCTGTCTGCTGAGCCCGCACCCACAGATGAGCTACTACGCGTTTCTGGCGGCGGGAATGTGGACGCTGTATCTGACGTTCTGGCTCGAGGACGGCCCCCGTGGCGCCCGGTGGCCCCGGCATCTCGGCTTTGCGCTGGGGGCCGTGCTCCTCGGCGTGGCTGTGGCCGCAATCCAGGTTGTGCCGTTCCTCGACTATCTGCCGTATTCCGCCCGGTCGGTGCCGCACGGGCCCAACAGCGGCTGGGACTACGCGACGAGTTATGCGTTCCCGCCCATCGAGCTGTTCGTCACGATCCTGCCGCAGTTCAGCGGGATCCGGGAGGCGTACTGGGGCAGCAACTTCGTCAAGTCGCATTCGGAATACCTCGGTGCCATCATCGTGATGCTCGCGGCCATCGGGATCTTCGACCGCTCACGCAGGCGAACCGTCTGGGCGCTCGGCGCAATCGCGGGGCTCTTCCTGCTCGTCGCCTTCGGAGGGCACACGCCCTTCTATCGGCTCTGGTACGAAGTCATGCCCGCCATGAAGAAGGTGCGGGCGCCAGGCATGGCGTTCTTCCTCGTTGCGTTTCCCGTCTCGGTCTACGCCGCGTTCGGCGTCGACCGCCTGCTCCGTCGCGATGTGCCGCCGGTCCGTGCGCTCATCGCCGCCGGTGTACTCGGACTGGTGGCGGTGCTGGGAATCGGCGGCGTGCTCCAGTCCCTCGCCGAGTCGGTGGCCGACCCGCGCCGGGCCCAGACCGTCGCCATGAACGCACAAGCGCTCACGATGGGGTCGCTCCGGCTGCTGCTGTTCGTGGTGGCGGGCGCGGCTGCCATCTGGGCCATGGCCGCAGGCCGGCTCCGCGGGGCGGCCGCCGCCGCGGTGCTTGGCGTGATCGTCTGGGGAGATCTGTGGAGCATCGACCGCCACTTCTACGACTTCGTCGCCACGGAGCATCAGTTGTTCGGTAACGACCAGATCACTGACTTTCTCAACCGGCAACCCAAGCCGTACCGCGTCATGGACTTTCCGGCGCAATCCGCGCTCGCGGCCGAACAGGGCGTCAGCTGGGTCTACCCGGGCGCCATGCTGATGGCGCACGACGTGCCCAATGCGTTCGGCTATCACGGCAATGAGCTGGGCTCCTACGACGAATTGTGGGGCGGGAAGAACGTCTACCAGAACATCGTCGCCGGTAACCTCTGGGACCTCTTTGCCATCCGGTACCTGATCCTCGATCCGCGCGTGACCGCGCCGCCGCTCTATCACCGCGTCGTCGGCCCGATCCAGGCCGCATCAGGGGACAGCGGGGTGCTGTATCAGCGTGACAGTGCCGTTGCCTACGCTCGCGTTATCCCCGGCGCTGTGAAGCTGACGGAGGACCAGATCATTCCCACCGTTCTGGACGGCCGCTTCCCGCTCAACCGCGTCGTGTTGTACCCTGAATCGGAGGCGGTAGCTCCAATGCCGCTCCGGGGCACATTGCCCGAGGCGTCCGGCGCCACGGCTGAGGTGACCGCGTGGTCCCCGGGACACATGGCCATCACGATTCACAACCCCGAGTCCCGGCCGACCTACCTGCTGGTGAGCGAGAACTGGTACAAGGCCTGGGACGCGGTCGTTGATGGCAAACCGGTGCCCACGCACCGGGGCGATTTTGCGCTCATCACGGTACCGCTTCCGCCCGGCGCGATTCACGTGGCGCTCAACTTCGTCAGCCGGGCCTACGAGACCGGCCGCGCTGTCACGCTCGTGGCGCTGGTGTTCACCGCGCTGCTGCTCGCCTGGCCGCGGCGCCGCCCACCGGCGCAACCGGCGGAGGCCTGATTATTTTTCCTCCGCCCGTTACCATCGAGTCCACTCCTCAGGGCGTCCCGCCTCCGGCCGATCCGGGAGCGGCGCCAGGATCCGCCGACAAGGTGTTCGAACGCGTACTCGTCGTCGTCCCGACCTACAACGAGTGTCAGAACCTCGCGCTCGTGGTCCCTGCCATTCTCCGTCAGGACGCTGGTATCGACGTGCTCGTCGTCGACGATAATTCTCCCGACGGCACCGGTGACATCGCCGATGCGATGGCCGCCTCCGAGCCGCGCGTGCACGTCATGCATCGGACCGCCAAGGCCGGGCTGGGCAAGGCGTATCTCGCCGGCTTTGGCTGGGCCCTCGAGCAGGGCTACGACTACGTCATCGAGATGGACGCCGATTTTTCGCACGACCCCAAGTTTCTGCCCGATCTGATTCAGGCGGCCGCGGAGGCGGACCTGGTGATCGGGTCGCGGTACAAGCAGGGAGTCAATGTGATCAACTGGCCCATGTCGCGGCTGCTGCTCTCGATCGGCGCCAACCAGTATGCCCGGTGGGTCACCGGACTGCCGCTGACCGACTCGACCGGCGGCTTCAAGTGCTTCCGTCGACAAGTGCTCGAGGCGATCGACTTTACCCGCGTCCGGTCCAACGGCTATTCGTTCCAGATCGAGATGAGCTACCGCGCCTGGCGGAAGGGGTTCCGGTTGGTCGAGATTCCGATCGTCTTCACCGACCGGGTGGAGGGCCAGAGCAAGATGAACAAGCGGATCGTCCGCGAGGCGATCTGGATGGTGTGGTGGCTCCGGCTGCGGGGCCTGGTGGGGCGCCTCTGATGGGGACGCCGTTCTTCAAGATGACCGGGTCGGGCAACGACTTCGTCATGCTGGATGGGCGGGTGAGCCCGCCCGAGGAGTGGCCGGTTCAGCGTATCGTGGCCACCTGTGACCGGCGCCGCGGCGTGGGAGCCGACGGTCTCGTCGTCCTCACGCCGGAGCCGGAGTCGGTCAACGCCGTCCGGATGACCTTCTTCAACTCGGACGGCTCTCGAGCGGCCATGTGTGGCAACGCCGCCCTCTGCAGCACGCGGCTGGCGGCCCGGCTGGGCGTGGCTCGGCCGGAAGGGATGCGGCTGGTCACCGATGCCGGCACCTTGGCGACCCGGTGCGTCGGGCCCACCGACCGGGCCGAGATCAACCTGAGCGACTTCGCGGTGCCGGCGCCGGTCGAGGGGATCGAGCCCGAGCTGGGCGAAGCCTACATCCGGCTGGCCGTCGTGGGCGTTCCCCATCTGGTGATCCGGGTGGCCGACGTCGACCAGGTCGTCCTGGGTCGGCGCGGCCCCGAGCTGCGGCGGCATCCGGCGCTGGGCCCGGCGGGTGCCAACGCCAACTTCGTGAGCCCCGGCGCCGTGCCCGGTGAGCCTTGGCTGATCCGGACCTGGGAGCGCGGCGTGGAGGGTGAGACCCTCGCCTGCGGGACCGGGACGGTGGCGGCGGCGCTGGCGGTGGCCTTGGCGGGGGAGGCGACACTGCCGATCGAGTTCTGGTCGCGCGGGGGGTCGCTGTTGAGCGTGGCGGGTCAGATCAATGGGCCGATGGCGCGTGGCGTGTGGCTCTGCGGTGAGGGTCGACTTGTTTTCGAGGGCTGTACGGCGGACTGATCCGCCGGGTTTTCCACTTCGGTAACTCACACACCAAGCAACAGTTACGAGCTTGAGAGGGTCCGGGGAACCCAATTCCGACAGTTATCCCCACGTCGACTTAACATAACATATCTTATACGTCGTTTCTAAACGCCGCCCAGGAACCCGGTCACGACCCCGTCGCGACAGCGCTGCGCCATCAGTCGCCCGGCATGCCTCGTCTGCCGCCGCTGATCCAGCCGCCACGTCACCAGCCGGACGCACAGAAGCCCCGCGCCGGACGGCACGAGGCTTCAACCATCACATCACCCTCCGCGGCGGACGAACCCGCCGGCGGCTCCGGCCCGGCCGACGACTACAGCTTCCCGTCCGTTAGCTCGGCCAGCCGCACCTGGGCTTCCGTCAGACTCGGCGTCTTGTCGTATTTGTTGACCACCTGCCGATAGGCCGCTTCGGCGTCAGTGGTCTTGCCGGCGTCCCGATACGCCCGGCCCGCGTCCACCAGGTATTCCGCCTTCAGGTAGTCCGTATCGCTGGCGTCCGAGGCCTTCTCGTATGCCGCACCCGCCTGCGCCGGCTCCCGGGCATTCTCCAGCGCCGTCCCCAGCATTGCGTTCGCCGCCGCGACGTACCGGGCATCGTGCTTCGTGTTGAGGAACTCCCGCAGGTTGACCGCCGCGAGCTCGTTCTGCCCGTTGACCAGGCGAACCTGGTTGAGGGTCAGCACCGCCTCCTGGGCGGCCTCGGTCCCCGGATAGGTCTGAATGACCTGCTGCAGTGACGACGAGGCCAGCGCCAGGTTCCCGCTTTCCGCCACGCTCCGCGCCTGATCGAGCGCCCGCGCCGCAAACTCCTGCTTGCGCTTGCCGCTGACGACGATGCCCCAGACCACGAGGCCCGCCACCAGCACCACGCCGCCGACGGTCAGCAGCGTCCGCGGGCTGAAACGTCGCATCAGTGGCACCGGGTCTTGCGGTGCGGCCGTCGGCTGAGACTGTCGCTTTTCGGTCTGTTCCACGGTCGTTGCCATGCGCGCCTGCGAGAAGGTGTCGAAACAATGTGTCGAAACCAAGGTGTCGAAAACGTACGCCCGGAGCCCCCTATAATAACCGGGCGCGCCGGCGAGAGAAACCGGCGGATGCCGATGCGGCGCGCCGGTCAAGTGCCCCCGGGGCGATTCGAACGCCCGGCCAACGGTTTAGGAAACCGCTGCTCTATCCACCTGAGCTACGGGGGCCGATGCGCCACCACCAGACGGCGCGGGAATCCAAGTTAACCGACGCGCGCAAGTCACACCACCGCAGGGTGTTGGCGATCCATATCTGATGCCCGGCCGCTACCGGCGGAGTACCAGCCCGCCGCCGGTTGCGAGGATGACGAGGTTGCAGGCCAGGCGAAGCAGCTCGCCATCGCAGCCGGCGCAGGCATCGCGCCTCCTCAGTGGCGAATGTCGAACGACCCGAAGGCGTCCCCGCCCTCAGTCACGTCGAATATGTCCACCCGCTCCGGACGGGCAAGCGGCGGACCGGCCCGCAGTCGATCAGCCAAGGCGTCCAGCTGCTCCGCGGAGCCCCGGCCAAATACCTCGACCGTCCCATCCGGAAGGTTGCGCGCGTAGCCCGTCAGGCCGGCCCGGACCGCAAACTCCCGCACGAACCAGCGGAACCCTACTCCCTGGACCCGCCCGCGGACGACGAACCGTCGCGTCACGCTCACGCCGCGCGGCGGTGCCGGCGCCGATACCAGACGGCATAGACCGCAAGCAGCAGCGCCACGACCGGCAGGATCCAGAGCAGTGCGTGCCGGGTGTACGCGTGGACCGCGGCGTCCCGCAGTTGTCCTTCGTGCCGTCCCAGTAGCCACCCGATGACCGCGAGCACAGCCGACCATACGCCGGCGCCGATCGCGGTGAACACCATGAACCGTCCGAGCCGCATCCGGGCCAGGCCGGCAGGTATCGAAATCAGGTGCCTCACGACCGGAAGCAGCCGTCCCACCATCGTGCTGATTTCGCCATGGCGCCGGAAAAACGCTTCGCTCCGGTCGAGCGATTTGGGTGAAAGGAAAACGTACTTGCCGAACCGCCGCAGGAGCGGATCGCCCACGAGCACGGCCAGCCCATAGTTGACCAGCGCGCCGAGCACGCTCCCGACGGTGCCGGCCAGAATCACCGCCGCCAGCGTCATCTCCCCCTTGGCCGCGAGGTACCCGGCCGGCGGCATGATCAGCTCGCTCGGCAGCGGCAGCACCGAGGATTCGATGGCCATGAGCAGAATGATGCCGGGATAGCCGAGCGTCGAGATCGTGTCGATGAGCCAGCGGAAGAAGTGCTCGATCATGGCGCGCCGAACCCGAAGAGGCCGAGGAGCGGAACAAACCGGGCACCGCCGGCGGTCCCGATCTCAATCCCGGCCGGCGTCCGTCGGACGACATTCAGGGTCTGGATGTCGCGCTCGCCCACGGGCACGACCATCCGCCCGCCAACGCCAAGCTGGTCCACCAGTGGTTGCGGGATCGCCGGTGAGGCCGCGGACACGAGGATCGCGTCGTAGGGCGCGTACGGCTTCCAGCCAAGCGTGCCGTCGCCCACGAAGATCGAGACGTTGTCGACACCCGCCTGATCCAGCGCGGCCCGCGCCTCCTGCGCGAGCGCCGGCACCCGCTCCACGCTGATGACGGTCTTGGCGAGCAGACTGAGCAGCGCCGTCTGATAGCCCGATCCCGTGCCGATCTCGAGCACCCTCTCGTGACCGGTAAGCGCGATCAGCTCAAGGTAAAGGGCCTGGATGTACGGCTGTGAAATGGTCTGACCATTGCCGATCGGCAGTGCCACGTCGTCATAGGCCCGATGACGGAT
Organism: Gemmatimonadales bacterium; assembly: GCA_038250675.1. Taxonomy (GTDB): domain Bacteria; phylum Gemmatimonadota; class Gemmatimonadetes; order Gemmatimonadales; family GWC2-71-9; genus JAICUF01. The sequence goes on from JBBSCB010000015.1 coordinate 65,381, forward strand.
GCTGGCGGGAACGAACAGGTGGCGCGGCACCTGCCCCACCGCATGCAGCACGGCCAGGTCGCGGATGCCCTTGTCGCGCAGCGCCTGGATCAGCTGGCTCCGGTAGCCGCCGTAGCTGTCGCCGGCTCCTATCCCTCCAGATGCCATGCCTGGACCGTCTCGAGCTGGGGATAGTGGGTGAGGTCCATGTGCAGCGGTGTGATGGAAATGAAGTGCTCGGCGACGGCGCTGTGATCGGATCGCTCGTCACCGGTCCACGTGATGGTGCCGCCGCCGATCCAGAAGATTTCGCGGCCCCACGGGTCCTTCATGCGCATCAGCGATTCCGAGAAGTACCGGCTGCCCAGCCGCGTGACGCGCACCCCCTGCACTTCCGAGGCGGCGACCCGCGGGAGATTGATATTGAGCAGCATATCGCGCGGATAGTCGGCCACGCCCACGATGCGGCCGACCAGTCCCGCCAGCACGTCGCGATAGCCGGCCATCGTCTTCGGCTCATGCCCGGCGAACGAGATGGCGATGCCGGGTACGCCGAGCATGACCGCCTCCATCGCGGCGGCGACCGTGCCGGAGTAGAGCACGTCCTCGCCCATGTTGGGCCCGTGATTGATGCCGGAAAAGACGAAGTCGGGCGGCTCGGGCATCAGCGCGCCCAGCGCGAGCATGACGCAGTCGGTGGGGGTGCCGTCGACCTGAAAGGCGCCATCGGGGCGGCGGGACGGGCGGATCGGCCGGTGCAGCGTCAGCGAGTGCGAGGTGCCGCTCTGCTCGCGATCGGGCGCCACCACCGTCACCTCACCGACGTCGCGGCACACGTCGGCGAGCAGCGCGATACCGGGAGCGAGAATGCCGTCGTCGTTGGTGACGAGAATCTTCACGAGGCGGACGACTCCGTGCGCGGCGGCACGGTCCGCCCATCCAGCACCGCCAGGATCTCGTCGAGCGCGGCGCGGATCTCCTGCACAGTCTCCGACTCGAGTGCACGGCGCGCGGCGGGCTTGAGCTCGCCACTCTTGCGGTAATGATCGATCCGCTGGCGCGCGCCCTCGATCGTGAACTTCTCGGTGTACAGCAGGTGCTTCACCAGCATAATCAGCTCGACCTCGCGCGCCTTGTAGACCCGGTTGCCGGACCGGTTCTTGGCCGGATTCAGAAACCGGAACTGGCTCTCCCAGTAGCGCAGGACGTGCGGCTTGAGATCGGTGAGGGCGCAGACCTCGCCGATGGAATAGAACTCCTGGACCGGACGCGACGGGCTCATCGCCATTGCTCCGCCTTCAGGTCGCGCTCCATGAGCTCCGCGACGCTATCCCCCGGCGATTTGCCGGCGAACAGGATTCCGCACACCTTCTCCGTAATCGGCATCTCCACCCCCATGCGCGATGCGAGTGCCGCGCCCGCCCGGGACGCGTTGGCTCCCTCCGCGACGCTCCGGTGCGCCGCACGATATGCCTCGAGCGATTCACCCTGGGCCAGTGCCACACCCAGCGCCCGGTTCCGGCTCAGACTCCCGGTCGTCGTGAGGACCAGATCTCCCATGCCCGCCAGTCCGGCGAACGTCAGCGCGTCGGCGCCCATCGCGAGCCCCAGCCGCGTGATCTCGGCGAGCCCCCGGGTCACCAGTGCCGCGCGCGGGTTGTGACCGAGTCCCAACCCTTCGAGCATCCCCGCGGCGATCGCGATCACGTTCTTGAGCGCGCCGGCCAGCTCGACGCCGATCATGTCCTGGCCCGAATAGACCCGAAAGCGCGGCGTCGCAAAGACCGCCTGTGCCGCATGGGCGGTGGCAGTGTCGGCGGCCGCGGCAACCACCGCCGTGGGCTGACCATCGTACACCTCGCGCGCAAAGCTGGGACCCGACAACACGGCCAGGCGTGCCTGCGGCACCAGCTCGCCCAGCAGCTGCGACATGAGCGAGAGATCGACCGGCTCAATCCCCTTGGTGGCGCTGACCATCAGCGTGCCGGCCGCGATCCCGCCGCCGATCGGTGAGACCACCGCGCGCACCACGTGACTCGGCACCGCGCACAGGACCACCTCCGCATCCACCGCCTCCGCGGCGTCGGCGGTGGCACGGAGCGACGGCGCCAGCGCGGCACCCGGAAGAAACACGGGGTTCTCGTGACGCCGATTGATCGCCTCGGCGACGTCCCCCTCGAAGGCCCAGATGCGGACGTCGAGCCCCTTGCGGGCAAGGAGGTCAGCGAGTGTCGTGCCCCAGCTGCCGGCGCCGAGCACGCCGACGGTGGTCACGCGGGCGGGGCCGCGGTGCCGCGGCGGCCGAACCGGTTCTCCGTCCCGGCAAGCAGACGGCGGATATTGGCGCGGTGCAGCCAGATGAGTCCGGCCGCGATGGCGACGTCCACCCAGAAGAGCTGCACGTCGCCGGGCCGCGCGATGCGCACCGCCAGCGGCAGCAGCGCCGCCGCACCGATGCTGCCGAGCGAGACATAGCCCGTGCTGAAGACGATCGCCGCCCACACGACGGCAACGAGACCGATGGCCAGCGGCGCCAGCGCCAGCATGACGCCGGCCGCGGTGGCGACGCCCTTGCCGCCGCGGAAGCGCACGAAGACCGAGAAGACGTGGCCCACGACCGCCATGAGCCCGCAGGCCAGGGCGAACATGCGCGACGGCGAGACCGCGGGGCCGATCAGCAGCACCGGCAGCGCGCCCTTGGCGACGTCGAACACGCCCACCGGCAGGGCAAATCGCCAGCCCAGCGTGCGATAGAGATTGGTGGCACCGAGGTTCCGGCTGCCATGCTCCCGCAGATCGATGCCGCGGAAGATGCGGCCGACGAGGTAGCTCGTCGGGATAGCGCCGACCAGATACGACGCGGCGAGCGCCAGTGCCGGGTTCACGCCTTGCGGGAGCCCCGGCGGGTGAACTTGAGCCGTAGCGGCGAGCCGTTGAACGGCCATTGCGCCCGGAACCCGTGCGCCAGAAATCGCTGGTACGACTCGGGCACGTCGTCCGGCCGGTTGGTCACGATGGCAAAGGTCGGCGGCGCGGTGGCGATCTGTGATGCGTACAGCAGCTTGACCTCCTCACCCGGTTTCTGGGGCGGCGCATTGCGCTCGAGCAGTGCCTGGAGCACCCGGTTGACTTCCGAGGTCGTGACCCGCACTTCCCGCGCGTCAGCCACTTCGAGAATCATGTCGAGCAGCCGGCGAATCCGCTGGCCCGTGAGCGCGGAGCCGTAGAGAAAGGGCACGTACTGAAGAAACGGCGCCTTCTCGATCAGCTGCGCCTCGCCGCGGCGCGCGGTGCCCGCTTCCTTCTCCTCGATCAGATCCCACTTGTTGACCACGATGATCAGCGCACAGCCCTGCTCCCATGCCTCGGTGGCGATCCGCAGGTCCTGGTTGTGCAGCCCGATCTTGGCGTCGACCACGAGGACACAGACCTGGGCCCGCTCGATGGCCCGCTGCGTCCGCAGCGTGGAGTAGAACTCGAGGTCATCCTCGACTTTAGCGCGCCGGCGTAACCCGGCGGTGTCGATGAAGTTCAATGTCTTGCCGTGGTACCGCAAGCTCGAGTCGATCGCATCCCGCGTCGTGCCCGCCTCTGCCGCAACGACGTGGCGATCCTCACCCAGCAGGCGATTGACCAGCGACGACTTGCCGGCGTTGGGCCGGCCGACCACGGCGACATCGATCCGGTCGTCGGCTTCCTCGTCGCTGCGTTCCGGCAGCAGGGCGGCGATCGCGTCGAGCAGGTCGCCCGTTCCCTTCCCGATGGCCGCCGAGATGCCAATCGGATCGCCAAAGCCAAGCTTATAGAAATCGAACTGTGCCGTGCTGCGCTCGAGGTCATCCAGCTTGTTGACCGCCAGGATGACCGGCCGGCCGGCGCGGCGCAGGAGGCCGGCGATGGCGCCGTCCACCGGACTCATCCCCTCGCGGCCGTCCACCAGGAACACGATGACGTCCGCTTCAGCGAGCGCGAACTCCACCTGCTGGCGAATGGCCCGATCCATCGATTCGTGGGAATCGGGCACCAGGCCGCCGGTGTCGATCATCCAGAATGTGCGGCCGTCCCAGTCGCCCTCGCCGAAGTGGCGGTCACGCGTGGTGCCCGGCTTGTCGGACACGATGGCGCGGCGCCCGCCGAGCAGCCGGTTGAACAGCGTGGACTTGCCCACATTGGGGCGGCCGACGATGGCGACAGTGGGCCGGCTCATGCGGCCACCGGATGGATCAGCGCATCGGCAAAGTTGCGCGAAAAGCGGAGCTCTGCCGGGACGCTCGCCGCCAGGAGTTCGGCCGTCATGTTGTCCATGAAGCGCCCGTCGTCGTTGACCGACTCCGCGGGCAGCAGCACGAGGTCGAGATCGTCGCGCCCCTTGAGCGCGCGCTGGAAGGCGACGCCCGGCACCAGGCCGGCGGTGGTGACGCTGGTGCCGAACAGCGAGTTCTCCACCGCGATCAGCTCGAAGCGGGCGCCGGTCAGCGTGGCCAGTGGCGCCAGCACCTGCGGCATCAGTCGCGCCATGGCGGTCCCCGTCGCCACGCCGATGCGGCAGCCCTCCCACCCGCGGAGCCCCGGGGCCTCCA
>JBBSCB010000016.1:0-67630 GCA_038250675.1 Gemmatimonadales bacterium
CGCCGCTGGCCGAGTTGGGCTGGGACAAGGCGATGGTCCGCGCGGCCGCGCGCGAGCTCGGCATCGAGATCTGGGACGCGCCGGCTGCGCCATGCCTTTCCAGCCGGATCCGCTACGGCGTCCCCATCACGCCGGCGCGCCTGGCCCAGGTGGAGCGCGGCGAGGCGTTCCTGCGCCGTCTGGGCATCGTCGGCGATCTGCGCGTGCGCCACCTTGGTGAGGCGGCACGGATCGAGGTCCGCGCCGCCGAGCTCGATCGCGTGCGTGCCGCTTGGGACGCGGTCGTCGCGACATTCGACGGTCTCGGTTTCACCGCGGTCGAGCTCGATCCGCGCGGATACCGGCGCGGCAGTCTGCTGGTGCTCGACGCGGCCCAGACCGCGTGATGCGGCTGTTTGCTGCGGTGCCAGTGGCCGAACCTGCGCGGGGCGAGGTCGTCCGGTTGCTCGGCGCGCTCCGTGCGACGGACTGGCCGGTGCGCTGGGTTCGGGACGAGGTGGTGCACGTCACGCTCAAGTTCTTTGGCGAGGTGCGCGATGAGCGGGTGGACGTCATCGCCGAGGCTCTGCAGCTGGCGGCGGCGGGGATGTCGCCGCTGACGTTGCGGCTGGGTGCCCTCAGCGCCTTTCCGACCGAGCGCCGTCCTCGAGTGCTGCTGCTGACCCTCGAGCCGAACGATGCGCTGACCGCGTTGCGTGAGCGCATCGAGAACCTGGCCGATGCGCTGGGCTTCGCCCGCGAGGGCGTGCCATTCAGTCCCCACGTGACGCTGGGCCGGGTGCGGGAAGGGCAGCGGCTGCCGCCGCAGGCGCTGGCCGACCCGAGCGCCGGCGTCACACCGCGGTCGTTTTTGGCGCCGACCATCGGGCTCTACGAGAGCATTCTCACGCCGGCCGGTCCGCGATACGCATCGCGCGCGTCCGTCACGCTGGGCGCCTGATGGGGTGCGTGAGGCTGCCGCTCCGGCTGCTCTCGCTGCTCGTAATCGCCGGGCTGCTGGTTGCCGCCTGGCTATATCGCGATCAGATCGCCTCCTGGGCGCGTTCGCTGGGCGGCCGTCCACCGCCCGTGGTCTCATTCGGGACGCCGGGGACCGCTGCTGCCGGGCGGGCGCGCGGCCGGCTCGCGGTCCTGGCACGCGGCGCCGATTCGGTGGTGCTCGCACCGGACGAGGCGGCGTCACTGCTGCGCGATGCACTGTCGCCGGCGGTGCGCGACCAGGTGGACTCGCTGCGGCTCGTGTTCCGCTCCGGAAGGGTCGGCCTGACGGCGCAACTCCGCACCGCGCGGCTGCCGCGCGAGTTGATCGGCCCGCTGGCCATTGCGCTGCGGGACCGTGAGCAGCTCGCGGCCGAGGGTCCCATTCGCGTCGTCAGTCCGGGCCTCGGCGAATGGGCGATCGATCGGCTGAGTCTACGGGATTTTCCGTTGCCGCCGGAGGCGATCCCGCGGCTGATCGGTCGGGCATTCGGCGACACCACCAGGCGCACGCTCGAGCTGGCCCTGCCGCGGTTGGTCCGCCGCATCCGGGTGAGCCCGCTGGGCGTGACACTCTTCACCAGTGATGGGCGATGACCCAGCGAGTATTGATCGTGGATGACGAGCCGGGCATTCGCCAGGCGCTCAAGCAGGTCCTCGAATACGAGGGGATGGAAGTGCGCGCCGCCGCCTCGGGTGGCGAGGCCATCACGGTCTATCCGGATTATCGGCCGCATCTGGTCTTCCTCGACGTCAAGATGGCGGGACTCGATGGGTTGGAGACGCTTCATCGCCTGCGCGCGCTCGATCCGCAGACGGTGGTGATCATGATCTCGGGTCACGCCACCATCGCCACGGCCGTCGAGGCCACCCAGGCCGGCGCCTTCGATTTTCTGGAGAAGCCGCTGGACACCGATCGGCTGCTGGTCACCGTCCGCAACGCGCTGGCGCACGCCGATCTCGTCGGCGAGAACCACCGGCTCCGGGAAGTCGTCGACCGTCGCTACGCCATGATCGGCGAGAGCGATGCGCTGGCCGATGTGCGCCGGCTGATCGCCAAGGTGGGGCCCACCGGCGCGCGGGTGCTGATCACCGGCGAGAACGGCACCGGCAAGGAGCTCGTCGCCCGCGCGCTGCACCTGGCCTCCCCCCGGAGCGATCAGGCGTTCGTCGAAGTCAACTGCGCCGCGATTCCGTCGGAACTGATCGAGAGCGAACTCTTTGGCCATGTGAAGGGGTCGTTCACCGGCGCCTTTGCCGATCGTGCCGGCAAGTTTGAGCAGGCTGACGGGGGCACGCTCTTCCTCGATGAAGTGGGCGACATGTCGCTCGCGGCGCAGGCCAAGCTCCTGCGTGTGCTGCAGGAGGGCGTGGTCACCCGCATCGGCGGCTCCAAGTCGATCGAGGTGGATGTCCGGGTCCTGGCCGCGACCAACAAGGACATCGGCCTCGAGATCGCCGAGAGCCGGTTCCGGGAAGATCTGCTCTACCGCCTGAACGTCGTCGAGATCGTGGTCCCGCCGCTGCGCGAACGGCCGGAGGACATCCCGCTCCTGATCGCGCACTTCACCGAGCAGCTCGCGGCCTCGGCCGGCGTGCCCGGGAAGCAGTTTGCCGATGACGCGGTGCGGCGCCTGCGCGGCCGGCCGTGGCCCGGCAACGTGCGGGAGCTGCGGAACGCGATCGAGCGGGCGCTCATCCTGGCGCCGGCGAAAGTGGTCACCGCAACGGACATCGATGCGCTCCTCCCCCGCGGGGGGACCGCCGGTGCCGACGCCGATCTCCACCGCGCCCAGACCTTCGAGACGTTCAAGCAGGATGCCGAGCGTAACTTCCTTGCGCAAAAGCTGCGTGAGAACGACTGGAACGTCTCCGAGACCGCGCGCGCGCTCCAGATGCCGCGGTCCAATCTGTACAAGAAGATCGAGCGCTACAGCCTCAGCCGGGAGACCGCGTGACCCAGCCGCCGCGGGATTGGGACAAGGAGCTCGCCGCCGTCGATCGGGCCATGGCCAAGATGCCCGCGGGCCCGGCGCCAACGCCAGCCCCGGCGGGGCGCGGGATCGCATCCCCCACGGCAGCACCGCGGATAACCGTGGCGTCCACGGTGGGCCGGCGGGAACGGCTGGCGACGTGGGTGCGGGTGCTGTTCACAGTGGCGCTCGCCGTCGGCCTGATATTCTGGCCCTACGGGCGCGGCTGCGGCCTCGGCCTCTGGCTGTACATGGGTGCCGTCGCGGTGACGGGCCTGTCCGCACTCTGGGCCGCGGTGTCCGCCTGGCACCGCCGACAGGGCTTCATGCAGCTCGTGGCCCTGCTGGCGCTCGGGTGGAGTCTGGCGCTGGCGGCCCGGGAAGTCCTGCCGCGCATCGGGTACGCACATGACGTGGCCGTCTGGCGCTGCAGCTGAGCGCGGACACCGACCTTCGTTTCCTTTCACCCCGCAGGGGTCATGGCCAAGACGTTTCGCAATTTCATCGGTGGAGAGTGGGTCGCGCCGGCCGAGGGCCGCTACGTCCAGAACCGCAACCCGGCCGACACCGAAGACCTGATCGGCCGCTTTCCCGATTCGACCGCGCGTGACCTGACCGCGGCCGTCCGTTCGGCCCGGAAGGGATTTGCCCTCTGGTCCCGGACGCCGGCGCCGGTGCGCGGCGACGTGCTCCGCCGGGTGGGCGATCTGCTCGTCGCGCGGAAGGATGCCATCGCCGACGCCATGACGCGGGAGATGGGCAAGGTGCTCGCCGAGACCGGCGGCGACGTGCAGGAGGGGATCGACACGGCGTACTATGCGGCCACCGAGGGGCGCCGTCTTTTCGGCCACGTCGTGCCGAGCGAGCTGCAGTCCAAGTGGGCGATGAGCTTCCGTCGTCCGATCGGCATCGCCGGACTCATCACGCCGTTCAACTTTCCGCTCGCCATTCCCACCTGGAAGATGTTCCCCGCGCTGCTGTGCGGGAACGCAGTGATCATCAAGCCGTCGGAGGACGTTCCCCATACGGTCCATCTCCTGGTCGAAATCCTGCTGGAAGCGGGCCTGCCGCCCGAGGTGGTCCAGCTGGTTCATGGCGGCGCCGACGTTGGCCGCGCCATGGTTGAGCATCCGCAGATTCCGGTCATTTCGTTCACCGGCTCGACCGAGACCGGCTCGCAGATCGGTGAGACGTGCGGGCGGATGCACAAGCGCCTGTCGCTCGAAATGGGCGGTAAGAACGCGATGATCGTGATGGAGGACGCGGATCTCGACCTGGCGCTCGAGGGCGTGCTCTGGGGGGCGTTCGGGACGACGGGGCAGCGCTGCACGGCGACGAGCCGGTTGATCCTGCATCGGAAGATTCACGACCGCTTTCTGGCACGCGTCGCCGCGGCCGCCGAAGCGCTGCGCCTGGGCGACGGCCGCGCCGAGAAGACCGACGTCGGGCCGCTGATTCACGAGGCAGCGCGGCAGAAGGTGGAGCGCTATGTCGCCCTGGGGCAGGAGGAGGGTGCGGAGCTGGTCACCGGCGGGCGCCGCCCGGGCGGCCGGCTGGCGAGCGGGTACTTCTACCGGCCGACGATCTTTGCCGGCGTACGCCCCAAGAGCCGGCTCGAGCAGGAGGAAATCTTCGGTCCCGTGCTGAGCGTCATCCGCGTCAATTCCTTCGAGGACGCCGTGCGGGTGAACAACGATGTGCGCTACGGGCTCTCGAGCTCGATCTACACCAATGACGTCAATCGCTCGTTCCGCGCCCTCGAGCTGCTGGACAACGGCATCACGTACGTCAATGCGCCGACCATCGGTGCCGAGGCGCACATGCCGTTCGGCGGCGTAAAAGCGACCGGCAACGGGCACCGGGAGGGCGGCTGGGAGGTCTACGAATTCTATTCGGAGACCAAGGTCTGCTACGTGGACTACTCCGGCCGCCTGCAGCGGGCGCAGATCGACGCGTACGACATCTGATCGGCGCCGCCGGCGCGGCGCCGCGGGCGCAACCGATGGTGTGTTGCGACCCGTTGCGCCGGCCGTCACCGAAGGGTAAGGTTCCAGAGTAGATCCCCACCATTCCGGTCAGGCACGCGGGGCAGCCGGCAGATCGGGCCCCCGCGCAACGAGGTCGATCCCATGCGTCCAATGCAGGTTGGTACCGGCAAGCGAGGGCCCACGTTCGACGAGGGCTCGCTCGACCAGTACCTGCGCGAGATCAGCCGTTACCCGCTCATTCCCCAGACCGAGGAAGTCACGCTCGCGCAGGGAATCCGGCGGGGCGACCCGGAGTCGCTCGACAAGCTGGTGCGCAGCAACCTCCGCTTCGTCGTGTCGGTAGCCAAGAAATATCAGAACCAGGGCGTCTCGCTGGCCGATCTCATCAACGAGGGCAACCTCGGCCTCATCCGCGCGGCCCACAAGTTCGACGAGACCAAGGGCATCAAGTTCATTTCGTACGCCGTCTGGTGGATCCGTCAGGCCATCCTCCAGGCCCTGGCCGAGCAGAGCCGGATCGTCCGCGTGCCGCTCAACCGCGCCGGTACGCTGCACCGGATCGGCAAGCGGTCCTCGGCGCTGCTCCAGGAGCTGGGCCGCGAACCGACGCCGTCGGAGATCGCGGAAGGCATGGACATCTCGATGGAGGAGGTGCAGAAGACCCTCTCCATTTCGCAGAACCATCTCTCCCTCGATGCGCCGCTCACACCGGGCGAGGACAACAAGCTGCTGGACTATCTGCCGGATACTCAGAACCCGGGTCCGGATTCGGAGACATTCGAGCACGCGCTGACGGAGTCGATCGAGGAGGTGCTCTCCACGCTCAAGGAGCGCGAGGCCAAGATTCTGCGTCTCTATTTTGGACTCGACGGTCCCGAGCCGATGACGCTGGAAGAGATCGGCAGTCTGCTCGGCATCACCCGTGAACGGGTGCGTCAGATCAAGGAAAAGGCGCTGAGCCGCCTGCGTCACGTCAGCCGCGCCCGCGCGCTGGAGAGCTTCCTGGCGTAACGGTGCGGCGATCTCCGTGGCCCCGGGCCCCCGCCATCGCGGGGGCTCGTTCGATGATCCTCTTCATGGCGAGCTCATGGCCACCAACTCATCATTCGACGTGTCGACGGGTGCCGACCTGCAGGAGGTCGACAATGCCGTCAATCAGGCGCTCAAGGAGATCGGTCAGCGGTACGACTTCAAGGGCAGCACCTGTACGATCGAGTTCGACCGCGCCAAGGGCGTACTGCGGCTGGCCGCGGACGACGAGTATCGCATGAACGCGCTCGTCGACGTGCTCCAGACGCGGATGGTCAAACGCGGCGTGCCGGTCAAGAACCTCGACCAGGGCGAGCTCGAGCTGGCAACGGGCCAGTCCGTGCGCCGCACGATCACCCTGACGCAGGGGATTTCGCAGGAGATCGCCAAGCGGATCATCAAGGCCATCAAGGAGGCGGGGCTGAAAAAGGTGCAGGCCAGCATCCAGGGCGACGAAGTCCGCGTGAGCGGCCCCTCCAAGGACGACCTCCAGGCGGCGATGGCGCTGCTGCGCTCGGAGGACTTCGGTATCGAGCTGAAGTTCGGCAACTATCGGGGCTGAGCTGCCACGCCTTCGCTGCGCCGTTCGGCGCTACCATCCGGCTGCGCTCTGGATCGCCGTCGCCGCGCTCGCCGCCCTCAGCTGCATCCGCCCGGAGAGTCCGGTACCCGCACCGGGATCTGCGCCACCGCCCACCGCCCCGCCCGAGGGCCAGGCAGAGCCGTCGGTGCGGGTGGGTGTGTCGGTCGGCGCGGCGGCCTTCACGCTGGGCGGTGGCGCTGCGCTACTCGTCACCCAGCCGGATGGCTCACCGTTCACCCGGATACCGGCCGGCGAGGTCTGGCGCGTGGTGCCGGCCGGAGCGGAGCTCGCCCTGATCAACGCGACGGGCGGAGCGCTTCCGCGGGCCGGGGCGTTGACGGTGGGGCCCGCGGAGGGAGCCGTCGTCCGGACCGGCGGCCGGGACTATCACGGGACGCTCGATCTCCTCCGCGACCGCACCGGCCTGACGCTCGTCAACCGCGTCGGGCTGGAAGATTACATTGCCGGCGTCGTCGGGGGCGAGATGGGTCGCCGCGATTCCAGCGAACTCGAGGCACTCCGCGCCCAGGCCGTCGCGTCTCGCACATATGCGTTGCGGAACATGGGGCGATGGCGCTCGCAGGGATTCGATTTCTACGGTACGGTCGCTGACCAGGTGTATACCGGCGTGCGTGGCGAGAATCCGCTGGCGCGCGATGCGGTGGCGGATACCCGCGGAATGGTGCTCACTTATGGCGGGGCACCGATCGATGCCTTCTTCTTTTCGACCTGCGGCGGGCATACCGCAACGGGTACCGAGGCGTTCCGTGGTGCGGCGCGGCCCTATCTCCGCTCCATCGCCGACGTCGATGGCGCCGGCCATGCCTACTGCAGCGGATCGCCGCGCTTCCGCTGGCGGGAGGAGTGGTCTGGTGCGGAGCTGCGGCGAACGCTGGAAAAGACGCTGGTCGCGTCCGGACTGGCGCCGAGCGGCCGGGTCGGACGGATTCTCCGGGTCCGCACGTCGGGACGGACCGAGTCCGGCCGGGTGGCGCAGCTGGAGATCACCACCAGCGCCGGCGCAGTCGAAGTAGATGGCCAGCAGATCCGGAGCGTGCTGCGGCTGCCCGGCGGTGACATCCTTCGGAGCAACGCGTTCGATCTGACCGCGACGTACGCCGCGGGGCAGGTGAGCCGACTCGTCGCGGACGGTCGCGGCGCGGGTCACGGCGTGGGGATGTGTCAGTGGGGCGCGGTGGGCCGGGCGCGCGCGGGCCAGCGCTTTCCCGAGATCCTCGCCGCGTATTTTCCGGGGACCGACCTGCAGCGCTACTACTGACGGCCTGGGGGCCGCGGGAGGAGGAATCGTGGGCGATCCGCTGAGGGTGGGCATCATCGGTGGCGGGGCAATCGTGCAGGTGGCGCACCTGCCCGTGCTCAAGAAGCTGAAGCACGTTGAGGTGCGCGCGATCTGCGACACCGACCTGCCCAAGGCCCGCGCACTCGCGGACCGCTTCAACATCAAGGACGCATTCGACGACATCGAAGAGCTCCTCCGCTACGAGGAACTGGATGCGCTCGTAATCTGTACGCCCAACCATCTCCACGAGTCGCACATCCTCGCGGCGCTCTCGGCCGACCTGCACGTCCTGGTGGAGAAACCGTTCGCGCCGACGGCGGCAAGCGCGCAGAAGATCGCGCGCGCCGCGGAACGCCGCGAGCGGGTCGTCATGGTGGGGATGAACCATCGATACCGGCCCGACGTGCAGATCGTCCGCAGCTTTGTGCAGAGTGGAGAGCTCGGCGCCGTGGACAGCGTGCGCGGGAGCTGGCACGTCTTCCGTCCCAGCCGTGCGCAGCTGGGCTGGCGTCAGCGCCGGGAGCTGTCCGGCGGCGGCGTGATGCTTGACCTCGGCCTCTCGGTGGTCGACCTCGCGCTCTGGCTCGCCGGTAATCCGCGGCCGGTCCGGGTGAGTGCGTCACTCAACTTTCCCGCACGGTCCACCGTGGAAGAATCCGGCAGCGCCTTCGTCATCTGCGAGAACGGTACGTCGGTCTTTCTCGACGTCACGTGGCGCCATTTCGGGGACGGCGAGCGGTTCGGCGTCGGGATCCGCGGCAGCAAGGGAACCGCGTCGATCAATCCGCTGACGGTCTGGAAGGATCTGAACGGGGTGCCGGCGGATGTCTCGCCCACCGGATCGGTCGGCCGCGAGAATGCGTTCACCGCGTCGTACCGCGCTGAGTGGGCCCACTTCCTGGCCGCCGTCGCGGGTGACGCCAAGCCACCGACCCTGCAGGACCACGTGACGCTGCACAAGGTGATCGACGCGATCTACCGGTCGGCCACCGATGGCCGAGACGTAATCCTCTAGCCGCCGCGCCGGCGCCGCGCGCTCAGAGCGTCAGCGTCAGCCCTTCAGCGGCGGCGACGACCTCCAGCGCGGCGCCCGACTCCGCGGCATAGGCAATTGCCTGCGCCAACATGCGATCCACATCGGTGTCGGTATGCTCCGGCTCATGGTGGAACAGCACGAGTCGGCGGCACCCCGCTTCGCGGGCCAGATCGATCGCCTCGGTCGGGGTTGAGTGGCCCCAGCCGGCGCGTGCCTCGATCATCGATTCCGAATACATCGCGTCGTGCACCAGCGTGTCGACGCCCGCCAGGAACGCCAGCAACTCGTCGCGCCACGCCGGGCCCACGTCATACGTCCCGCCAGGTCCCAGCTCGTTGTCGGTGAGATAGGCTAGCTCGCGACCGCCGCCGACCGGGCAGAGCCGGTACCCGAAGGCGGTGCCGGGGTGGCGCAGCCGGAACGCCCGGACGTCAAACCCGTCAATCTCGAATGGCCCCGCCGCGATCTCGTTGACCCGGATCGACGCCGCCAGCGCCGAGAGCGGCACGGGAAACACCATCGGGTCCATCTGGCGGCCCAGAATCTCCTCCAGCGGCACGCCGGTCTGTGCGGCCCCGTACACGGTCAGGGAATTGCCCGGGAGACTGAGCGGCTTGAAGAAGGGAAGCCCCTGGATATGGTCCCAGTGGGTGTGGGAGAGCAGTAGTTCGGCGCGGACCCGGCGCTCGGGCGCGCGCATGAGTTCATGGCCCAGGCATCGGAGACCACTGCCGGCATCGAGGATGACGAGCGGGCCGGGCCCCGTGAGCGTGATACAGGGCGTGTTGCCACCGTAGCGCGCCGTTTCCGGGCCGGGCGTCGGAATGGACCCACGCGTGCCCCAGAACGTGACTTCGTACGTCACGGCGCTGTCGATCTGATTGCCGCGGGCATGATGGAAAATGGTACGCTGGGCGCGCCCCGTCGGCGGCAATGGTCACCGGCGACGGGTGAGCCCGGTCACGAACGGCGGGCGGCGAGCATCAGCGAATGCCGGTCCTTCAGCGTGACGTCCTTGCGAGTCACCGAGATGATGTCGCGCTCGACGAGATTGCGCATGGTGCGGGAGACCGTCTCGCGGCTCGATCCGATCATCTGTGCGATGGTATGATGGGTCAGCTTGCGGGTGATCCGGTCGCCGCCTTCGTCTTCCGCCATCCGGAGGAGCAGGTGCGCCACCCGTCCGTTGACGTCGAGCAGCACGAGACTGCCGATCTTCTCGTCCGCGCGTCGCAGCCGGCGTGAGATTTCCTTCAGCAGCGCGATACCCACCTCCGGCGACTGTCGGAGCCGCGCGTGGAAGTCCTCGCGCCGGAGCACCAGCAGGTTCGAGTCGTCCATCGCGATGACGTGCGCCGATCGCGGCTCCTCGTCGATCACCGCCATCTCGCCGAAGAAGCTTCCCTCGCCCAGCACCGAGAGGATCACTTCACGACCGTCCTCGGCGATGAGCACCACCTTCACCTGGCCGCCGGCCACGAGGTAGAGCGAATCGCCCGGGTCGTCCTCGAAGACGATGACGCTGCCTTTGGGATAGCTGCGCTCGCGGGTGAGGTCGGCAAACGCGGTCAGGTCCGACTGGGCCAGCCCCGAAAAGAGCGGGACCTTCCTCAGAACCTCCATCGGAGTCAAGGGCACGCGAGCCTCATGGTCGTGAAAATGAAACGGAAGTGTATGGGGTCATGATACTTGCGGCTTCGGTGCCTGTCAATCATGCCTCCGGCCGGGCCGGCTTGCTGCGGGGGGGACCGCGTCGCTAGATTCCACGGCTGACCAGGAAGCAGAATGCCAGTCGGAGCGGGGTTCGCGCTCCGGCCTCATGCGAGGAGTGACCGTGAAGGCCGATCTTCATCCCAGGTACCAGAAACTGACCGTGCAGTGCGCCTGCGGGAATACGTTCGAGACCCGCTCGACCTCCGACAATATCCATGTCGAAGTCTGCGCGCAGTGCCATCCCTACTTTACCGGCAAGCAGCGGATGATCGACACCGCCGGCCGGGTCGACCGGTTCCGCCGGAGGTATCAGACCGACGCCACGGCCAAGGCGTAGCTCGTGGAGGCTCGACTCCGCCAGGCGCTCGGCCGGGCGGAGGAGGTCGCCCGGCTGCTGACCGATCCCGCCGTGACGCGAGACCCGGGCCAGCTCAAGCTGCTGGGCCGCGAGCATACCCGGCTGGTGCCGATCGTCCGGGTGGCGGAGCGCCTCGAGCGCCTGAAGGATGAGCTGGCGCAGGCTCGGGAGATGGCTGATGAAGCCGATCCCGAGCTTGTTGCGTTGGCCCGGGCCGATCTGGCCCATCTCCCCGATGATGTTGCCGGACTCGAGGCGGAACTGCACGACCTCCTCCTGCCACGCGATCCGCACGACGATCGCGATGCCATCATCGAAATTCGCGCCGGCACCGGCGGCGATGAAGCCGCTCTGTTCGCGGCCGATCTGTACCGGATGTACCAGCGCTACGCCGAGCGGCATCGGCTGAGCTGGGAGCCGATCACGCTCAGCGACGGCAGTCTCGGCGGGCTGAAGGAGGCGGTCGTCGCGGTGCGCGGAGCCGAGGCCTACGGCCTGCTCCGCCGGGAGTCGGGGGTGCATCGTGTGCAGCGCGTTCCGGCGACGGAGACGCAGGGGCGCATCCACACGTCGGCGGCGACGGTGGCGGTCCTTCCCGAGGCGGAGGAGGTCGACGTCCGCATCGACCCGCAGGACCTCAAGATCGATGTGTTCCGCTCGTCGGGGCCGGGTGGACAGAGCGTGAACACGACCGACAGCGCCGTGCGCATCACCCATCTGCCGACCGGGCTCGTGGTCAGCCAGCAGGACCAGAAATCGCAGCTGCAGAACAAGATTAAGGGAATGGAAGTGCTCCGGGCCCGTCTGCTCGACCGGATGATCGCGGAGCAGGAGGCGGCGCGGTCGCAGGAACGGCGCTCGATGGTGGGGACGGGGGACCGTTCCGCGAAAATCCGGACCTACAACTATCCCCAGAGCCGGGTGACGGATCATCGGATCAATCTCTCGGTCCACAATCTGGCGGACGTCGTGAACGGACAACTCGACGAACTGGTGGATGCGTTGCGGATGGCCAGCCGGCAGGAGCAGCTCGATGCCTGACGCCGCGGTGCAACCGCTTGGCGATGTCCTGGCCGGCGCCCGCCGCCGGTTGCTGGATGCCGGTATCGAGCACGCCGCGCGCGAGGCATCGCGGCTCTGGGCCGCGGTCTCGGGTGGCATGCCTGGCGCGGCCGCCCGGGAGCGGGAGCGGCCGGTCAGCGACGCCGAGGTGTCTGCGTTTGACGCCGCCGTCCATCGCCGTGCCGGCGGCGAGCCGGCGGCGTACGTCACCGGGCTCGGTGGCTTCCGCTTTCTGGAGCTCGCCTGCGATCGCCGCGCGCTGATCCCGCGGCCGGAGACGGAGGGGCTGGTGGAGCGCGTGCTCGATCGCGCTCCCGCCGGCCGCGTCGCGGACATCGGCACGGGCACCGGCTGCATCGCGCTCAGTCTTGCGCTCGAAGGACCGTACGAGCAGGTGCTGGCGGTGGATCGCTCAGGCGAGGCGCTGGCCCTGGCCCGGGCGAATGCGGAGCGGCAGTCGGCGCGGGTGGCGTTGGTCGAAGGGGACCTGGTGACGGCACTCGCCCAGGACTGCCTGGACGCGCTGGTGTCCAATCCGCCCTATCTTTCGGCGGACGAGTATGCGGCGCTCGATCCGGGTGTGCGCGACTGGGAGCCGATGGCGGCCCTGGTGAGCGGTGCGGACGGCATGGACGCAACCTTCCGCCTGCTGGACGAGGGCCGCCGGGTGGTCAAGGCGGGCGGGTGGGTGGCACTGGAGGTTGATTGTACCCGGGCGACGGCCGTCGCCCGGCGCGCCTCGGCGCTCGGCTGGCGCGACGTGGCCGTGGAGGCGGACCTTTTCGGGCGCGAGCGGTATCTGCTCGCGCGAAGGAGTGCGGAATCGTGATCTGGGACAAGGCACAGGAGCTCGGCCGTCTGATCGGGCAGTCGACGGAGTATCAGACACTGCGACGGGCCGAGGCGGCGCTTCGCGACGACAAGGAAACCGTTGCGAAGCTCGACCAGATTCAGACGCTCGCGCGTCAGGTGGATCAGCTCGTCGCCACCGGCCAGATGCCGGATGAGCAGACGGCCGAGGCCTACGAGACGGCGGTGCGGGATCTCGAGATAAGCCCCACCGGTCAGGCCTACGTCGTGGCTCGCTCCAACTTCGAAAAGGTCATGACCAAGGTGAATCAGCAGATCAGCGAAGGCATGGAGCGGGGAGCCACCAGCAACATCATCACGCTGGCGTGAGCGCGCCGGGCTTCTTTCTGGTCCTTGAGGGCCCGGAAGGGGCCGGCAAATCGACGCTCGGCGCGGCTCTTGCAGCCCGGCTCCGCGCCGCCGGCATCGAGCCGGTGCTGGTGCGGGAGCCGGGCGGCACGCCGGTTGCCGAGCGGGTGCGCGAGATGCTGCTCGATCCGGCGATCCGTATCGACGGGCCGGCCGAGCTCCTCCTCATGACCGCCGCGCGTGCCAGTCTGGTTGCTGAAGTCATCGGGCCGGCGCTGGCTGCAGGGCGAACGGTGATCTCGGATCGTTTCGATCTGTCCACGATGGCCTACCAGATCGCCGGTCGCGGACTCGATCGGGACATGGTGACGGAGGTCAATCGCGCCGCCACTGGGGGGTTGACCCCCGATCTGACACTGGTGCTGGACGTCCCGCTCGCCACCGGCTGGTCGCGACAGGAGACCGCCGGCAAGTCGCGTGACCGCATGGAGCGGGAGAGTGGGGCATTTCACCAGCGTGTCGCCGCCGCGTATCTGGCGGCCACCGGGCCGGCCATGCGACATCTGGACGGGGCCCGGCCACCCGCGGCGGTACTTGACGACGCCTGGCGGGTGCTGAGCGCGGCGCGGCCGGAAACTTTTGGCGGCGCAAGCGGTTAGATACGAATGGGACTGATGCAGGAATGGAACTGATCAACGGCGCACTGTCGCGCCGGCCGTGGGCGGGGGCGCATCCCGTGTGGAGGATCTCATGAAGCAGCGGTGGGGAGTCATCGGCGTGGTCGCCGTGTTGTCATTCGCCAGCGGCGGGTGGTTGCTGCAGCGCAGCTCGGGCGCCCTGGGCACGACCTACGAGCAGGAGCGGCTGTTCAACGACGTCATGTCGCACGTCAGCAGCTACTACGTCGACTCGATTCCCGACAGCTCGCTGTATCGCAGGGCCACCGACGGTATGCTGGGTGAGCTGAAGGACCCCTACTCTGTGCTGCTCACCGGCGATGACTATCGCCAGCTCACCGAACAGACCTCGGGAAACTACGCCGGCCTGGGCATACAGATCGATGTGCGGAACGGCTGGATCACCGTGATCGCGCCGCTGCCGGAAACGCCGGCGGAGCGCGCCGGCATTCAGACCGGCGATCAGATCGTCGAAGTCGACGGTCGGTCCACCGAGGGCTGGAACAGCGAGGAGGCGGTCAAGGCGCTCCGCGGCGCGCCCGGGTCCACGGTCCGCATCACGGTGCGGCGCGTGGGGCTGGGGCAGGTGCTGCCCTACGTTCTGACGCGAGCCACGATCCATCAGCGATCGGTGCCGAGCGGAACGATGTTCGATGGCGGCGTGGGCTATATCTCGCTGACCGGCGTCGCGGAGACGTCGGCGGAGGAGTTGAAGGACGAGATCACGTCCATGCGCGGGAAGGGCATGAAGGAGATGATCTTCGACCTGCGGCGCAATCCCGGCGGATTGCTCGACCAGGGCGTCAAGGTTGCGGACCTGTTCCTCGATCCCAAACAGGAGATCGTGTCGACACGCGGTCGGACTCGGAGCGCGTCACAGGAATTCTACGACCAGGCGCGCCAGCTCTGGCCGGAGATGCCGATCGTGGTACTGGTCGATGAAGGGACCGCGAGCGCGGCGGAAATCGTCGCGGGTGCGCTGCAGGACCACGATCGCGCGGTCGTCGTGGGCTCGCCCACGTTCGGCAAGGGGCTGGTGCAGACGCTGTATCCGCTCGCCGACGGCGTGGCGCTCAAGCTCACGACGGCGCGGTGGTTCACGCCCAGCGGCCGGACCATCCAGCGGACGGCCAAGGACCAGGAGGACCAGATCCGCCAGGCCATCGCCGACGGGACGATCGCCCCGCGCGATTCGCTGACGCCGCCGCCGGACACCTCGATCAAGGCCCGTCCGATCTTCCACACCGACGCGGGCCGGGTGGTCCGCGGCGGCGGCGGGATCGTGCCCGACGCCCTGGTCCGGAGCGACACGCTCTCGGCAGCGGAGAAGGAATTTGCGCGGGTGCTGGCAGAGAAGGCCGGCATCTACCGG
The DNA here is from genome assembly GCA_038250675.1 of Gemmatimonadales bacterium. GTDB lineage: Bacteria > Gemmatimonadota > Gemmatimonadetes > Gemmatimonadales > GWC2-71-9 > JAICUF01. The sequence continues at coordinate 15,228 of JBBSCB010000016.1, forward strand.
GACGTGCTCACGAGCTACGCGCTGTCCATGAAGCAGAAGGGCGGCATCACCTCGGAGAGTTTCCGGGTGACGCCGGAGATGCACAATCAGGTGTATCAGCGGCTTCAGGCGCGCGGGGTGTCGATCGCCAAGCCGGTGTTCGATTCGGCCGCCACGCTGGTGGATCCGCAGATCGGGTACGAGGTGGCGCGCTACGTCTTCGGCCGCCCTGCCGAGTTCAAGCGCCGCGCGGCGGACGATCCGCAGATGCAGAGTGCACTGGGCCTGCTGCACCGGGCCCAGACCCCGGCTGAGCTGCTGACGCTCGCGGCGCCGCCGCCGGCCGCCGCGGCACCCGCGGGGAACTGACGCCGGGGCCCCAGTCGCCATGACGCGCGCCGTCGCGATCATGGGCGGTGGGCGGATGGGCGGTGGGCTCGCGGTTGCGCTCCAGGCGCAGGCGCGGGCCGTGACGCTGCTGGTCCGAACGCCGCGCCAGACGCCGGTGCCGGCGGTGACGGGTGAGGCCGGCTGGCGCGACACGCTGGCGGGTGCGGAGCTGGTGATCGTCGCGACGACGGACGGTGTGATCACCGAGGTCGCGGCCCAGCTCGCCGCGCTCCGTGCCATCGGCCCGGCGCATGTTGTCCTCCACCTCTCCGGGCTGCTCGACCGGACGGCGCTCTCGCCGCTCGTGTCCAGCGGCGCAGCGCTGGGCTCGTTTCATCCCCTTCAGACCGTTGCCGATCCCAGCGGCGCGCCCGCGCGCCTGCGTGGAGCGTACGCGGGCATCGAGGGCGATGCCGCCGCGCGCGAGGCCGCCGCGCTCCTGGCCCTGGAGCTGGGGATGACGCCGGTCATGATTCCCGAGGGTGGGAAGCCGCACTACCATCTCGGCGCGACATTCGTCGCCAACTACGCCGCTTCACTGCTCTCGATTGGTCAGCGCATGGCGGAGCGGGCCGGCATCGACCCGGCGCTGGCGTCGCGGATCTACGCGCCGCTGCTCAGCGGTGCGGCCGGGAACCTGGCCGCGCTCGGTCCGGCCGCGGCGTTGACCGGTGCGATCCGTCGCGGTGACCTCAGGACGATCGGGGCTCACCTCTCACGGCTCGATGGCCGCGAACGGCGGCTCTATTGTGATCTGGGGCTGGAGGCGCTGGGCCTGGCGCGGCAGGCGGGGCTCGCGCCGGACGTCTCCGACCGGGTCGCAGCACTACTCACCGCGGACGGGTCCGGCGCTACTGATCGATGATGTGGGTTCCGGGCGGCGCCGCAAACGCGAACGTACTTTCCGGCACGTCCTCGTTGACGCGGAGGTGGGTGAGCGTGATGGTACGGGTGCCGCCCAGGCGCTCGGTGATTTCCAGCTTGCGGGGCAGGGCATCGTCGCGGTCCAGCCAGACGATCGCACGGCTGAACGGTAACTCGGGGACGTTGGGCACCAGCTCCACCACATCCGCCACCCGGCCGCCGATCGACTCGGATCGCAGGAGCCGCATCCGGTACCGCTCGCTCGGGCGGTCGAGAATCCACGACAGCACATTGAAGCCGTACACCGGCCCGCCGGACGGCAGCGCGAGACGGAGCACCTGGCCCGGTGTCGTACTCGGCGTATAGACCCACACCTGCCGGCCGTCGATGACGATCAGGTCGTTGGGCGGCGAGCTGAAGCGCATGGCCAGCTTGGCCTGGCCCTCCTGCACCAGCACGCCGCGGCTGGTCAGCGCGGTGTCGATGAGCGGGTCGTCGATGCGCTGTTCGAAATCCGCCTTCAGCGAGGTGAGCGAGGCGTAGGCCCGTGCCGAGCGGCCGACGATCGCCGCGGCGTCCTGCGCCCGCGCGGCGGGCATGCCAAGCGCCAGGCCGGCCACCCCCGCGAACATCACTACGGCCCTCATGCGCTGAGCCCTGCGGGCTCGCTGATCCGGCGACCAATCACTTCGGCGATCAGTCGGACCTCGCGCATCAGCTGCTGAAACTGGGGCACGTCGAGACTCTGCGCGCCGTCCGACAACGCATCTTCGGGGCTGGGATGCACCTCGATGAGCAGTCCATCGGCGCCGGCGGCGACGGCGGCGCGGGCCATCGGGACCACCATCTCGCGATGGCCGGTCCCGTGGCTGGGATCCGCGATGATCGGAAGATGCGACAGCCCGTGGACCACCGGCACGGCGCTCAGATCGAACAGGTTCCGGGTGGCGCCGTCGAATCCGCGCACGCCGCGTTCACAGAGAATCACGTCGGGGTTTCCTTCTGCCAGTATGTATTCGGCCGAGAGCAGCAGCTCCTGGATCGTGGCGCTGAGGCCCCGCTTCAGCAGCACGGGCTTGCCCGCACGGCCGGCCGTCTTGAGCAGTGAATAGTTCTGCATGTTGCGCGCGCCGATCTGGATGATGTCGGCGACGTCAGCGACGGCACGGACTCCTTCGGGGTCCATCGCCTCGGTCACGATCAACAGGCCGGTTTCCGCGCGAGCCCGAGCCAGGAGGCGCAGCCCCTCGCTCCCCAGCCCCTGGAACGAATACGGCGAGCTTCGCGGCTTGAATGCTCCCGCTCTGAGCACCGTCGCGCCGGCATCCCGTACGGCGGTCGCTGCGGTCAGAATCTGGCGCTCGTTCTCGACGGAACAGGGCCCGGCCATCACGATGACGTCGTCGCCGCCGACCGAGACGCCGCCCGGCAGGCGTACCACGGTGGATTCGGCCTTCCACTCCCGCGACACCTGCTTATAGGGCTTGGTGACGTGGATGATCTCGTACACGCCGCTCAGCGCGGCAAGGCGCGAGCTGTCCACCCGTCCGTCGTTGCCCACGACCCCGACGCTGGTGCGCTGCTTTCCCGGCATCGGCCGCGCCTGGTAGCCCATCTCTTCTATCACGGCGACGACGCGCCGGACCTCGTCCTCGCTCGCGCCGTGGCGCATCACCACCAGCATGACGGCGTCCTTCCGGCGGGACGGCCGGCGTCGTAATGCAAGGTCGGGACCACGCTCGGGAAGGCGCTCACACCGGCTCCCGCTCGTGCTCACCCAGCCGAACGCCCACGATCGTGGACACTCCCGGTTCCTGCATCGTGACACCGTAAACGGCATCGGCCGACTGCATCGTCCGGGGATTGTGGGTGATGACCAGGAACTGGGTGGTGATCTTGAACTCCTCCAGCAGCCGGGTAAACCGCCCCACGTTGGCGTCATCCAGCGGGGCGTCGACCTCGTCCATCAGGCAGAACGGGCTGGGCTTGGTGAGGTAGATGCTGAACAGGAGCGAGACCGCGACCAGCGTTCGCTCGCCCGACGAGAGCAGATGGATCCGCTGGGTACGCTTCCCGCGAGGGGCAGCGTGGATCTCGATTTCGCTTTCCAGCGGGTCATCGGTATTGGCCAGCCGCAGCTCGCACTCGCCGCCCCCGAAGAGCGTCGTGAACACCTGCAGGAAGTTGCCCTGCACGGCGGTGAAGGTCTCGAGAAACATCTGGCGCGCGGTACCATCGATCTCACGGATCGCCTGGATCAGCGACTGGCGGGCGCCGACCAGGTCGTCGCGCTGGGCGGTGAGGAAATCGAGTCGCTTGCTTTCCTCGGCGTGCTCCTCGACCGCGAGGGCGTTGACCGGGCCGATCGCGTCCAGCGCCTCGACGATGCGCCCCGACTCGGCCTCGAGCGTATCGATATCGAGGTCGAGCAGGACGAGGCCCTCCAGCAGCGCGTCGATCGGACGGCGCCACTCCGCCTCGACGCGCTCGGTGATGCTGCGGCGCATCGCCGTCGCCTCGGTGCGCTCGATCTGCAGCCGGTGGCTCTCCTCACCGAGGGACTCGAGCTGGTGCCTGGCATTGGACAGTGCGCGCTCATGCGACGCAAGCGCCTCCTCCGCGCGGGCCAGTGTCGCCTCGGCGGCGGTACCGGCGGTCTCCAGGTCAGCGACGGCCCGTCGCTGCTCGACACGCGCCTCGGCCCAGGTCGTCTGCTGCGATTCGAGGGCGGCCACGTCGGCATCGAGCTGCGCCAGCTCACCCACGAGGGCTGCGCCGGCCGCTTCGGCCTCGGTGCGGGTGCGCACCCCGCGCTCGAGGCGATCGGTGGCCGCGCGCACCCGTGCGCCGATGTGGGCCTCCTGCACCTGCCAATGCACGCGGGCCTCGCGGGCACTTTCCTGCTCCCCCTCGAGCGTTGTCAGCGCGGCGCGGGCCTGGCCCAGCGCCTCGTCCGCGCGGACGCGGCCGAGCTCCTCCTCGACCAGGCCGGCATCCACCTCCGCCAACCGCTGTTCTGCGCGCTGGAGCCGCTCCGCCACCCGCGCGAGCTGGGTCTCGGAATCGGCGAGCTCGCGGGTGAGATTCGCGAGCAGCCGGAGCGCGTCCTCGCGGGCGGCAACCGCCTGCCGCTCCTCCTCCCGGGTCCGATCGGCGGCGGCCGCCGCCGCCGCCAGGGTGCGCTCGGCCTCGACCAGTCGCTCGGCGGTTGCGCGGACCGCCGCCTCGGCGGCGTCCAGCACCGATTCCCCGGCTTCGACATCCTGGCCGAGACTCGCGATCTCCGCCCGGCGCCGGAGGGGACCGGAGGGGGCCGCGGTTCCGGAGAGAAAAATGGCGCCACTGGCGCGTCGCAGAACGCGGCCCGCTCCATCGAGCACCTGTGATCCGGCGAGCGCGGCCTGCACCCAGGCGCTGGCGGGCTTTTCCACGCGCAGGCGCGCGTCCAGCGGTGCGCGCTCGCCGTGGAGCACCGGCCCGGGATTCAGCGGCAGGAGGACGAGGGCACCGGGCTGCTGCTCCGCGTGCCACGCCTGGACCTCGGTCGCGACGGCCTCGTCTCGAACCAGCACCGCATGCATCCACTCGCCCAGCAGCCGCTCGGCGAGCTCCGCATCGTCACGGCCCGTGCTCACGAAATCGCTCAGCGGGCCCAGCACCCCGGCACCGAACCGCTCCCGGACTGCCAGAAGCGCGGCGGCGGCCGGAGCCAGCCCCACGCGGTCCCGCTCCAGCTCCGTCAGCGCATGGCGCCGGGCGGCCAGCTGCGCCAGGGATTCCTCGGCCTGGCGGCGCGTGGCCCGTTCGAGCGCCTCGTGCTCCCGAGTTTCGGCGACCAGATGGCGGCCGCGCTCGGCGTCGTCGGCGGCGCGCCGCGCTTCGTAGGCATGGAAGCCGGCCCGCTCGACGAGCTGGTCGCGGCGGCGCTCGGCGGCGGTGAGCTCACGCTGCAGCTCGCCGCGGTGCGCGCCGGCCTGCGCAGCGCGCTCGCGGAGCGAACCGAGCTCCCCCTCGAGTGCCGTGCGCTCGCCTTCCAGCGCGCGCAGTCGCTGGAGCCGCGACTGAAGCTCCTGCTCCTGCTCGCGGAGCGCGCCGCGCGCCGCGCCGACCCGTGCGCGGCCGGCCGCTTCCTGGGCGGTGTGCTCAGCGAGCTGGGCGCGAATCTGCTCGTGCTCGCGCGTGGCATCCTGACGCTCGGTCTCCGCGGCGGCTTCTTCCTCCGCCGCATGCGCGGCGCGCCCCTCCATCTGGGTCCGCTCCTCGCCCGCGCGCAGTCGGCGGCTGGCCGCATTGGCCAGGCGCTCGGCTGCGAGAGCGATGTCGCCCTCCAGGCGGCCGAGCTCGACGCGGACGGAGCCGAGGCGGCGCGCGAGGTCGGTGCGTGCGGCCTCCGCGTCGGCGCGCGCGATGCCGGCGTCCTCCCGCGCGTGCTCGCAGTCCGAGACGCGCTGCCGTGCCGCGGGCAGGAGCGTGGCGAGCTCGGCATAGCGCGCCTCCATCCCGGCGGCCTCCCCGGTCAGCCGGTCCAGGTGGCGCCGCGCGAGGGTGAGCTGTACCGAGAACTTCTCTTCGGTGAGCTTCACGCGCCGCTCCGCCTTGCCGCGCTGCCGTGCGAGACTGCGCAGCTGGGACTGCACTTCCGCGATCAGGTCCTCGACGCGCTGCAGGTCGAGCGCGGTCTCCTCCAGACGGCGCTCGGTGCTGTGCTTGCGATCGCGGTACAGCCCGATGCCCGCGGCTTCCTCGAAGAGGGACCGGCGTTCATCGGCCCGATCGGACAGGAGCAGGTCGATCATCTTGGCCTCGATGACCACCCCCGCGTCGCTGCCGAGTCCGGTGCCGCGCAACAGGTCCTGGATGTCGCGGAGACGCACCGGCGAGCCGTTGAGCAGGTAGTCGCTCTGACCCGAGCGGGAGAGCCGCCGGGTGATGACGACTTCCTGGTAGGCGATCGGAAGTTCGCCGTCGGCGTTATCCAGGAAGAGCGAGACTTCGGTGACGTTCACCGGGCGGCGGCCGGCGGAGCCCTGGAAGATCACGTCCTCCATCTTGCCGCCGCGCAGCAGCCGAGCCGACTGCTCACCGAGCACCCAGCGCACGGAATCCGAGACGTTGGACTTGCCGCAGCCATTGGGGCCCACGATCGCCGTGACGCCGTCCTCGAAGGTGAGGGTGACGGTATCGGCGAAGGACTTGAAGCCGGACAGCTCCAGCTTGGTGAGCTTCATTCTGTGGACCCTGTCAGATGCGTGGCGATCACCGGCCCGAGTCGCCCTGGGCGGTGATGACGAATGAGGGCATGCCCAGGCGCCGGCCGGTCGCTTCGGCCTCGTCCCGGGTGCGGAACGGCCCCAGGACGACGCGATACGATTCCTCGGAGGCGGCGGGCTTCAGCACCGTGGGATGGAGTCCCGCCGCCCGGAGCTTGCCGGCGAGGTCGTCGGCCCAGGATGGGTTGCGGGAACTGCTCACTTGCAGGTACAGCGCCGGGCCCGTCGTGTCGGCGGCTGTCGCGGCGCCGGCGGAATCGGCCCCGGCAGCCGGTGCGGTGGACACGACCCGAGCGGTATCGGCGGTGGCTTCCCTGACTGGCGATTCCTGCGCCGGGGCCCACACCGCGGCCGCCCAGAAGTCCTTGGCGCCGTCCTTGACGCGCCCGGTTTCCGGGAACCCGGTGTGCGACAGGTCACGCGCCACGATGTCGTCGCCCTGGCGCAGGAGCAGGGCATGTGGTGCCGCCAGCGCCGGCAGGTCGGCGGCCCAGCCGCTGGCGATCGATCCGGCGACCCGTTCGGCGTCGAGGTCCACGATCCAGACCGAATCGCCGGTCACCGGCCGCGCCACGAGCCAGTTCCCGAAGAAATCGGTTCGCAGGTCCGCGGCGGGGGCCGGCAGCGTGATGGTCCGAAGCACGCTGCGGCCGAACCGGTCAACGACCAGGAGCTGCGCCGCCTTGGCCGCGACGTAGAGTCGGTGGCCCGATGGCGAAAAGAGCAGCGCGCGGGGCGACCGCACATCCCGCACGGTGGCCGGGCTTCGCTTGCCCTCCGGATCGAGGAGGATGATGCCGGTATCGCTGCCGACGGCGGCCAGGTCACCCCAGAAGGTCGCGGTGACAGGACCGCCGGCCGGAACGTGAATCGGACGTACGGTGTCGCTGGTATGCAGCGCGAGGCTGCCGGCCCGCGGTTCGGCGACGAGGACGTCCCCGCTGGCATTGGCGAACATGCCGGATGGGTGGCCGGTGACCGTGCCGGCAAGATGGGTGATGCTGCGGCGACCGAGCTGGGTGAGGCCGTGACCGGTGTCGACCGCGAAGAGACTGCCGTCGGGGCCGATGGACGCCAGCGTCACATGGGGCTGGTAGGTGCGGACGCGGCGGGTGTCGAGGTCCACGCCGACGAGGTTGTTCCGGTGATCGATTGCAAAGATGGAGTGCTGCTCAAAGTCGCTGCCGATCAGGGTATCGACGGCGCCGACGGACGCGTCCGACTGCCAGTCAAGCGGCTCGAGCGTGGGGAGCGCGTAGGCGCGCGCCTTTCCGCCGCTCCGTGCGAGCCGCACGGCACTGGCGGGAGGCGCGGGCCGCACCACCGTGGTCGCGGCGATGGGACGGGAGGACTTGTCGGGGGAGCGGCCACAGGCGGCCAGCAAGGCCAGGCACGCTCCGACGAGGGCGCGTCGGCTGTTCACGCCTGCAAAGATAGGCGTGGCGGCGGGCGGTAACCAGTTCTCCGGGCGCGGTTACGGCCCGCCGGCTCGTGTGACGCTAGAACGTGGGGCCGAGGCTGATGGCCCAGAGTCCGCCGACGCCCGGCCGGCGGAGCGGCCGGGAATAATCGACCCGCACCACTACGAAGCCGAACAAGTTGACGCGGATCGACGCCCCGATGGTCTGCAGCGGCACCCGGATGTTGGGATCCTGCGCGTCGCCCGGGGCATAGTTCCACTTGAGGGTGTTCCCGGGGTTCTTCACGATGCCGATATCGTAGAACAATGCCCCCTCGACCGGCGGAAAACCGCTGGGGACCACGCCCAGGCGTGCATTGATGAGGGGGAAGCGAAGCTCGGCGCTGGCGACCCCGATCTGGGTCCCGACGAGCCGGTCCAGCGCGGTACAGCCGGTGACCGAACTGGTGGTCGGGGAGGATGCGCACTCGTTCCGCTGATAGGAGCCCGAGGTATTGCCGCGGATCAGCTCCGTGCTGCCGCCAAAGATCAGGAACTGATCCGCGTCGCGCCCGATGCGGCCGAAGTAGAGCGCGCGCGTCGCGAGCGTGAACGGCCCGAGCAGCTTGTCGTATCGACGGTAGTCGGCCGTGAGCTGGGTAAACCGCCAGTTGCCGATGTTCTGAGCGACCTCGAGTCGATAGCGTCGTCCCATGAAGGGGCCCACGTAGCCGAACAGCGAATTGTCGAATACCAGCGCCAGCGACGGTTGAACGTAGTTGATGCCCGGCCGGGAGTTGGTGACGAGCACAGGGTCCTGCGTCGGCGCGCCGCTGATGGGGCTGTACGGCTCCTGGATCTCCAGCGTCGCGTCGCTGACGTTCGCAAACCGGAGGCCGGCCTCGACCCGCTGGAAGCGGCTGAAGGGATGCGACGCCTGGGCAAAGGCCGAGCGGACGATGATGCGCCGGATGTTGGTGACGAAGGTGTTCTCCGTGTCGCTCGGCTGCTTGACCCGATTCTCGTACGACTGAAAGAAGAAGTACGGGTCCTGGGTCACGCCCAGCACGTAGTTGGTCCGGTGGGCCAGGTTGGCATAGGCGGCCAGGATTTGCGACTCGGTGATCCGGCCGTTGACGTACCCCGCGAACACCATCTGCTGATTGCCCAGCATGTCGCTGAGCGAGATGGCGCTCCCGCCGAAGAACCCGTTGCCGAAGTTGTCGCGCTGGTAGCCGATCGACGGACGGGCAACGTAATCAGGGGTGAAGTGGACCCGGTACGGCTTGTAGGCAAAATCCGTGGTATCGGGGAGGGCGTAGTTGGCCGAATCCAGGAGCGCCACCAGCGAGACCGGGGCGGGCACGCGGGAGCTGTCGCTGCCGAGCTCACCCGACGATCGGAAGCCGCGGGGCGAGCGGTAGATCGAGCCGCCTTCCCCCACCTGGGCCCTGGCCTCGGGCTGCGCTGGCGGCGCCGCGGCCGCGGCGGCGGCCGCGGCCGAGGGCGCGAGCGCCACGCTCGCGGCGGCCCTCGCGCTGTCGGCATCGATCCCCTCAAACGGCTGGCGCTTGACGCTGCGGGGATCGTTCAGCGCATAGACATCGTACTTGCCGTCCTCGTAATACACGAACGCCAGCTTGTCGGCGGCGTGGGCCCACGACAGGACCGGTGAGATCGGGGTAATGCCCTGCACGCCGGTATAGAAGTCGGTCAGCTGATAGATCTGGTCGCTGGGAAGATCGTAGAGAAAGATGTTGCTCACGCCGGTGCGGTCGGACGTGAACGCCAGCGACCGGCCGTCCGGCGACCACTGCACGCTGGCATTGGTCCCGTGGTCCATATGGGGCAGGACGCGAATGGTGCCGCTGTCGAGGTCGTAGAGAGCGATCCGAAGATTGCCGAAGTCGAGGGTCTCGAAGTCGGTGCGCGGTCCGCGGTCGGTGGCAAAGGCGATGGTCTTGCCGTCCGGCGACCAGACCGGGTCGAAGTCGGCGTTCTTGTCGTGGGTGAGCCGCCGCAGGTTCCGGCCGTCCACGTCGACTGTGAACAGATCGGAGGTGCCGCCGTCATAGCCGGTGAAGACCAGGGCCTTCCCATCGGGACTGAACGTCGGCGTGGTCACGCCGCTCAGGTCCACCCGGATCCGGCCGACCTGCTGGTTCCGCTTCACGTCGATCACGACGATCTCGTCGCGCGGGCCCCGCTTGCCGGCGGTGGCGATGAAGCGCCCATCGGGCGACCAGCTGGCCGCCGAATTGATGAAGCGAAAGGTCTCGTAGTTGCTGCTGTAGGTGGACTTGAGGAGCCGCCGCTCCACCTTGCCCGTGGCGGCATCGGCCAGATAGAGATCGATGAAGAAGAAGTTCTTCTCGCTGAAGTACGCGACTTCCTTGCCGTCCGGCGAGAGCGCCGGCGCCAGGTGGTAGGTGCCCTCGGAGCGCGCCTTGGTCAGCATGGCGGTGGCCACGGCGCTGGCCCTGGGCCGGGTGCCGATCTCGGGCAGGTACTTCTGCTGCACCGCGTCGCGCCACTGATCGGAGAGCTGCACCAGCGTCAGGCCGAGCACCCGCCGGAACGCCCCCTCGATGCCCGCGGTGCGCGAGGTCTGGAGGATGGCGCCGATGGCCTCGTCGCCCCAGCGCTCGCCGATGTAGGCCAGCAGCGCATGGCCAAATCGGTAGGGGAAGACCCGCGGATCGTTGGTGAGCTGGTCAATCGTGGGCAGCTTGTTTTCGATGGACGCATCGCGTAGCCACATCGCCGTGTTGGCGTCGATGGGCCCCAGCGACATGTACTCGGCCATTCCCTCGACGAACCAGAGCGGCGGGTTCACGGCGATCAGCGTCGAAATGCCGCTGCCGGCCTTGCCGCCGGACCAGATGTCGTACTGGAACTGGTGGGTCATTTCGTGCGTGAGCACGTGCTGGTTTTCGGCGTAGGAACCGGTCAGCGGGAAGATGTTGCGGTGCTTGAGGAAATCAGTGAAGCCGCCGGTGCCCTCGCCTACGTCCTCGGGCGTGGCGTTGGTCTGCACGAAATCGGCATGCGACGCGTAGACGATGATCGGCTTGCGCTCGCGGAATTGATGGTTGAGCACCTTCGACAGCCGGGCGTACGAGCGCTCGGCCATGCGCGCCACGTCGAGCGCCGCGGGCCGCTCACGATCGTAGTAATACACATCGAAGTGCTGGGTCTGGACGATCTTGAAGTTGAAGCTCTCGTACTGGACCTTGTTCTGGCCGAAGTACTGGGCGGAGAGTGCCGCCGGCATCACGGTCAGGAGGACGAGCAGCGCGGGGGCGCAGCGACGAAACATGGCAGAACCTCGTCAGGAGGAGCCGATCAACAGCTCCGGTGCGTCACTCCAGAGGCGCTCGAGCTGGTAGAACGCGCGAGTCTCGGGATGAAAGAGGTGGACCACAAAGTCCACGAAGTCGAGCAGAACCCAGCGACCGCCGGTCAGACCTTCGACGTGATGCGCGTGATGCCCGCGTCGATTGAGCTTGTCCAGCACCGACTCCGCAATGCCCCGGACGTGCGCATCCGATGTGCCCGTAGCGATCACGAAGAAATCGGCGGCGTCGTTGATACCGCGCAGATCCAGTACCATCAGCTTCTGACCCTTCAGGTCATCGATGGCATCGAGGGCGAGCCGCAAATTCTCCGGCAGCCCGGAGCGCGGTGTGGTCGGGGCCTCCGCGGCCCTCGCTGCCTGCTGCTTATCCCTCAACGGCCGGCTCCCGGTCGAGACGGGTCGGCGCGCCGTCCTCCACCTGATAGAAGACTCCCCACGCCCCGGGACCGACGTGGGTGCCGAGCACCCCGGTGGCGAGCGTCACGAAACAGTCGCGCGGCTGGTACGCGGCCACCAGCGCATTGCGCACCCGGTCGGCGACCTCGGGGGCGTCCGCGTGCGCCACGCCGAACCGGACCACCTGCGGCCGCGGCGTCAGCCGCGCATCGAGCAGCGAGAGCACCCGCGGCACCACATTCTCCCGCCCGCGCACCCGATCGAGCGGGACCACCCGCCCCCCGTCATCGAGCGTGAGAATCGGCTTGACGTCCAGCATCCCGCCCAGCCACGCCTTGCCCCGACTGACCCGGCCCGATTGCAGCAGATTCTCGTACCGGTCCACCGTCAGCACCATCCCCGACTGGCGCCGGATGCGCGTCAGTTCGGCGACGATCGCTGTGGCGGGCCAGCCCGACTCCGCCAGTTCCGCCGCGCGGAGCGCCAGCATTCCCACCCCCAGCGACGCGGACCCGCTGTCGACGAAGTGGACCCGGTCCAGCGCGGCCGCCCGCTGCGCCGCCAACCCGGACTGGTAGGTCCCCGACAGGCCGGCGGACAGGAGGACGGCGACCACGTCCTCGGCCTCGCCGAGCGCGTCGCGCAGCACCCGGATGAACTCGCCCGGCGTGGGCTGCGATGTCTTCGGCAGCTGCTTGCTGGTCCGCAGCCGCCGGTAGAACTCCTCCGGCTTGAGCTCCACCCGGTCCAGGAAGGTCTGGTCGTCAAAGACGACCTGCAGCGGGACCAGCGCGATCCGATGGCGGTCCAGCACCGGGTCGGGCAGATCAGCGGAGCTGTCGGTGACGATGGCCACCGGTCGCCTATCTCCGTGTGCGATCCGGCGATGCTGGGCCCGCATGTCTTCGGCCTTGCTGGTTTCGACCGTTCCCCACCGGGCGGCATACGTAAAGACGGCCTCGGGGGTGTCCGTGTGCACATGCAGCTTGAGGATGTCCTCGCTGCTGATCACGACGATCGACCCGCCAAAGGCGTGCATTGCGGCCCGGACCTCGTTGGTGGCGGGGAGCTGCTCTCCCCGGACCAGGACCTCGGTGCAGTACTGGAAATCGCGCTCCGCCGCCACCTCGACTCCCATGACGGGGATTGGCGCGCCGATCGACGTCCCCGGTGCCGCGAGGAGCGGGTCGCCGTGGATCAGGCGGACCACCCCTTCCACCATGCGCACGAATCCCATGCCGCCGGCGTCCACCACGCCGGCCTCCTTGAGCACCGCCATGAGCTCGGGCGTGTGCGCAAGCGCGACCTCGCCCTGGCGCAGGAGGTAGGTCATGAAGTCGCTGATGTCGGAGTACTGCGCCGCGCCGCGCTCGGCCGCGGAGGCGGCCTCGCGGGCGATGGTTAGAATCGTGCCCTCGCGCGGGTCGTCGAGCGACGATTCCAGTGTGTCCGCGCCGCGGCGGACCGCCACTGCGATGTCGCGTGAGCTGGCGGCGGCTCGGTCGCCCAGGCCGTCGGCAAAGCCGAGGAGGAAGTGGGCCAGCATCATGCCGGAGTTGCCGCGGGCGCCGAGAATCGCCGCGCGGGCGGCGGTGCGCGCCGTGGCCGGAAGCGGCGCGTCGCCGAGCGCCCGGAGGGCGTCGGCGACGGAGCGGAGCGTCAGACTGAAATTGGTTCCGGTGTCCCCGTCGGGGACGGGAAACACGTTGATCCGGTTGATCTCATCGCGGCCTGCGGTCACCCAGTCGGCGGCGGCGTAGAGCGACCGCGCCAGCCGGGGACCGTCCATGTACGCGATGCCAACGGTCATGCCGGCCGGCTATTCGGCGACGACCGTCACGCGCACCTCGGCGCGCACGTCGGCATGCAGGCGGATGCCCACTGTGTGCTCGCCCAGCGTCTTGATTGGCTGGTCCATCTCGATGCGCCGCTTGTCGACGTCGAACCCCTTCGCGGCCAGTGCCTGCGCCACGTCCGAGGCGGTGATCGACCCGAACAGCTTGCCCTCTTCGCCGGCCTTGCCGGTGAGCGTGATCGGGGCCGCGGCGAGGCGCGTCGCCTGGCCCTGCGCCTCGGTGCGATCGGTCTCGGCCCGGACGGTACGCGCCCTGGTTTCGGCGGCGATCCGCTTCTTGTTCCCTTCGGTGGCCTCGTACGCGAGCCCGCTGGGCAGCAGGTAGTTGCGGCCGTAGCCCGGCTTGACGCGGACCATCTCGCCCGCCTTCCCGAGCGACTTCACGTCCTCGCGCAAGATCACTTCCATCATCGGGTGGTTCCTCCAGGTGTAGGCGGCGTCAGGCGCCGCCGGAAATCTACCCACGAATCGGCAAGCCCGAGCAGCGCGAGCCCGCTCAGGGCGAACGGCATCAGCAGTACGGCGACCAGCGTCAGCACCAGCAGCACCAGTCCCGGTGCCTGACGTCCCAGGGTGGAGAAGACCGCCAGTCCCCGCGCCGCGTACAGCACGGCCGCGACGAGCAGGACGTTCCGGGCCAGCAGCGTGATCGACAGGGCGCCGATCGTCTGCGGGACCGGTAGCAGCAGGGCCGCGAGCGCCACCACGGGGACCCACACCCATTGATCGCCAAACCTGAACTGCGCAAACGGTGCGGCGGGCGGCGCGATCGGCCGGCTCGCCACGGCGCCGTAGAGGCGCCATGCCAGCCCCACCCCGGCGACCGCCGTCAGGGCGAGGATGGCCGGGAAGAGCGCGGCGACATCGGCGGACCGCGCCGCGACCTGGTTGAAGAGCTGCTGCGCCGGCACGCCGCGCGCGCCCTGCGCCCCGGCCGCCTGGGCCTGCAGCTGCAGGAAGTCATGGATCTCCCGCGCTGCCGAGATCTGGACATCGGGCCATCCAAACCCCAGATACGCGCTCCAGATCAGCGTGCCGACGCCCGCGATGACCGCCGCCAGCACCGCACGGCGGAAGACCGGCCCCGGCCGGGCCAGCATGAGCACGACGAACGCGCCGGTCAGCATCGCCCCCAGCGCGCGGACGAACTGGGGAAAGAGGTTGCCGGTATCGAGCAGGGCGAGCGCCAGGAGCGGTGCGGCCAGCGCGAGCGCGATCCACTCCGGACGGCTCGCCGGCCGGGACACGAATAGCAGCGCCACGACGGGTCCCAGCACGAACACCCACGGCGCTATCAGCAGAAACGCCGCGGTCAGGAGCAGCAGCCCCACCAGCCCGCGACGGCGCTGCGCCGCCGCGAGTGGCGCGGGAGCGGTCAGCCGGCGAACCCCTTGATATACGGCAACAGGGCCAGCTGCCGCGCCCGCTTGATCGCGGTGCTGAGCTGACGCTGGTGGCGGGCGCAAGTGCCGGACAGGCGGCTCGGCAGGATCTTGCCGCGCTCAGTCAGAAAGCGGGAGAGCGTGCGCTCGTCCTTGAAGTCAACGACCCGGACGCCGGACTCGCAGATGGCGCAGGTCTTGGCAGCGCGCTTCATTCGTCGTCCTCCTCGTCACCGGTCTTGACCGCGGCTGGCGGCACCGGCTGCGGGCCGTCATTAGCAACGACGAGGTGGCGCAGGACGCCCTCGTCCAGCTTGATCGCGCGCTCGAACTCGGGCAGCGCCGTGGAGGCCGATTCGAGCTTGGCGATGACGTAGTAGCCGGTTTCGTGCTTGTTGATCGGGTAGGCGAGGGCACGCTTGCCCCAGTGGTCGAGCACGGGGGGCTCGCTGCCGTCCTGCCTGATCAGGGAATGGAAGCGCTCGAGGCGCTCGTTGATGGCGGTCTCTTCGAGGGCACTGTCGAAGATATAGACCACCTCATACTGGTGGGTCATGACACCGTCCTTTGGACTGTTGCCCCGGCCCTGGTGTGAGGCCGAGGAGGAGATATGTGAGCCGCAAAGATAGCTGGGCGGCGGGGCGCACGAAAGGTCGGCGGAGGGGCCTAGGAGCTGAAGCGAAAGAGCATTACATCGCCGTCCCGGACCACGTATTCCTTGCCTTCGGCGCGGGCCAGCCCCTGGTCGCGGGCCGGCTTCCAGCCGCCGACCCGGACGAAATCGTCGTAGGCGACCGTCTCGGCCCGAATGAACCCCTTCTCGAAGTCGGAATGGATCACGCCGGCGGCCGCCGGCGCGCGGTCGCCGCGGTGGATGGTCCAGGCGCGGACCTCCTTCTCGCCGGCGGTGAAGTAGCTCTGCAGGCCGAGCAGGTGATAGGCGCCGTGCGCCAGCCGGTCGAGGCCGGACTCGGTGACGCCGAGCGAGTCGAGGAAGTCCCGCCGGTCCTCCGGCGGCAGCTCGGCCAGTTCCGCCTCGACCTGTGCCGAGAAGGTGACGATCTCGGCGTCCTCGCCGGTCTGCTCGAGCGCGGTGCGCAGCGCATCGACGTACCGGTTACCGCCGTTGATCTCGGATTCCGCGACGTTGGCGGCGTAGAGCACCGGCTTGGAGGTCAGCAGATTGAAGGCGCGATAGGCGGCGCGCTCCTCGTCCGTGGGCGTCACGGCGCGGGCGGGGCGCCCCTCGGCCAGGACCGGCTGCAGCGCCTCGAGCAGCCGGAGCTCCAGTCGTGCCTGCGCGTCGCCCGACTTGGCGGTGCGGGCGGTCTTGTCCAGCCGCTTTTCGACGCTGGCGAGATCGGCGAGGCCGAGCTCGATGTCGATGATCTCCCGATCGCGCACCGGGTCGACGCCGCCCATGACATGCTGGATGTCGTCGTTCTCGAAGCAGCGAACCACATGGACGATGGCGTCCACTTCGCGGATGTTGGCCAGGAACTGGTTGCCCAGCCCCTCGCCCTGACTGGCACCCCTGACCAGTCCCGCGATGTCGACGAACTCGACCGTGGCGGACAGGGTGCGCTCCGGCTTGACGATCTCGGCCAGCACGTCGAGGCGGGGGTCGGGCACCTGTACGACGCCGGTGTTCGGCTCGATCGTGGCAAAGGGGTAGTTGGCCACCAGTGCGCCGGCCGAGGTCAGCGCATTGAACAGCGTGGACTTCCCGACGTTGGGGAGGCCGACGATTCCGAGTCTCAGCATGGGATCTTTCCTGCCCGGAGCGGGGGCGTCTAGGCCTGGCGGTTGAAGCGCGACATGGCGCGCTCGATGCCGTCGGTGAGCCAGCTCTCGACCGCATCGGCCATCGGGTCGAGGAGGCCGTCGATCACCGAGCGCTCCTCGCGCCCGAACGCGCCCAGCACGTAGTCGGCGAGGTCGCTGGCGTCCGGGGGCACCGGTCCGACTCCGATCCGGAGCCGGGCGTAGTCCTGGCGCCGCAGCGTGCCTTCGATGCTCCTGAGCCCGTTGTGGCCGCCGGCGGAGCCGGCTCCGCGAAGCCGGAACCGCCCGAGATCGGTGGCGACGTCGTCGACCAGCACGAGCAGTTCCGACGCCGGATCAAATCCGGGCACGGCGAGCAGCGATGCCAGTGCGGCACCGCTGCGGTTCATGTAGGTCTGGGGCTTGAGGAGGCGGACCGGATGGCCGCCCACGGTGCCGGCGGCCTGGCGGGCCCGCTCGGCGCGCCGGAACGCTCCGAGGCCCCACCGCGCGGCGAGCCGTTCGATCAGCAGGAACCCGGCGTTGTGCCGGGTATCCTCGTATTCCGGGCCAGGGTTGCCCAGTCCGACGATGGCACGCAGGGACTACGCCTTCGCTTCGGCGTCCTCGCCCTCGGCCTTGGCCTTGCGGATGAGCTCTGGCTCGCCCGACGGGGCCTCCTCGACCACGGCCGGCGCCTCCTCGGTGCGCGGCGCGACGACGGTCGCCACCGGCAGGTCCTCGTCGTTCAGGATGTCGGCTTTCTCAATCTTGATGTCGCGCACGTACAGCGACTGGCCGATGCCGAGATTGGTGACGTCGAGGTCGATGCTCTCGGGGATGTCGCCCGGGAACACCTCGATCTCCAGCGTGCGCAGGATGTGGTCCAGTACGCCGCCGAAGTTGCGGACGCCGTCGGCGGTGCCGGTGAGGTGGACCGGGACCTCGACGGTGATCTTCTCGTCGGCGTGGATCTCGTAGAGGTCGACGTGAATGATGTCGGACGGGCGGATCGGATTGCGCTGGATCTCGCGGATGAGCACCTTGATCGGCGCCCGTCCGTCCACCACAACGTCCACGATGGTGCTCGCGGCGCTGATGCCCATCAGCATCCTGTCGAGCACGGGGGCGTCCACCACCAGCGGCTCGGGCTCGCGGCCGTGGCCGTAGATCACGGCCGGCACCTTGCCTTCGCGCCGGAGCGAGCGGGCCGCGCCCTTGCCGGTGGTGGAACGGGTCGCCGCCTGGAGATTCACCTGTTGTGCCATGATCCGATCCTTCGCGTGTGGTGCGCCCGCGGGCGCCTCAATCGAACAGCGAGCTGACGGACTGATCGCTATGCGTGTAACCGATCGCCTTCGAGAGCAGGCCGGCGATCGACAGAACCTTCAGCCGGTCGAATCGCCGCTCGGGCGGCAGCGCGATCGTGTTGGTGACCGCAACTTCCTTGACCGGCGACGCCATCAGCCGCTCCACCGCCGGCCCCGACAAGAGTGCGTGGGTGGCGCAGCAGTAGACATCCTCGGCGCCGAGCCGCTTGAGGGCGGTGACCGCCTCGGCCATCGTGCCGGCCGTGTCGATCATGTCGTCGGGGATGAGGCAGTCCTTGCCCTTCACGTCACCGACGACGTTCAGCACCTCCGCGACGTTGGCGGACGGGCGCCGCTTGTCGATGATCGCAAGCGACGCATTGAGCCGCTTGGCAAAGCCCCGCGCCATCTTGGCCGAGCCCACGTCGGGCGCCACGATTGCCAGGTCGCGCAGCGACTTCTGCCGATAGTGGTTCACAAAGACCGGCGCCGCGTACAGGTGGTCCACCGGCAGGTCGAAGAACCCCTGGAGCTGATGCTGATGGAAATCCATCGCCAGCACGCGGTCGGCGCCCGCCATCGAGACCATGTTGGCCATCAGCTTGGCGCTAATCGCGACGCGCGGCTGATCCTTCCGGTCCTGCCGGGCGTAGCCGAAGTACGGGATCACCGCTGTCACCCGTGCCGCGCTGGCCCGCTTGGCCGCGTCCATGAGGAGCAGCAGCTCCATCATGTTTTCGGCCGGCGGGTTGGTCGGCTGGATGATGTAGACGTCCCGGCCCCGCACGTTCTCGTCGATCTTGACGAACAGCTCGCCGTCCGCAAAGCGGCGGATCGTCACCGCGCAGAGCGGCTGCCCCAGATGCGCCGCCACCTCTTCCGCGAGGGGGCGGTTGGCAGTGCCGCTGAGAAGCAGCATCTGGCTGCGGGCAAGCGAAAGATCCGTCATGTCTACAGCCCGACAAGCTACCCCGGACGGACGGCTTGCGTCAACTCGCGGATGTCGGCCGAGCTACCGGCGGGCGGTGCCCCATGTCACGGCGCCAAATCCGCCCCGGCCCCATGTTTTGGGTCGCAGGATCGGCCCGGTCGGTTGGTCCCGACTGCGCGGCATGCTCATTGCTGCGCTTGCCGGCGACGCAGACTGGCACTCACCCCATCGCGAGGCAGCGTTCCGTCGCGCGAGCTTGAATAGAGCGAGGAGTCGGCAGATGATCTCAACCCGTGTCCTGGCCGGTCCCGCGGCGCTGGCAGCGGTCCTGGCGCTGGCAGGATGCAAGACCGGCGACTTCATGACGGACCCCGGCAGCAACCCGCCGGTCGTGACCCCGTTGACCTGCACCCAGAACGGGACCCCAGCGCCCTGTACCCTCCCGAGCGACTCCACGGTGACCGCGTTCGACATCGTGCTCGTCAGCAGCAGCTGCGACGCGGTCGATGACTACCTGCGTGTCACCCAGCCGGTAACCAGGCAACTGACGGCCGATGCGTGCCACGAGCAGGTCAACAAGACGTGGACGATCAACGGCCCGTTTGCGGCCGGCACCGCGCTCAACGTCGAGATCGTGTCGACGCAGCTGCAGCGCCCGCCGTCGCTGCAGGCCACTGGTCAGTACCCCCAGTGGACCCTGACGTTCGAGGATGGCGGTGACAGCGACTTCAACGACGTGGTGCTGACGGTAACCGCACGACCCTGAGTCGGTCCCGGTCCGGCATTGGCCCTGGTGGATTCGAACCACCATTCGCGGATCCAAAGTCCGCTGTCCTGCCATTGGACGAAGGGCCAGCATCGTTGAATACCGAGACCCGGGCGCCGCGATGGCGGGTCGGGCGGATTACCCCCGCAACTCGGCCGTGCACGGGCCGAACCAATCTACCATCTTCACGGACGTGAACAACCGTCCGCGCGCCGGGCCTGCCGCGCCCCGAAGATCGATGCGCCCGGGCGCCGGGCCACGCCAGTATCCTTCCCAATTACCCAAATGCGCTATGGGTTTACTTGTTTCTGTCGGCGAATTTCACGGAACTCTGCGCGATGGCCGGAGAGTAGCCGTTCCCAGGGCAGGTTACGCCCTCACCGGCGGTGGCCCCGCCAACGTCTCAGCCCGCGTCAGCCGGCCGTGCTTCGGACTGAGCATCACGGCCGCATCGTCGCGGTCCGCGGCGGACCGGTAGATCCCGAAGAGCGTCGATCCCGAGCCGCTCATCCGGCACACCAGCGGCCGGGTGCCGGCCAGCGCTTCGAACGCCGCGCGCACCGCCGGCAGCCGCTCGAAGACCGGCGACTCGAAGTCGTTTCCCGCCATCCGCCCGATGTCCCCCCACGCCGCCACCGACGGCAGGTCGAGCGCGAGCGCCCCTCGCCGCGAGCCCGGACGACGGACGGCGTCCAGCCACCCGTAGGCGCTGGCCGTCGCCACCGATGCCGGCGGCGTGAGCAGAAGCACCGGTGCCGCCGGGAGCGGCGGGAGCCGCAACATCCGGTCGCCGCGGTCCCAGGCCAGCGCGAGTGCCGCGCGCGACACGAAGAAGGGCACGTCGCTCCCCAGCCGCGCCGCCAGCTGCAGCAGTTCGTGGCGCGGCACGGCCTTGCCCGCAAGCTCGTTCACCGCGATCAGCGCCGCCGCCGCGTCGCTCGAGCCGCCGCCCAGGCCGGCCCCCACCGGGATGCGCTTCACTAGATGCAGACGCACGCCAAAGCGATTGCCCGTGGCCTCGAGGACCAGCCGGGCGGCTCGGACCGCCAGGTTGTCGGCGGCGGGCCCCACGTCGGCGCCTTCGCCAGCAGCGCCCTCGACGTCAATGGCGACATCGTCGCTGGTGCGTTCCGCCGTGAGCGTATCGGCCAGGCTCGTAAGACAGAAGAGCGTCTCGATGCCGTGGAAGCCGTCGTCCTCGCGCGCAAGGACACGGAGCAGAAGATTGAGCTTGGCGTGGGCCGTGACCCGTACCGTCTCGCTCATGAGGGGAGCGGACGCCGCGCGTCGGCCAGCGTGAAATCGGCCCGCGCCAGCGACCAGAGGCCGAGCAGGGTGATCGGGATGAAGGTGGTGACGTGGTAGACGAGCGCGTAGGCGGTCCCGCGCGTCGCACTCACGCCGTACAGCAGCAGCACCGCCTTGATCACCGCCTCGAAGACGCCGATGAAGCCGGGCGTGGACGGCACGGCGATGGCAAACATGAGCAGTCCCTGCAGCAGCACTGCGCCGGCGAAGTCCACCGGAAGATCGAATGCGGCGAAGGCGATCCAGAACGCCGCGGCATTGACCACCCACAGCACGATGGACCACGCGATGACTCCCGCGAGGCGTCCCGGCGACCGCAACGTGGCGAGTCCGTGGCGAACCCCCTCGATGAGTCGTACGAGAGTGCCGGCAATCCGGTCGCTCGGCACGACGCGTCGCACCACCGCTTCCGCCGCGAGCGGCCATGCCACGACGGCGCTCGCCGCGACCAGCGCGGCGAGCGAGACCAGCCCACCGGTAAACGTGAGTCGAGCCACCGAGACCGGTGTGCCGGCGATCGTAATGGCTGGCGGCAGGTGGGTGGTGAAGAGTGCGATGGCCAGCAGCCCGACCACCGTGAGCGCGTCGAAGACCCGCTCGACCGCCACCGAGGACAGTGCGGGGGCGAGCCGCGTCCCGGTGAGCCGGGCCGCGGCGTAGCATCGCAGCAGCTCGCCGGCGCGGAGCGGAAAGACGTTGTTGGCCATGAAGCCCATTGCGACCGCATGCCAGAGCAGCAGCACGGGGAGTGCGGCGCCGTCGTCGGCCCGGAGCAGGAGGCGCCACCGGACCAGCCGGATGGGAAAGGCGCACGTGGCGACACCCACCGCCAGCGCGAGTGGTGCGAGATGGGCACCGCGGATTTCGCGCAGCAGCCCGGCGGCGTCGACACCCCGGAGCGCCCAAGCCAGAAATCCCAGCGAGACCGCAATGCCGACCAGCGCCGGCCAGCGTGAGCCGCGCGGCTGCGTCGGGGAGCTAATCGGCGCGTTCCAGTGCCAGCGGGACGAGGTCGAGCAACTCATGGAGCAGGGGCTCACTCTCGCCCTGGACCAGGCCGGCGCCCAGCCGCCGCGCGAGCGCGTCGCGAACCTCAGCCGCCCGCTCGAGTGCGGCGCGCCCTCGGTAGCAGAGCGAGCGGATATCCACGGCGGCGTCATCGGTCGCCGGCACCGTGCCGGCTGCGGAGCGCGAGCCGGCGACGAGTGCCTCGATGGAAGCGGGGCCGAGCCCATGCTCGCGGATCAGCCGTGTGTAGGTGACGTAGCTGGTTTCCAGCGCGGTCGGCCCATCCGGCTCAGGGACGGGGCCATCAGGGGCGAGCTCGCCGATGGCGATGACCGGTTCGGCGTCTGTCGCCTCGTCCGGCGACTCGGTGTAGGCCAGCGACCCGACGGGGACCACGTCTGACTCTCCGTCGTTGGCCAGCGACTCGATCGAGACTACGTCCGGCTCGGCAGGCGCGTCCAGCTGGTCGATCCGATAGGCCACGTCCAGCAGCCGCCGCGCGGTCACGTGCTGATCTGCGCTCTGCGCCAGGCCGCGCACCAGCCCCCCGATGTCCCGGAGCGCGGCGGCGAAGCCGTCCGGCGCGGCGGCGGCGGCGCCCGATCCGATCGCCTCGCGCGCCGACCGGCCGAACACCGCGAGCGCGGCCGGCACCGCATCCTCGCCGCCGATCGCGAGCGAGCGCAGCGTCGCGACCAGCGCGTAGAGACGGAGGTCACGAATGGTGGCCGATTCGGCATCTTCGATCCGGTCGGCGGCCTGCACCAGGTGCTCGCCGTAGCTGACCAGCTCGACGGGGCCGAGCGGGGCGCGGACGCTGAAGTGCGGCTGGGTGGTGGGGCGCTCCATCGGAGCGGGATCGCCGTCGATGTAGAGTAGTTCGATGGCGACGACGTCGCGCTCGACGGCAAATGCGCGGAGCAGCCGCTCGGTGAAGAGCCGCGCCTCATCGGGGTCGGGAGCCGGCTTGCCGACGGACGCCACGTCACATGCAATGCGGGTGAGTGACTGTGCGGCGGCGCGCAGGAGGTCGTCCACGCCGGCCGGCGGCGCGAACAGCCGCGTCAGATCGCCGACCGCCAGCTCGATGCCATCGAGTATCTCGGGCAGCGGGGTGAGCTCGGCGATCTCCGCCAGGCCGCGCAGCGACTGCATGCGGCGCAGGACGGCATAGAGCGGCTCCCGTGCGTCCGGCGTGTCGACGAGTGCCTGCGCGGCGCGGTCCAGCGCACTGGCGATGAGTGCGCTCTCCCGCGCGACGAAGGCCCGCACACCGGTGTTGAGCTCGATGGGCACCGCTGACCCGGGGGATGCGGCGCGGTCAGGCGCCGGCGGGGCGCCGCCGGTGAGGGTCTCCAGCGCGCTGGTCAGCCGCGCCGCCCGCGCCGCATCTGCCGAGCTCCACTCGCGCGCGCGCCGGACCAGTTGGCGGAACTCGTCGATGGCCTGACCGAGCTGCTCACGAAGCGCCGGGTCCCAGGTCCGTGTTCCCGCCCGGAGCGCCCGCGCCAGCGCCTCGACGCCGGCCGCGGCACGCGCAATCGCGGGCTGGTTGGCCATCAGCGCCGAGCCGCGGAGGGCGCGGGCGTACCGCAGCAGCTCGTCGGGCGGCGGCCCATCGGGTCGGCCCAGGAGTTGCTCGAGGCGGTCGAGGCATTCCCCGGCCTCGAGCGCAAAGAAGTCGGCTGACCCCAGCGGATTGCTCATGCCCCCTCGCGGAAGAAGCGTCGGACCGGATGCAGTGTACGCGCCGCCCCGGCGTCAGGTCAACGCAGGACGGGCGGCGTGCACCAGCGCCGCCATTTCGGACACCGCGCGCCCCGTGCCAACCAGGATCGCCCGGCTCATCACGCTGTGCCCGATGTTCAGCTCTTCGATGTCCTCCAGCGCCGCCACCGGCCCCACGTTGGCGTAGGTGAGCCCGTGACCCGCGTGCACCGCGAGCCCCATGGCCCGCGCGGCCGCCGCCGCATCGGCGAGCTGGCGGAGGGCCGCGTCCCCCTCGCGCCATCCGTGCGCATAGCGCCCGGTATGAAGCTCGATCGCGGGGACGCCGAGCTCGTGCGCGGCGGTCACGGCGCGGAGGTCGGGATCGATGAACAGACTGACGCGGCAGCCGGCATCGGTCAGCTGCCGCGCCACGTCACCGATCCGGCCGGGCCGGGACAGGTCGAGGCCGCCTTCGGTCGTGACTTCCTCCCGGCGTTCCGGTACCAGCGTCGCCTGATAGGGCCGCAGCCGGCAGGCCAGCGCGACGATATCGTCGCTGGTGGCCAGTTCGAGGTTGAGTACGGTGGTCACCTGGCCGGCCAGCCGCTCCACGTCCGCGTCCTGGATATGCCGCCGGTCCTCCCGCAGGTGCGCCGTAATGCCGTCCGCGCCGGCCCGCTCGGCCAGCACCGCGGCCTCGACCGGATCGGGCTCATCGGTACGTCGGGCCTGCCGCAGCGTGGCGACATGGTCGATATTGATGTACAGGCGGATGCCAGTCATTGTCCGGTGCTCGTCTGCCGGTTTATGTTCGCCTCACCCTCGTTCCGGGAGTTCCCGCGTGACCCAGCGATCATTCGTCGGGCTTGGCCTCGTTCTGCTGGTCGCCGCGTGCGGCGGTCACTCGCAGGCCGGCAGCCCGGCGCCGGCGCCGTCCGCCGAACA
Source organism: Gemmatimonadales bacterium (assembly GCA_038250675.1). Lineage (GTDB taxonomy): Bacteria > Gemmatimonadota > Gemmatimonadetes > Gemmatimonadales > GWC2-71-9 > JAICUF01. The sequence goes on from JBBSCB010000016.1 coordinate 39,863, forward strand.
TGCGGTCCAGGCCTTTCTCGGCGCCGTGACTGACAGCAATGTCGCCAAGATGGCCCAGTTGTGGGGGTCCGCCAAGGGCCCTGCGGCCCAGACCCACGAACCGTCCGATTACCAGCGACGGATCGTCGTCATCCAGTCCTACCTGCGCGGCGCCCGATACCGGATCCTGTCGAACGATCCCATCACGGGCGATGCGGTTCGGCGCCAGCTCCAGGTGGAGCTCTCCCGCGACCGGTGCCAGAAGGTGGTGCCGTTCATGGTGATCGAGACGGCCCATGGCTGGATCATCAACTCCATCGATATCGGAGCCGCGGGGAGCCCCGGCCGGCCGTGTGACACGCCGCCCCAGTAGGGCGGGAACCGGTCGGTGTTCTATTCGGTGAGCTCGACCAGGATACCGCTCGTGGCCCTGGGATGGATGAAGGCGATCCGCTTGCCGCCCGCGCCGCTTCGCGGGACGTCGTCGACCAGCTGGTAGCCGGCGGCGCGACAGGCGTCGAGCGCGGCATCGAGATCGTCGACGCGGTAGCAGATGTGGTGGATGCCGGGTCCGCGCCGGGCCAGAAAGCGGGCGACTGGTCCGTCATCGTCGTTGGGTGACAGCAGCTCGACGTCGGACGCGCCAAAGGGCAGCGACACGATCGTCGCACCATCCGCGGTCTCAGGAGGATGCGGCGTGAGATGCAGGACATCCCGGTAGAACGCCAGCGCGGCGTCCAGATCGGGGACGGCAATGCCGACATGTGCGATGCGCGGCTCGGTCACTCGGGCCTCCACGCCGAAAACGATTACCTTGGAAACGCCCGGACGGGCGTCACGAATGGAGAATAACAGGATGAGCGCAACGAACACGCAGACCGTACACGTTACCGACGCGTCCTTTGCCGGCGACATCGAGCAGGCGCCGGGCCTCGTACTGGTGGACTTCTGGGCCACCTGGTGCGGCCCCTGCCAGGTGGTGGCGCCGATCCTCGATCAGCTCGCCGGGGAATATGCGGGCAAGGCCAAGGTCGCCAAAGTGGACGTGGACACCAACCAGCGGACGGCCGCGCGATTCAACGTGCGCTCCATTCCGAGCGTGCTGTTCTTCAAGGACGGCCAGCACGTCGATACCGTCGTCGGAGCGGTGCCCAAGGCCACGCTCGAGGCGAAGATCAAGCAGCACCTGGGGTAGTGGCCGCCGGGACGCTCTACGTCGTCGCCACCCCGCTCGGCAATCTCGGGGACCTGACCCCGCGCGCCGCGGAGATCCTCCGCGGCGTGCCAGTGGTCGCGGCCGAAGACACCCGCCGCACCCGCGGCCTGCTCACCCATCTTGGCGCGTCACCGCGCCTGCTCAGCTTCCATCAGCATTCCGATGACCGTCGCCTTGACGCCATCCTCGCGCTCCTCGCGGCGGGGCAGGACGTGGCGCTCGTGTCCGACGCCGGCACGCCCGTCGTCAGCGATCCCGGCGCCGACCTCGTGGCGGCGGTGCGTGCGGCGGGGTCGCCGGTCGTCCCCATACCGGGTGTCTCCGCCGTCGCGACGGCGTTGTCCGTCTGCGGCCTCCCGGGGGATCGCTACCTCTTCCTCGGCTTCGTGCCCCGCAAGGGCGCGGAACGCGCGCATCTGCTCGGTCGCGCGGTGCGGGAGGAATGGCCGGTCGTGCTGTTCGAGGCGCCCACCCGGCTGGCCGCCCTCCTGACCGATCTGGCGGCGCTGGCCGGCGGGACGCGACACGCCTTCGTCGCACGGGAGCTGACCAAGCTGCACGAAGAGCTGCGCGCGGGCACACTGGACGAGCTGACCGGGTATTTTTCGGCGCAGGAACCCCGCGGTGAAATCACCGTAGTGCTGAGCGGGACCACGCGTGGGCCGGAGCCGGACCGAAGCGCCGAGGCGGCGGTGCTCGCTGCGGAATGGCTCGCGGAGGGCGTCTCCCGGCGCGACGTGGTGGAACGGTTGATCAGCAGACTCGGCATGTCGAGAAACGACGCCTATCGGCGTGTGATGGAGATGCAGGAATGACCCACCTTTCGCGGACGCTACTCGCCGGTGTCGTGCTGCTGGCGTCGGCAGGTCCGGCCGGAGCCCAGGGCAGCACCGGAACACTCACCATCGGCCGCCTCCACTACGACGGAGGCGGCGACTGGTATGCCAACCCGTCCAGTCTGCCGAATCTGCTCGAAGCGATTCGAACCCGCACGCCCATCCGCGCCGCCGCCACCGAGAAGGTCGTGACGCTGGGCAGTGATGACCTCTGGAACGTGCCCTACATCTACATGACCGGCCATGGGACCGTGCACTGGAGCGACGCCGACATTCAGATCCTGCGCCGCTACCTGGGACAGGGCGGGTTTCTCCACGTGGACGACAACTACGGCATGGATGCCTCGATACGCGGCGAGCTGGCACGCCTCTACCCCGATCATCCGCTGGTCGAGGTGCCCCTCGATCACCCGATCTATCACCTGGTCTACGACTTTCCCCGCGGCGTCCCCAAGATCCACGAGCACGACGGGAAGCCCGCCCAGGGGTTCGGCATCTTTCTCGATGGCCGGCTGGTGGTGTACTACACCTATCAATCCGACCTGGGTGACGGGTGGGAAGACCCCGAGGTTCATCATGACCCGCCGGAAAAGCACGAGGCCGCACTCCGCATGGGGGTGAATCTCTACGCCTACGCCGTAGGATACGGGGGATGACCGCCACCGGCCGCGCCCTGACGCTGCTGGTGGCGCCGGTCGCGCGGCTGAGCCGGGTGGCGTGGCTGGCGCTTGCGCTCGCCGGCGCGGCCCTCGTGCTGGGCGTCGGCGCGTGGCTGGCCCGGCTGCACTGGTTCGACGCACCGTACTGGGTGCTCGTAGCCTGGACCGCGGCCGTGCTCGTCGCCGCGGGTGTGGCTGCGGCCGCGTTCCGGCAGCAGCGCGCGCTCGGGCTCGCGGCAGTGGCGCGGCACCTTGAGTCCACCGGCGCCTGGCGTCGCGGATCACTGACGGCGCTGCTGGAGCCCGCCGCTCCCGGCGTGAGCGCGTCGCTGCTCGACTCGGCCGATCGCGGGCAGGCGAGCCGGCTTGGCGACGGCGGGTCAGCGGCGCTTGGCGGGCTGACCGCGCCGGTTCGCCGCCGCGCCGCCGCGAGTCTTCTCTGCGCCATCGCGGCGGTGGTGGTGCTGGGCGGGGCGGGACCGGTTCGCGGGACGGCGGCGGCGCTGTGGCACCCGGCCCGGGCCTGGGCGGCCACGACATCGCCGGTCCGCCTCCGGGCATCGGCACCGCTGCTCGATCGCGGAGATTCGGTCACGTTTTCGCTCGACGCGATCGGCCGCCGCCACGCGGTGCTCTGGCTGCGCGCGCCGGGCGAAGCGTGGCGGGCCGGGCCCGTGGCCCTCGACTCCACCGGCCACGCGACGCGGGTCGTCGGTCCGCTCACCGGCGACCTCTACGCCCGGCTTACCAGCGGCGCCCGCGCGTCCGACACGATCGTGGTTCGCGTACGCCTCCCGGTCTTTCTCGGGAGTCTCAGCGTGTCGGCACACTATCCCGCATATCTGCACCTCGAGGATGAGCCCCTCCCCGTCGGCGGCGACACGATCGTCGTGCCGGCGGGCACCCGGCTCGATACGCGCGGCGAGGCCACGGCCGCGCTCCGGCAGGCTGAGTGGCACGCCGGCGGGGTGCATGCACCGCTGACGGTGACCGGCGCTCGCTTTGACGGGAGCATGGTGCCGGTTGCCTCCGCTGCCTATGAACTGGCGCTGGTGACGGCGGCCGGCGCGCCGCTGGGCGGAGATACCGTCCGCCTGCCGATCCGGGTGCTTCCCGACAGCGCGCCGCGGATCGAGATCCCGGTCCCCGGCGCCGATACCGTCGCACCCGCGGACCTGCGGGTTCCGCTCGTCCTCGACGTGCGCGACGATCACGGGATCGCCTCCGTTACGCTGGAGAGCCGCCGAATCAGCGCCATCGGCGTGGCCGACTTGGTGGTCCGTGAGGAGATCGCGCTTCCGTCCGGCCGGCCCGATCGGGCGATCCTCTCCTGGGTGCTCGGGCTCGAGCGGCGCGGACTGCTGCCGGGCGACACGCTCCGGTATGTCGCCATCGCGCGGGACAACGCGCCAGCCGCCCACGTGGGCCGCTCGCGCGAATTCGTCGTGCGGCTGCCGACGCTGACGGAGCTGCGCACCGCGCAGCGCGAGGCGAGCAGCGCGGTGGCGGCGCGACTCGACTCGATCGCCAACCGGAGTGCGCAGCTGGAGCGCCGTTCGGAGGATCTGGCCCGGGAGCAGCCGCGTCCGCAGCCCGATGCGTCGCCGGCCAGCGGCGAGAACAGTCTCTCCTTTGAGCAGGCCAAGCGCGCCGAAGCGGTGGCGCAGGCGCAGCAGGAGCTGATGCGCGACGCGGAATCGCTGAAGGCCGCGCTGCGTGAGCTTGAAGAGCGGGCCAGGGCGGCGGGGCTGACCGATCCCGAATGGCAAAAGCACCTCGACGAGATCCGTCAGGAGCTCGACCGCGCGCTGACGCCGGAGCTCCGGGAAAAGCTGGCGGAGCTACAACGGTCGCTGAAGGATCTGGACGCGGAGCGCACCAAGGAGGCGCTCACCGACCTTGCGGCCGCGCAGAAGCAACTGAAGGATGCGCTCGAGCGGAGCCGGGAGCTGTTCAAGCGCGCGGCACTGGAAGGCGATCTCGTCAATCTGGCGCAGGAGGCAAAGGAACTGGCGCAGCAACAGCAGCAGTGGAACGCCGAGAGCGCGCGGGCCGACAGCACGCAGGCGGGGGCGACGGAGCGAGAGCTCGCGCGGCGGGCTGATTCGCTCGCCGCCGCGCTCTCGCGGGCCGGCGAGCAGATGGGTGACTCGGCGCGCGCGGGGCGCATGGATGCGGCATCTCAGGCGGCACAGGACGCCGCGCGAGAGATGCAGCGGGCCGGCCAGGCCGCGCAGCAGGGACAGAAGTCCCAGGCAGGCCAGCACGGGGCGAAGGCCTCCGCGTCGCTCCAGCCGCTCGGCGCCAAGATCGATCAGGAGCGGCAGTCGATGCAGGGGGAGTGGCGCCAGGAAGTGGCCGACGCGCTGGACCGTGCGCTGTCCGAGACCACGCGTCTGGCGGAGCGACAGCTCAAGGTCCAGCAGTCATTCGAGCAGGGCGGCGACCCCGCATCATCGCGCGGCGAGCAGGGGGCGGTGGAGGAGGGCGTGCAGAAGCTGCTGGATCAGATGCGCCAGACCTCCGGCAAGAACGCGCTGGTCTCGCCGCAGATCGGCGCCGCGCTGGCGGCGGCACAGCAGGAAATGGAGCGAGCGCGTGACGCCGTGTCATCGTCCGCCCCCAACGGGCGTGAGGCAGGTGCACGGGCCGGCGCGGCGGTCGAGGCGCTGAATGCGGCGAGCTACGAGATGGTGCGGGCGCGGGGTGATGTGTCGTCCGCGCAATCCGGCAGCGGCATGGCGGAAGCGATCGAACAGATGGGCAAAATGGCGGGCCAGCAGGGAAAGCTGGGCCAGCAGGCGGCCGGCATGCTGCCGATGATCGGCTCCTCCGGCATGAAATCGCAGCTGCAGCAGCTCGGCGCACAGCAGCGCGCGCTGGGCGAACAGCTCGAGCGGCTGCGGGCGCAGAGCAACATGCCTGGCGCCGGTGCGCTGGCCGCAGAAGCGAAGGACCTGGCGCGACGGTTGGAGGCCGGTCGGCTGGATCCGCAGACGGTCGATCGGCAGGAGCGGCTCTTCCGCCGGATGCTCGACGCCGGTCGGACGCTTCAGGGCCACGAAGAGGATGAGAAGAAGGAGCGCCAGAGCACCACCGCCACCGGTGACAGCATCAGTCTGCCGCCGGTGCTTCGCGCCCGTCTCACCGATGCGGCCAACCGGCTGCGCATGCCCAGCTGGGAACAGCTGCAGAGGTTTTCGCCTGAGGAACGGCGCCTCGTCGTCGATTATTTCCGCAAGCTGTCCGAGGACCATCCACAGTGACTCCCGTGGGCGCAATCGGACTACTGCTGCTGGCGGCGGCACCGCTCACGGCGCAGCAACCCGCCCTGGGTCGGGCGTTCGAGCTCGAGCGCCAGGGCAGCTTCACTGCGGCCGCGCAGGCGTACGAGGCGTTCCTGGCTTCGCACCCGGCCGATCCTGCCGCGCTGCTGGGCCTCGAGCGTGCACTGGTGCCGCTGGGCCGGAGTGCGGAGCTCATCACTGCCGCCCGCGCCGCGACGGCGGCCGACTCCACGGTGACGGCGGCGTACGGCGTGCTGGTCCGCACGTGGGTGGGGCAGGGCCAGCTCGACAGCGCGCGGGCGGCCACGGCGCGGTGGGTGCGGCTGACGCCGGGCGCGGAGCCACCCTATCGCGAGCTGGTGGGCGCCGAGCTGGCGCGCGGCGAGTGGGCCGGGGCCGCGACGGACATCGCCGCGGCGCGGCAGCGGCTCCGGCAGCCCGATGCGCTCGCGCCGGAGGCCGCGCAGGTTGCGGTAGCGCAGCGCGACTGGAGCGGTGCCGTGCCGGAATGGCTCACCGCGATCCGCCAGCTGCCGGGACTCCGGTTTGGCGCGCTCGCGGCGTTCGCGCCGGCGCCGCCGGCGGCCCGCGCTGCCATTCTCGGCGCGCTGACGCGGGCCGCCTCGCCGGAGGGCCGCCGCCTCGCCGGTATGCTGCAGGCGCGCTGGGGCGATCCGGTTGGCGGGTTCCGGATGCTGGTGACGGCGCTGCCGTCGGAAAATGTGCAGGCGGTGGAGCGGCTCAATCAGTTTGTCGAGGAGCTCGAGACGGGGACGGTGACGCCCGCCGCTCGCCGCGCGACCGGGATGGCGCTCGAGGCGACCGCGGTGCGGCTCACCGGGGCGGCCGCGGCGCGGGCCCGGGGGCTCGCGGCGCAGGCCTACGCGGACGGGGGAGACCGGGAGGCGGCACAGCGGATGGTGGCATCCACCGCGGCGGGCGTACGGGATGCGCCGGACGCGGTGGTGGCGCAGATCGGATTGCTCGCGGATGACGGCAAGCCGGATGAAGCTGCGCGGCGGCTGGCCGGCGCCCGCGGCTCGCTTACGGCGGACGAAGCGCTCGCGCTTACCCGTCGGATCGCCTGGGCGTGGGCGCGGCTCGGTCAACTTGCGCGGGCCGAGCAGGCGCTGTCGGCCGACAGCACGGTGGAAGGATTGGCCGTCTCCGGCCGCATCGCGATCCTGCAGGGCCACGTGAAAGATGCGGTGGACCGGCTGCGCGCCGCCGGCCCGTATACCGGCACGCGGGAGGAGGCGGCCGGGCGGGCGTCGCTGCTGGCGCTGCTCCAGCGGATCGAGCCGGACACGCTGCCGGCGCTGGGCGCTGCCATGCTCAAGCTGGAGCAGGCGGACACCGCCGGCGCAGTCGGTGACTATCTCCGCGCGGCAACCCAGCTCACATCCGCCAAGGGTGGCGCCGAGCTGCGACTGGTGGCCGGCCGGCTCGAGTTGGCGCGCGGCCGTACGGCCGAGGCGGAGCGACTCCTTCGCGCGGCGGACGACGTCGCGGCGCCCGCCACGGCACCGGCCGCCGAGCTGGAGCTGGGGCGACTCCTCATCGCCCTCAGCCGGCGCGATGAGGCGGTCGCGACGCTCGAGCACATGATCGTCACCTATGCGACCAGCGCCCTCGTGCCCCAGGCACGGCGAGCGCTCGATGAGGCCCGGGGGGCCATACCGAAGACATGAGACGCCGGGACTTCGTACGGAGCTCGCTCGCGGTGGCCGCCGTGGCGCCGCTGGGTCGCCGATGGCCGTGGGCGGTCGTGCGGCTGGGTGCGCCATGGGTGCTGGTGCCGATGGACGAGTCGCAGACCGATCATCTCAAGGCGTACGGCCTGGCCTATCGCGCGCTGGAGCGCGGCACGCGGGTTGAATGGTTCACCAACTACCGGGGCGGGTCGTTCCTGCTTCCGGTCGAGGGTGCAACGACGCGCGATGCGGCGATCGCCGGCGTGGCCATGGAGTCGCTGGACGACGGGCGGGTGACGCAGATCGGCGGCGAGATCCAGCAGTCCAACATGGATGCCGTCCCGCTCGAAAAGGCGCCCAAGGTTGCGGTCTACGCGCCGCCCAACGCCGCACCCTGGGACGACGCCGTGACGATGGCGCTGGACTACGCCGGCGTAAAGTACGCTAAGGTCTGGGATCCCGAGGTTCACGCCGACAAGCTCCGCACCTACGACTGGCTGCACCTCCACCACGAGGATTTCACGGGGCAGTACTCCAAGTTCGTGCTGAACTACGCGGGGGCTCCGTGGCTGTCTGACATGATTCAGCGGAACACGGCGGTGGCCCGCCAGCTGGGGTTTGCGTCGGTCCCGGCGGAAAAGCGGGGCACCGCGCAGCGCATCGCGGCCTTCGTGGAGCGGGGCGGGTTCCTGTTCGCCATGTGCACCGCGACCGAGACGCTCGACCTGGCGCTTGCCAGTGACGGGGTGGACATCGCCGCCTCTTACGCGGACGGGACGCCGATGGATCCGGACGCAAGTGCGCGGATGCACTGGGACCGTGCGCTCGCCTTCCAGAACGCGCAGCTTGAGCTAAGTCCCACGACGCCGTCGTTCTCCGACATCGATGGGCATCAGGTCAACGCGCCCGACCGTCGCCAGCCGCTGGGGTCGTTCACGCTGTTCAGCTTCAGCGCCAAGATCGACCCGGTCGCCACCATGCTGGTGCAGAACCACCGCCAGGTCATTCCCGATTTCTACGGGCTCACCACGTCGTTCATGCGGCGCCGGATCAAGCCGGGCGTCGTGGTGCTGGCGGACGAGCCGGGCGCCCCATGGACCAAGTACATCCACAGCGAGCACGGCCAGGGCACCTGGACCTTCTTTGGCGGCCACGACCCCGAGGACCCGCAACACCAGATCGGCGACGCACCGACGGACCTGTCGCTGCACCCCCACTCGCCGGGCTATCGGCTCATCCTCAACAACGTGCTCTTTCCCGCGGCCAAGAAGAAAGAACTCAAGACTTGAGCGAGCGCATCGCGCCCGGGGTCCGGGCCTATCTCGCCGCTGAAATCTCGGCGGCGGGTGGGCGCGAGGTGTCATTCGTCGCGGAGGTGGACCGCGATGGCACCGTCACGTCGGCGCGGGTCGTCGCGCGGGGAACGGTGGACATGGTGCTGGCGCTGCCCGGCGTAGCCCGACGCGGCGAGATGTTCCTGCACAACCACCCGGGTGGGCGGCTGGACCCATCCGGCGCGGACCTGGCCGTGGCCGCGCGGCTGCACGACGGCGGCATCGGCTTCGGAATTCTCGACAACGAGGCGACCGAGCTCTACGTCGTTGTGGAAGTGCCCTGCGATCGTGTGCTGGCGCGGGTGGATCCGTTCGACGTGATCGACACACTGGGCGAGGACGGCCCGATCGCCCGGCTGATGGGTCAGTACGAGGATCGGCGGAGCCAGCGCGACATGGCGGCGTATATCGCGGACGGATACAACGACGGCGGGACGCTGCTGCTGGAGGCGGGGACCGGCGTCGGGAAGTCGTTTGCCTATCTGGTGCCCGCGCTGGCCTGGGCCCGCGCGAACGGCGAGCGCACCGTGGTCAGCACCAACACCATCAATCTGCAGGAGCAGCTGGTCGGCAAGGACCTGCCGCTCCTGCGCACCGCGCTCGCCTGCGAAGAGCACACGCCGACGTTTGCGCTGCTCAAGGGCTGGCGCAACTACCTCTGCCTGGCGCGGATGCACCAGGCGGTCTCGGCCCAGCGGACGCTGCTGGAACAAGACAAACTCGACGAGCTATACGGCATCGCCGAATGGGCCGGGCACACCGCCGACGGAACGCTGAGCGACCTGCCGGTGCAGCCGACACCGGAGGTCTGGGACGAGGTGAGCGCCGAGTCGGACCTGTGCACCCGGATGAAATGTCCCGAGTTCGACCGCTGCTTCCTTTTCCGCGCGCGACGCCGGGCGGCGGACGCGGACGTGGTGGTCGTCAACCACCACCTGCTGGCCGCCGACCTGGCGGTGCGGAAGGAGCAGGACAACTGGACCGAAGCCGCGGTGCTGCCGCCGTACCAGCGACTCATCCTGGACGAGGCGCATCATATCGAGGACGTCGCGGCCGCCCATCTGGGCGTGCAGGTCTCGAGCCGTGCCGTGCGCCGGCTGCTGGGCCGGTTCGAGCGCAACGGCCGCGGGCTGGCGCCGACGCTGGCGCACGAGTTGGCCGCGCGCGCCGATCTCATGAGCCGCGCCAGTCTCGACCTGTTGCGCGAACGGCTCCTGCCCGCCGTCGCCGACGCCCGCCGCTCGACCGAGCATCTCTTCGCCCGGCTATCGGCGCTGCTCGACGCCGGCCCGGCGGGCCAGCTCCGGCTGGATGAGGGGTTCGTAGCGCACGAGGTGTGGTCGGACGGCCTCGGCGCCGAGCTGGACGCGGCGCTCACGGCGTTCCGGGCGCTCAAGGAGCTGATCGAAACGATCGCCGACCGGCTGGGGCAAGCGGAGGACAGCGATCGGCGGGCACCGCTCCTTCAGGAACTGCGCGGCGTGATGCGCCGCTTGGACGGTGTGTCCGATGGGCTCAATCGCACGCTGCGCCCAGCGACGGGCGGCCCGCCGACGGTCCGGTGGATGGAGCGATCGGGACGCCGATCGCAGGATGTGACGCTGGCGGCGGTGCCGCTCGACCTGGCGCCGATACTCCGCGAGTTGCTGTTCGACCGGCTGGCCACCACGGTGCTGACCAGCGCCACGCTCGCGGCCTCCGGCGAATTCGATTTCCTGGAATCGCGCGTAGGGTTGGGGGGCGACGGGTCGCCGGTGACGGTGCGGGAGATCTTTTCGTCGCCGTTCGACTATCCGTCGCAGTGTCTGTTCGGCATTCCGACCGACATTCCCGAGCCGCGGGAGAACGAGGCGGGCCACGCCGCCGCGGTGGCGCAGGTCGTGAGCGACCTGGCCTATGCCTCCGATGGGGGGATGTTCGTCCTCTTTACGAGTCACGCGGCGCTGCAGCGGGCCGCCGCCTGGCTGCGTCAGGCGCTGGGCACGCGGTGGCCGCTGCTGGTGCAGGGGGAGGCGCCGCGGGACGTGCTGCTGCGCCGGTTCCGCGACGCCGGGAACGGCATTCTGCTCGGCACCGATTCGTTCTGGGAAGGGGTCGACGTGCCAGGGCGCGCGCTCCGCACTCTCGTTCTCAACAAGCTACCTTTCAAGGTGCCGTCGGAGCCGCTTACGGCCGCCCGTCTGGAGCGGCTGGCAGAGCAGGGTGAGGACGGATTCATGAGCTACCTCCTCCCGCATGCCGCACTCAAGCTCAAGCAGGGCTTTGGGCGGTTGATCCGGAGCCGCCAGGACGTCGGCGTGGTGGTGCTGCTGGACAGCCGGGTCGTCACCAAGCGGTACGGACCGCTGATCCTGAGCGGTCTCCCGCGCGCCGAGCGCGTGGTGGCACCGTGGGCGCAGGTGCGCACCAAATGTGAAGATTTTTTTGCCCGGAACGGCATCGGAGCGAGCGTATGATTCCCATCACGCCGTCGAAGATCGTGTGCGTCGGACGCAATTACGTGGCGCATGCCAGGGAGCTGGGCAACGAGCTGCCGGAGCGGCCGATGTTGTTCCTCAAGCCCCCCAGCGCACTCCTGGCCGACGGCGGCACGATCGAGCTGCCGGCCGCGTCGACGCGCGTGGAATTCGAGGGCGAGATCGGGGTGGTCATCGGCACCCGGCTCCGGCGCGCGGACGCCGGCACCGCGGAACGCGGCATCCGCGGGTTCGTCGCCGCCAACGACGTCACCGCGCGAGACCTCCAGAAGCCGGATGGCCAGTGGGGCCGCGCCAAGGGATTCGACACCTTCTGCCCCGTCAGTGCGACGGTCCGCGAGGGGCTCGACTGGCGTGCGCTGTCCGTGATCACCCGGCTCAACGGCGACGAGCGCCAGCGGGCGCCGAGCACGGACATGCACTTTTCGATTCCCGAGCTGCTGGCCTACATCAGCGGCGTCATGACGCTCGAGCCGGACGACCTGGTGCTCACGGGAACGCCGGCCGGCGTCGGTCCTCTGGCCGAGGGAGACACCGTCGAGGTGGAGATTCCCGGCGTCGGCATCGTCGCCAACACGGTGCGCGCGGAGCCCGCGAGATGATCGGCTTCAGCGACCGTCTGCACGCGCTTCCCGGCTATCCGCTGGCCGAGATCCCGACGATCAAGCGGCGGCTGATCGAGGCGGGAATGGACGTGATCGACATGGGCGCGGGCGACAACGACACGCCGCCGCCGGCGATCGCCGTGGAGGCAATGACCACCGCGCTGGCCAATCCTTCGCTGAGCAAGTACGGATTCCAGCAGGGACTCCCCGCGTTCCGCGAGGCCGCGTCCCGCTGGGTCGAGCGGCGGTTCGGGGTGCGATTCGACCCGGCCACGGAGACGCTCCCGCTCATCGGCTCCAAGGAAGGCCTCAGCCATCTGCCGCTGGCGGTGGCCAATCCTGGCGATCTCACGATCGTGCCCGAGCCCGGCTACCAGGCCTACCTCGGCGGGTCGATCCTGGCGGGTGCTGTGCCCCATGTCGTGCCGCTCCGCCCGGAGAACGGTTTCCTGCTGGAGTTGGGGGAGCTTCCGCCCGAGGTGCTCCGCCGCGCCCGCGTGGCGTTCGTCAATTATCCCAATAACCCCACCGCGGCGATTGCGCCGCGCGACTATCTCGAACGCACCGTGGCGATCTGCCGCCAGTACGACATTCTCCTCGCCTACGACAACGCGTACTGCGACCTGACGTTCGACGGCTACCGTGCACCCAGCATCTTCGAGATCGACGGCGCGCGCGATGTGGCCATCGAGTTCTTCTCGCTGTCCAAGAGCTTCTCGATGACCGGCTGGCGCATTGGCTTTGCCGCAGGCCGTCCCGAGCTGATCGCTGCGCTCACACGCGTCAAGTCGTACGTGGACACCGGGCCCTTCCTCGCCATTCAGGCGGCGGCGGTGGCGGTGCTGGACCATGCGGACCAGATCGTAGCACCGATCCGGGCCGAGCTCGAACGGCGGCGCGATGCGGGCGTGGCGGCGCTGCGCGAGGCGGGACTGCCGATCGAACCGCCCAGCGCAGCGATGTATCTCTGGGTCCCGCTGCCGGCCGGGGTTCCGTCCGCGCCGTTTGCGCGGCGGGCGCTGGAGGAGACCGGCGCGCTGGTGATGGCCGGCAGCGGGTTCGGGCCCGCCGGCGAGGGATTCTTCCGTATTGCGCTGACGGTGGGCCCGGAGCGGCTGGCCGAAGGAGTCCGCCGCGTGGGCGCGGTGCTCGATCAGGTGCACCGGAATGCGCTCGCGCCGACCACTTGAGCTGACGCTCCCAGCGCCGAGGCGGTGGCCCCGCGGGGTGATCGCCGCCAGCGTGGCGGCGCACGTCGTACTGCTCTGGATCGTGCTGCACAATCGCTGGATCCCGCTGCTGCAGCCGCCGGTCGAGGAGCAGGTGGTGCTGGTGGCGCTGCCGGCACCCGGCACCCCGGCACCGGCGCCGGTGGTCGCACGGCAGCCCGTCGTCGCGCCCACGGTCCGGGTGGGAGTACCGCCAGCGTCGCCGAACCCGGGCAAGGCGGTGTCCCCGGTCGAGGCGGTCGTCCCGCCGCACTCGGCGTCGGCAGCGGACACCGGCGGGTCGGTCACCGCGTCCCGCATCGGGCCGGGCTATGCCCACGGCAAGCTCTGGGTGGAGCCGCAGGCGCTGCCCACGCCGGAGCTCGCCGCGCGCGCGCTCCGCGGCCATGTCGTGCTGGTGGACAGCGCGACGCGCGCCATCATCCAGGCGTTTCTGGACAGCATCGCGGCGGACTCGGCGTCGAAAGCCGCGATGCTGCCGAGCTGGACGACGACGATCGCCGGCCAGAAGTTCGGCCTGGACTCCAGGTACATCTACATTGCCGGTCTCAAGATCCCGGCGGCGGTGCTGGCGCTGCTGCCGCTGCCCCACGGCAACGAGTCGCAGGCGTTCGACCGTTCCAGCTGGCTGTATGACGACCTGCGCTATGCCGCGCAGCGCTCAGCCAACATGGAGGACTTCAAGCGGGAGATCGCCGACATCCGGGCGCGGACGGAGGCCGCGCGCCGATTCGAGCAGAACCGCCGCACCCCACCGCCCAAGGAGCAGCCGCAGTGAAGCTCGTGGACACCGATGAAACGATCGTGCTGGTGACCGGCATCGAGGCGGAGCGCGACCTCGCGCTCGCCGCCCGGCTCAAGCAGCAGATCGACCAGCGTGGCGATGGTCACGCCTATCGCCGGGGCGTGACGGTATCCGACGACTGGTATCTCGACAACGGCGTGCTGCAGCAGAATCCGACCATCGCGATCGGCGGGCCCGGGGCCAACGCGCTGACCCAGGCCTACGTAGGCGAGCTGGCCACGATCTACAGCGAGAGCGAGCGGATCTTCGTGCAGGCGGACTTCGAAGCCGAGGCCAAGCGGGTCAGTCTCTGGGGCGCCGATGCCGCGTCCACCGCCGCGGCGGTGGACGCGTTCGTGGTGCACGGCTTTCTCGATGATCTGCTGAGGCGGATCTGGCGCTTCCGGATGGAAACGCTGGTCTAGCGGGGTCCTTCCAATCCGAGGAGGTCCGCCAGCGCGCGGTCCACCACCTCGGACGTCTTGCCCTCGATCACCTTCATCAGGATGTCGGCCGCCTCGTGCGGCAGGCTCTCGGGATAGATCCGGTCGCGATCGAACCGCACGATGTTGCCCAGCGGCAGCGGCGTGACTTCCGCTTCCTCTTCGTCGTCCGCTTCGTCGTCTTCATCGTCGTCGCCCGCGACCGCCGCTTCGTACCCGGCGCCGGGCACGCTCGCCGCCCATGGTTCCTCGCCCTCATCGTCCTGCTCCGCCTCCGGCACGGGCACCATCGCGTAGAGCTGGCACTGGAGTCCCGGTGGCGCCTCTCGCGCCACCAGCACGACCTTTACCGGCGCGGCAAAGAGCCGGTACTCCTGCACCTGACCCCACGCCTCAGGTGGCATGACGCAGCGGGCCACCAGCCGTTCGCCGCAGTAGGTCCCCATACAGACCATGCCGTCGGGCGTGCGCTCGTCCTCCACGATGGTCACGGTGAGCACGACGGGCGCATCGGTGACGGCGAGTGCCACGGGTGTCGGCTGTTCGCCGGCTGGGGTCGGGACGTCGTTATCCATGACGCAATAAAATCGGTTCCCGTGCCTGAAGCGACCCGCGCCTAGGCACCGGTCGCGGCGGCCGCGCGAATTCGTGCCAGACTCGCGGACCGGCCCACCGTGGCCAGCAGCTCGTTGACCGGCTCCGAGACCGTGGTGCCGGTCAGCGCGACCCGCACCGGCTGCATGGCGTCACCCAGCTTCAGTCCGTGCGCATCTGCCGCGCCCTTGAGCCGCTCGAGGATCGTCCCGGCGTTCCAGTCGGACTCCGGGACCGCGTCGAGTGCATCGGCGACGACGTTGAGGTTGGCGGCGAAGGCATCAGCCAGCTTCCGGCGCAGCGCGACGGCCTTGTCATCGGGCGCGCGGCGGGGCCCTTCCAGGCGCACCGCCACCTGCTCGGCCAGTTGCAGGATCGTCCGCGACCGAATCTTCACGGCATCCACCAGCGGCGCGAGATCACGTGCGCCGGGTGCGACGCCCATGGACTCGAGCTGATGGCGCACCGCCGGCAGCAGCGACGCCGCGGTGGCCGCTGAGAGATACTGGCCGTTCATCCACTCGAGCTTCACGGTATCGAACACGGCCGGCTTGCTCTGGATCGCTTCCAGCGAAAAGAGCTCGATCATCTCCGACTCGGGGAGGATTTCGCGGTCGCCGCCGGGTGACCAGCCCAGCAGCGCCAGGAAGTTGCGCATCGCGGCGGGAAAGATGCCGAGCTGCTGATAGTCGCCGACAGCGGTGGCGCCGTGGCGCTTGCTGAGCTTCTTGCCGTCGGTCCCAAGGATCATGGGCACGTGGGCAAAGACCGGCGGCTGGTGCCCCAGTGCGCGGTAGAGCGCGATCTGCTTGGGCGTGTTGGAAACGTGGTCGTCGCCCCGGATGACATGGGTGATGCGCATGTCGATATCGTCGGAGACGACGGCCAGGTTGTAAATGGCGGTGCCGTCGCTCCGGAGGATCACGAAGTCATCGAGATCGTGGCCTTGGAAGCTGATCCGCCCGTGCACGGCGTCGTCCCAGGCCAGCTCCTCGTCGGGCATGGCGATGCGGATGGTGTATGGCGTCCGCTGCGCCAGCCGGGCCTGCACGGCGTCGGCATCCAGGCGTCGGCAGCGACCGTCGTAACGGAATGCGGCGGCTCCGCCCCGGTTGCGCTGCAGATCGAGCTCTTCCCGGGTGCAAAAGCACCGATACGCAGCGCGGGCGGCCAGCAACCGCTCCGCGTCTGCGCGATGGCGGGTGGCGTTGGCACCCTGGAACACCGGGCCTTCACCCCAGTCGATGCCCAGCCACCGGAGGCCATCGAGGATGACCTGGGTATGCGCCTCCGTGCTTCGCTCACGATCGGTGTCCTCGATGCGGAGCACGAAGGTGCCCCCGGTCTTCCGCGCATAGAGCCAGTTGAAGAGTGCGGTGCGGGCGCCGCCGACGTGGAGATAGCCGGTGGGGGAGGGGGCGAATCGGACGCGTGGAGGTGTCATGTGAGCCGTCGTTGGGGACCCAAGCGCAAAGGGTCTACCGATGCCGGTAGACCCTCGCGAGAGCGGAGCGGGAGGGATTCGAACCCTCGATAGAGGTTGACCCCCTATGCCGGTTTAGCAAACCGGTGCCTTCAGCCACTCGGCCACCGCTCCCCAGAGTTCGCGGAAAATCGCCCGGGCGGACCCGCGACGCAAGTGACGGCCGCGCGAGACGCCGCGGGGGATGCGACGCTTGCGCCGGCCAGCGCGCGGCCGTAGGTTGCCGTGGTCCTGACCAAATGGTTGAATCAAATGGTTAAGAAGAAGCGTGCGCCGCGGGCCGCTGCCGATGACGGCGCCACCGAGCAACGGATCCTGAACGCCGCCCGGCTGGTCTTTGTCCGGCGGGGAACGGCGGGGGCCCGGATGCAGGAGATCGCGGAGGAAGCGGGGGTCAACAAGGCGCTCCTCCACTACTACTTCCGCAGCAAGGCCCGGCTCGCCGAGGCGGTCTTTCGCCATGGCGCGGGGCAGCTGCTGCCGCCCGTGCTGCAGACGCTGGGCTCCGACCTGCCGCTGCCCGCCAAGGTGGCGCGCGTGGTCGAGCTGGAGCTGGACCAGCTCACCCTGCATCCGTTTCTCCCGGCCTACATCCTCAGCGAACTCCACCACGATCCGGCGCGTGCGGGGCAGCTCATCGCCGGCGTGACCGGCCAGCTCCCGTCGACGCTGGGACCCCGGATCTTCTCCACACTCCAGCGCCAGCTCGACGCGGAGGTGCGCGCCGGTCGGTTTCGTCCGATCGGGGCCGATCAGTTCGTGATCAATCTCCTATCGCTCTGCATCTTTCCATTCGCCGCGCGTCCGATGATCCAGGCGATGCTGAACCTCGGCGACAAGGGATTCGCAGGCTTCATCGACCGCCGTCGCGATGAGCTCGTACCGTTCTTTCTCGGAGCACTCCGCCCGTGACGATCACGGCCCGCGTGGCCCGCCTTCTCGCACTTCTATTGCTCGGAGTGGCCGTCCCGCTCAGCGCCCAGCAGCCCGACTCGCTCACCCTGCCCGCGCTCCAGCGCGCCGCGGAGGCCGCCGATCCGAGACACCGCGAGCTCGATCTGCTGGCGGCGCAGAGCCGACTCCGGATGCAGAACCTGGCGGCCGAACGGCTCCCGGCAATCTCCGGCCAGGCGCAGGGTCAGTATCAGTCCGACGTCACCACGGTGCCACTGGGGCTAGCCGGCGTCACCGTCCCCCAGCCGCCCCACGACACCTACGATGCGCACGCCTCCGTGCGCGAGCCGCTCCTCGACGCCACGCTCGGCGCCCGCCGGGCCGACCAGCGCGCGCAGCTGGCCGAGTCTCAGGCGCAGGTGCGCACGAGCCTGTACGCACTCCGCAGAGAAGTGAACGATGCCTATTTCACGGCGGCGCTCCTGGGCGAGCGGCTCCGCCTGCTCGAATCGGCGATTGGCGATCTGGCCGTCCGCCTGACCGATGCCACGGCGCGCCTCCGCGAGGGATCGTCGTTGCCGAGCGACAGTGCAGCGATCGCAGCAACGATCCTGCTCCGCCGGCAGGACGAGCTGGACCTGCTGGCCGCGCGACACGCCGCGCTCATGCGGCTGGGCGCGCTCGCCGGCCGCTCCATCGGTGACAGCGCGGCGCTCGGACTGCCGGAGCTGGCGGCTGCGGTCGCCCGCGCGCGCGACTCGCTCGGCGCGCTGCAGGCGCGTCCCGAATATGGCCGGTTTGCCCGGGCGCGGGATCGGCTTGCCGCGCAGCGGTCGCTGATCGCCGCGCGGGCGGCGCCGAGCGTGTCGGCCTTTGGTCGTGCGGGTTACGGGAGGCCGGGACTCAACCAGCTCAGCCGCGCCTTCGAGGGGTACTGGCTGGCCGGCGTTCAAGTGCAGTGGTCGCCGTTCACCTGGGGCAACGACAGCCGGGATCGCGAGGCCATCGACATGCAGCGGCAGATCGTGGATGCGGACGAGGCGGCGTTCCGCCGCTCGCTCGAGCGCGCGATTCAGCCGGACCTCGCCGCCGTCGACCGATCCGATTCCACACTGGCGCTCGATGAACAGATCGTTGCGCTGCGCGAGCAGATCGCGCGCGAGGCGCGCATCCGGTTCCAGGAGGGCGTCATCACGGCTGCGGAATACCTCGATCGCAGCTCCGATCTGCTGGACAGCCGACTCAATCGCAGCACCCATCGGATCGAGCAGGAACGGACGCGTGCCCGAATTCTGACCACCCTTGGCCTGGAGCTCCGCTGATGCGACGCCTCACTCGTGAAGCGCGGCGAGCGATGTGGGCGGCCGCGGTGCTGGTCGCCGCCTCGGCGTGCCGCCATGCCGTGCAGCCCGATGCCTATGGGAACTTCGAAGCGACGGAAGTGGTGGTCGGCTCGCAGACGTCGGGCCAGCTGGTCTGGTTCGGCGTCGATGAAGGGGAGCGGATCGATTCGGGCGCGCTGGCCGCGGTCGTGGACACGACCCAGCTGGTGCTGGAGCGGGCCCAGCTGAGCGCCCAGCACGCGGCCGGAGGGGCGCGCACGCGGGAGGCGTCCCGCCGCATCGACGCGCTGACGGCCCAGCGTGAGATCGCCAGCCGGACCTACGAGCGCACCCGCCGCCTCGCGGCCCAGCGGGCGGCGACGGCCCAGCAGCTGGACCAGGCCGAGCGCGAGTACCGCGTGCTCGATCAGCAGGTCAGGGGCGCTCAGGCGGACCTCGAGGCCGCCCGGGAGGACGCGGGCGCCGGCGGCGCCCGCGTGGCCCAGATCGACGATCGCATCCAACGGAGCCGCATCACCGCGCCGCTTGCTGGCGTCGTGCTGGCGACGTATGCGCGGGCCGGCGAGGTCGTGCAGCCGGGCTCGCCGCTCTTCAAGCTCGCGGCGCTCGATTCATTGACCCTGCGTGCCTACGTCACCGAGCCGCAGCTTGCCGGCATCCCGATCGGCCGGTCGGTGACGGTCAGCGTGGATGCCGGTAGCGGCACACGGCGGCGCTTGCCGGGCCGGGTGAGTTGGGTGTCGTCGCAGGCGGAATTCACGCCGACGCCGGTCCAGACGCGGGACGAGCGGGCCGATCTGGTGTACGCCATCAAGATTCGGGTCGCCAACGCCGGCGGTCAGCTGAAGATCGGGATGCCGGCGGATGTGGAGCTGCCCCCGGCCGGCGTGCCCTGATGGCGAGCGCGCCACGCTCGGCCGAAGCCGCGGTGGAGGTGCGGGACCTTACGCGCCGCTACGGGCCGAGCATCGCCCTCGACGGGATCACGCTCTCGGTCCGGGCCGGCGAGTTGTTCGGCGTGATTGGCCCGGATGGGGCGGGGAAAACCACGCTCTTCCGGGTTCTCGCGACGCTGATCGTGCCCGATGGCGGGACCGCGCGGGTGCTGGGCCGCGATGTGGTGGGCGATCTCTGGGACCTCCGGCGCCGGGTCGGCTACATGGCGGGCCGCTTTTCCCTGTATCCCGACCTGAGCGTGGCGGAGAACCTGTGCTTCTTTGCCGCGGTGTTCGGCACGACGCCCGAGCGTGAGTACGAGCGCATCGCTCCCATCTACGACCAGCTTGCCGCATTTCGCGATCGGCGCGCCGGCGCACTCTCCGGCGGTATGAAGCAGAAGCTGGCGCTCTGCTGCGCGCTGGTCCATCGGCCCGAGATTCTCCTGCTCGATGAACCGACGACCGGCGTCGATGCCGTCTCGCGCCGCGAGTTCTGGGACTTGCTGGCCCGGCTCAAGGCGGGCGGTCTTACGATTCTGGTCTCCACCCCGTACATGGACGAGGCGGACCGTTGCGACCGGATCGCACTCCTGCAGCGCGGCCGGCTCCTGGGCCTCGATACGCCGGCCGCGATCAGCGGCGCATTCGCGGGCCCGCTGCTTGCCGTCCGTGCGCGCGACCGCTACGCGGCGCTGCTGGCGCTTCGCGACTACGCGCATGCGCGTACCGTGTACCCGTTTGGTGCCACCCTGCATTACACCGATGATCGCCCCGACATGCCGGCCGACCGGGTCGCCGCCGAGGTGACCGCCTTCCTCAAGACGCGCGGGCTCGGGCCGGTCTCGGCCGAGCCGATCGCAGCGTCGATCGAGGACGAGTTCATGGCGCGGATGGGCGCGCCTGAGTACGCCTCCGCATGACGCCGGAGCACGTCTCGGCCCACGGCATGGAGCGTGTCATCGATGCGCGCGGGCTGACCCGCCGCTTTGGACACTTCACGGCGGTGGACGGCATCACCTTCGATGTCGCCGCCGGCGAGGTCTTCGGCTTCCTCGGCGCCAACGGCGCGGGGAAGACGACCGCCATCCGGATGCTCACGGGCTTGCTCGCGCCCAGCAGCGGCCACGCCACGGTGGTGGGGCTCGACGTGGCGACCCAGAGTGAGGCGGTCAAGCGACGGATCGGCTACATGAGCCAGCGCTTCTCGTTGTACGAAGATCTGACTATTCGCGAGAACATCCGGCTGTACGGCGGCATCTACGGGCTCTCCTCCGCCGAGGTCCGGCGACGGACTGATCGGATCGTGGCGCGGCTCGAGCTCGAGTCGGCCGCGGATGAGGCGGTCCGTGCGCTGCCGCTGGGCTGGCGCCAGAAGCTGGCCTTCGCCGTCGCGCTGCTCCACGAGCCGCCGCTGGTCTTCCTGGACGAGCCGACCAGCGGCGTTGACCCGATCACCCGGCGCCAGTTCTGGGAGATGATCTACGAGGCGGCCAGGGGCGGGACCAGCGTGCTGGTCACCACCCACTACATGGACGAGGCCGAATACTGTGACCGTGTCTCGATCATGGTCGCGGGACGGATCGCGGCGCTCGGCAGCCCTGTCGAACTGGAGCGTGAACACGGCGTCAAGACGATCGACGAGCTGTTCGTCCGCCTGGCCCGGCCCGATGGCGCCCGAGCGGCCGCATCATGAGCGCGCTCACCGGGCTGCTCCGAAAGGAGGCCTACCACATCCTCAGGGACCGCCGGACGCTGGCGGTGATCGTGCTCCTTCCGGTGGTGCAGGTAGTGCTGTTCGGGTTTGCCATCAGGACCGACGTGCGGGACGTCAGGATCATCGTGGTGGATCCGCTTCCGGACGCGACGACGCTGTCGCTGCGTGCGCGGCTGGCCGCATCCGGCGTGTTCCGCGTCGTCACGGTGCTGCCCGGGGCGGACGAGCTGGACGGCATCTTCCAGCGCGGCGAGGCGACTGAGGCGATCGTCTTCGAGCCCCGGTTCGGCGAGCGCCTGGCACAGGGGCTTCCGGCCCGCATCCAGCTCATCACCGACGGCACCGATCCCAACAGCGCGAGTGTGCGGCAGAACTATGCGATGGCCCTGATCGGGGCGTGGGACCGCGAGCGCTCGCCGGCTCGTGGTGCCGTCCGCATCGAGCCCCGTACCCGACTCCGCTTCAACCCCACCGCGGAGAGCTCCAATCTCTTCGTCCCGGGATTGATGGCATTCGTGCTTACCATCATTTCGTCGCTGATGACCGCGATTTCCCTGACGCGGGAGAAGGAATCCGGCACGATGGAGGCGCTGCTGGTGTCACCGCTCCGGCCGTGGCAGATCATCGGCGGGAAGGTGGCACCGTACCTTGCGATCGGGCTCGTGAGCATGACCGCCATTGTGGTCGAGGCGCGGCTCGTCTTTCACGTGCCGCTGCGCGGCAGCTACCTGCTTCTGCTGGCCGAAGGACTGCTCTTCATTCTCGTATCGCTGGCGCTGGGCATGCTGATATCCGCGCGCACCAGTTCACAGCGCGTCGCCATGCTGGGGGCCCTGGTGGGCACCATGCTGCCCACCCTGCTGCTCTCCGGCTTCATCTTTCCCATCGAAAGCATGCCGCGGCTGCTGCGCTGGGTCTCGTACATCGTGCCGGCGCGGTGGTTCGTGACCATCGCGCGGGGGATCATGCTCAAGGGCATCGGCATCGTCTACCTGTGGGAGCCCACGCTGATCCTGATCGGGATGGCCGCCGTGCTGCTGACGCTGGCGGTGCGGTCCTTCGACGTGAGGCTCGAATAGCGATGCGGCGGATCCTGGTGCTGGCATGGGCGGAAGTGCTGCACGTGGTTCGGGACCGCGCGACGCTGGTGCAGGTGCTCGTCATACCGGCGCTGCAGCTCGTC
The DNA here is from genome assembly GCA_038250675.1 of Gemmatimonadales bacterium. Lineage (GTDB taxonomy): Bacteria > Gemmatimonadota > Gemmatimonadetes > Gemmatimonadales > GWC2-71-9 > JAICUF01. The sequence continues at coordinate 62,555 of JBBSCB010000016.1, forward strand.
GTGCTGGCCAATGCCGCCACCTTTCAGGTGCGGAACACCCCCGCCTGGGTGGTGGATCAGGATCGAAGCTCGGCGTCCCGCGGCCTGATCAGCCGGCTCGGCGCGTCAGGCCATTTTCGCATCGCGACGGTCTCGGGCTCGACGGCGGCGGGTGATGAGGCGCTGCGGCGGGGAGACGCCACGCTGCTGATGGTGATCCCGCCGCGCTTTGAGGAGGACCTGGTCCGCGGCGGGTCGGCGCCGGTTCAGCTGACCATCAATGCCGAGAAGGGCACCGCGGCGGGGATCGTCCAGTTCTACGCGGCCCGGATCCTGGACGCCTACGCCATAGAGCTCGGGGTGGCGCGGACGGGGGCGCCGCAGCGAGAGGCGCCGCGCCCCGGCGGGCGGGTCGAGGTCCGGGTCCGCAACTGGTACAATCCGTCCCGGGCCTATACCCACTACATGGTACCGGGTCTCCTGGTCTCGCTGGTCACGATGATCGGCACTCTGCTCACCGCCCAGAACATCGCGCGCGAGAAGGAGCTCGGCACGCTGGAACAACTCAACGTTACGCCGATTACCCGCGGCCAGTTCATCGCGGCCAAGCTGCTGCCGTTCTGGGTGCTGGCGATGATCGATCTGACGGTGGGCCTGATCGTGGGCCGGTATCTGTTCGGCATGCCGATTCGGGGCAGCCTGCTGCTGCTGTTCGGGGCCGCGGGGATCTATCTCGTCGTGGCGCTTGGATTCGGGTTGTTCATCTCGACGTTGGTCGAAACCCAGCAGCAGGCGATGTTCGTGACGTTCTTCGTCATGATGGTCTACCTGCTGATGAGCGGACTGTTCACCCCGATCGAGAGCATGCCGCACTGGGTCCAGGTGGTTGCGGAGGCGAACCCGGTGCGCCATTTCGTCGCCGTGTCGCGAGCAATCCTGCTGAAGGGGGCGGGGCCGGCCGAGATTGCGCGGCCGATGGCGATCCTGAGCGGGTTTGCGGTGGGCGTCCTCTGGCTCGCGGTGCACCAGTACTCCAAGCGCACGGCCTGACGACGGCGTGGGTGAACCAGCTACGGCGCCGGCCGGGGCTCTCGGGGCGAAGCTCGATGCGAAATCAAGCCTCCGATCAAGGCACCGGTCACGGCGCCGAGCGCAGCGCCACCAAGCGTCGCGTTGCGAACACCGCCCCGCCGATCACCGCGCCCTCCCGCCAGTAGGTTCGGTTTCGCATCCCCCCATCATGGTGATCCGACGGGATATGCCGACCGGGAGAGCCTTCAGTGTGGGGGCGGAGTCGACAGCGAGCAGTCGGCTGTCGATCCGGTGACCGGAAAACGCCAGACTTCGACCGGGCGATGACGTTTGTGCCGCAAGTGGCGGTCGCAGTGCTGGAACAGCAAGCAGCGACAGCACCATGCTAGCCGAGAATACCGAGAGGCGGCGCATCGTCAAGATCCCCCGTGGAGTGGACATGCTTCCAAGCGGAGTCGCTAGACGCGGTGGCGATGCACGGGCCCGCCGCGGCCACTGCGAGAGCGGATCGACCAGGAACGCGCCTGGGACCGGCGCGAGCCAAGTCGTCCCGCACGGGCGCCGCGCAAATGCGACGCCGCCGGGGGGATACCTGGTGTCATGGAAATGCCGGCCTGACGACGGCGTGGGTGAGATTCGAACTCACGGTACCCGTGAAGGTACGGCGGTTTTCAAGACCGCTGCATTCAACCACTCTGCCACCACGCCCGGTCCGGCCTCCGGCCAAGATACTGCGGGGCACAGCATCGGGGGAGGCCGCGAGCGGCCCGTATTCGGTTTGCGCGAGGTCCGCCGCCCCGACTACGTTGAAACGTATGAACTTGCGCTCCGATGCCCCTCCGATTGTCGCTTCCGCTCCACCCACCCTCGTCATCGAATGCCTCACGCCCGCCGTCGACTGCGGCCGCTTTTCCGCCAAGCGGCTGGCGGGCGACGTGGTGCGGGTCGGTGCCGACATCTTCCGGGATGGCCATGACATCCTGGCTGCCCAGGTGCTGTACCGCGGTCCGGCCGATGACGAATGGCGGAGCGTGCCCATGGCATTCGAGTTCGACGATGACCGCTGGTATGGCGAGTTCGCGGTCGATCAGGCCGGGGGATGGCGATTCACGGTGGAAGCGTGGATCGACGCTTTTGCCACATGGCGGGGCGAACTGAAGAAGAAGCACGACGCGAGGCAGGACGTCGCATCCGAGCTGCTCGAGGGCGCCGAACTGGTCCACGGCGCGTCCCGGCACGCACGGGGCGGAGACCGAACGGCCCTCGACTCGGCGGCGGCGCTGCTGCGCCGTGCCGCTGCGCCGCAGGCGGAGCGGGTCGTCGCCGGCGCTGCGGCGCCCCTGCTCGAGCTGATGGCCCGATACGGTCCGCGTCCGGGTCTGACCAGGGCGCCCGCCCCGCTCCCGCTCTGGGTGGATCGGCCGCGGGCCGGGTTTGCCGCGTGGTACGAGATGTTTCCGCGGTCGTTTCCTGGCGCCGCCGGCGGCCACGGCACCTTCCGCACGGCGGCGGCGGCTCTGGACCGCGTGGCGGGGCTGGGATTCGACGTCGTCTACCTGCCGCCCATCCACCCCATCGGGCACACCCACCGCAAGGGACCCAACAACACGCTCCTGGCCGGCCCGTCGGACCCCGGCAGTCCGTGGGCCATCGGCGACTCGGCGGGCGGGCACATGGCGGTGGCTCCGGAACTGGGCACGCTGGAGGACTTTCGCTTTTTCCGGGAGCGCGCGGAGGCGCTGGGGATGGAAGTAGCGCTCGACTACGCGCTGCAGTGCTCGCCGGACCACCCGTGGGTGCGCGAGCATCCGGAGTGGTTCTTCGTGCGCCCGGACGGCAGCATCAAGTACGCCGAGAACCCGCCCAAGAAATATGAGGATATCCTCCCGATCAATTTCTGGTGCGACGACCGGGCCGGCCTGTGGCACGCCTGCCGGGATGTTCTGCGCTTCTGGATCGGGGAGGGAGTCCGGACGTTCCGGGTGGACAACCCGCACACCAAGCCGTTCTCGTTCTGGGAGTGGGTGATCGGCGAGATCCACGGCGAACACCCCGACGTGGTGTTCCTGAGCGAAGCCTTTACCCGGCCCAAGCGGATGAAGCGGCTGGCCAAGCTGGGATTTAGCCAGTCCTACACCTACTTCACCTGGCGCAATAGCGCGAGCGAGCTGGAGAGCTACATCACCGAGCTCACCGCCACGCCCATGCGCGAGTACTACCGCGGCAATCTGTTTGCCAACACGCCGGACATTCTTCATGAGTATCTCCAGCAGGGCGGTCCGCCGGCGTTCCGGATTCGGCTGCTGCTCGCGGCAACGCTGCTGCCCATCTATGGGATTTACAGCGGGTTCGAACTGTTCGAGGCTGAGCCGCTCAGGGTGGGCAGCGAGGAGTACCTGCACTCCGAGAAATACCAGGTCCGCCCGCGCGACTTCAGTGGCCCCAGTCTCGATGAGGATCTCATGCGTCTGAACCGCCTGCGCCGCGAGCATCCCGCCCTCCAGCGCTACGACAACATTCAGTTTCTGCCGACCGGTGACGAGCACGTCCTCTGTTACCGGAAAGTCGCCGGCGAGGATGACCTGCTGGTGCTGGTCAACGTGGATCCGGCGGCGCCGCACACCGCGGCCGTGGACCTGGGCGAGGCAATGGACGCGACCGATCTCGCGACGGGCGTCTCTGAACGCCTGGACGCCACGCCATGGGAGGTCACCCTCGATCCCAGCGCGGAGCCGGGGCGGATCTGGCGCCTTGCCACGCTGGGCGCGCCTGGGGGCGAGGCGTGACCGGCGACGGCGAGTGGTACAAGGATGCGGTCATCTATCAGGTGCACGTCAAGGCCTTTCACGACAGCAACAGCGACGGGATCGGCGACTTTCGGGGGCTGACCGAAAAGCTCGACTATCTGCAGGACCTCGGAGTCACGGCGCTCTGGCTGCTGCCGTTCTATCCCTCCCCGCTCCGGGACGACGGCTATGACATTGCCAGCTACACCGACGTGCATCCCTCGTACGGCACGCTGAACGACTTCCGCGCCTTTCTGCGCGAGGCCCACCGCCGCGACCTCCGGGTCATCACCGAGCTGGTCATCAACCACACCTCCGACCAGCATCCCTGGTTTCAGCGGGCGCGCCGCGCCAAGCCGGGCAGCCGGGCGCGCAACTTCTACGTGTGGAGCGACAGCCCGGACCGCTACGCCGAGGCCCGCATCATCTTCAAGGACTTCGAGCGCTCCAACTGGAGCTGGGACGCGGAGGCCAATCAGTACTACTGGCACCGCTTCTATTCGCATCAGCCGGACCTCAACTTCGAGAACCCTGACGTCCACAAGGCCGTCCTCTCGGCGATGGACTTCTGGCTCGGCATGGGCGTGGACGGGCTTCGGCTTGATGCCGTACCCTATCTCTACGAGCGCGAGGGCACCAACTGCGAGAATCTGCCGGAGACCCACGCCTTTCTCCGGAAACTGCGGCAGCACGTCGACGACAACCATCCGGGGCGGATGCTGCTGGCCGAGGCCAACCAGTGGCCGGAGGACGCGGTGGCCTACTTTGGCGACGGCGACGAGTGCAACATGGCCTTCCACTTCCCGGTCATGCCGCGGCTGTTCATGGCGGTGCAGATGGAGGACCGATTCCCCATCGTGGACATCATGCAGCAGACGCCGGCGATTCCGGCCAGCTGCCAGTGGGCCATTTTTCTCCGCAACCACGACGAGCTGACGCTCGAGATGGTCACCGACGAGGACCGGGACTACATGTACCGGATGTACGCCCACGACCCGCAGGCGCGGATCAACCTCGGCATCCGCCGTCGCCTGGCCCCGCTGCTGAGCAGCAACCGGCGCCGGATCGAGCTGATGAACGCGCTGCTGTTCTCCCTGCCGGGCACCCCGATCATCTACTACGGCGACGAGATCGGGATGGGGGACAACATCTATCTGGGCGACCGGAACGGCGTGCGCACGCCGCTGCAGTGGAGTTCTGATCGGAATGCCGGGGTTTAGCGCAGCAACCCCCAACGGGTGTTCCTGCCCCACATCAACGACCCCGAGTATCACAACGA